>CAZQBS010000014.1:0-6178 GCA_964591835.1 uncultured Sphingorhabdus sp. | reverse complement strand
AAAGAGAAGTGCAGCATCCCCGCAGCAACGGTCGCATTGCTGATCTTGTCGATCAGGATGAAACCGCCAAGCGTGTGATTATCGAGGTAGGGTTCGAACACGACGGGTTTATCTGTCGAAATTTCGGCGACACCTATGGCGTTCAACTCCAGCGTCTTCGCCGCCATATGCTCCATAGTGTTAACGTTGACGGTATATTTGGGCACATGGACGGTCGCCGACACCATCTGCGTGCCGAGCTTCAACCAATAAGCCCGTCCGGGGATTAGCGCATCATCGGCCATCCAGACAATGGTGCTTTCGAACTGGTCGGACACTTCTGGCGGGTTGGCGGCGGATGCGACAACATCGCCGCGCGAACAATCGATTTCATCTGCAAAGCATAGCGTGATAGACTGACCTGCAACGGCTTCATCCAAGTCGCCGTCCAGCGTAACGATCTTGCTTATCGTCGAGGTTTTGCCCGAAGGCAGCACGCGTATGGCATCGCCTGGATGCACCGTCCCGGTTGCAATCTGTCCCGAGAACCCACGAAAATCGAGATTGGGCCGGTTGACCCACTGCACCGCCATACGCAGCGCTTTGCCTTGGTCGGCCTCGTTGTCGAGTGCAACGCTTTCCAAATGCGCCATAAGCGGCAGGCCGGTGTACCAAGGGGTATTTTCCGACTTTTCGGTGATATTGTCGCCCTTGAAACCGGAAATTGGCATCGGGGTGAAATCGGTAATCCCGATGCTGGTCGCAAAGGCGGTGTAATCGGCAAGGATTGCGTCGTACTTCGCCTGATCATAATCGATCAGGTCCATCTTGTTGACCGCAAGCACGATGTTGCGAATACCCAGCAGCTTGGCCAGATAGCTATGCCGCCGTGTCTGGACGAGCACACCCTTGCGCGCGTCGATCAGGATGACCGCCAAGTCAGCGGTCGATGCGCCGGTCACCATATTACGGGTATATTGTTCATGCCCCGGGCAATCAGCGACAATGAACTTGCGCTTTTCGGTGGCGAAGAAGCGGTAAGCAACGTCAATGGTGATACCCTGTTCGCGTTCGGCGGCAAGGCCATCGACGAGCAAGGCGAAGTCGATCTCTTGGCCCTGTGTCCCCATGCGCTTTGAATCGGACTCGAGCGTTGCCAGTTGATCCTCAAAGATCATCTTCGAATCGTATAACAGCCGCCCAATCAGCGTTGACTTGCCGTCATCGACCGAGCCGCAGGTGATGAAGCGCAGTAGCGACTTATGCTGGTGAACGTCCAGATAGGCGTCGATATCCGAAGCAATCAGATCATCGGTCTTGTAGATCACATCCTCGGACATCAGAAATACCCCTCCTGCTTCTTTTTCTCCATGCTTGCAGCCTGATCATGGTCGATGGCGCGTCCCTGGCGTTCGGAGGTGGTGGTGAGGAGCATTTCCTGAATAACTTCGGGCAAGGTTGCAGCGGTGCTTTCGACTGCGCCGGTCAACGGATAGCAGCCCAAGGTGCGGAACCTGATCGAAAGTTCAACAGGCACTTCGCCGTCTTTCAGAGCGAAGCGGTCATCATCGACCATCAGCAGCATTCCATCGCGCTCGACCGTGGGGCGCGGTGCGCTGAAGTACAGCGGCACGATCTCGATATTCTCAAGATGGATGTATTGCCAGATATCGAGCTCGGTCCAGTTCGAGATCGGGAATACCCGGATGCTCTCGGATCTCGCCTTGCGAGCATTGTACAGGTTCCACAACTCGGGCCGCTGGTTCTTCGGGTCCCAGCCATGTGCCGCAGTACGGAACGAAAAGATGCGCTCCTTGGCGCGGCTTTTCTCTTCATCGCGCCGCGCGCCGCCAAAGGCCACGTCGAACCCGTATTTGTCGAGCGCTTGTTTCAAGCCTTCGGTCTTCCACATATCGGTATGCAGCGATCCGTGATCGAACGGGTTGATCCCGCGTTCAATCGCTTCGGGGTTTTGATAGACCAGCAATTCCATCCCGGCGTCGCGCGCTGCTTTCTCGCGCAGTTCGTACATCGCTTTGAACTTCCAGGTTGTATCGACGTGCAGCAAAGGAAAGGGCGGGGGCGAAGGATAGAATGCCCTCCGCGCCAGATGCAGCATTACCGCGCTGTCTTTGCCGACCGAATAGAGCATGACGGGCTTTTCAGCTTCGGCCACAACCTCGCGCATGATGTGGATTGCCTCGGCTTCAAGGCGGTCAAGATGGGTAAGAGTTCTTGTCATAATCTGTTTTCTCTTCCTTCAAGTTGCCCTGTCCGAACCGTTTGCGGCTAGCGAGCAAGGCATTCTTGGCGGGCACGATGCCCGGTGCCAGCAGCAATGTTGGCCTGCTGAAAGTCTGTTTCGGCGTCGGCAATTTCTGATTTCAGCCACATGGTTTTGCTTAAATTGCTACCGCCGCTTGCGACCAGCAGTTGCTCGAGCGTTCTCGTAAATTTCAGCGGCACACCGGGTGTAAGCTTCTGGAAAAATTGCGGTGCCCCTTCATCTGTCACGTTACCAAAGTTAACGCCGCCCAGAGCATACAAATATTTTTCGGGCATTACCCTATCCGATGGAATGTCCGACGCCAAAGGGCAGAAGGGCCGGACCCAGCCATTCAGGTGGATATGGGCTGCGTCAGCAAATGGCGGAGTTTTATTTAAATGGAAAACGCGCATGCTCGGTCCGGCATGCGCCATATAATATAGACATTGCCGAACTCACAAAATTGGCAGAAAATGCCCTTGAAGCCCGTTCGCTAATCTGTGGATTAACCCCTGATCGACATTGTTGTAGCCCGGGGTGTCTGCGAATTATCCTTCTATAGTGGTTGTTTACCACACAGAAATGGCTCCTCGGGAGAGAATTTCGCCGCAACCCGGCTTCATGAGATCAAAACAGGTTCAATTTTCTAATTTAGCAAATGTTACCTAGGGGTATCATCTTCAAGACCACTCTAAACTTGCCATAAGATAAGTTATTGTTTTAACAAACAATATGGTGAGCCCTGCTGGGTTCGAACCAGCGACCTACTGATTAAAAGAGCGAATCGTTGGGCCCACATACGTCTGTATCTATTTAAGAACGCTGCATTTTCAACAGTCATTATCCCTGATGATCCTCATGTATTCGGGAGTAGCCACGATGTTTTGTTACCTAAGGTAACAGGTGGTATGCTTCATAAAGCAAGCCGCTCACATGCAATGGCGTAAGTTTTGGACCATCGAATTTGGAGATGCCTCCAATTCTCATCGCGCTAACATTCTTGACGTCCGTTGGAGGCAGCTGGCCAACTAATTGCTGCTCTTCATTCACGAGTTCGCGCTAGAAAGATTGGTGGCAGAAACTGGGCCTTACGCTGACGGCCGGTCTTTTGGCCTGCTGCCGGTTTGATGGACACCGAGATAAGGTGTTTTATCGAACTGGAGGTACAGCATGGAACGACGGAAGTTTACGCGCGAGTTTAAGCTCGAAGCAGTGAAGTTGATCAAGGAACGCGGTGTCAGCTTTGCGCAAGCATCGCGGGATCTGGATGTTCACCAGACGGTGCTGCGCAACTGGGTGCGCGATTTTGGCAGCGATCCGGCATCGGCATTTCCGGGGCATGGCCAGATGAAGCCAGAGCAGCTGGAGCTAGCGCGTTTGCGCAAGGAAGTGGCGAAGCTCAAGGCGGAGCGCGACATTCTAAAAAAAGCCGCGGCCTACTTTGCGAAGGACTCCCTGTGAGGTTCGCCTTCATCGCGAAGCACCGAGATATCTGGCCGGTATCGTGGATCTGCGGGGCTCTCGGGGTCTCGCGCAGCGGCTTCCATGCCTGGCTCACCCGTGCGCCATCTGCCCGCGCCAGAAGCGACGAGGAGATCGGTGCCAGGGTCAGGGCGAGCCATGTCACACGCTTCCGCACCTATGGCGCCAGGCGTGTCTGGCACGACCTGCTGGCCGAGGGCTATCGATGCGGCCTACACAGGATCGAGCGGCTGATGCGCGCACAAGGTCTGCGGGCACGACCGCGTCGGCGCGGACTGCCCAAGGATACCGGTGAACGCTCGGTCATCGCCGACAATGTGCTGGACCGCCAGTTCACCGCTGGCGGACCCAACCAGAAGTGGGTGGCTGACTTCACCTACATCTGGACTGCCGAAGGTTGGCGCTATGTCGCGGCCGTGATCGACTTGTTCTCGCGGCGTGTCGTCGGATGGTCGATGCAAGCCGAGATGACAGCTCAACTCGTCACCGACGCGCTGATCATGGCGATCTGGCGGCGCGGCAAGCCTGATGCACTGCTGCATCACTCGGATCAGGGCAGCCAATATACCAGCGAGCAGTTCCAGCGGCTGATGGCCGACAATGATGTTGCCTGCTCAATGAGCCGATCAGGAAACTGCTGGGACAATGCCGCGATGGAGAGCTTCTTCTCCTCGCTCAAGACCGAAAGGACCGCGAGAAAGGTCTACAGGGCACGGGACGAAGCCAAGGCCGATGTGTTCGATTACATCGAATGCTTCTACAACCCCATCCGAAGGCACTCGACCATCGGATACCGAAGCCCCATCGACTTCGAACGCGAAGCCGGTGTAGCATGAATGAGCCAATCTCGGTGTCCATCAAACCGGCAGCAGGCCATTTTTCCGAATATAAGCTTAAACGGTTCCTGAGAAAGGCAGCCATCACAAAGTTGCGACAAAAACCAACGTTCAGCTAGATCAGAGTATTCTATCGGCGCCTAGTTTGAGCCATCTCCACGCGCAGCGAGATCACTACCATTTCGATTTCAACTAGACAATCCAATTGTTGGACCATAAGAACGAATCTCGTTTATGGCTTGCCGGAATCACCGCACATATGTGCTGTAGATCGGGTCATGGAGGAAATAATTTCGGATGCTAACTGCGGGGAACTGGGTCTTATGGCGACTTTAGACGCACAAGTAAGCGATAGCGCGTTTGCAAATTGGCAGCGCACGGTCGCGGCGCGGTATGCCGACCGTTCCTTCATAGCACGGAACCGGTCCGGAGTTGAAATTGATCCCGTCTATTCGGGCCTCGACCGGTCAGGCAATGAAGCCGAGATGCCGGGGCAATATCCATATACTCGTGGGATATATCCGATCCATTACCAATACCAACCGTGGATGGACTTGCAGATCATCGGATATGGAATTCCGGCCCAGACGCGCGAGCGTATGGACCTGCTGCTCCAAGAAGGCGGATCGAAGGGCTATTTCGACCGGGAAGCCTATAACTTCATATTCGATATGCCGACTTCGATGGGCTATGACCCGGACCATCCCGGTGTTCGCGGCAGTATCGGTGATTGCGGCATTTCCGTCTGCAAGGCGAGCGACTACGAAGTTCTTCTGGACGGAAAAAATCTCGAAAAGACTACCGTGTCGATGGTGCTCAACGCCGGCTCGCCTGGAATGCTTGGTCTTTACCTCGCGGCGGCAAGACGGCGCGGTTTCGCGTTCGACAAGCTGGGTGGAAATATCACCAATTATATTTGGGACTTTTTTGGTCACAGTGGCGGCACTAACTTTTCTCCTCGGGGAAGCTATCGCCTAGTTGCAGATATAGCGAAATACTGCGCCGAACATGTTCCACTCTGGAATACACTTACGATCAGTGAGCATAATATTTGCGAAGCAGGCGCCAACAATGTGCAGGCGGTCGCCTATTCGATCGCTGCGATTATCGCAGTGAACGAAGAGTGCATAAGCCTTGGCATAAACCCCGACAGTGTTGTGCCACGCTTTGGTTTCCACGTCCGTTATGGTGAAAATTTCTTCGAGGAAGTTGCCAAGACCCGAGCGCTTCGCCGAGTGTATGCGAAGGTCAACAAAGAACGCTTTGGCTGTACCAAAAGCAGCGCGTTACAAGCTCGAATCCACGCGCAGACCGCGGGCTCGCTCCTGACCGCGCAGCAACCGCTGAATAACCTTGTCCGTAATGCTTATGGTGCACTTGCCGCTGTGCTGTCGGGTGTTAACGGCATGACGATCAATGCCTATGACGAGGCGCTCGGGCTTCCAACCGAGGAGGCTGTTACGTTGTCGCTCCGCACCAGCCAGATCATTGCCGAAGAAACTGGTGCCGTCCATGTGTCCGATCCGATGGGCGGGTCCTATTATGTCGAGGCGCTCACTGACGATATTGAACGTCGCGTCTTTGAGATCATCGCCGACATCGACGAACGCGGCGG
>CAZQBS010000013.1:41714-59394 GCA_964591835.1 uncultured Sphingorhabdus sp. | reverse complement strand
TTTAATCGCGCAATTAAACAGCAAGAGAGGAATCGCCCATGAGCAAACCCAACCCCCAAGAACTCGCCGATTTCGAGCAACAGTGCGACGCTTGGTTTGCCGAGAACAGCGTGCGCGACCCTGGCTTTATGTTGCCGCTGACCTTCATGGAAGTGTCCACCGACCAGCAGTTCGATTTCCTGCGCGACTGGCAGCGCAAGGTTTACGAGGCGGGCTATTTCGGGATGTCCTGGCCGGTCGAATATGGCGGCCACGGGATGCATCCCGAATATCAGCGCATCGCCACGCGGATCATGAAAAGCCACGATGCGCCGATCATGATCAACGCGATTGCCAATGGCTGGACCGGGCCTTTGCTGCTCGACATCGGGCGTGAGGAGGATAAGCGCCGCTATATCAAGCCGATGCTCAGCGCGGAGGAAATCTGGTGTCAGGGTTTTTCCGAGCCCGAACACGGGTCTGACCTCGGTAGCGCCCAGACAAAGGCCGTGCGGGATGGCGACGAATATGTCATCAACGGCTCGAAAATCTGGACCTCGCTCGGCGACCGCGCCGATTATATGATTCTGCTCGCGCGCACCTCGAACGACGGGCCGAGCAAATATGCGGGGCTAAGTTTCTTCCTCGCGCCCATGAAAATCCCCGGCATCGAGACGAGGCGTTTGAAAAAGCTAACGGGCGAATATGGGTTCACCCAATGTTTTTTCACCGATGCGCGCATTCCGGCGTCGGGCCTTGTCGGCGAAGAAGGGCAGGGCTGGATGGTTGCGATGAAGACGCTGGAATATGAGCGCGGCGCGAAGGTCAATCCGGTGGGCGGCTATTTCGTCAAGGAAATGGATGTGATGAGCGTCGTCGACATGGCGCGCACCGCCAAACGCGGCGGCAAGCCGGTGCTCGACGATCCGGTGATGCGTGACAGGCTGGTCGATTACATGATCGAGATCCAGGCGCTGAACCTCAACAACCAGCGTCGCCGCATGGCTCCGCTGACCAGCGACCGGCCCATGGGCCTGGCGCTGATGAACAAACTGGCGCGAACCGAACTGATCCGCGAACTCACCGAATTTTCGCTGCAATTCCAGGGCACCCGGGCGGGCTATTATGTCGGCGACGAGAACGCGGTCGATGACGGCTACTGGCACCGCGCCTATCTCAACAGCTTCTCCGCCACCATCGGCGGCGGCACCAGCCAGATCCAGAAGAATATCATCGGCGAGCATGTACTCGGCCTGCCCAAGGGGCGCTAAGCGGGAGTAATTATGGCGGAAGTTCTCATCCAGCGCCAAGACGGCGTCCTGATTATCACGATCAACCGGCCCGAGGCCAAGAATGCAGTCAATCAGGCGGTGGCGCAGGGCGTCGCAGCGGCGATGGAGCAACTCGATGCCGACAAGAGCCTGAACGCAGGCATCATCACCGGCGCGGGTGGGACATTCTGTTCTGGGATGGACCTGAAGGCGTTTCTCAAAGGCGAACTGCCCACCATCAAGGGCAAGGGCTTTGCCGGTTTCATCGAAGCGCCGCCCGCAAAACCGCTGATCGGCGCGGTCGAGGGCTATGCGCTGGCGGGGGGGATGGAAATTGCCATTGCCTGCGACCTGTTGGTGGCTAACGACAAGGCGCAGTTCGGCATTCCGGAAGTGAAGCGCAGCCTGGTTGCCGCTGCTGGTGGCCTCCTGACGCTACCGTTGATTATCGGCAAGCGCATGGCGATGGAACTCGCGCTGACAGGAGATTTCATCTCGGCGCAGCGCGCCTACGAAATGGGCTTCGTCAACCGAATCACCGACGGCGCAGCGCTTGATGCCGCACTCGAACTGGCGGCCAAGGTCGCAGCGAACGGTCCGCTGGCATTGATTGCCACCAAACGCGTGATTAACGAGCGTCCAGACTGGAATTCGACCGAAATGTGGAAGAAGCAGAACGAAATCTGCGCGCCGGTATTCACCTCGAAAGACTCGCGCGAAGGCGCGATGGCCTTTGCCGAAAAGCGCAAACCGAACTGGCTGGGCGAATAATCATGGGTCACCCCGTCGTCCACGCCGCCGCCAACCCCGACAAACCTGCCGTCATCATGGCGGGATCGGGCGAGACCGTGACCTACAGGCAACTCGACGAACGTTCGAACAGTTGCGCGCATCTGTTCCGCTCGCTCGGGCTTCAGCAGGGTGATACCGTTGCGTTCTGCCTGGAAAACCGCGCCGAGTTTTTTGACCTTGTCTGGGGAGCACAACGCGCCGGACTGATCTATGTCGCCATCTCATCGCGTCTGACTGCATCCGAGATGGACTATATATTGAACGACAGCGGCGCAAAGGCGCTGTTCAGCAGCAATTATCTCGGTGATACGCTCGACAGGCTGCAAAGCCCCGTCGTGCGTTATCTGGTCGGTGGCAGCCGCGCTGGCTGGAACAGCTACGAGGCCGCAGTCGCCGATTTGCCGGACACGCCGGTCGCCGATGAACGCGCGGGCGCCGACATGCTTTACAGCTCGGGAACTACCGGCCAGCCCAAGGGCGTGCGCTTCCCATTGCCCGAAGATCCTGACATTGCCGCGCCCAATGCTCTGTCGGGGTTAGCCGCGATGGCGTTCAAATTTTCGGGCGACAGCATCTATCTGTCGCCCGCGCCGCTCTATCACGCGGCTCCGTTACGCTGGTGCGTGGCCGTCCACCGCTTGGGCGGCACCGTAGTGGTGATGGAAAAATTCGATCCCGAAGCTGCGTTGGCGGCCATCGAAAAATACCGCATCAACGCCAGCCAGTGGGTGCCGACACATTTTGCGCGGATGCTGAAATTACCCGCTGAGGTGCGGACCAAATATGACGTCTCCACCCTCGAAACCGCAGTCCACGCCGCCGCGCCATGCCCGGTGCCGATCAAGGCCGCGATGATCGACTGGTGGGGGCCGGTTTTGCGCGAATATTATGCTGGAACCGAGGGGCAAGGGATTACCTTCATTTCGAGCGAAGAATGGCTGGCGCACAAAGGCTCGGTCGGTCGGCCGTTGAACGCGGTGATGCATATTTGCGATGAAAATGGCGACGATGTTCCGGAGGGACAGGAAGGCACGGTGTTCTTCGAAAGCGCAGCGACCTTCAGCTACCATAACGATCCCGAGAAAACCAAAAGTGCGACCAACAAACATGGCTGGACGACGTTGGGCGATGTCGGGCGGCTCGACGACGAAGGCTACCTCTATCTCACCGACCGCAAGAGTTTCATGATCATTTCGGGCGGCGTGAACATCTATCCGCAGGAGATCGAGAACCACCTTGTCACCCACGCCAAAGTCCAGGATGTCGCGGTCATCGGCGGGCCGCATGACGAGATGGGCGAGGAAGTTATCGCGGTGGTCCAGCCACTCGATATGGACGATGCGGGCGACGCGTTGCGCGATGAGTTGACCGCCTACTGCCGCGAGAAGCTGTCGGGCATCAAGCTTCCGCGCCGGATAGATTTTCGCGCCGAATTGCCGCGCCATGACACCGGCAAATTATACAAGCGCCTTTTGCGCGATGAATATTGGGCGAAGAGCAGCGCTTAGGCTATGTTGCCGAAAAGGACTCAGAGGAGATTGTGATGACCACGCAGTATAAGAATTTAATCGGCGGCGAACTGGTTGCAGGCGACAAGTGGATCGACGTCGTCAATCCGGCGACGGAGCAGGTTATCGGCCAGGTTCCCGATTGCGGGCAGGCCGAATTGGACAAGGCCGTCGCGGCGGCGCGCGCTGCATTTCCGGCTTGGAAGAAAACCAGCGTTGAGGAACGCCGCGCCTGCTTTGCCAAGATGGCGACGGCGATCAAGGAGAACAGCGATGAGCTGATGCGGCTGCTGACCTCGGAACAGGGCAAGCCCCATGCGCAAGCAACGGGCGAGATCGCAGGGTGCGTCGGCATGACTCGCGCGCTGCCCACGCTCAATCTCGAAGAGAAAATCAGCGAGGACAGCGACAAGCGCCTTAGTCGCACCCGCCGCGTTCCTGTGGGCGTGGTCGGCGGCATCGTGCCTTGGAATTTTCCGGTGCTGATGGCGGTGCAGAAAATTGTGCCCGCGTTGCTGTCGGGCTGCACGATGGTGCTGAAGCCATCGCCCTTCACGCCGCTGGCAACGCTGCGGATGGCCGAACTGATCGCGGGCGTGTTCCCGCCGGGTGTGCTTAACATCATCACTGGCGGCGATGCGCTCGGGCCTATGCTTACCGCGCACCCCGATATCGACAAGATCACCTTCACCGGATCGACTGCGACCGGCAAGCGGGTGATGGAATCGGCGTCGAAGGACTTGAAGCGGATTACGCTCGAACTGGGCGGCAATGACGCCGCGATCGTGCTGCCCGATGCCGATGTCGCCAAGGTCGCCGAGAAACTGTTCTGGGCGAGCTTTTACAATGCGGGCCAGGTCTGCATTGCGGCGAAGCGCATCTATATCCACGAAGATATTTACGACGAACTGTCCGCCGCGATTGCCGCTTATGCGGGTGCGGTAAAAGTCGGCGACGGGGCCGAACAGGGGACCGCCATCGGCCCCATCCAGAACAAGCAACAATATAACCGCGTGCTCGAACTCATCGCAGACGCCAAGGACAAGGGCTATAAGTTCCTCGTCGGCGGCGATCATGATCCGTCGATCCCCGGTTATTTCGTGCCGGTGACGGTGCTGGACAATCCGCCCGAAGACGCGCGCATTGTGGCTGAGGAGCAATTCGGCCCGGTCATGCCGCTGATGAAATTCTCTACGGTCAACGAAGTCATCAGCCGCGCCAACGCCTCGGATTATGGCCTCGCCGGATCGATCTGGACGAGCAATCCCGAAGGCGCGGTCGAAATTGCCGAGCAGCTCGAGACCGGAACCGTGTGGATTAACGAATCGATGCACCTTGCCCCCAATGCACCCTTTGCGGGGCATAAACAGTCGGGCTTCGGTGCTGAACTGGGTGAGGAAGGCCTGCTCGAATTCACCTATCCGCAGGTCATTACGATAGCGAGGGAGGCGGCGTGACAGCTGCCTAATCAACCATCATTGTCATTCCCGCGAAAGCGGAAATCCATGGCCGGAGCGTTAGACCGTGGACCCCCGGATCAAGTCGGGGGTGACAAGTTGGTTTATGGTTGACTCTCTTAGCGTGAAGTTTAGTCGTGCGATTAAATTCAGTATCAGGAGAGCAGAAATGGCAGACGCTTATATCGTAGACGCAGTACGCACAGCCGGCGGACGTCGCGGAGGGAAACTTGCGGGGGTTCATCCGGTCGATCTCGGTGCTGCTGTTCTCGACGCGATTGCCGACCGTAATGATTTTGATCCGGCGGCGATTGAAGATGTCATCATGGGTTGCGTAAGCCAGGGCGGCGAGCAGGCGGGCGACGTCGGGCGCAACATCGTGCTTGCGTCCAAATTGCCCAACTCGATTCCCTCGGTCAGCATCGACCGGCAATGCGGATCATCGCAGCAATCGATGATGTTTGCGGCGCAAGGCGTGATGTCGGGTACGCAGGATATCGTCTTGGCTGCTGGAATCGAGAGCATGACGCGGGTGCCGATGGGTTCGACCTCGATGCTGTTCAAGAAAGAGGGGTTTGGCACTTACAAAAGCCCGCGTCTGGAAGAGGCCTATCCCGGCATCATGTTCAGCCAGTTCATGGGTGCCGAAATGATCGTGAAGAAGCACGGCTTTTCGCGTGAGGAACTCGACCGGTTCGCTTTGGAATCGCACCAGAAGGCGATTGCGGCCACCCGGTCCGGCGCATTCGCCAACGAAATCGTCGGCATGGAAGTCGAAACTCCCGAGGGCAATATGCTCCACGACAGCGACGAGGGCATCCGCTACGACGCGACGTTTGAAAGCCTGTCGGGCGTGAAATTGCTGCAGGAAGGCGGTTCGATTACCGCCGCCAACGCCAGCCAGATTTGCGATGGCTCGTCGGCGGTGCTGATCGTGTCGGAAAAGGCCTTGAAAGAACATGGCCTCACCCCGCGCGCGCGGATCGTCAACCTGACGGTGACTGCGGGCGACCCTGTCATCATGCTCGAAGAACCGCTTTTCGCGACCGACCGCGCTTTCCAGCGTTCGGGATTGAGCATCGGCGATATCGACCTCTATGAAGTCAACGAAGCGTTCGCGCCGGTGCCGCTGGCATGGCTCAAGCATACGGGAGCCGACCGGTCGAAGATCAACGTCAATGGCGGCGCGATTGCGCTCGGTCATCCGCTCGGCGCATCGGGGACCAAGCTGATGGCGACGTTGCTCAATGCACTCGAAGCACGCGGCGGGCGTTATGGTTTACAGACGATGTGCGAAGGCGGCGGGCAGGCGAACGTCACGATTATCGAGCGGGTGTAGCGCCGTCCCTGCCTATGCGGGGATGACGAATATAAGGAGAATATATGAAACTCGATTCTTCCATCGCAGCCGTCGTCACGGGCGGCGCATCAGGGCTTGGCGAGGCCACCGCGCGCGCACTCGCAGCCAAGGGCGTCAAGGTTGCTCTGTTCGACCTGCAGGCCGAAAAAGGCGAGGCAGTCGCTGCCGAAATCGGCGGGATATTCTGTGAGGTCAATGTCACCGACGACGAGAGCGTCGATGCCGGTTTCGCCAAGGCACGCGCGGCGCACGGGCAGGAGCGAATTCTCGTCAACTGTGCGGGGACAGGCAATGCCGCGAAGACCGCGAGCCGCTCGAAGGAAGACGGCTCGATCAAGCATTTCCCGCTCGATGCCTTTAACCGCATCATCCAGATCAACCTCGTCGGCACCTTCCGCTGCATCGCCAAATCAGCGGCTGGAATGCTGACGCTCGCCCCGCTCGAGGATGGCGAGCGCGGGGCGATGGTAAATACCGCGTCCGTTGCCGCCGAAGACGGGCAGATGGGGCAAGCGGCCTATTCGGCATCGAAGGGCGGCGTGGTCGGCATGACCTTGCCTATCGCGCGCGACCTGATGAGCGAGGGCATTCGAATCAACACCATCCTGCCGGGCATTTTTAACACGCCGCTGATGAACGGCGCGCCGCCGCAGGTGAAGGAAGCGCTGGCCGCGTCGGTGCCGTTCCCCAAAAGGCTCGGTGACCCACACGAATATGCCATGGTCGCGCTGACGATGATTGAATGCGGCTATTTTAACGGCGAGGATGTCCGCGTCGACGGCGCGATCCGCATGGCTCCGCGTTAGTATATGGCGGAGGCGTTCACGCAGATCCTCTACGAAGTCGCCGACGGCATTGCGACGATTACGCTCAACCGCCTGGAGAAGATGAACGCCTTTACGGTTGTGATGATGCAGGAGATGTGTGCGGCGTTCGATGCTGTAGATGCCGACGACGCGGTGCGCGCTGTGATCGTAACAGGCTCTGGCGACCGCGCCTTTTGCGCAGGTGCGGACCTTACACCCGATAGCGGCGGTCAGGTTTTTGCCAGCGGTTCTGCGGTAGAATCGCTCAGCGACGAACGCGTGCGCGATTCGGGCGGACGGCTGACCTTGCGGATTTTCCAGTGCAGGAAGCCGGTGATTGCTGCGGTCAACGGCGCAGCGGTCGGGATCGGCGCGACGATGCAGCTGGCGATGGATTTCCGCCTCGCCAGCGATACCGCGCGCTTCGGTTTTGTTTTTACCCGCCGCGGGATTGTCCCAGAGGCAGCGTCGAGCTGGTTTCTGCCGAAGATCGTCGGAATTTCGCAGGCGCTCGAATGGTGCATGACAGGGCGGGTGTTTGATGCCGCAGAGGCGCTCAAGGGTGGCCTCGTGCGCTCGGTTCATGCGCCCGGCGACCTGCTCGCCGAAGCGCAAAAACTGGCGCGCGAGATTGCCGACAACACCGCGCCGGTTTCGGTGGCGCTCACGCGTGCGATGCTCTGGCGACTGTCCGCTGAAGACCATCCCATGGCGGCGCACGCAATTGACAGCCGCGCCATCTATCGCCGCTCACGTTCGGGCGACGCGAAGGAGGGGATCGCCAGCTTTCTTGAAAAGCGCGACCCCGTTTATCCCGACAAAGTTTCCACCGACCTGCCAGACTTCTTTCCTTGGTGGAACGAATCTGCTTATAGGTGACGCTACGTAACGGGGGAGCAATATGGCAACGACAGGACCGAAGCTGGTGGGCGAAGTGCCCGATCATAGCCCAGATAGCGGCAACGCGCGCGTTCAGCTGATCGAAGCGGCAAGCCAGATTATGCGCGAGGGCGATACCATCGACCTGTCGCTGTCGGAACTGTCGATGCGCGCGGGTCTCAACAGCGCACTGGTCAAATATTATTTCGGCAACAAGAATGGGCTGATGCTGGCGTTGCTCGACCGCGACATGGGCAATATCGTCCACAGCCTCGAAGCGCTTGTGGCGAAAGACATGGTGCCTGAGGAAAAATTGCGGTGGCATATCGGCAAGGTGATCGACACCTATTACGCCTTTCCGTATCTCAACCGTCTGCTGATGCGGACGGTGCGAGATAGCGCACCGGCTGAGGCCGCGCGGATTGCCGATCTATATCTGCGGCCGATCTCCAAATCCTATGACGACCTCATTAGCGAAGGCATAAAGGCGGGCAAATTCCGCAAGATCGACCCGCAATTATTCTACTTCACCGTCACGGGTGCCGCTGATCGCTTCTATTCATCGCGGCTGGTGATGCGGCATTGCTATAATCAGGACGACTTCAGCGAAAATCTGCGAGACCGGTATAAGGAGCATACCATCGAGTTGATTATGCGTGGGTTATTGGTCTGACATTCCCAACGCCGCCCTGATCTCGGCTCCATCGGCATCTAACATAGGTGGGTCGGCATAGGTCGAGGCAGGCGTCCCGGCATAATGCACCGGGTGGCGCATCGAACGGTATTTGCCGATTTCCGCACCCTCGCGTTCCTCGAAAAAGCCGACATCGGCGAGATGAGGGTCAACCAGCACATCGGCCATTCGATTGTATTTCATCGCCGGAATGTCGTTTTCCGCGAGCAGATCGACCCATTCTGCGGTGGTCCGCGTCGCGCTGACTTCCTCGATCAGGGCATAGAGCTCGCCGGTATGTTTGGTGCGCTCCTGATAGGTCGAAAAGCGCGGGTCGTCGAAGACGTCCGGCCGGCCCCCTAGCTCGAAAAACTTCGCCCATTGCCGGTCGTTATAGGGGACGATCGCGATGAAGCTGTCCTTGGTTGGATAGGGCCGCCGCTTTGGATTGACCGAGCGGGTATAGCCCATCCGTCCGTTGCCCGGAATGAAGGTCTCGCCCCACAGATTTTCGACCATGTGAAACCAAGTGAAGCATTCGAACATCGGCACCTGAACAAACTGCCCGCCCTGGCCGTTTGCACGCGCCAGCAAGGCCGCCAGCGTCGCGTTCGCTGCAAACAGTCCGCTGACCTTGTCGGCGACCAGCGAAGGCGAATAGGTCGGTCGCCCGCCGTCGCGTTGCTCCGAAAGTGCTGCAAAGCCCGACGCCGATTGGATGAGGTCGTCATATGCCTGCCGCTCGCCATAAGCGCCACCCGCACCGAAACCGGCGCAGTGGATATAGACGATATCGGGGTTGATCGCCCTGACTTCTTCATAACCGAAACCCAGCCGCTCCATCCCGGCCATACGCACATTGTGGATGAAGACATCGGCCTCTTCCAGCAGCGCCTGCAGAACCGTCTTGTCGCCGTGCTTCTTGATATTGAGGTTGATTGCCTTCTTGTTGCGGTTGAGCGCTGTGAAAATCGGTCCGTGCTGCTTGGTCGGCGAATCGCCCGCATGACGCATCAGGTCGCCGGGTGTGTTGCCTTCCGAATTCTCGATCTTGATGACCTCGGCCCCCAGATCGGCGAGATTCACGGTAGCAAATGGCCCGAGCACAACGGTTGCCATATCGATGACCTTGATGCCTTTAAGCGGCCCGGTCGGTTCGCTGTCCCATTGCAGCTTCGGCCATTTCGCCATAGTCGCTCTCCTTTGTGCTTGTATAAGCCGATAGCATATTTAATCGGTCAGTTAAGACTTTATTGGCGAGGACAGCATGGCAGATTTCGATTCAACCGCACCTGTCATAATCGGTGTTGGCGAGGCTAGCCGCAAGACTGTTCCGGGTGAGTGGCCTTCCCCGCGTGAACTGGCCGGAGCGGCGATCAGGGCAGCTTTGGCCGATACCGGGCAGGCGCAAGCCGTAGCCGCCGCGATTGATACCATCGCTGCGATCCGCACCTTCGAGGATAGCGGCGTGTCGATGGGAACCGGCTCACCGGACAATGTCCCCGAGGCTTTCGGCGCGGCTGGCGGCATCAGCGCCGACCGGTTGATCTATGCCGATGTCGGCGGCCAAAGTCCGCAGGCGATGGTCAACGAACTGGCAGGCGCCATCCGGCGCGGTGAGATCGGCTGCGCAGTAATCGTGGGAGCGGAAGCCAACGGCACCGCCAAGCGCGCGCGCAAGCAAGGCGTCACGCTCGACTGGCGGCTGCCATCGGACACGCCGTTCGACAACCGGCTGTCGGACTTCCCGATCTTGGGTCGGACCGAAATCCGCCATGGTATCATCTCGATGCCGTTGGCTTATTCGTTGCTCGAAAATGCGCGGCGGCTGACGCTCGGCAAATCGTGTGAGGATTATTCGGCGGATATGGCGCAGCTCTGGTCGGCCTTCGCGCAAAAGTCGCTCAGCCGCGACCATGCGCAATTTGCCAGTGGCTGGAGCGCTCAGGCACTTTCGGGCGACGCGGATGGCAATTATTGGCTAACCGACATTTACCGCCGCTGGCATGTCGCGCAGGATGCCGTCGACCTAGGCGGAGCAATCATCCTGAGCAGCGCAGGCCGGTCCCGCGAAATGGGCGTCGCGCCGGACAGGATGGTCTGGCTCGCAGGCGCTTCCGAAACCAAAGAGCCGCCCCTTTCCGAACGCGCCGACCTCGTCAGCCCCAACGCGCTCGACTATGCGTTGCACGCCGCGCTCGATCAGGCGGGCGTCGCGTCGGCTGAACTCGGCCCCATCGATATCTATAGCTGCTTCCCCGTTGCAGTGTTCGCCGCCATCGACCGACTGGGCGATCCCGCACGGCCGCCCGGCGATTACACACTCACCGGCGGACTCAGCTTCTTCGGCGGCCCCGGCAACGGCTACTCGCTCTACGGCCTCGCCGCGATGGTTGATGCGCTGCGGCGCGACGGGTCCAAACTGGGCTTGGTGACGGCAAACGGCGGGGTGATGTCAAAACAGGCGATGGGGATCTACACCGCGCGGCAACCAGTGCGCGCATGGCAAGGCGAACCCGCCAAAAGCTATACTGCGAAAAAAGTGGCGCTCGCCGAAGCGCCGCAAGGTAAGGCGCGAATCCTGACCTTTGCACGGCCAGTCGTCAAGGGTGCGCTCGGCAATGCAACGCTCATCGCCCAAATGGAAAACGGGGCGCGGGCGCTTGCGGTGCTTGAAGGCGCGGAGGATGCTGATCTCGGTGGAATGACAGTGGACATCACCGCAGGCGAAAAGCGCCATATCGCGCAGCTTATTTGACCATATTAGTTTTGCCCGAATTGCTATATGATGCGGTCAAGAGGGGCCGAAGGAGAACGCTCATGCGACCGATATCATGTGCCACATTCGCTTTGACTGCATCACTGCTTGCGGCGTGTGCGCCGGTCGACAGCACCCCCATGCCGCTGACCGAAAAACAGTCGGCAACTCTTGCCAAGCAACTCGCGGGCAAGGTCGCTGGAGAGCCGGTCAACTGCATCAGTGATTTCCAGTCAACGCAGCTTATACGGGTCAGCGATGATATCTTGCTCTACCGCGTATCCGGCAGGCTTGTGTACGAAAACCGGTTGCGTTCCAGCTGCCCCGGCCTCGCGCGCGATGACGACATCATCGTCAGCGAACAGTTCGGTGGGCAGAAATGCAGGGGCGACCTGATCAGGCTGGTTGACCGCTATAGCGGCATGCAGGGACCGGTGTGTAGCCTCGGCGATTTCGTGCCGTATCGCAAGGACAAGGCTGCGAGCTGAACTGCCGACGAAATTGCTCGCTTCGAATTGACCAAGAGAATCGCTTGGGACTTGCCCAGAACGGCGTTGCCCGCCATAGGCGGTGCCATGTCCGAAATGTTCAAGATTACCCTGCCCGATGGCTCTGTGCGCGAGGTTGCGCCCGGCTCCACCCCCGCAGACATCGCCGCCGCAATCGGTCCGGGGCTGGCCAAGGCGACCATCGCCGCGCGGGTTGACGGCGAGCTGCGCGATGTGATGCGGCCGTTCGATGGCGACGCGAACCTTGCTTTGGTGACGACGCGCGACGAGGCCGATGCGCTCGAACTGGCGCGGCACGATTTTGCGCATGTGCTGGCCGAAGCGGTGCAGTCGCTGTTTCCCGGCACACAGATTACCTTCGGGCCATCCACCGATGACGGTTTCTACTACGACTTCGCGCCGCCAGCCGATCGCGGGCCTTTTGTCGATGACGAGCTGCCGCTGATCGAGGCTGAAATGTGCCGGATTATCGCCGCCGACCAGCCTCTGGTCCGCGAGGTATGGAGCCGGGCAGACCTGATTGCCAAGTGGCAGGCCGACGGTGAAAGCTTCAAGGCCGAATGGGCGGCGGAACTGCCCGAGGACGAGGAGCTGACGGTCTATCGGTCGGGGGACTGGATGGATATGTGCCGCGGCCCGCATCTGGCTTCGACCGGCAAGCTTGATCCGGCCGCCTTCAAGCTGATGCGCGTGTCGGGTGCCTATTGGCGAGGCGACCAGAAAAATGCGCAGCTGACGCGGATTTACGGCACCGGCTGGCTGAACAAGAAGCAATTGGACGCGCACCTGATGCGGCTCGAAGAAGCTGCCAAACGCGATCACCGTCGCATCGGCCAGGAGATGGATCTGTTCCACTTGCAGTCCGAGGCACATGGTTCGGTATTCTGGCATCCCAATGGCTTCGTCATTTACCGCGCGCTCGAGGCTTATATGCGCCGCCGTCTCGACGCCGCGGGCTATCTCGAGGTCAAGACGCCGCAGATCATGGACGCGCGGCAATGGGAGCAATCGGGACATTGGGGCAAGTATCGCGAAAATATGTTCGTGATCCCCGACGAGGTGCCAAACACCGAGGACGAGGGACCTGTCATTTCGGACAAAGCCGAATGGATGGCCTTGAAACCGATGAACTGTCCGGCGCATGTCCTGATTTTCCGGCAGGGTATTAAATCGTACCGCGACCTGCCGCTCAGGCTCGCAGAAATGGGCTGCTGCCACCGCAACGAACCGCATGGCGCGCTCCACGGATTGATGCGTGTGCGACAATTCACACAGGACGATGCGCATATCTTCTGCCGCGAGGACCAGATTGTTGATGAGATCGCGAAGTTCTGCGACCTGCTCGATGTTGTGTACAAGGATCTGGGCTTTGCCGATTACGCGATCAAGCTGGCGCTCCGTCCCGAAAACCGTTTCGGCACCGACGAAATGTGGGACTGGTCCGAACAGTCGATGCGCGATGCGGTTGCCGCGACCGGCCGCAACACGCCCGAATGGGGTTGGGAAGAATTGCCAGGCGAAGGAGCGTTCTATGCGCCGAAACTCGAATTCCACCTGACCGACGCGATCGGCCGGACATGGCAGGTCGGCACGATCCAGACCGACACCGTGCTGCCCGAACGATTGGACGCGGCCTATATTGCCGAGGATGGCGCAAAGCATCGCCCGATCATGCTCCACCGTGCAATCCTCGGTTCTTACGAACGCTTCATCGGCATTTTGATCGAGCATTATGCCGGCCGCTTCCCTGTCTGGCTCGCGCCGGTGCAGGCGGTGGTTGCGACCATCGTGTCCGATGCCGATGCATATGGTGCCGAAGTGACCGCGAAGCTGAAGGCCGCTGGCATTCGCGTGACAAGCGACTTCCGCAACGAGAAGATCAACTACAAGGTGCGCGAGCACAGCCTCGCCAAGGTGCCGCATTTGCTCGTCGTCGGAATGCGCGAAGCCGAGGAAGGGAAGGTCGCGATCCGCTCGCTCGGGTCCGATGGTCAGCGGATTATGACGCTGGACGAAGCCATTGCAATGCTCACCGCCGAGGCAACGCCGCCCGATTTGCGGGGCTGATGCTCGACCCAGCAGCCGCGCTGGCCGGAGTTGAGTCCTGGCTGATGGCGGGTGCCGCCGCGATGACCTTCGGTGCGGCTTATATTCGCGGGCTGACCGGTTTTGGCATGGCGATCATTCTCGTGCCGCTGCTCGGCCTGATTGTGACGCCGGGCGAGGCAGTGGTTCTGGGTATATTGCTGCAAGTGCTGATCGGGCCGGTTGGGCTGAGGATCATCTACGCTGACGCCGACCGAAGAAGCGCGTTTAATATCGCGGTGTTTGCGATGCTGGCGACGCCGGTCGGCATCTTGCTGCTCAAACAGACCACGCCCGATGTCGCGCGGTTGCTGATCGCCATTATCGCCATTGCTGCTTTCCTGCTCGTGTTGTTGCCGCAGCGTCCCGGGGCCGGACCGGGGCCGAAGGAGACCGTCGCAACGGGAATCGCCTCGGGCATTCTTACCGGCTTTGCAGCGATGCCCGGACCGCCGGTTGTGCCATATTATCTGCGCCAGCCAATCGCTCCGGCACAGGCCCGCGCGTCGATGATGCTCGTCTTTTTCGCCACAGCGATTGCGGGGACATTGTCGTCGTTCGTGCTCGGGCTCGCAAGCTGGCGGCTGGTCTGGTTGTCGCTCCTTCTCACTCCGCCGATGCTGCTGGGTAACTGGCTGGGGGCGAGGGCGTTCGGCAAGGTGCCCGATTCGCTATGGCGAATGGTGGTTGCGGTTGTGCTCGGGCTTGCGGGCCTTTCGGCTGTGATACGGCTATTGTCGCGATAAATTTACACGTGCGTTAACCAAAGTGCTTAGGCGCGCGTTTCCCATCCCCCTTTAACCCTCTTGTGATGAGGGAAATCATCGCATCATTGCTACTCGTCGCAGCACCTGCCGCCGCGCTCAACGAAGGATTGCAGTGTGTGCCCTTTGCCCGCGCCTTGTCGGGCGTGACGATCTTCGGCGATGCGCATACCTGGTGGAGGCAGGCTGACGGCAAATACGACCGGGGCCGTGAACCCAAGGTGGGTGCGGTACTGGCGTTCCAGCCGCATGGCAATATGCGCCTCGGCCATGTCGCGGCGGTGCGCAAAGTGCTCGACGACCGGACCATCATCATAAGTCACGCCAACTGGTCAACCATTGGCGGCGTGCGGGGGCATATCGAGGAGGACGTCCGCGCAGTCGATGTCTCCGAGGAGAACGATTGGAGCCGCGTGCGCGTGTGGTACACACCGAATGCCGCGATGGGCAGTACGCATTGGCCGGCGCACGGCTTCATCTATCCGGGAAGGACGCGAAGCCAGGATGAGGCCAGCAAGGCGGTGGCGATGCTGTTGAAGGACAAGGCGATTGCGCCTCTGCCGCAAGCAGCGCCAGTGCGGATGGTGGTGGTGAGTAAGCCCGAAACCCCAAAGCCCGGCTTCGGCCTGTCGGGCGACCTGTTAAAGGACATCGACCGCAAGGCGACGAAGGAAGTGAAATCAGCCTCGCCTCAGTCAGAGCGCAATGCCATCGACGCGATCATGGCGAAGCTCGAACGCGAGTTTAACGCTAAGCCGCGAAAAAATCGCTCTTAGCTTTACAAACCCTGTCCTGAGCTTGTCGAAGGATTCACAGGGTACGCGAAAATACCTTGAAATTAAGCAATCAGCCTTCTCCGCATGTATTTCGTTCGCTCAGGTCAATCATCGCGGCACTTTCGCTGCATCCTGTCATCCCGCTTCGTCATTCATCCAGAACACGCACACCTGAATATACCCCCCTCGCTTTCGCCGCAAAGCGTGCATCACAGGTTAGCAGATCGCAGCCTGCTTCCATAGCCAGCGCAAGATAGATGCAGTCCTTCAGCGGGTGGCCGATATTTATGGCGATGCGTGCGGCACCTAGCGGTTGATTTTGTGGCAGAGGAATGATGCGAAAGGCACCATTATCAAGCTTGTTCTGAAAATCCGCAAGCAACGCCCCGACCCCGTCCGCTTGTATCTTGTCCATATTCGCCTTGCGCACCAGTGCAGAACAAACTTCGACAACAAACAATTCGGGCACGCTGATTTCAGTCGCATACTCGATGAGCAGATCAAGTGCCGCGTCACTGCCTGCTTCGCGGAAATACCATTTTACCCCGACGCTGGCATCGAGAATGATCACCAGCTATCCCGATCTTCGCGCAACAAATCGAGCGACGTGCTACCTTCCGGCAAAGTCAGGCCTACGCGATCACGAAGCTCCTTGGTTGCCGCGACCATCTTTTGCATCCGACGCTTGGCGGCATAGTCTGCAATCAGCAGGCGCAACTCTTCCGAAATCGAATTACCATGCGCCTCAGCAATTTCGGTTAAAACCGCATAATCTCCATCATCTACATTGCGTGCAGTTGCGGTAGCCACATTGCATCTCCTTATTGTGGATAGACGCTAGCAAAAATACGCGTGGAATGCAAGCGTTACCGCCCAAACTTCCTCTGCGTTTTGCCATAACGCGTCTTTCGCGTCCCCGGCTTTCCCTCGGTTGCCCGCCCCCTCGGTGCCGCCACTTGCTGCGGGTGGGGGATGCCGAGTTCGTCCTGCTCCAGCCCACGGATTTCGTCGCGCAGCCGTCCGGCTTCCTCGAACTCCAGGTCCGCTGCGGCGGCGCGCATTTTCTTTTCGAGGTCCTCGATATAAGCGCGCAGATTGTGGCCGACCATGTGGCTCGGGCCGTCCTCGATTTCCACCAGCACCGAATCGCGATTCGATACATCCTTGATGATGTCGCCGATGGCGCGTTTGATCGTCTCGGGGGTGATGCCGTGTTCGAGATTATACGCGACCTGCTTTTCGCGCCTACGGTCAGTTTCGCGGATCGCTCGTTCCATGCTGCCGGTCATCCGGTCGGCGTAGAGGATGACTCGTCCGTCGACGTTGCGCGCGGCGCGCCCAATGGTCTGGATGAGCGAGGTCTCTGAGCGCAAAAAGCCTTCCTTGTCGGCGTCGAGTATCGTCACCAACCCGCATTCGGGGATGTCCAATCCCTCACGCAGCAGGTTGATGCCGACAAGCACATCATACACCCCCAGCCGCAAATCGCGGATCAGCTCGATCCGCTCGAGCGTCTCGACATCGCTGTGCATATAGCGAACGCGAAGCCCCGCCTCGTGCATGAACTCGGTCAAATCCTCGGCCATGCGTTTGGTCAGCGTCGTGACCAATGTGCGATAGCCCGCCTCCGCGGTCTTGCGGCATTCGTTGATGCAATCCTGCACCTGATCCTCCGTCGGGCGGATTTCGACAGGCGGGTCGATCAGGCCGGTGGGGCGGATGACCTGTTCAGCAAAGACGCCGCCGGTTTGCTCCATTTCCCAATTGCCCGGGGTTGCGCTGACATAGGTCGTCTGCGGGCGCATCACCTCCCACTCGTTGAAGCGAAGGGGCCGGTTGTCGATACAGCTCGGCAGCCGAAATCCATATTCGGCGAGCGTCAATTTCCGCCGGTGATCCCCCCTCGACATGCCGTTGATCTGACCAATGGTGACATGGCTTTCATCGACGAATAAAAGCGCGTTGTCGGGCAGATATTCGAACAATGTCGGTGGCGGCTCGCCCGGAAGCCTGCCGGTCAGGAAGCGGCTGTAGTTCTCGATACCTGCGCAACTTCCGGTCGC
>CAZQBS010000013.1:30599-41614 GCA_964591835.1 uncultured Sphingorhabdus sp. | reverse complement strand
TCGTCGCCGAAGAACGAAACGCGCCACGCCATATCCTCGTAATGCGAGGGAAAAATCTCCAGATTGTCGCCGCGCACGCGGAAATTGCCGCGTGAAAAACCGGCGTCGTTGCGCTTGTATTGCAGCGCGACGAGCTTGCGGATCAGCTCGCGCTGGTCGACGCTCTCACCTTTTTTCAGGTCGAAGATCATCGCCGAATAGGTCTCGACCGAGCCGATGCCGTAGAGGCACGAGACCGACGCAACGATAATCACATCGTCGCGTTCGAGCAGCGCCCGGGTCGCCGAATGCCGCATCCGGTCGATGGCTTCGTTTACCGACGACTCCTTTTCGATATAGGTGTCCGACCGCGCGACATAGGCCTCGGGCTGGTAGTAATCATAGTAGCTGACGAAATATTCGACCGCGTTGTTCGGAAAAAAGCTCTTGAACTCGCCGTACAGCTGGGCCGCAAGGATCTTGTTGGGGGCAAGGATCAGCGCAGGGCGTTGAACCGCCTCGATCACCTTCGCCATCGTGAAGGTCTTGCCCGACCCGGTGACGCCCAGCAGAACCTGGTCGCGCTCGCCCTCGTTCACCTGCGCTACCAGCTCGGCAATCGCGGTGGGCTGGTCGCCAGCGGGTTGATATTCGGAAACAAGCTGAAACCGCTTGCCTCCCTCCGCCTTGACCGGACGCGAAGGTTTATGCGGGGTAAAATTGCCGTCGGTCTCGGGTTCTTCGAGCCCACGCCGGATGATGAGTTCAGCCATGTTCGCTATATGTGCTACTTCGTTAGCATTGTCATCCCCTGTTGCGTTTTTACGGGGACAGGGACAGAAGACGGAATCGAAATCCAAGGAGGCAGTTCCATGCGTAAATATCTTCTGGTTGCCGTTGTCGCGCTCGCGATTTCGGCCTGTTCGGACAAGGGTGCCGATGCCGATGGTGACGGCAAGGTGAGCGAAGCCGAAGCCAAGGCCGAAATGGCCGACGGCGGCGCAATGACGATGCAGCCGGGCGAATGGGAAACCAAAATCAGCTTCAGCGATATCGAGGCCAAGGGTTTGCCACCGCAGGCGCAGCAAGCGATGAAAACCAAGATGGCCGAAGGCATGAGTTCGAAAAGCTGCATGACCAAGGAGCAGAGCGAGAAGCCGGGTTCCGATTTCTTCGGCGCGCCCGCCGAGGCCAATTGCACCTTCGACGAGCTCAACCGCTCGGGCGCCGCCATGAAGGTGTCGATGACCTGCAAGCCAGCGCCGAACATGACGGTGAAGAGCAAGATGGACGGAACGTTCGGCAAGACCACTTATTCTATGAACATC
Organism: uncultured Sphingorhabdus sp.; assembly: GCA_964591835.1. Classification (GTDB taxonomy): domain Bacteria; phylum Pseudomonadota; class Alphaproteobacteria; order Sphingomonadales; family Sphingomonadaceae; genus Sphingorhabdus_B. The sequence goes on along the minus strand of CAZQBS010000013.1, from coordinate 40,307 downwards.
GTTCAAAGCACCGAAGGGCCGCCAATGGGCGCGATCAAGATGACCGGCAAGATCGAGGGCAAGCGACTCGGGGATTGCCCGGCATGATGAAGTTCGGGGTGGCAACCGGAGTGTTACTGCTCACCTTATCCGCCTGTTCGGACAGCAGCGCCGACCGCGACGGCGACGGTTCGGTCAATGCTGCCGAACGCGCAGCCGAAATGGCCGCTGACGGCTTTATCCCGATGAAGCCGGGTCGCTGGGAAACCAAATTTACCTTCACCGAAATCGCGGTGCCGACGCTCGGCAAAGCGGAAAAGCAGCAGATTATGGACCAGATGGCGAAGGGCGCGTCGAGCGTCTCCTGCCTTTCCGAGGCCGAAGCCAAAAAGCCGGGTGCCGATTTCTTCGGCGGCGAAGGTGCGGATAAATGCGTCTACCGGACATTCGACGTGTCTGGCCAGTCGGTAAAAATGGGCCTTCGCTGCTCGATGGAGGGAATGGGTTCGGTCGATATGGATCTCGACGGGACGATGGGCGATGCCACCTTCGATTTCGACACCGGAATGGCGTTGCGCCTGCCGATGGTCGGCAAGGTCAGGCTGAAGGGCACGGCCATCGGCAAACATGCCGGAGCATGCACGGGCACCGAGTGATGCGCGAAGCGGGGCTGGCGGCGGTATTGCTGTCGGGTTGCGCCGCCACTGTGCCGGTTGAGACGGCGGCACCAGCCAATATTCGCGCCGCCAGAGTGACGGTCGATTTCACCGTCAACGGCATCTCGACCGGTTTTGCCGAAGGCGATGCCGGGGTTGCCGGTCGGCCGGTGAGCATCGACGATCCGGTCCGGGTAGCGTCGATCTCCAAGCTGGTTGTGGCGATGGGCGCGATGCGGCTGGTGGAGGCGGGCAAGCTCGATCTCGACCGCGATGTCGGGGGCTATCTGGGCTGGCAAGTGCGCAATCCGGCCTTCCCGGACACCCCCGTGACGATGCGGCAGTTGCTGTCGCACCGAAGCGGCCTGCGCGACAATATCGACTATATCGTACCATTGGACGGCGACCTGTCGGTGGTACTGGCCAAGCCCGAAGCGTGGGAGGCGAAACATCCGCCGGGGGCATATTTCTCTTATGCCAATATCAATTCGCCGTTGATTGCGGCAGTGATGGAATCTGCGACCGGCGAACGCTTCGACCGGCTGATGGCGCGGCTGGTGCTTGCACCGCTTAAGCTAGATGCCTGCTATAACTGGGGAGCCGGGTGTAGCGACGGGCGGCGGGCGCAGGCGGTGACGCTGTTGCGACCCAATGGCGACCTCGCCCGCGACGCGGCGATTGCCGGCAAGGATCCGTGTCCGGTCTATCCGGCAAGCGACGGTAGTTGCAACGTCGAAAAGCTGTACCGGCTGGGCCGCAATGGCTCCGCTTTCAGCCCGCAGGGGGGCTTACGCATTTCGGTGCGCGATCTTGCGAAAATCGGGCAGGTGTTGCTCGATGACGGCAGGCCGCTGCTGTCGCGAGAGACTTTCGATGAAATGATCGGCCCAGTATGGCGCTTCGATGGCAGCAACGGCAATGACAACAAAGGTTATTTCAAGGGATACGGCCTCGGCGTGCACTGGCTCGATGACGGTAAAGGTGGCGAGTGGATCGGCCATGTCGGCGAAGCCTATAGCTTGCGCGCCGGTTTCTGGGTGAACCGCAAGGCACGCAAGGGCTTTGTCCAATATGTCACGATGGTCGACGAATTTGCCGCCGTCGGCCATTGCTTCGATCGCTGCCCCTGATGGCGCGAAAGAACCGTGATTGGGAAGACAGCGAAGATGCGGTAATTCCCGTGCAGTATTGCTGGCTGTGCAGCCGCCCGATGGGCGAAGTGACCGAATGGCACCATCCCGTCCCGAAAAGCCGGGGTGGAAAAGAGCGGCAACCGGTGCATCCGATCTGCCACCGCACCATCCACGCCAATTTCACCAACAGCGATCTGGAAAAGCGCTATGCGACGACGCAGGCGCTACTGGCGCACGTGGAAATCGGGCGGTTCGTGGCTTGGGTCGCCAATAAGCCGCCGGACTTTGACGCGCCGACCAAGGACCGGCGTTAGTCCCTCAACAGCTCGTTAATTGCTGTTTTCGCCCGCGTCTGCGCATCGACGCGTTTGACGATCACGGCGCAGGACAGGCTTGGGCCTGGGCTGCCATCGGGCAGCGGTTTGCCGGGCAGCGAACCCGGGACCACGACCGAGTAAGCAGGCACACGGCCGATGAAAATCTCGCCGGTGGTGCGGTCGATGATCTTGCTGGTCGAGCTGATGAACACGCCCATCGACAGCACCGCGCCTTCCTCGACAATCACACCCTCGACCACTTCGGACCGCGCGCCGATGAAGCAATTGTCCTCGATAATGACAGGTCCGGCCTGCAAAGGTTCCAGCACCCCGCCAATGCCGACGCCGCCCGACAGATGCACATTCTTGCCGATCTGCGCGCAGCTACCGACGGTAGCCCATGTGTCGACCATGCTGCCTTCATCCACCCGGGCGCCGATGTTGACGAAGCTCGGCATCAGCACAACGTTCTTGGCGATATGGCTGCCGTGCCGCGCGACCGCGCCCGGCACCACACGGAAACCCGCGTCGCGGAAGCGATTTGCGCCCCATCCGGCAAATTTCGACGGCACCTTGTCATAGGCTGGCGCTCCCGATGCGCCGCCATCGACCACGACATTGTCGTTGAGCCGGAACGACAGCAGCACTGCTTTCTTAAGCCACTGGTTGACCTGCCACTCGCCATCGCGTTTTTCGGCGACGCGGAACGAGCCATCGTCGAGGCCATATAACGCCGCCTGCACGGCCTCGCGCACTTCGCCCTGCGTGGCGCTGCTAATGCCGTCACGGGCGTCCCATGCGGCATCGATAATCGCGGAAAGCTGGTCGGTCATATGGCTCTTTCAAGGCTGTGGATCGACGACAACCATTTTGTTACGTCGCCGATTTGATGGTCGATAAGGTCTTCGTGGCCGCTGCTATCAGCTTCGCCGTCATGTTTCACCCAAATTGTGGTCATGCCCAATGCCTTGGCGGGTACCAGATTATGCGCCGAGTCCTCGACAAAAAGTGCGCGTTCGGGCGCGACCTTCAGCTGGTCGCAAAACGCGCGGTAGCTTGCCGGATCGGGCTTGGGCAGATGCTCCATCCGGTGGATATCGAAAATATCCTCGAACACATCCTCCAGCCCGCGCGCTTTCAATACGCGCTGCGCATAAGGCAGATCGGCATTGGTGAAGATCAGTTTTCGCCCCGGTAACGCAGAGATATGCGCGCGCAATTCGGTGCAGGGCGTCAGCTTCGACAAATCGACATCGTGCACGAAATCGAGATAGCCGTGCGGATCGACCTTATGCTCGGCCATCAACCCGCCCAAAGTGGTGCCATATTTCTGCCAGTAACGGTGACGGATATCATGCGCTTCATCTGCGTCGATCCTGAAATAGTCTTGGACAAACAAAGCGATGCGGTCGCGCACCTGCGCCATGATTTCCGCCTCCGGCGGATATAGCGTCAGGTCGAGGTCGAAAATCCACGTGTCGATATGGGAAAAAGCCGAATGCATCCGCCAGCGCCTAACGCCGTATTTAGATTATCACAACACGCCACGTGACCGTTAAGATTAGAGAAAGCGAATGCGGCGCATATCGTGGCGATCACGGGCGAGAGGTCGCACTTTCATGTCAAAGCGCATTACGGGCCGCAATATTGCGGTGGGATCATCGGTTGTCTTTGCGCTGACATTGTCAGCGTGCGGCGGCAGTGGCGGCGGCGTAGGCTCGACGCCGCCTCCGCCTCCGCCGCCCGTTGTTGTTGCTCCGCCACCACCACCACCACCACCACCTCCTCCTCCTCCGACGACCAATTTCGCCACCGCCGAATTCAACCGCTCTGACGGACCTGGCTTCCACAATGCGGTCACCGCCTATCAGGCAGGCGCAACCGGGGCAGGCATCACCGTCGGCATCATCGATTCTGGCATAGATCCGAACAGCCACGAATTTACCGGGCGCATCCATCCGATGTCTGGGGACGTTACCAGCGGTGGGCGAGCCTTGGGCGACGATGACGGACACGGCACAGCGGTTACACGCGTGCTGGCGGCGGCAAAAGACGATGCCGATGTCCACGGGATCGCCTTCAACGCCCGGATCCTTGCATTGCGCGCCGATCAGCCGGGGACCTGCACCACCGCCGATCCGGGTGAGGCCGAAGCGAATTGCTCGTTCTTCGATTCGGCAATCGCGGCAGGGATCAACCGCGCTGTCGATGCGGGCGCTCGCGTGATCAATATTTCGCTCGGTGGAGCGGGAGGTGCCAATCTGGCGGTGCGAACAGCAGTAGACCGGGCAACGCGCGCGGGTATCGTCATCGTCGTCTCGGCGGGCAATGAAGGCAATGACGAAGCCCCCAAATTCGATCCGAACAATCCCAGCCCGTCGTCCCAGTCGCTGGTCGCCGCTGGTAACGGGCTTGTCATCATCGCCACTTCGGTCAACGATCAGGGTGTTATTTCGAATTTCAGCAACAAGGCCGGGACGTCGCAAAATACGGTGCTGTCAGCACTCGGCCAAGGCATCTGCTGCGTCTACGAGAACGACACCATTCTGCGCTTTCAGGAGAATGGACAGACGTTCGTGCGCGTGTTCAACGGCACGTCGTTCGCGGCGCCGCAGATTGCCGGAGCCGTGGCTTTGCTGGCGCAGGCCTTTCCCAATCTGACGGGCGCGCAGATCGTGAACCTGCTGCTCAGCCGTGCGCGCGATGCTGGCGATCCGGGAACCGACGCAATCTACGGACGTGGTATATTGGACATTGCCCGCGCCTTTGCCCCAGCGGGAACGACATCGCTCGCTGGAACGACGACGGTGGTCGCGCTTGCCGGCAACGGCGGCACGACGTCGGGGGCGATGGGCGATGTTGCGTTGTCGGGCAGGTCGGTAGGTGCGGTAATCCTCGACAGCTATGGCCGTGCTTACGATATCGACCTTGCGCATGGCCTTAACGCAACAACACCGCGTCTTCGCCTGGCACCGGCGCTGATCGATCAGGGGCGCTCGGTTGGCTTTTCAGCCGGCACTACCGAGCTGGCTTTTTCGATAAGCGATAACGGCAATGGCGGTGCGCGGGTTGCGCCGTTGCTGCTCTCCGACGGACAACAACGGCAATCACGGATTCTCGCAGGCCGGGTGAGCGCGGCGATTTCCAAAGACACGCGCTTCAGTCTTGGCATCCGTCAGGCCGCAGCGGGGCAGGTCGCAGCATTGCAGGACATGCATGGCGGCGCTTTCCTGACTGCGACCGAAGCCCGGCTCGAAAGTGGCTTCGAACGCGTTGCCGATAGCTCGTTTGCCTTGCGGCAGCAGATCGGCGGCTTTGGCTTGACTGGCAGTGCTGAACTCGGTGACGCGCGGCTGTTCGAGCGGGCCGGGGCAGAGTTCAACCGGGGTGGCACGAGGCGCTATCCCTATTCGGTGGTCGGCCTGTCGCTCGACCGGCAGATCGGGCCTGCAAAGCTGGCGATTGGCGCCAACTGGATGCGCGAGGATGAAACCATTCTCGGCGCGCGTTTTGCCGACTTTATCGGGCGGGGCGGCGCACGCAGCCTGTTCGTTGATGGTAATGGCGAGCTTCGGCTGGGCCGCAAATGGACGCTGGGCGCGAGCTGGCGGCAGGGGTTCACCTATGCCAATGGCTCGACCTCGCTGACCGGCGACAGCGTGCTCAAGAGCAATGCCTTCTCGTTCGATGTCACGCGCGCCAGCGCCTTTGCCAGCGGCGACCGGCTGGCGGTGCGGATTGCCCAGCCGTTGCGGGTGTCGAGCGGCGGTCTGTCGCTCAACGTGCCGGTGGCTTACGATTATGCGACGCTCACTACGACTTTTGGTATCCGGCGCTTTAGCCTCGCTCCGACCGGTCGCGAGATTGCGAGTGAAGTCGCTTGGACGGTGCCGTTGGCTGGCGGCTATTTCTCGTCGAACCTGTTCTGGCGGCAGGAACCGGGGCATTTCGAGAACGCGCCCGACGATGTGGGCGTTGCGTTCCGTCTGCAGTTCGATTTCTAGACGGTAAAGCTCTCGCCGCAGCCGCAGGCACCGGTGGCGTTCGGATTGTTGAAGACGAAACCGGCAGCAAATTCGTCCTCGATCCAGTCCATCGTCGATCCGACAAGATACAGCACCGAGCCGCCGTCGATGTAGAGCACACCGCCAGGGGTCTCGATCTTCTCGTCGAAGGGTACCGCTTCGGTCACGTAATCGACCGAATAAGCAAGGCCCGAACAGCCACGACGCGGCGTCGACAGCTTGACGCCGATGGCGTCAGCGGGCGCCTTCGCCATTAGTTCCGCGATCCGTGCTTCGGACGCATGGGTCAGGACAACGGCGGCGGGGCGCGCTCTGGTTTTGACGTCGCTCATAGCATTCCCAGCTCCAGACGGGCTTCATCGGTCATATTGGCGGGGGTCCATGCCGGTTCCCAGACCAGATTTACTTCGGCATCGCCGATCCCCGGCACTGCACCGACGCGAAGCTCGACCTCACCCGGCATCGACTCCGCAACCGGACAATGCGGCGTAGTCAGCGTCATCGAAACGAGCGCATGACCGTTGTTGATCTCGACATTGTAGATGAGGCCGAGGTCATAGATATTGACGGGGATTTCGGGGTCGTAGATTTCCTTGAGCGCTGAAATGACCGCTTCATAAAGGTCGCCATCGGGCTCGCTTGATGATGGGATTGCCGGTTTCTGCGCGAGGAAACCTTCCAGATAATCCTTCTTTCGCTCGAAGGTTTCGGAAGACCTCTCGACACGCGCTTTGGGCGGAGTTTCAACGCTGTCTACTTCCTCGATTTTAATATGCTCGTTCATTACCACTCCCCGTCATGCTGAACCTGTTTCAGCACAACAAACTGCCGTTGCGTGTTTTCCCGAAACAAGTTCGGGATGATGAAATGACGAGGTTTCATCCGAAAATCCTCTTCACCCGTTCCAGCCCGCGCAGCAGCGCCGCGACATCGCTTTCGTCATTGTAAATCCCGAAGCTCGCCCGTGCGGTCGCAGAGACTCCCAGATGCTCCATCAGCGGTTGGGCACAGTGATGTCCGGCGCGGATCGCAACCCCGGGACCATTTGGGCTCTCTTCGTCCAATATGGTGCCGATATCGTGCGGATGCACCCCCTCCATGCTGAAAGAGACGATGCCCGCCGCGTCTTCGGGGCCGTAAAGCGTGATCGAATTGATCGAGCGAAGCGCGTCGCGTGTCTGCCGGACCAGTTCTGCTTCATGGGCCTGAATGGCCTCCAACCCGATGGCTTCGACATAGTCGATCGCCGCCGCCAGCCCGATTGCCTCGACAATAGCGGGCGTGCCCGCCTCGAAGCGCGTGGGCGCTGGCGCGTAGCTGGTGGTCTGGAACGCGACCTTGTCGATCATCGACCCGCCTCCCTGCCAGGGCGGCATCGCATCGAGCAATTCATGGCGACCCCAAAGCGCACCGATACCGGTCGGGCCGTAGAGCTTATGCCCCGAAAAAACATAGAAATCGCAATCGAGCGCGGCGACATCGACGGGCATACGCGGAACTGCCTGACAGCCGTCGAGCAGCAGTTTCGCGCCGACCTCGTGTGCCAGCACCGCTGCGCGCTTGGCGTCGAGCACGGAGCCGAGCACGTTCGAAACATGGGCGAAGGCGACCATCTTGTGCTCGGGCGTCAGCATCGCTTCGGCGGCATCGAGATCGATTTTGCCGTCCGCCGTCAGCGGGCAGACATCGATCTGCCAGCCTGCGAGCTGCCACGGCACGATGTTGCTATGATGCTCCAACTGGCTCAGCAAAACCCGGCCCTTATCGGGGTAGGAATAGGCCACCAGATTGATCGCCTCGGTCGCCCCGCGCACGAAGACAATCTCGTCCTCACGCCCGCCGATGAACGCTGCCACCCGCCGTCGCGCCGCTTCGTAAGCCAAGGTCATATTGGCCGAGCGCGCATAGACGCCGCGGTGGACGGTGGCATAATCCGCACCCATCGCGCGGGCCATCGCGTCGATGACGGCTAACGGCTTTTGCGCGGTCGCTGCTGTGTCGAGATAGTGCCAGCCACCAGCGAGGCCGGGGAATTGTCTCCTGATTCCGTTCGCATCGAGCGCAGTCGAGATGCCGTGAGGTTGTGCACTGCCGATGGGTGTCTCGACGATGCTCGACACGAACGGAGAGGTGGCTGACTCCATCACACCAACTCCCCCAATTTCTTCAGCGCCGCCTCTGTCAGCATCGCCTCATCCGGTGCGCCCTCAAACACACCAGCGACAAACGCCTGCAACATCAACTTCTTCGCATCCGCTGGCGCAATCCCGCGCGCTTGCAGATAGAACAACCCCATCGGGTCCAACTCGCCAATCGCTGCACCATGCGCGCATTTGACATCGTCGGCGTAGATTTCGAGTTCGGGCTTGGCGTTCGCCGTCGCGCTGCGGTCGAGCAGCATCGCCTTTACCGATTGCTCGCTGTCGGTCTTCTGCGCGTCGCGGGCGACTGCAACTTTGCCAAGGTACGTGCCGGTCGCGTTGCCCGCCAGCACCGAACGAACCATTTGGCGGCTGGTCGCGCCGGGTTCGGCATGGGTTACCGTGGTGACAATCTCCAGCGTCTGCGCGCCGCCGCCGATCTGCACCGCGCCGAGCTTGAAATCTGCGCCTTCGTGCAGCGTGACGTTGAGTTCGACCCGCCCATAATCGCCGCCGATATTGAGGACATGGATTGCAGCCGTGGCACCTTTGCCGAGCGCGATGTCGAGCTGATGAATAGAGCCGCTGTCCTGAACGATAGCGCGCGCCAGATTGCCGCCTGCGGGCACAACAATATGCTCCGCATCAGGCAAAGGCCACGCGCGCGCCAGCGCGTCAATATCGCTATAACGCCAAGCCTCATCGCGGCGCGTGGGGATGACCGCAGTCACGCAGCCAGTTCCTTATAACCTTCGCGCTCCAGTTCATGCGCCAGTTCAGCGCCGCCGGTCCTCGTGATGCGGCCATCGGCTAGGACGTGGACGAAGTCGGGCTTCACATAATCGAGCAGCCGCTGGTAATGCGTGATCAGCAGCACCGCCTTGTCGGGTTTACGCATGATCCGGTTGATGCCGTCGCCGACCACGCGCAACGCGTCGATGTCGAGGCCGCTGTCGGTTTCGTCGAGGATCGCGAGCGCGGGGTCGATGATGCCCATCTGCACCATCTCGTTGCGCTTCTTCTCGCCGCCCGAGAAGCCGACATTCACCGGGCGCTTGAGCATCTCCATATCCATGTCAAGCGCGCCCGCCTGTTCGCGTGCGATTTTGAGGAACTCGCCGCCCGAAAGCGGAGCCTCACCGCGACGCTTGCGTTGTGCGTTGAGCGCTTCACGCAGGAACTGCACATTCGACACGCCGGGGATTTCCACCGGATATTGGAAGCCGAGGAACAGGCCTGCGGCGGCGCGTTCATGCGGTTCGAGTGCGAGCAGGTCATGCCCGTTGAAAGTCACAGACCCCTTGGTCACCTCATAACCGGGCCGCCCGCCTAGCACATAGGAAAGCGTCGATTTCCCCGCGCCATTCGGCCCCATGATCGCATGGATCTCGCCCGCGTTCAGCGTGAGCGAAAGACCCTTAAGGATCGGCTTGTCGCCGACAGTGGCGTGTAGGTTA
>CAZQBS010000013.1:2123-30499 GCA_964591835.1 uncultured Sphingorhabdus sp. | reverse complement strand
AATCCCAAGCAATTTCTGCGCTTCGACCGCGAACTCCATCGGCAGTTGCTGCAGCACTTCCTTGGCAAAGCCGTTGACGATCAGCGCCACGGCTTCCTCGGCATTCAGGCCGCGTTGCATCGCGTAGAACATCTGGTCGTCCGAAATCTTGCTGGTCGTCGCCTCATGCTCGATCTGCGCACTGGGGTTGCGGACTTCGATATAGGGGACGGTGTGCGCGCCGCTGAGCGAGCCGAGCAGCAGCGAATCGCACTGGGTGAAATTGCGCACCCCTTCGGCATTGGGCGCGACGCGGACCAGCCCGCGATAGGTGTTGTTGCTGTGTCCGGCGCTGATGCCTTTCGACACTATGGTCGAGCGGCTGCCCTTGCCATTGTGGATCATCTTGGTGCCGGTATCGGCCTGCTGGTAATTGTTGGTCACCGCGACCGAGTAAAATTCGCCCACTGAATTCTCGCCGTTGAGTACGCAGCTTGGATATTTCCAAGTGACAGCGCTTCCGGTCTCGACCTGAGTCCAGCTCACCTTGCTGTTCCGCCCCTGGCACAACGCGCGTTTGGTGACGAAATTATAAATGCCGCCCTTGCCCTCCGCGTCGCCCGGATACCAGTTCTGCACGGTCGAATATTTGATCTCGGCATCGTCGAGCGCGACCAATTCGACCACCGCGGCGTGGAGCTGGTTCTCGTCGCGCATCGGCGCGGTGCAACCTTCGAGGTAGGACACATAACTGCCCTTGTCGGCGACGATCAGCGTGCGTTCGAACTGACCGGTGTTCTCGGCGTTGATGCGGAAGTAAGTGGAAAGCTCCATCGGGCAGCGCACGCCTTCGGGGATGTAGACGAACGTCCCGTCGGAAAAGACCGCGCAGTTCAATGTCGCAAAATAATTGTCGTGCATCGGCACGACCTTGCCGAGCCACTTTTTCACCAACTCCGGATATTCACGGATTGCTTCGGATATGCTGCGGAAGATGACGCCCGCGCGTTCAAGTTCGGCGCGGAAGGTGGTGGCGACGGATACGCTGTCGAACACCGCATCGACCGCCACCTTGCGCGCGCCTTCGACCCCGGCGAGCACTTCCTGCTCGGCAATCGGGATGCCGAGTTTCTCGTAAATGCGCAGAATTTCGGGATCGACCTCATCGAGCGATCCGAGCTTCGGCTTTGCCTTGGGCTCGGCGTAATAATAAGCGTCCTGATAATCGATCGGCGGCACGTTGAGCTTTGCCCAATCGGGCGTCTCCATCGTCAGCCAGTGGCGAAACGCCTTTAGCCGCCACTCGAGCATCCATTCAGGCTCGTTCTTCTTCGCGCTAATGAAGCGGACGGTATCTTCGGTCAGCCCTTTGGGCGCGAAGTCGGTCTCGATATCCGACGACCAGCCATGCTCGTAATCGGCAACCTTGGCGGCGGCATCCCATGCAGCCTGGTCTTTTACATCTATCTCGTCGGTCATCGTGTTAAACTCGTTAGGCTAACCCCGGCCAAAGCCCCGCGTACGGCACCGTTGACCACTGCCCAATGCGGCTGGACATGGCAGCTGCCCTCCATAGCGCAATCATGCTTGCCGCTGTCGCAACAGGCGGTCATCGCGATCGGACCTTCGACCGCCTCGACAATGTCGGCGAGCGAAATCGCGGCAGCAGGCCGCGCCAGCTTGATCCCGCCGCCCGAGCCGCGCGCCGAACGCAGTAGACCCGCCTTGGTCAATATGCTCACCAGTTTCTGTGTCGTTGGCAATGCCAGCCCCGTTTCCGCCGCCAGATCGGTCGCCGACACGCGCGCAGAGCCACAATGGCGCGAAGCCGCGCTCATCAACACCACCGCATAATCTGCCATATTGGACAGCCGCATCGAATCGGACCTTAATCGGATAAATTCAGTCTGATTTGCTAAATGGGCGCTATGTCGGAAAAATTCAACCCGGAAAGGTCTCGATATCGCGGTAATTGTCCTTCGACAGCCACATCCGCAGGATTCGGCTGTCGTCGCCGTCGAGCGCGCCGGGTGTGCGCCCCGCAAATTGCCTGATCTCGCGGATCATGTGCGGCTGGTCATAGAACAGCGATTCGACTTTTGCGCGTAGTTCGGGTGTGCAATTGTGATCGACCAGCACACTGGCTGCACGCAGAGCGCGATATTTGCGCATCAGCGGCTTTGGTGCACAGCCGAAATAGCGCGTTATCAACCGTGCCGCAGTGCTGCGCGACATATCCAGTTGAGCGTATAGCGTTTCGACATCGGGATCGAGGTCGCTCGACAGCCAGTTGATCACGGCCCGGATCATCGCAACATGCGCGGGAGGAACCGGACGGCGGCGCGCCAGCAGAAAAGCGGACGCCCGCTCGATCATTTCGGCGATGCGCAGCGAACTGTTCTGATACCCGGTGCTAAACTCTTCCGCCAGCGCATGGATATCTGGACCGAAGATTTCACCAGCGGGTACCGCGCAATCAGCGAACAGGCTCGCCGCCTTGCCGGTAAGCGCGCCAAAGCCGAGCGGCGAGAGCGCGAAACCCAATATGTGCACCGGGCCGATAAGTGCGAACTGCGCCGATGCCAGCCCCGGACCATATTGCATCGCTCCGCTGACCGAAACCGATTCTCCGTTTTGAAACTGCACTATTCCCGAACCGGCCAGGAAAAACATCAGATGGCCGAGCGCGGCGGGCTGGCAGTCGCGAATATGCTGCTCTTCCGAGCGAAAATAATAGATTTGGGTGACAAACGGTGCAAGTTCCGCTGGCGGCGTGAACTGCACAACTTCTAACTTGTCCGGCGCGATATAGTCTTGTGTCGTGTCCGACGTATCAAGCTCCATCGCGCAATCGGCCATTTGGCTCTCTTGCATTTGTACGTCCCTGTTACTCAAGAAGCTAACCCGTCGGTATCTCTGCTATCCTGTTGCGATTCGGTCAGAAGATTGTGCGCGCGTCGTCAACCTATGTCTACATACGACGTCACGGCATCGCGATTGCATAAAGGCTGATCGCCCCGGCAACGTCTGGAAGTTCGCCCAGCGGCTCGACCCACATCGCAGTGTTGCGTGCCTTTAACGCCATCGCGGCTTCAGTGCTTGCAATTGTAGTGCCCTTCGCCGCCGAACGCAGCATTCGCACGATTTGCGCGTTCCGTGCTTCGGGTGAGCCATGGACAACGCCGAACGAGAGTGCGATGGTTGCATCGGGCTCAGCGTTGCGCAAGTGGATGAGCGCATCCTCGGCTTCGGCGATATCGACATAGCCGACGACGGCTTGATCGTCGGATATACCAGACGCGTCGGTGGCCATCGCCACCAGCACCGATTGCACGTTGGCCGCAAGTGCGGGATGGGTTCCGATAGCAGCGGAAGGATCGAGCGTCAGCATTCGCGCCCCCGGCGCGGTGGAGGCTTCGAGACCGGTCGCCGATACCATAAAACCAGCCGCTGCGCTCTCCAGCCGTCCCGCATTATCGACGGCACGCCCCTTGGCAACCTGCGATCCGATATCGACCGCAGCCAGTGACAATTCGGGTCCACCGTCGATGATTTCGACGGTCGCAGCGACTTCGAACAACGCATCGAATCGCACGCACCATTCCGGCCCGAAAGGTTCGACCGATACCGCTTTGAATTGCGACGGAATTGCAGGCAACACGACATGGAGTTCTGCGCCATGCGCAACCAGCGCCTCGGCAATCAGGATATCCGCACCGGCGGCGAGCGCACCATAGCCGAAGCCTGCACTTACATCGCTGACTGCTTTTTCGATCGCGCTTTTTGCCGCTTCGTCATCGGCGGCCAGTCCCATCATTCCGCTGAAATAGAGGCTCGGCGGCGGCGCAAATCGGGCAAGCCAGCGGTGATCTTCATTCCGGAACGACAATATCTGCCGAAACTGGCGAAGCGTCGTGGCATGATCTTCCCAAGCAAGCGGCGCGTGCGTTATCGCCTCGGTGAAGGCAGACTTTGCTGCTTCGAAATCGCCCAGCAAAAGCATCGCTTCGGCGCGGGTGGCGGAATGCCAATACGGCGTTTCCCCCCGACTGACGCCGCTTTGCATCAGCGCGAACACTTCGGTTGCCAGCACCCGCATATGCTCGGTCTGTCCGGCAAAGAGCGACATCGTCGCCGCATTGATCAGCGGATAGCTGTCGGGCTTGATCGCCGCCGCATCGGCATAAGCCCTGGCCGACTGGAGATACAGCTGCACCTGTGCCTCGCTACTCGCCTTGCGCGCCTGATCCTTGAGCAACCGGCCCTTGAGGGTTAGGATTTTGGGATCGCTCGCCTCCCGCTCAAGCCCCGCCGCAACGAACGCTTCCCACGCGCGGCTGGTGGCACCTGCGCGGGCCGACGAAAGTATGCCAGCAATCTGCATCAAGGGAGAGTGGCCGAGTTGATACAAATCATCCCTTCATCACAGTTCGGCAATAACGAAAGAAGCAACGCCGGGCGGGTGGATGCCACCATGCGTTAGACCATGGCCAGCATCGTCGGGATGGATACCCCCGTGGGTGAAAAGTTTGGCCGCATCGTCGGGATGGATACCGCCATGCGTAAACAGTTTGAGATCGGCGTTTTCCGTATTTTCATGGTCATGGTCATGGTCATGGTCATCATGTGCGTTCAGATGCTCGACAATGCCGTGCATCGGTTGATAGCGATGATCGTCGAATGTCCATGGTGGCGCCTTCACATGCTTGTCGAACAGATTGAAGCGAAAAGGAACCTTGAAAGCCGTTGCGTGATCGCTGATGGCGATAGCGGTTGCGACGGGACTGGTTTTTGCGGCATCCAAATCAAAGTCGAACGAGACCAGCATATTTTCTTGGCCGGTCCCGGGCACCGCCATTAGCTCGACCAGTCTGCCATTCCGTATTTCCCAGATTTTTATATCGCGGATGAATACGCTCTCTTTGCCGATCGGCAATATGGGCGGTTCGCCTGGCGCGAATATTGTACCAGACCACGCTTCCAGCCAAAAATAATATCGGTTGTCCCCAGATTCCCCGAGGATGTCGAGCGGCGAATCGAAGTGGCCTCCCGGTTTGCCCAATCGCGTAGGCCGTTTGCCGGCATTTCGAGATCGAGTGATGTTTTCGATAAAAACAGCAACCGAATCGGCATCGTTGAACTGTTCGTAATTGGTGTAGCCGGCGAAGTCCTTGTGGGTGCCAATTGCCATTGTACCAATCTCGAACAAGATATGTTTTCTGGTCATTTTTATTTCCCCTTTTCGTATGATTCCAGCCGCGTGCGGTAACGAAGCCACAGCGCGTTACCGTTTTCGCGTGCCAGCAGTTTTCGATTTATCTCCAATGCCCTTGCCATCAACGACGAGCGCGCTTCTTTTTCAGCAGGCTCTGTCAACTTGTCGGCAAGTCTAACATAAACCTGCATTTCCTGCTCCCGCCAGAGCAGGTTTTCGGGATCGAGCATCTCCAGCTTTCGAATAAACGCCAATGCACGTTCGCTCGCTTCGGTGGCGTTTTTCTTGTTGCCGACCGCAGTCCATGCTTCATCTAGCCAAGCCAGATGAAAAATCAGGTCATATATCGGTTCGGGTTTGTCGGGTTGCGCTGCGATCAACCGCTCGTTGAGCGCAACGGCTTCCCGGCAGTGCGCCAATGCACGGTTGACCGGCCTTCGGGTTTGCAGTTGAACTGCACAGATATTGCCATGGACATAAGCCCCAAGCTGGAGCCATTCCGGTCGTAATTCGTTACTTTTGAGGATGGCATCAAGCAGCTTTTTGCTGGCGTAGAAGCCCGATAGTGCGGACTCTTTATTACCTCGACTGTGATCCAAAAGAGCCAGCCGGTTTTCGCTTTGGGCATGTGCAAAAATGCGGCCAGTATTTCCGGGATCGCGCGCTAGCAATGCACCAGTGACCCGGTGGAGCTCCGAATATTTCCGTTTTGCGGCTCCATAGCTGCCACGCTTCTCGTCGTCCTCGCCCATCGCTTCGATGATACGGGCGCGTTGCAACAAGCTGTCAGGAGGAAGCGCCGCCAGGTCGCCCTGCTTGCGATAATATTGAAGAGCCCGCTGGTTGACGCCTTCCATGATGTCAATTTTGCCGACGCCTTCCAACTTGCCCCGCAAATCGGTGAGCATATACTCGACCAACCCCTCTGCCGCAGCACGTTGTCGCGCGGCTTCATTGCGGGCTTGGATGGCGTATGCGGTCATTATGCCCATGATTAGCATCGCCGCCAGCGCCCCTGCCGTGATTGCCGTCACGCGGCGGATGCGGCGTTGCGCGTCGCGCTGGATGAGAGCGTCGAGCGGCACGCTTGCAATACCGGCGACAATTTTGAGGAAACCCAGTTGTTCTCCGTCGCCTTCAGGGCGCAGGTCGGCGGCGAGGGGTTCGTTGCCGTTGGCGGTCAAGGAGACAGGGAACGAATCAAAAGGCGCGCCCGACAGTAGCGCCGCCAGTATCGGTTTATCAGGGTGCAGTTCGCGAAACAGTTCGATCTCGGCCGCAACCCATGGCGACGCGGCGGCGTCGGGCGAGCACATTACAATCAACGCCTCTGCCCGCCCGATGGCGTCACGGATCGCAGCGCTCAGGCTGGCGGCGGCGGCGAGGTCTTCGCGGTCGCGAAATATTGCGCCGAGCGCGGTGGCGTCGGCGCCGCGCGCCGCAGCGAGACGCTTGGGCAGGCGGTAGCGTTCGAGCTTGCGCTGCAATTTGGCGGCGGCCTGGGCGTCGGCATGGCTGTAGCTAATAAAAGCGGCAAAGCGGCGGGCGTCCCCCGTCGGCTGTTTGGCAATGTCGGCTGTGTCCCCCATCGCAATGTCCCCACATGCGTGTGCGAATCGTTTTACACCATATTAGAAATGGTTAAACTGATTCCTTTGCCGCGTTTGCTTGAACATAGCCGTCAAGCTCGGCAATCTGTTCTGCTGTGAAGCGCAAGCCCAGCTTGCTCCGCCGCCACAATATGTCTTCGGCTGTGCGTGCCCATTCCGTTGCCATCAGGTAATCTACCTCTGCCTGAAAAAGCCCATAGCCGAAATCGCGTCCGAGCTGCGCCAGCGAACCGGCGTCGCCAAGCCAGTTTCTCGCTCTTGTGCCATAGCTTCGCACCAGTCGTTTGACGATGGTTCGGTCAAGAAAGGGATATTCGAGCGTCAGCGCCGTTTCCAGTGCGGGCGCGCCGCTTATAGCGAAATCGCCGCCGGGCAGCGATTTAGCAGCGGTCCAGCTTTGGCTTTCAAGAACCGGCAAAAATGGAGCGAGTTGCGCCACCGCGGCTTCGGCCAAATGCCTGTATGTTGTGATCTTGCCACCGAACACCGACAGGATCGGTACGTTTCCTTCCGAATCGGTATCGACATCGAAATGATAGCCGCGTGACGCGGTTTCGGGTTTCCCCGACCCGTCGTCGACCAGCGGACGCACACCTGCATAACTATAGACGACATCGGCTGGGGCCAGTTTCTGTTTAAAATAGGCTCCGGCAGATTGGCACAAATAAGCAATCTCATCCGGCGTGGCAGTCACATTGTCGAGGCTGCCTTCATGGTCGGCGTCGGTCGTCCCGATCAACGTGAAATCGTCCTCATAGGGAATGGCAAAAAATATCCGGCCATCCGGATTCTGGCAGAAATATGCCTGCGGGGTGTCGAACATTTTCCGGACGACGATGTGAGAACCGCGCACAAGGCGGATGCGCTCGTTGGCATCGCGCTCTTGTCCGGTAGTGCGAGCAAGCAGGTCGAGCACGGCTGGCCCTGCCGCATTGACCACTGCCTTGGCGCGGATAGGTGCCTGTCCCGCAATCCGGACATCCCAAACCCCGTCGCGCCGTTCGAGACGCGTGACTTCACAGCGCGTTCGAATATCCGCGCCGCGCTCGGCCGCATCCATCGCGTTGAGCACCACCAGCCGCGCGTCGTCCACCCAGCAATCCGAATATTCGAAGGCTTTATCGAATTCGGACTTAAGTGGCTTGCCCGCCGGGTCGTCGCGCAAGTCCAGTGTGCGCGTGGCAAGCAGGCGTTTGCGGCCCCCGATATGGTCATAAAGAAACAACCCGAGCCGCACGAGCCACGCCGGACGAATGCCCCACTGGTGGGGCAACACGAAACGCAGCGGCCAGATTATATGCGGTGCGATTGCCCAGAGCCGTTCGCGCTCCATGAGCGACTCGCGCACCAGCCTGAACTCGTAATGCTCGAGATAACGCAAGCCGCCGTGGATCAGCTTGGTCGAAGCCGACGATGTCCCGCGCGCCAAATCGCCGCGTTCGAGGAGGATCACCTTCGCCCCGCGCCCAGCCGCATCACGCGCGATGCCCGCACCGTTCACGCCGCCGCCGATGACGGCCAGATCGTAGATGCTGTCGGTCACAGAACCGCCCAAGCGAACGCTGCCGCTCCGGCAAAGGCCGTGAGTGTCGACAGCATGACCGGAAGCAAAGCCTTCCAGCCTTGGCCCAAGAGCAAGTCTAGTCGCGAACGCATCGCGGTGGCGGTGACTGCAAACAGCAGCAGCGCCTTCGAAGCAATCAGCCCATAATCAGCAACCCAAGCGGGTGCGCTCACCAGCGAATTGATCGCGACGGCGCCGAAAAACGCGAGGATGAACCAAGGCAGTTTGAATTTTGCCAGCAGGGTTTTTGGCTGGTTGCCGGTGCTGCCGATGGCGAGGCCGATTAGAGCGACCGCAGGTGCGAGCAAGGCCACGCGCGACAGCTTCACTATCGTCGCGGTCTCGCCCGCACTTTCGGAAAAGCTGTATCCGCCACCCAGCGCCTGCGCGACGTCATGCACCGCTGCGCCCATCAGGAAGCCTGCCTGCTTGTCGGTGAAATCCAGCCACGCGGCGATCAGCGGGTAAAAAGACATGGCAATCGCGCTCGCTAGGGCCACGCCGACCAATGTCAGCGTGAATTGCGACTGGTTCAACCGCTCGCGGCCAATGATGGCGTAAATCGCCAACGCCGCGGATGCCCCGCAAATCGCGGTCGCTCCGCCAGCCAGCCATCCCGAATAGTTGCTTTCCCCGCCCAGTCTTGCTCCTAAAAGGCCCGCGCCGATGACGAGAGCCATTATGAAAATCAGCCCGATAAAGGCCAGCACGCCAAGGCTACCGATCTGCATCGCGGTGACCTGAGTGCCGAGCAAGGCGATGCCCCAGCGCAGGCAGCTCGTGCCGCAAAAATCGAGGCCCGGATGCACCTTCTGCTCTGCCGACACGAAATTAAGTGCGAGGCCCAACAATAAACCGGCCAGTATCACCGGCATTGCGTAATGCTCGGAAAACCACGTTGCGGCTGCCGATGCTATCGCCACCACAATGAATCCGGGGAACAAGGCGCTGACTGCAAGCCGCCTTTTCGGCGACACCTGATCCCCGGCGAGATAGGTCTCGCCGTAAAGGTCCGCTATATAATTGGCGTTTATGTCTTGCGGTGTCATATGGCCTTCTATAGGCATGTCTGCGAGAAGCGCTAGCTTAAAGCAGGCCCAGGGAGAGTAAGCAATGGCAACAGATTCAGGCAGCAGCAACGCGGCCCGCTACATTCGCTACGGTCTGATTGCGCTCTTGTTCTTCGGCACCGCGCTCAACTATCTCGACCGGCAGGTGCTTGCATTGCTGAAACCGACGTTACAGCTAGAATTCGGCTGGACCGACCGCGAGTTCGGGCATTTCGGTTCGGCCTTCCAGATCGCTACGGCGGTTGCATTGCTAGGCATCGGCTGGTTCATCGACCGCTTCGGCGTGCGCTGGGGCTACGGGCTTGCAGTAGCCGTCTGGAGCTTGGCGGGGATGGCGCACGCTTACGCCTCGACGGTTTCGCAGTTCGTAACGGCGCGTGTAACGCTGGCTGTGGCAGAATCGGTGAACACGCCTGCCGCCATGAAGTCGGCTGCGACCTATTTGCCGATTCGCGAACGCTCAATCGGCATTGGTGTCATCAACAGCGCGGCCAATATTGGGGCGATCCTCGCGCCGCTTACTGTGCCGTGGATAGCGATCACTTATGGTTGGCAAGAAGCATTTATTATCACCGGCGCGCTCGGCTTTGTCTGGCTCATTTTCTGGTGGCTGGGTACAAGCAAGCTGGAGCCGCTGGGCGATGCCGCGATCACCGCCGCAAACCCGGCGGAAAAAGGTCCGCCCTGGCGTGAGTTGCTCAAAGAGCGACGCACATGGGCGGTTGCCGGAGCCAAGTTGCTGACCGACCTTGTCTGGTGGTTCATCCTATTTTGGGCGCCCGATTTCTTCGCGCGCCAATTCGGATTAGAGCAGGCTGAAATCGGCGCGCCAACCGCGCTGGTCTATGCTCTGGCCGCAGTGGGCGCGCTGACCAGCGGTATTTTGTTCCCCATCCTGCTGGGCAAGGGGCTGACACCCAATGCAGCGCGCAAAGGTTCGATGCTCTTCTATGCGCTGCTGATCCTGCCCATCCCGTTGGCCTTGCAGGCACCGAATGAATGGGGCGCAGCGCTGATCATCGGTCTTGCGCTATTCGCGCATCAGGGCTTCTCGACCAACATTTTCGGAATGACCGCGGACATCATTCCGGCGCGGCAGGTGGGCAGTGTGATTGCCATCGGCGCGCTGGTCGGCAACCTCAGCGGCGCGGCAATGTTGGAGTTCGCAGGATGGTCGCTGGATAGCGGCTATGGTTACAGTCCGATGTTTGCGATGTGCGCCAGCGCCTATTTGCTGGCGCTGTTGTGGATACACATCATGCAGCCGAAGCTTGTGGTGGTGAACAGCGCGGAGTGATAGAATATCATCCCCGCGAAGGCGGTGATCGCAGACAGCCTGGTACAATGCCTCCTGAGGCCGCCGCCGACGCGGGGGTGACGGGTATTTACTCGGTCTTAGCCAGCCCTTGCGTTTCGACCAACTCCTTCAACTCGCCCGCCTCGTACATCTCCATCATGATGTCCGAGCCGCCAAGAAATTCGCCCTTCACATAAAGCTGCGGGATCGTCGGCCAGTCGCTGTAATCCTTGATACCGGCGCGGATTTCCATGTCCTGCAACACGTCGACGGTTTCATAGGCGACCCCGAGATGATCGAGGATGGCAATGGCCTTGCTCGAAAAACCGCATTGCGGGAACAAGGGTGTGCCCTTCATAAACAGCACCACGTCATTGCCTTTGACCAGTTCGTCGATCCGTTCGTTCACACTCATATCATATACTCCAAAATCAAGGCGCAGCCGTCGTTAGTTGCAATGCGTGCAGTACGCCGCCCATTCGCCCGCCCAAGGCATCGTAAACCGCCTTATGCTGTTTTACCCGCGGAACTCCACGAAAGCTTTCGCTTACGACGCGCGCCGCATAATGTTCGCCATCACCTGCAAGGTCGGTAATCTCGACCTCCGCATCAGGCAACGCGGCGCGGATCATGCTTTCTATCTCGGCTGCCGCCATCGCCATCAGGCTTGCTCGATAAACTGGCGGCGTGCTTCAACCATCTGTTCTTCCAATGCGGCGCGGATCAGCGCGTCGTCGACCTCGACCCCCGCCGAAGTCAGGTCGCCCAGCAATTTGCGCACGACATCCTCGTCGCCCGCTTCCTCGAAATCCGCCTGAATGACTGAGGTCGCATAAGCGGTGGTTTCTTCTGGGGTCAGCCCCATTTTCTCCGCCGCCCAATGCCCGACCAGCTTGTTCCGGCGCGCAGTAATCTTGAAATGGAGGTCCGCATCATGCGCAAACTTGTTTTCAAAGGCGTTTTCGCGGTTGTCGAAAGTGGTCATGTTCGTCCTCAATGGTTCGCTTGATAGTTAAGCCCTGCGCCCGCGATTCACAAGGGCGCTAGATATGCACGACCAGCTTGCCGACTGCCGCGCGGTCACCAAGACGCGCGATGGCTTGTCCGGCATCTGCAAGCTCGAACGTTTCCGAAACACGCGGTTTGATTTTGCCTTGTGCATAAAGGTCGAACAGCTCGGCGATATTGCTACGGTTTTTCTGTGGTGCGCGTGCGGCGAAGGCGCCCCAGAACACGCCGCAGACATCGCAACTTTTCAGCAGCGTCAGGTTGAGCGGCAGCTTGGCGATCCCGGCCGGGAACCCCACGACGAGAAATTTGCCCTCCCACGCAATCGAACGCACGGCGGGCTCGCTATAGTCGCCGCCGACGGTGTCGTAGACAATGTTGAAACCGTCCTTGCCTGCCGCTGCCTTGAACATTTCGGCAACCGCTTTGGACTGGTCCTTGTCGAATGGCTGGTGCGGATAGACCACGACGTCGTCGGCCCCGGCCTCGCGTGCGATTACGGCCTTGGCTTCGCTCGAAACACCCGCGACGACACGCCCACCAAAGGCCTTGCCGAGTTCGATGGCGGAAATGCCGATGCCGCCCGCGCCGCCGAGCACGAGCACGCTGTCGCCTTCCTTCATATGCGCGCGATCCTTCAGCGCGTGAATCGAGGTGCCATAGGTCAGCAGCAGCGATGCGCCGTCATCGAACGACATTGCGTCGGGCATCTTGAAACAGTTGAATGCCGCGACCGCGACCTTTTCGGTTAATCCGCCATTGCCGCATAGGCCAATGACGCGGTCACCGACGGCAAAGCCGCTCACGCCTTCGCCGATGGCCTCGATCACGCCTGCAACCTCGCCACCTGGTGCGAACGGGCGAGGTGGCTTGAATTGGTAGAGATCAACGATCATCAGCGTGTCCGGAAAGTTGATCGAGCAGGCCTTGACTGCGACGATAACGTGTCCGGGGCCTGCAACCGGTTCGGGTAGTTCGCCCATAACAAGAGTTTCGGGTCCGCCGGTTGCGGTCGATAATAATGCGCGCATGTCTCTCTCCTAAACGGCGTTGGGCACGAGCCATGGCTGGCTTGCCGCGATCTTCGTTTCGTGGGCCGCAATCGCATCGCTGCTTTGCAGTGTCAGGCCGATCTCGTCGACGCCGTTCAGTAGGCAATGCTTGCGAAACGGGTCGATCTCGAATTCGAAGCGGTCTTGAAACGGCGTGGTTATCGTCTGGGTTTCAAGGTCGACATGGATTGCTTCGGTCTTGGCAACCTCCATCAACCGGTCGACGGCAGTTTGCGGCAGGACAATCGCCAGCAAACCGTTCTTGAACGCATTGCCCGAAAATATGTCGGAGAAAGACGGTGCAATCACCGCGCTAATGCCTAGGTCTGCCATCGCCCACGCCGCGTGTTCGCGGCTCGATCCGCATCCGAAATTATCGCCTGCGATCAATATCGGCGCGCCTGCATATTCAGGATCGTCGAAAATATTGCCATCTACCGCGCGCAATGTTTCGAACGCACCTTTACCAAGCCCTGTTCGGCTGATCGTTTTCAGCCATTTCGCGGGAATAATGATGTCGGTATCGACATTTTTCAGTCCCAGCGGATAAGCGCGGCCTTCAACGTGGGAAACCGGCTGCATCAATCGGTGTCGGTCTTGGGCGTCGCTTTGGTCATCGACTCGACCTCGGGCTCCGGCGATAACGGCTCCAATTTGCCCTTCTGGCGCGTCAGGCTTCGCTTCCCCGCATAAAGCAACGCCGCGACCAGCGCTGCCGATCCGACCGCCGCGCCGACCTTGGCAGAGGTCGACCAGTTATCATCGCTTTCCGGTTTGCTTTTTTTGTCGGTCATGGCGTCCTGTCCTATGCGGGTCCAAAGCCTTAGCTTTGGCAGTCCCGACAAGTAAAGGGGCTATAACCTATTTGTTCCGCTTGCGGATGAAGTGCCGCCAGAACGAGGGTCGGGTGCGCTTGGGAAGCGACTGGCCGGTGGCATCGAGCAGGAACTTGGCAAGCAACAGCGCCTGATTATGAGTCATCAAGAAATGGTGGCTATCGACGCGGTTCTCGTCAAGCGCCTGCTTCGATGCCGTGCTCTGGATGCGGAGGTCGATGGAGGAGCCGAGATCGTTATGCGTCCAGCCAACGACAACGCCGCGATGGTCGGCGGGTGGAGAACTTTCCGTTGTCTTGCCCGCAGGCCGATTTGCCATCAATTGCCTCCCAGCAAAATTTTACATCCCGCAGGGTGCTGCCTGAGTCAATATGCCCAAAGTGCGGTGTGCCGTGGCGGGACTCAGTCGATCAGTTCCCTGACATCCGTCAACCGCCCCATAACGGCTGCTGCTGCTGCCATTGCAGGGCTGACCAGATGGGTGCGCGCGCCCGGCCCCTGCCGCCCGACGAAATTGCGGTTGCTAGTCGAGGCGCAGCGTTCTCCGGCTGGCACTTTGTCGGGGTTCATGCCGAGGCAGGCCGAGCAGCCGGGTTCACGCCATTCGAGGCCGGCGTCAACGAAGATGCGGTCGAGGCCTTCGGCTTCGGCCTGCCGCTTCACGAGGCCGCTGCCGGGGACAACTATGGCCCATTTGACGTTCGCGGCCTTTTTGCGGCCTTTCAGCACCGCGGCGGCAGCGCGGAGGTCTTCTATGCGGCTGTTGGTGCAGCTGCCGATGAAGATGTTTTGGACCTCAACCTGCGTCAGAGGCGTGCCGGGGGTCAGGCCCATATAATCGAGCGATTTTTGCGCGGCGACCTGCTTGGACGGGTCGGTAAAGCTCATCGGGTCGGGAACAACGCCGGTGATCGGCAGGACGTCCTCGGGCGACGTCCCCCACGTCACGCTTGGCGCGATATCGGCGGCGTCGATAACAACCACCTTGTCATAGGCCGCGCCAGCATCGGTGGAAATGCTGCGCCAATAAGCGACCGCCGCATCCCAGTCAGCATCCTTGGGAGCCATCGGGCGGCCCTTGAGATAATCGAAGGTCACATCGTCGGGCGCAATCAGGCCAGCACGCGCGCCGTGCTCGATCGCCATGTTCGAGACCGTGAGGCGGCCTTCGATGCTGAGATTGCGGATCACCGGCCCTGTATATTCGATGACATAGCCTGTGCCACCCGCCGCGCCGAGAACGCCGGTGATATGCAGCACCACGTCCTTCGCGGTTACACCGGGTCCAAGTTCGCCAACGACGCGGACCTCCATCGACTTCGACTGCTTCAACTGCAGCGTCTGAGTCGCCAGCACATGTTCGACTTCGCTGGTGCCGATGCCGAAGGCCAGCGCCCCAAGCCCGCCGTGACAGGCAGTGTGGCTGTCGCCACAGACAATTGTGGTGCCGGGCAACGAAAAGCCCTGCTCGGGGCCGACGACATGGACAATCCCCTGCTCGGCATCGGCATCGCCTATATAACGGATACCGAAGGCGGGCGCGTTCGCCTCCAGCGCCTCCAGCTGCGCCGCACTTTCGGCGTCGGCAATCGGTATGCGTAAACCTGCCGCATCACGCCGCGCGGTCGTTGGCAGATTATGATCGGGTACCGCCAGCGTCAGATCGGGCCGCCGAACCGTCCGCCCCGCGACGCGCAACCCCTCGAACGCCTGCGGGCTGGTGACCTCGTGCACGAGATGCCGGTCGATAAAGATGAGCGCCGTCCCATCGTCGCGCGTCTCGACGACATGCGCGTTCCAGATTTTTTCGTACAGCGTTTGCGGTGTTGGCATAATGAATGTTGCAATAGAAGCGATTGCAGCGAAATCAAGTGAGGTGCTGCCGCTTGCTCTTCAAACTTGGGACAAATGCGCCTATGTTCAGAGAATGAGCAACGGGTCCATCATCCTCACTGTCCTTGCCTCCGTCATCGCAATGGAATTTGTCGCTTGGGGCAGCCATAAATATATCATGCACGGCTTTGGCTGGGGCTGGCACCGCGATCACCATGAGCCGCACGACAATGCGCTCGAAAAGAATGATCTGTTCGGCATTGTCGGCGCGGTGATGAGCATGTCGATGTTTGCCATCGGCAGCCCGCTGGTGCTGGGTGCGGATGCTTGGGAGCCCGGGACGTGGGTCGGCCTCGGCATCCTGTTCTACGGCCTCATCTACACGCTGATCCACGACGGACTCGTGCACCAGCGTTATTTCAAATATGTGCCAAAGCGCGGCTATGCCAAACGGCTGGTGCAGGCGCACAAGCTGCACCATGCAACCGTAGGTAAGAAAGGCGGGGTCAGCTTCGGTTTTGTTTTTGCGCGCGATCCGGCGAAGTTGAAAGCCGAACTGAAGGTGCAGCGAGAGGCCGGCGTTGCGGTTGTTCGCGAAGCGATCACCTAGGGTCCTGATCCTAATATTGATGCACCGCCTTGGTGACATAATAGCTGTCGAGCCCTTCCGGCCCACCCTCACTACCGAAGCCCGATTCCTTGACCCCGCCAAAGGGCGCGTCGGGAACTGAAATCGCAAAGCTGTTCAGGCCGACCATGCCGGTATCCAGCGCATCCGCCACCAGATTGGCCTGCCGCGCGTTCTCGGTAAAGGCATAGGCAGCCAGACCGAAGGGCAGGCGATTGGCCTGTTCAATGGCTTCGTCCAAACTCTTGAACGGGCGCATCAGCGCGACAGGACCAAAAGGTTCGTCCTCCATTATATCCGCGCTCATCGGCACGTCGGAAAGCACCGTCGGCTGGAAGAAAAATCCACCATCCCCGCGTTCGCCTCCGGTCAGCAGCTTCGCGCCCTTCGCGGTTGCGTCTGCGACGAGTCTCTCGATCGCGGGCGGGCGCCGATCATTGGCAAGCGGCCCCATGATCGTCGATGCCTCCATCCCGTTTCCGACCTGAACCTTCTTCGTTGCTTCGGCAAATCCCGCGACAAAGCGGTCGTAAACGCCTTCCTGCACATAAAAGCGCGTCGGCGAAATGCACACCTGCCCGGCGTTTCGGAACTTGGTGGTCGAGGACAGCTTGATCGCCTTGTCGAGATCGCAATCGTCGAAAATGATGACCGGCGCGTGGCCACCCAGCTCCATCGTCGTGCGCTTGACGCCGTCTGCGGCAAGCTTGAGCAGATGCTTGCCGACCGGCACCGAGCCGGTGAAGCTCACCTTGCGGATAATCGGCGAAGCGATGAGCTGGCGGCTGACCATATCGGGCACGCCATAAACAAGTTGCGCGACATCGCCCGGAACGCCGCCGTCGATAACGCATTGCATGATCGCGCTTGTGCAGGCAGGCGTTTCCTCAGGCGGCTTGGCGATGATCGAACAGCCAGCCGCGAGCGCAGCCGCCATTTTCTTGCACATCAGGTTGACGGGGAAATTCCACGGTGAGAACGCAGCGACCGGGCCGACCGGTTGTTTCAGCACCAGCGCACGCTGTCCGGTCGGACGCACGAGGACGCGGCCGTAGCTGCGCTTTGCTTCCTCGGCAAAATAGTCGAACTGCGCGGCGCAGGAGAGAACCTCGGTGCGCGCTTCGGCCAGCGGTTTGCCCTGTTCGGTGGTGAGCAGCACCGCAATGCCTTCGGCGCGCTCTCGGATGAGGCCCGCAACCTTGTGCAATATCCCCGCGCGTTCATTGACATCGGCCTTGCGCCAAATGGCAAAACCGCGCGCCGTCGCTGCCAGCGCTTCGTCGAGATCGGCGGTTGTCGCCAGCGGTAGTTCGGCCAACGTCTCGCCGGTTGCGGGATTGACGACCTTGTGCGTGTCGCGGCCTTCGCCTTTGCGCCAGCTGCCGTCGATATAAAGCGCAAGGTCGGTGGTGTAGGTCATGTGAAGGCTCCCGAGAAATCGTCGCGGCCCATCTAGGCGTCACGCGCCAGCTTTGAAACCCCCTAGGATTTAGACCGGGTGAGTCGCATAAGGGCGAAGACCGGCAATCCGGCGAGTAAGAGCGCGAGCCCCCAGCCGAGCGCTTCCCACCCAGCGCCGTAGATCGTCCAGAGCGAATAAAGCGCGGCGAGTGCGAGGATGACACCGAACCCCGCCGAGGCCTTGATCTGCCCCGTCCGAACGAGCATCACCGCCGCAGCGCCGCAGCCGAGATACATCACCAGCACGATGGCGGTGGTGAGTATGATCAGGAATTCGAACATCGCCGCCATCGACCGGCTGCTGTTCATCAGGATAACTACGGTCAGCAAGCTTGTGGTAAACAGATGCGCGTTACGCGGCGTGCCGTTGGCCGATGCGCGCCCGAGAAAGGCCGGGAACAGCCCATCGCGCGCCATAGCGGCGGGAAGTTCGCCCTGCACCATCACCCAGCCGTTGAGCGCGCCCAACGCGCTGATCGCGCCAAAGGCGGCTATCGCAAGGCCGGTCCGCGTCCCGCCATAGGTTTCCACGAACAACGAAAAAGGCGCGGGCGAGCCGGCGGTTAGCGCCGCAGGGAGCATCAACACGACCGCCGAGCAAACCAGAATATAGATCAGCCCCGCGCCGCCAGTGCCGATCAAGGTTGCGCGCGAAATGTTGCGTTCGGGGTTCTGGACCTTATCGGCTGGCACGGTCGCGGTTTCGAGGCCGAGCATTGCCCAAAGCGTCAGGATGGTAGCGGTCGAAATAGCCGAAAGCGAAATATCCGCTGTCTTGAACGGAGTGACAACGCTGCCGCCTTTTGTGGCCAGCACATAAGCCGCGAGTCCGATCACCGCGACCAGCGGCAGCAGCTTAATAATCGTCCAGACAACCTGCACCTGCCCCGCCAGTTTGGTGCCGCCGATGTTGATAAGCGTGAACAGCCAGACAATGCCAATCGTCACCGCCGCCGAAATGCCGGGCTGGCCGACGACAGGGAATAACTGGCTCAGATAGCTCACCGCGCCGGTTGCGATCGCCGCATTGCCGACCCACATCGAAATCCAGTAAGCCCACGCGATGGCAAACCCTGCGCCGTCGCCAAACGCCGCGCGGGTGTAGGCATAAGGCCCGCCGGCCTTAGGCAGTGCCCGGCACAGATGCGCGAACACGGTCGCCACGCACAATGCCCCCGCTACGGTGATTGCCCAGCCGAAAACCGAGTTCCAGCCCAGCGGGGCAAGGCTCGCGGGAAGCAGGAACACGCCCGACCCGATCATGCTCCCCATCACCAGCGCCAGCGCCATCCACAAGCCCATCGGGCGGCTTGTCTTAGCGGTTTGAGCTTCGGTCATGCAATGGCGTCGCATGGGCGGATGTAATCGTCAAGCAAAGCGCTTTCCCAAAACTCTTCCAATCCGGGATTTTCTGTGTCAGCCGTTGGATATGATCCCAGCCGATCCATCGTCGACCGCAATCATCGTCCGATCGGCAACGATGGACGATGCTGCCGCCATCGCGGACATCTATGCCGAGCATGTCCGCACCGGCACCGCCAGTTTCGATACCGTGCCGCGCACGGTTGCCGAAATGGCGATGAAAATAGCAGAAATAACGAGCCAAGGCTGGCCCTTCATCGTTGCCGACCGCGACCGGGACGTTATCGGCTATGCCTATGCCAGCCAGTTTCGCGACCGCCCTGCTTATCGGTTCGCCTGCGAGGATTCGATCTACGTCCGCGCCGACCAGACTGCGCGAGGGGTCGGTTCGCTTTTGATGGGCAACCTGGTTGATGCTGCAACGATATACGGATTTCGGCAGATGATGGGGGTAATTGGGGGCGGCGACGCTGCTTCGATTGCCTTGCACGCAAAAGCCGGTTTCGAACATGCTGGCCGGATGCGTTCGGTCGGCCGGAAATTCGGTCGTTGGCTCGATACCGTTTACATGCAATTGTCGCTTGGAGATGGAGATTGTGCCCCGCCTGAAAGCGAACCTGAGTGAAGGCACGGCGGGAGAGAGATCATGGCAGTTTTTGAGTTGGTCGCAGATGGCCTGTGCTTTCCCGAAGGACCGGTGGTGATGCCAGACGGCAGCATCATTCTCGTCGAAATCGCGGAAGGCCGGATCACGCGGGTCGGGATGGATGGAACAAAGACCGTCATCGCCACCCCCGGCGGCGGACCTAACGGGCTGGCCATGGGGCCGGACGGCAAGCTGTATTGCTGCAACAACGGCGGCTTCGAATATCACGAGGCGAACGGTATGCTGGTGCCGCACGGGATCGCCACCGACTATTCGGGCGGGCGGATCGAGCGCATCGATATCGACACAGGTGAGATCGAAATTCTTTACAAATCTGGCGATTTTGGCTGCGTTTTGCGTGGTCCCAACGACATCGTGTTCGACGAATATGGCGGCTTCTGGTTTACCGATCATGGCAAGGTCGATTACACGAAACGCTGCCATGACATTGTCGGCATCTTCTATGCAAAGGCCGATGGCAGCCGTCTGGAGGAAGTAATCTTCCCCTCGAACAACCCCAATGGTGTAGGCCTGTCGCCCGATGGCAAGTCGCTCTACGCCGCCGAAACCTACACCTGCCGGTTGATGAAATTCAACATTACCGCGCCGGGCAAGGTTGCGCCCGATGCGGGACCAGGCGGCCCCGGCATTCCGCTGTACCGGCCGGCCGGCTATAAATTCTTCGACAGCCTAGGCATGGAAGCAGGCGGCAATGTCTGCGTCGCAACCATCGGCGAATGTGGCATTTCGGTGATTTCTCCCGCAGGCGAGTTGGTTGAGTTCGTCGCCACAGACGATATCTTCACTACCAACATTGCCTTTGGCGGCGACGACATGATGGACGCTTATATTACGCTGTCGGGAAGCGGCCGGCTGGTGAAAACCCGGTGGCCAAGGCCGGGTTTGAAGTTGAACTATTGATGGTTTTCACGACTGTTATTTTCGATTTCGGCGGGGTGATTACCTCGTCGCCGTTCGAGGCGTTCAACGCGATGGAAGCCGAGCGCGGCCTGCCGCATGACTTCGTCCGAAGTGTGAACTCGGTCAACCCCGACAGCAACGCATGGGCAAAATTCGAACGCGCAGAATGCAGTGCTGCCGAGTTTGACGCGCTTTTTGCTGTCGAGGCCGAGGCGTTGGGCCACAGCCTCGACGGCGCATCGGTGGTTGCATGCCTCTCGGGTGACATTCGTCCGGCGATGGTTGTGGCGCTCGACCGGCTGAAAGAAGAGGGCTTCACGCTCGGCTGCATCACCAATAACGTGCCGAGCGGCAAGGGCGCGGGCATGGCCGGGACCGCCCAAAAAGCTGCCGAAATCGCCGCAATCATGGCACGTTTCGATCATGTGATCGAAAGCTCCAAAGTCAGAATCCGCAAACCCGACCCGCGCATCTATTCGATGATGTGCGAGGCACTTGGCGTCGAACCGGCGCAGTGCATCTATCTCGACGACCTCGGCATCAACTGCAAACCGGCCGCCGCGCTCGGAATGGTAGCAATCAAGGTGACAAGCGGCGAACAGGCGATTATGGACCTCGAAAACCTGCTGGAAATGGAACTCTCCCACCTATGAGAAAACTCTATCCCGATGCCGCCGCCGCGCTCGACGGCCTTCTCAGGAACGACATTTTGATTGCAAGCGGCGGTTTCGGCCTGTGCGGGTTGCCCGAGCGGTTGCTCGACGCGGTGCGAGACAGCGGCGTGACCGGGCTGACCTTCGTGTCGAATAATGCAGGTATCGACAATGAAGGCATCGGCAAGCTGCTTCGCACCAGGCAGGTCAAAAAGATGATCTCTTCCTACGTCGGCGAAAACAAGGAGTTCGAACGGCAATATCTGGCCGGAGAGCTCGAAGTCGAATTCTGTCCGCAGGGCACGCTTGCCGAGCGGATGCGCGCGGGCGGCGCGGGTATTCCGGGCTTCTACACCAAGACCGGCGTTGGCACTTTGGTGGCCGAGGGCAAGGAAGTGAAGAAATTTGGCGGCGAGGAATATATCCTCGAACGTGGCATTTTTGCGGATGTAGCTTTGGTCAAGGCATGGAAGGCCGATGAGAGCGGCAATCTGGTCTTCCGCAAGACCGCGCGCAACTTCAATCTGCCAGCCGCGACCTGCGGCAAGGTCTGTGTGGTTGAGGTTGAGGAAGTGGTGCCCGTGGGGTCGCTCGACCCCGATTGCATCCACCTTCCCGGCGTCTATGTGCAGCGGATGATAATCGGCGCGCCTTACGACAAGAAGATCGAGTTCAGGACGGTACGCGAGCGAGAAGGAGCATGAGCGGCAAACCCATCCCCATCGACCTCGTTCCCTATGCCGATATGCTCGGCGACAGCCGTGAATTTTTGCGCGTATGGGCAACGGAGGGCGGACCCGTTACCTGCTTCATCAACCCCGTGCCGGTTGGCGGCGATCCGATGGGATACGGCATCGCTTTGGTCGATTGTATCCGGCACGGCGCAAAAACATGGGCCCGCGCGACAGGCATTGCCGAGGCCGAAGCGCTCGGACGGATCTGGGAGGGCGTCGATGCCGAACGAGCCAACCCTACTGATATCCCGACCGAACATCCCACCACCGACGAAGATGGATTGATACATTGAGCTGGACCCGTGACGAAATGGCCGCCCGTGCCGCGAAGGAACTACGCGACGGATATTATGTGAACCTTGGCATCGGCATCCCGACCTTGGTAGCCAACCATATTCCGCCGGGCGTTGAGGTGACGTTGCAGAGCGAGAATGGTATGCTTGGTATCGGGCCTTTTCCGTTTGCTGGCGAGGAGGATGCCGACCTGATCAACGCAGGCAAGCAGACGATCAGCGAGCTACCTCAAACAGCCTATTTCGACAGCGCGGCAAGCTTTGCGATGATCCGCGGCGGGCATATCGACCTGACCGTGCTCGGCGCGATGGAGGTCGCCGAAAATGGCGATATTGCGAACTGGATGATCCCCGGCAAAATGATCAAGGGCATGGGCGGCGCGATGGATCTGGTTGCGGGCGTGAAGAAGATCATCGTGGTGATGGAACACAACTCCAAGGACGGCGGTGCAAAATTTATTCCCGCCTGCACGCTGCCGCTAACGGGCAAGAATGTGGTGGATATGATTATCACCGATGTGGCGGTTTTCCAGCGACCGGATCACCAATCGCCGTTCAAGCTTGTCGAGATGGCACCCGGCGTGACCGCCGAGGACGTTGCGACCAAGACGACCGCGCACTACGTCTGATGAACGCCACCGCCCCCAACATCTGGTTGATAGCGGCCGGGTGGGGGAGCATTGCAGCTTCATTTGCGCATCTGGCCTGCATCATTGGCGGCCCTGACTGGTTCGCTTCATGGGAGCAGGCGAGCAAATTGCCCGCGCAGCCGAGCGTGGTGCATGGATGCCGGCGTTGGTGACCCTGGCCATAGCGGTCGTGCTTGCGGTATGGGCCGCTTACGCTTTTTCGGCCGCCGGTATTGTCGGGCGGCTTCCGCTAACACGGACCGCGCTTTTGCTCATCAGTGCCGTGCTGATTGTGCGCGCCCTTGCTTATTTCATCCGTGATAGCTGGCGGCCCGATCTGTCGCATAGCTTCATCGCTTGGTCTTCATTCATCGTTTTGCTGCTCGGGCTTTGTTTTGCCATTGGCACTTGGCGCGCTTGGCGCACACTCTCAGCGGCGGCGGTCTAGCCGTAAAGATGCAGCGGATTGTTAAAGCACTGATCGCGATCGCCGCGCTGGGTTTGGCTAGCTGGTATGGCTTATATGCTGTTGGCGGCGAGCAAAATATTGCCATCGGGTCAGGTAAGTCTCGCCAACTCCAAAACGATTTACCCGACTCGCCTGAAAAGTGGCGCGGGCGTATCGACTATCGCGAACTCGACCGGCAGTTGACCATATTGTCATCGCGCCCCGAAATGGCGGGGCTAGCGGTGGCTGTCGTCGAAGCCGGCGAGCTTCGATTCGTCCGCAGCTACGGCTTCGTTGACCGGTCCACACTTATACCGGTCACTGCCAATACGGTGTTTCGGTGGGCTTCGGTTTCCAAAACAGCCACGGGTACGCTGGCCGCCACACTCGCAAGCGACGGCGCAATCGATCTGGCCCGTCCAATCGCCAGTTGGCAAACGTCGCTTCGCTTGCCGGACGGCGCAGAATCGCAGGTGACGTTGGCGCAGCTTCTCGCGCACCAGACCGGCCTGACCAAAAACGCATATGACGAGAAGCTGGAAGACGGCGAGGATCCGCGCGTAATACGAGCCGAACTTGCGGCGGCTCCATTGCAATGTATTCCCGGTACATGCCACACTTATCAGAATGTCGCTTTCGACGCCGCCAGCGAAATACTGGACGCGGCTGCGAACCGGCGCTTTTCCGACATGGTCAGCGAGCGGTTTTTCCTGCCGCTCGGCATGACCAGTGCAGCTTTCGGTATGTCGGGACTGACAGGTGCAAAGGATTGGGCGCGTCCGCATAACGGCTCGCAAGTGCGACCGCTGCGCGAGGCCTACTGGCGGGTGCCAGCCGCGGCAGGGGTCAGTAGCAATATAGTCGATTTTGCCCGGTGGATGCAGGCGACGATGGGGGAACGCCCTGATGTACTGTCAGCTTCGGTACTGCGTCTTGCCCAGAAGCCGCGAGTCAAGACCCAGCGATTATATGGCGGCGAACTCAAACAAGCGAACAGCGATGCCGGATACGGTCTCGGCTGGCGTAGCTTCCTTTATGGTAAACACCGGCTCGTCGGGCATTCGGGCGCGGTCGACGGC
Organism: uncultured Sphingorhabdus sp.; assembly: GCA_964591835.1. Classification (GTDB taxonomy): domain Bacteria; phylum Pseudomonadota; class Alphaproteobacteria; order Sphingomonadales; family Sphingomonadaceae; genus Sphingorhabdus_B. The sequence goes on along the minus strand of CAZQBS010000013.1, from coordinate 6,181 downwards.
TTTCGCACCACGCTGATTTTCGAGCCGAAGACCCGCAACGGCGTGGTTGCGATGTGGAACAGCAACTGGGGAAGGCCTTTCCGCATTCCGTTTGCGGTCTTCGATAGCTACGACAAACGTTCGGATTCGCGCTGGCTCGATCTTAGCGATCTTCCGGGGGCACGGAGGGGTAATTTGAAATGACCTACACCCTGATCACGGCGAACCGCAATTATTCCAGCTGGAGCCTTCGGCCTTGGGTTTTGATGACGATGCTAGGCATATCGTTCGAAGACCGGCTGGAGCCATTTAACAAGCCTGCCAATTATGAGGAGTTTCGCACATTCTCGCCGACAGGCCAGGTGCCTGTGCTGATCCACGCGGGACGAACGATTTACGATTCGCTGGGCATTACGCTTTATCTGGCCGACCGGCATGACGGCGTCTGGCCGACCGATGAAGCGGCCCGCGCTTGGGCGATGTGCGCCGTCACCGAAATGCATGGTGGCTTTTCAGCACTGCGCAATGATTGCACCATGAATGTGGGCGTAAGGGTCAAGCCCAAGCCGATGTCGGATGCGTTGAAACGCGATGTTGCGAGGATTACCGAGCTGTGGGCGCAGGGGTTGGACAGTTTCGGTGGGCCGTTTTTGGCGGGATCCAGCTTCACAGCCGTTGATGCTTTCTTTGCGCCGGTGGCGTTTCGCGTGCGGACCTATGGTTTGAATGTCGGGCGTGCCGGGCAGGCTTGGGTCGACCATATGCTCATGCTTTCGCCGATGCTGGCATGGGAAAAGGACGCATTGACCGAAAGCTGGCGCGAGGCCGGGCATGAAGACGAATTGCTCGCCTGCGGAGAGGTGATCTCTGATTATCGTCAGGCGTGAAAAAGGCCGCCAATCGGGCGGCCTTTTTGGTATGGAAGTGCGGCTTAAACTTTATCGCCGAGCGCACCCTTGACCTTGCCTGCGAGGTTCTGACCTTCGCCTTTGCGTTCCTGCGCAGCACCCTTGGCCTCCAGATTCGGGTCGTTGCTAGCCCGGCCCGCTGCTTGCTTGACGTTGCCTGCAATCTCGTTGCCGATGCCTTTGGCTTTGTCCTTTAATTCGCCCATGACGCAATCCTTTCTGCGTAATCCGGCCTCGCGGGAGTTGCGGGCCGATACACAGATTCAATCGCTTGAATCCGTTATGGTTCCAAGGTTCGCCGCATCCGGGCTTTGGAAAGCAACGCTTTGGCAAACGCCGCTCCGTTGTCCGGGGCGAATCGCAGGAACAGGCTTGGCTCGATCAGCTCGAGTTCCATCAGCCGAAACTGGCCATCGCCGTCACGCAACATATCGACGCGGGCATAAGCGAGCGTTCCTGTATTGGTAATTTGCGAGGTTGCGGCTAACGCAGCTGCGGCCAAGACTGTTGCTTCTGCGGGTTCGCGCACCGCCTCCTCATAACCGCCAAACTGGTCTTGCACGCGGAAATCCCCCGCAGCGGGACGTTTTATGATGGCGTGGCTGAAGTTGCCGCCGAAATAGAAAAGTGAATATTCGCCCTCTGCCGCGATGCTGGGCATGAACGGCTGGATCATCATCCGCTTGCCCGCCACCGACGCAGGCAGGGCGTCATCCTTGGCCAGACGGAAGGTGCCATCGGCACCGCCGGAGATTGGTGGCTTGATGACCAGTGTATCACAGCCGAATACGGTCCGCGTATCGTCAAGTGCCGCCTGGTCAAGCGCATCGCTCATCCGCGTCGGGACGGTGGGGATGCCCGCCGTGTCTAGCTCGGCCAGATAGCCTTTGTCGCTGTTCCAGCGGAGGACGCTGACCGAATTACAGGTCGGCACGCTTTCCGCTTCCATTCGGTCGAGCAAGGCGAACCACGTCGCAGTGTCGCGTGGATAGCCCCACGCCAACAACGGCGTGACCAGGTCGAAGCCCGCCAAATTGCCTGCCTGCGTCCAGTCGATAAAAACCGTGTCTTCACCGAACAGCCGGACATAGTCGGCCTTTATGTGCGACCAATTCTCCTCATATTCTGGAACGGGGCTGAGGAAAGCGAGTCTCATTCGCCCGCCATCTTCAGTATCTCTTTCCATTCGGCGAGCGCAACCGGCGCTACCGAAAGCCGCGACTGACGGACCAGCTGCATATCTGCGAGCTTGGGGTTGGCCTTGATGGCCTTCAGCGTCACCGGATTGGCGATCTTGCGAACGGGCTTGACCTTCACAGCGACAAACCGCGCCTTTTCGTCGGTCGGGTCGATAAAATGCTCTTGGCTGATCGTCATGATTCCGACAACTTCAAGCCCGATATTGCTATGGTAGAAAAATGCCTCGTCGCCGACCTTCATTGAGCGCAGGTTGATCGCGGCGGTGTGGTTGCGCACACCGTCCCACATGCCTTCTTTCTGCGCGACAAGATCGTCCCAGCTATAAGCGTCGGGTTCGGACTTCATCAGCCAATATTGTTTTGCCACAGGCGGCTCTCCCCAAAAACCACGATGAAAATGCTGGAATGCCTTTAAGGCAGCGACTATCGGGATGTCCATGACACAGATGCAGGTTATTTCACTCAGCCATAGCAATGCCGATGCGCTCGGTCAGCAACTTGGCGATTCCTTCAAAACCTACGGTTTCGCCACCGTCGTCGACCACGGCCTCGACCCGGCGCTTGTCGCGAAAGCATGGGGGCTGACCAAAGAGCTGTTCGACCAGCCCGAAGCGCAGAAGCGCAAAGGCTTCGATGCCGCGATAGCCGGACAGCGAGGCTATACGCCGTTCAAGACCGAGATTGCCAAGGGTGCGGATCATCACGACCTGAAGGAATTCTGGCATGTCGGCCGCGATGTTGATCCTGACAGTCCGCTCGCCGGTTCCATGCCGCCCAATATCTGGCCCGATGTTCGCGAGTTCAAAGAGACTCTTGAAGAGCTTTACACCGAGATGGACAAAGTCGGTGCGCGGATATTGTCTTCAATTGCGCTCTATCTGGGTCTGCCCGCCGATTGGTTTGATCCGGCTATCGAGGATGGCAACTCCATTCTTCGGCTGCTCCACTATCCGCCGATTGTCGGGGCGACCGACGGGTGTATTCGTGCAGGCGCGCATGAGGATATCAATCTGATCACGCTGCTATTGGGCGCGGAAGAGGCCGGTCTTGAAATCCTTCGGCCCGATGGCAGTTGGATGAGCGTGGCCCCTCCGGCTGGCGGGATCGCGGTCAATGTCGGCGATATGTTGCAGCGGCTGACCAACCATGTGCTGCCCTCCACGACCCACCGCGTGGTCAACCCGATGGGCGAACGGTCGAAGTTCAGCCGTTATTCGATGCCCTACTTCCTGCACTTGCGTTCGGATTTTCCGATTGCGACATTGCCGCAATGTGTGAGCGCGGAAAACCCTAACAGGTATCCCGAAACTATCCTCGCCGATGATTATTTGCGCGAGCGACTAATCGAGATCGGCTTGCTTAAAGCGTGACGGGCTGTGGCGGCTTGCGCTTAACCACGAGGTCGACGACTTCCATAAAGGTCTGCCTTGCACCGAACCAGAGCAGTGCGGTGTAGGCCAACCCTCCGGTTGCCACCAGCATCGCCAGATGCGGCAGGGCTGACAGCGGCGGCAGCATCCGGTCGATCTGCCACACCACAGCGCCCATGATCAAAGCGGCGCTTAAGCCTGGGAGAACGGCGGCAGACAATCCGCTGATCGTGAAACCGATATGCGGCCTCGCTTGATAGACAGTTACGGCAAGCAATAACGGAAACGCAACCAGCCAGCCCCATGCCAGCCCGACCGAACCATATTGCACGGCATATATATAAACGATCGGCATCAGCACCGCGCCGATCACAGAATTGCGCAGCGTAATCTGTGGCAGCCCCAATGCGTTCAGCGCAGGGTGGAACAATATCTGCAGCGTCATCACCGGCATTGCCAGCGCCAGCACCGCAACCAAAGGCGAAGCCTCGACCCATTTTGGGCCCATCACCACCTCGACCAGCGGACCAGCGGTGACTGCCATCCCCAGATAGAAGGGGCACGAGAGCAGCATGATCAGCCGAACAGCTTTTAGAAAACCT
>CAZQBS010000012.1:49566-63860 GCA_964591835.1 uncultured Sphingorhabdus sp. | reverse complement strand
ATGCGTCGCTTGCCGTTACCGCACCCAGGATTGTGGTCGTTGCCCTGCGCCACGTCGGGAAATTGGCAACTATCCTTCCTGCCGACAGATTGAGCGAGCCGCTAGTGATGGTCGCGTTGCGTATTGTTGCATCCAGGCCTGCCGCGACAGTCGACATGTTCGCCGCAAACAGCTGACCGACATTCGCAAATCCGTTTATGGCTTGCGCGTCGACGAAGCTGATGCCGCGAATGATGCTGCCGGCGCGCGCATCGAGATTCCGGTCGGCTGACAATGACACAACGGTGCCGCGAACGGTGTCGACCAGACCTGGCTGTCCGCTATGCGTGATTACGATGTCGGTGCCGGCGGTAGCGAGAATTTGGCCGCCTGCTGCAAAGGTGCCTTGTCCGATGCCATCGATGCCGATGGAGTCGCGGGCGAATAATGTTGCATCGCCGGTGACTGATATATCGGACTGGTTGGCGCGCACAAAGACGCCGCCCGCTGGATTTGACTGGGTAAGACCGTCAGCCGACGCAAACAACTGGTCAAAGCGGATAACACCACCCGCCGGATTTCCATTATCGTTATTAATCCGGACAATCCCGGCGACGCCGCCCAAGGCATCGCTGCTAAGGGTCGTATTTCCCAACGTCATGACGCCCGAAGTGCCAAATGTGTCGGCAGCGGCTTGAATTGTTACCAGGCCGCCCGACCCCGACCCCGAACCGGTTTCGCCTTCTGCACTGGCCAACGTCGTGCTGAAATCGATACTGCCGCCAACTGAGCTGATTGCGGCGGTCCCTCCGGTCGATATCCCACCTCCAGCGCCGCCCCGACCGTTTGCCCTGATTGCAGCATCATTGCTACTAAAACTGCCGGTGGTGACGGCAACCGACGCGGCCCCGCCCGAGCCGTTGCCACCTGTGCCACCAATGCCGGGATCACCGCCGTTTCCATCGGCCAGCAACATAATGTCGGCTGAAGTCGCCGTGGCAGCTGTAATCGCCAGTACCGCATTGCCGCCGGTTGCACCGCCGCCATTACCACCCAATAGGCCGGCTGGCGCGTCACTGCCGATGCCACCACCCGCTATTGCTTCAATCAAAGTTGCGCCCAAATTGCCAGTTGCGGCATTTGAAATGGTCAGACTCGCATTGCCGCCCTGGGCGTTGCCGCCTGCGGCACCATTGCTTGCGCCGCCGCCGATTCCGGCGTTGCCTCCAAGACCATTGGCCTGCACCAGAACGTCAAGCGTCGTGAGGTTGGAGCCGTTGCCGTCCGCCAGTACTTCGGCATCGCCGCCCGTACCGTTGCCGCCAGCACCGCCGGGACCACCGGTTCCTTCGCCGCCATTGCCGCCGGTTCCGTTCGACCGAACGATCAGCGCGTCAACCGTCAAATCCCCGAAACCGAGTGCCAATCTTGCGCCGCCAAGCCCGCTGCCGCCGAAACCGTCGCCGCCTCTACCGCCAACCAGGCCAAGGCTTCCGGTTCCCCCGACGCCGCTGGCGTCAATGATGAGGCTCGGCAGAACCGGATCGAAGTCGAGCGAGAGCAGGGCGGCCCCACCGAGTCCAGTGCCGCCCGCGCCGCCCGTCGCGGCACCGGTGCCGTAGCCTAAGAAAGAGCCGTCAAATTGTGCCTCAGCCGATACACCGCCGGTTCCGCCACGACCCAACGCCGATAGCGTCAACGCATTGATCGTGAAAATATCCCGGGCAGCGGTGAAGTTGGTTGTGCCGCCGGTGCCGTTGCCGCCCGCGCCTGCATTTCCGGCATTCACGCCCCAGAAGTCGCCGCCATTACCGCCCGTGCCTTCCGATTTGAGATCGACAATAGGGACCGTCAGAAGCCCGCCGGTGATGGTCAGCGAAGCCGTGCCGCCGACGCCTTCACCGCCTGCACCCGAAGTTGTCGGTTGGGTGGTAAAGCTATCGGCGTTGATGTAGCCGTTGCCTCCCCAGCCCGAAGAGTCGAGCAAAAGCATCTCGGCAAAGCTGCCAGATCCGCCAGAAATTGAAAAGGTCGCTTGGCCGCCGACGCCTGCACCACCGGCCAATGCCTGCTCGATGGGGCTATTCGGATCGACGTCGAACACACTATCGCGTTGGTGACCGGAGCCGACCCCGGTCGCGGTGACAAAGGCACGATTTGCCGTAAGCGTTCCGCCGACAACCGAAAGCGTCGCGGTGCCGCCAGTGTTGGTTCCAGCCGAAACACCGTTGATCGAGCCGACATTTTGTCCAGTCTCGGTGTCGAGATAGGCATTGGCATAGACATTGATTTCTTCAACCGTAGCGGTGCCGCCCAACACTGCGATATTTGCCGTCCCTGCACTGGCATCACTAGTTTTGGACGTTTCCACCGTTATCGCATTGGCTGTCGCGCTGAGCAAATTTGCGTCGATAGCCCCGCTGGTGTTGATTGCAATCGAAGCGTTGCCGCCCATCGCAACCCCTGTGCCGCCAAAGTTCGTGCTACCGGTTCCTACATAGCCACTCGTTCCATTTGCAAAGCTCGAAATCGTTCCGACGTCGACTTGTGAAGAACCGCCGACTGCGATGCTTGCCGTGCCGCCGTTACCAGCCCCACCCGAGCCGCTATCCAGCGTGCTATCGATTGTGGCGTCGCCGCCACGCCCGCCGCGTCCATTGGCCAGCGCTATCATTGCGCTGGAAAAGCCGGGTAAAAATCCGAAATCGGCGGATCCTGTCAGATTTATCGTTGCCGTTCCGCCCGCACCCGCGCCGCCGTTACCCGCTGCTTCGCCCGCATTTTCGCTTCGACCGCCATCGCCGCCAAAACCGGAAGCCTCGACCACAAGGTCGGGCAGGGCAAGCGCCTCGTTGTTGAGTGTCAGCGATGCTGTTCCGCCTGTCCCGTTACCACCATTACCACCCCGGCCATTTGTCTCAGAGCCGCCGGCGTCGCCATTTCCCGATGCGTTGATGATGAGCGAGGGCAGCGTCAGCTGATTGATATCGTCGATTATCACGGTCGCTGAGCCGCCGAAACCGTGGCCACCGTCGAAGGGATCGCGCACGTCCAGGGTTACGCCAAAAAGCGCCAGATAGCTCAACACACCGTAACCGCCGCCATGGACCTCCAGGCCACCGGTGAGTTGCGCAATCGCTGTCGTTCCGCTCAGGTTGACCGCCGCATTGCCGCCAAAACCCGACCCCATCGACTGTCGGCCAAAGCCTCCTACTCCGCGGGCCAGGACCTGCGTCGTGCCCGATATGCGCAGATTGCCGCCAACAACATTTATGGAAGCATTGCCGCCACGTCCGTTTGCGCCGTTAAGGTTCGCGAGCGAAATGCCCGAACTTTGACCCGAAAAGCCGATCGAACTGGCATCGACGGTTAGGTCTCCGCCGACGCCGACTAGGCCACCGAGCGCACGAACGAATGCATTGCCGCCCTGACCTGCACGACGGGATGAAACGAACAGGTCGCCGCCAGCGCCTATGATTTCGTTGCTGTTCGAGGCTTCGACTACCGAAGATATGTCCCCGAAAAGAAACGCATTGCTGCTGAAGTTCAGAAAGCTCGGCCCGTTGATTGCGCTGCCCGGGCTGGCGAACAAATTGCCCGATGCGCGCGCCACAACACGGCTAGTAAAGCTGGTCGACTGGTTCGAGGTGTCGCCGATGATGATATTCGCGGCGGCAGTGCTGACTGGTGTTGCGTGCTCGCCAAGCTCTACGTCGCCGTTGGCGATATTATATCCCGCGGACAGAACGACGTCGCCGTTCTGCACCGATGCACTCGCGGCTGGCGTATATCCCACATTGCCGTTGACCAGCATGCTGATCGCGGTGTTTTTGGGAATGGCCATAATATAGATGCGCTGGGTATCGCCTGCGCCGGCGCTAGCCGGACCCGATGTTACCCCGGTGGCACCGTGAACAACGCCGTTCGCATCGCCAGTCCCCGTTGAAACGGTAATGTCGAACAAGCCGCTGGGCCCGTCCATTGTAATATCGACTGCTTCGGCACCGACCAGAGCCGCTGATCCGTTTACCTGTATCGTGCCGTTTTGCTCAATACGCGGCGCGACCATGGCGACGTAGCTCGACCCGTTGATCAATGCGTTGACCTGCGCGCCGTTCTCCAATGTTATTGCGGAACTGGGATTCGGGGTGCCGGTAAAGTTGATCGTGCCGTTATTGCCAACAAACATATTTGTCGTATTGATATCGCTGGTTGAAAGCACGAGGCTGCCGACATTGAAGGCCGATCCGGCCCCCAATATGATGCCGCCTGGGGTGTAGAACCACACGCCGCCTGCAATGGTGGCGGAAATAGCTCCGAACTGCGAATTCACCGTGCCGTCGAAACGGATGGGACGCGTGATGACCGGCGCGCCGTTTATATCGACTGGCAGGATCCGGTTCAGGACAGTGAAGTCCTGAAAATTTATAGACTGGAACAGCGCGGTCGTGCCAGCGGGCTGGAACAGGATGTCCCCTGTGCCGCTGTTGTCATCGGGCCGCCAATTTATGACGGTAAGCGGGGCATTGATATTCACCGTAGTATTATTCGGTGAGGTATTTACGGTTGCGCCACCCGCAGTCACCGTCGGCGTGCCCTTGAACGATTGCGCCGCTGCGGGTCGGGGCAGGGCGGAAGTTGCGATTGTGAGCGTGGCAGCACTCGCGAGCAGATGGCGGCAAACACTACGCGACATGCGTGAAACGGGATACGACATCAGCGTCTCCATGGGATAAGTTTTGCGGTGAGCGACATCAATATCCGGACATTGCCCCTGCTGGCCTGCAGGCCGGTGGTTTTGAGCGGCACGGCTGCAAACAGGCTAAGTTGTGCCCGGTTGCCCCACGCAACATTGATGCCGCCGCCAGCCGAATAGAGATTTTCGCGACCTTCCACATAAGGCGGGACAAAGCGGTCCTTGTTCCAGACCCGCGCGGCATCGAAAAACGCGAAGGGCTGGATGGCGACGGCTTCACGCGATTTTGGTTGGAGCTTGAATAGCCGCAGTTCGGCGCGCGTTCCGATGCCGCTATCGCCCAGAAGGGTGCCCGAATCATAGCCGCGCCCCACAGTGTAATTTCCGGCCGAAAATTCCTCGAACGAGCTTAGCGGGTTCGACGCATATTGGCCCCGCGTTTCAAGCGCAAAGGTGACAGCGGGGGAGGGGCGGAATTCCAGATAGCTTTGCGCGCGCGCGACAAAAGCGGTCGGATCGGCCTCGATCCGACTGAGCGGTGTGGAGGGCGGCAGGCAGTTCACGAAGCCTGCGCCGCAACCACGGCTGCCGCCAAAAGCAGATATGCCCTGGCGCAGTTCGACCTTGCCACCATAACGCCAGCGCGGTTCTGCAGTTGAATAGCCGGTCTGGCTCGACAGGCTGTCGGGATCGATCTGATCGAAATCCAGGCGCGCGTAGATGATACGCAATTTATCGTTGGTCAGCGGCACAGGCCCGAATTTGATATCCTGATTAACGAGCTCCAGCCCGGCAGACGCTATCAAATTACGGCTCTGCCTGCGAATGATGGGGTAGCTCGCGTCAATGCTTGCGACCAATGTTTCCGACTTGACCGGCGCTGGCGGGTTCAGTGTCGGCGACGTCCATGCATATGTGACATCTGCCGATAATCGAAGGCCGTCGCTGCCCAGCAAAAAGCTGTGCCCGGCTTGCAATATGGTCTGTTCACTGAAATCGAACGTGTTGTATAGGCTCACCGAAGTCTGGTCGCCCAGGCCGGTAAGCCCGTTCAATTTGGCACCGATCAGGCCCCCGAAACGGCCAGTATCGCGCGAACCCAAATTCTGGATATTGGCTTCAGCTTCAAAGCGTTCGTGAGTCACCACAACTTCGCCGATGACTTCGCCCGGCACCGTTCCAGCCGGACGCAGCGTCAGTCGCACGTCATAGCCGGGTAAGTCGCGTGCCAATAGCATCGACCTTTCGGCCTCTGCCGCGTTGAATACATCCTTTCCCGTTAGGGGCTGCAGATACCCGACAATCTTCCGCTCTGACGGCCCGGCGTCGCCGCGCACCTGAATGCGTACCAGCTTTGCCATCAATATATCGAACTTTATCACGCCATTCGGGGCGATGCGTTGCGGCAAAACCTGCACGGCCGCGAGATACCCCGCGCGCCGCAATATCGTTGCCGCACGGTCACGAATTTCACAGACCTGAGCGATGGGAATACTGCGTCCGGAAAATTCCCGCCAACTGCTTTCAAGCGCCGATGGAGCAAGTCCCCGCAGATTGGTGAACTCGACATCCGAAAACGTCACCTGAACATCATTATAGCGCGGATCGGCAAGTGGGCAGGGCGCGCGTTCAATGTCGCCTTCGACCGTCAATTTCGAAACGCGAGGTGTAATCGCCGGCAACCTTTTGGTTTCCAGTTCGTCGCGCGTCGGTGCGCTGACAGTTTGCGCGCTGGCTTCCGAAAAAAAGGAAACCGACCCTGCCAAAACCGACGAAATCAATAACGCGCTTCGAATACCCATTTGGCCCCCTCATTTTTGCCATCCGCAAAGATGACATGACCACAGATGCGATTCGTCCAGACGAATTTCGCAACTCGTCCGGATGCCGGGAATGTACTTGCGAACTTCCCAATCACCCCTGCGACCAAAGGGCCAAACTGGCTTGGGTTACATCGTAATCCGCAAATCAGGTTGTCATTATTCTATAGGCCATAAATGCTGTGACACCAACTATTTGCAGCAGCGAACGCAACCCGGCTCATTGCCCTCCGGCAGGTGCTGGTTCCGCCTGCGCAAACGTTTCCGCCAGCAATTCGCTTTGCGCCTGGCATCCGCGGTCAAGCAGCTTCGATGCCATGGTGTCGAGCCGTTCTTCGCCGGTTACGTCGATCTTGACCATTTCAATGGAAGTCTTGCCGGCATTGCCGGAAACAGAAATTGAATATCGACCGCCATCGACCGGCGTTATTGTCGAAGGCCAACGCACCGTTGATCTGCCCTCGCCAAATCTGGTTGTGGCATCGCCACCCGATGCGCTGACGATTGTAACCGATGGCTGCCCTTGTGATGCATCGGATCGCCACAACTGCAGGCTCTGGAAATCGGCCACACATATTTTGGAGCTTTTGCTTACATCGACATACCACAGGTTCGGACTGAGCTGTGTCTGCGAGGACACATTTTCGCCGCGCACCGCACCGGTTCTTGCGCGACGCACCGAGCTCGTCTTGATCAAGGTCGCAAGATTGGTGTTGGAAACGCTGCCGGCGCTGATCGCACTCGATGCGCTATATGTTCCCGGCCCGCGCAATATCCGCGTTCCGCGTTCGTCGAGAACGGTCAGTATTTCTCCTGTCTTGAGGCTGATTTTTACCGTCGACAACAGCTTCTTTCCCGGCTTGAAATTCTGGCCGTTGGGGCCTTCATATTTGATAACAATGGGCTCTGCTTGAAGCGCGGTAACAGGGATAGCGGCTATGAACCAAAGGCTTACGAGCGGCGCAGTTCTGCCCCTTTTAATCCAATGCATAATAGCCTCCAGGTTCCAGATTATTGAGTCGGTATAACAGATTTTGTAGCGCAGAGTCATCCGGCCTGGATTGGATGATTTCGACCAGCCGGGAAACAGCACCTTCATGGTCGTTTCCTACTGCGGACAGGATATCTGCCAATTTTTGATTGTCGCCGGGTTCTGCATCAGGGCAAGGTTCATAAATATCAACGGGAAGCGCACGGCCTCGCAATCGGATACTACCAAGCGGTCGCCACCAATCGAGCTCCGATCGCTCGACCGCTTCGCGGCTGGCAATCATCCCCGTTTTGGTCTGTTTATTTGCATTCTCCAGTCGGGAGGCCGTATTCATACTGTCGCCCAATGCGGTATATTGAATACGGCCTTCACCGCCGAAATTACCGATTACCGCCTCGCCGAAATGTAAACCCACGCGGGTTTTGCCGATACTCGGCATGCCTTCAGGAATATTCTGACGAAAATCCTCTCCCACCTGCCACAGTTCATAAGCGGCACGTGCGGCCCGCTCGCCGTCATCTGCTCGCGATATGGGCGCGCCCCAGAACGAAACGGTCGCGTCGCCCACAAATTTGTCGATTGTTCCACCATATTTGAGAATGACCGAGCACATCCTGTCGAGATAGCTATTGAGCAAAGTCGCCACCATTTCGGGCTCGATCTGGTGCGACATTCTAGTGAAACCTTCAAGGTCGGTAAATACCACGAAAATTTCACGCTTTTCACCATGCAACGCCAGCCGTCCGGGCTCATCAAGAATTTCCTGCGCAATGTCGCGGGGTAGATATCTTCCGAGTGCGGACTGCGCAAACTTCCGCTGCTCAGAACTGACTTCTCTTGCAGCCATCTCGATAGCCGCAAAGGCTATGCTCCACCCGACCATCCAGCCGAACGCAGGCAGTTTTTGGGTATCATATCCTTGCAGATGCAAAACTATCGGCAGTCCGCCAAAAAATGCTATCTGCACTATCATTAACGACGCCGTTTTAACACCACCTGCCAACAGGGCGGTCAATCCTCCGGCAATTACCACCAAAACCGCAACGGCCCAAAATCCGCTTTGAGCTATGGCAACCAGCTTATTTTTGTCGAGCAATTGCGCCAGCATATGGGCATGGACATCAAGGCCAATCATCGATTGTGCCGTCTGCAAACGCAGCGGCGTTTCAAACTGATCGACATCGACGATGTCGCCACCGATCAATATGTATTTACCATCGATTTGTTCGGCAAACGCAGACGCGAGGTCAGGGCTGGCGAGTAGGTCAATCGGCAGTGACAAGAACACCGGGCGGTCGTCAAATTTGGCAGTCTTGAAAGCAATCGAGCCGCTGTAGTTTTCCAGAGCCTTGTTTTCGGGTACCATGGCGCGCGCCAATAACGGTGGCAGCCCCGGTTGTATCACCGGCCAGCTCCTGACGACATTATCGATGTCGGTTTCCACTCTTATGCTCGCAGCGTGCGTGTTGGTGCCGCTTAAGCTTTCGATGAATCCATCCAGAAACTGTTGCTGACGGTGTTTGATGTTGTCTTTGTTGGTTTCATTGTTGGCATAAGCGATAAATGTCGGCGTTTTCATCTCCCGCAACGCGGCAATCAGCGGCGCATCTTCATCCTGTGGCTGGTCAATAATAATGTCGATACCAATGGCTTTGGCACCCATGCTATCAATGCTAGTCAACGCCCGGGCCAAAATGCCTCGGTCCAACGGTGATCTCTTTCGGGTCTCGATCAGCGTGTCGTCATTATAGACGACCTTGGTTATGCGGGGGTCCTGGTCAACTTTCGGGGCCAAATAGGTTTCGCGCAAGTCGTATAACGCGCGTTCGGCATCGCCAATCAGGATAACATTCCAGCTGAACCGCGCGGCCAACAATGCCATCAATAGCAATGTCAGCGTCATCAGCAGCCTGGCAGGACCCAACTGCTTGAAAAGGCGCATGGCCTTTTGCTGCGTAGTTATTGCTGTCCGCTGCCCTTCACTCATGCTTACACTCTGATTTTGGGAAAAGAGACAGGCTCATTTCCCTCCCAGAAACGGTCTGGAACCGTCGCCGACGATAGCGAAGCCCGACCAGTAAAAGGGATGCGAGGTATCCGGATCATCCATCAACGCGGTTTGTGTTTGCCGCATAGCATCGGCAACAGAAATATTTCGCGCCGTAAACAGGCCTGACATAAGCCGCCCTGTAGCGTTAAACTCGTCCGGCGCAGGCCAGTGGCTGGCGATAACGCTGCGTCCCCCGGCGCCGATAAAGGCACGCACGAGGCCATCCAGCGCAGTGCCGCCGCCGGACCGCAGTCCTGCCTCTCGGGTCGCGGACGCGCTGGCTTGCCCGGCAGTGTCGCAGGCCGACAGGATAACGACATCAGCGTCAATTTTCAGATCGAAAATTTCGCTAAATGATAATAGTCCATCGGAATCAACGGCTCCAATCGACGTTAGCAAAGACGGCCGCGCCGGGCAGCCGAGCTGTGGGGCCGTCACAAATCCGTGTGTGGCAAAATGGAGGATGCGGTAGTTAGCCAGGTCAGGCCGGGTTTTGATCGCCGTGTCGGTGAAGGCCTTTCCTGTAATGATTTGCGCGTTATTGGCACCGACAAGATTTGCCGCCGTCAAAAGCTCGGTGTCGGCGATGGGGCGGTTCCATTGCGCCAGCGGCCAAGTGCAATCCATATTATCAAAGGTTGATGCACCCTGCACGGGTGACTTCACAATCTGCGCGAATGCCGGCGCATTGTTACCAAGACCCAGATATTGGCGGTTGGCGACCGATGCGCGGGCCAGGCGTGCATCGCGAAAACTGCGCACTGAAATCGACGTACTGACGGCTGCCTTTTTGCCCAACCAAGCGATGCCGCGAAAATCGAATTCGTTGGCACCAGCTTGCTTGTTGCGGGCCAGATAGGCATCGGCACCAGCTTGCTCCGAAATCAACAGATTGACCGGCAGTTGCAGCATCGCGCCGTCGGGTTCAAAAATCAGGTGATTTGTTTGCGCCAGCCGTGCTGCTACGGGCTGAAAAAGATCAATGAACAGCTCGCGCCCGAGGGTGACGTCGAAAGCGTAGGTTGTTGGTACGCCATTTTCCCATGTCGATATTGTCGAGCGCAGCGCCTGTACTTTGCGGCCCATTTCGCTAGCGGTGATGGGTAAGCGGTATCCGGTTGCCCCTTGGGTATCGGCAAATATCGCATAAACTCCGTTCCCTGCAACCGTTAGTTTGAAATATGCTTCTCCGGTTTTGAGCGTCGAACGCAACTCATCCAGTGTCAGTGTCTGTTTGGAAATAGCACGAAATTGCGGGAATGCAGAGAGCGCTGCCTGCGTCGATGTTTGCTGTTCGGCGAGAGAAACGAGGTTAGCTTGCTGTGCGGCCAATAGCGGCTGCGCGGCGCTGTCTTGCTGCGTCAACGCAACCAATCGCGCCAATTCGATACGGCCGCGTTCGATGTCGCGTGAAAGCGTCACCGATTGCCGGAACAACCGCGCGGTTTCGGTGTCGCCTGCCAAAAGCTCGCGCGACAACACTTCCATCGAATCAGCAGCGCCCGGTCGGATGAGCGTTTGCGAGGCCAGAAACAGATCGATGGTAAGGTCAGGATTCTGCGTTATCCCCTCGCTTAGCAGATCGAAATACGGCCGCAGCTGGTTCGTCAACCCGGTTGTGCCGATGCCGTTTTCGGTCGCGGTCGCGATGACTTTTCGGTAAAGCCGGAGCGCCTCGTTGTCGCTGCCACGCCGGACCAAGAATGCTGCCAGTCGGGCACGCACATTGTTCACCGCGCTGGTTTCCGGATAGGTAGTTTCAAGCAGCAGTAATGCATCGTCGAACAATGATCGCGCGGCGAGGAAATTGCCCTGATCTTCCTCCGCCAGTGCCATTTCGGTCATGATCTGGGCGCGCAAACGGGCGATGGAAACAACGCGGCCGTTGCGGATTTTGACGGCGTCGTCGAGTGCGCGGACCATGCTTGACCGGCCCTCTCCGGCCTTGCCCTGAAGCCGCAGGATCGTGCCGCGCAACTGCAGCGCCTGCGCGTCGATAATGGCTGCGCGCTCATCTGACGTCAGGCTGGTCTCCTGCTTCACGCCAAGGCTTGCGAGGCTGACATTGCTTCCGTTGATTTCGGCGGCAATTTGGTCGTCAATGCTGACGCCATCCCCGTCGGCTAGCGCGCCGCTGTCCAGAACTGCAACCGGTCTGTCCAGCACGGCCATAGCATCCGACAAACGTTGCTGGTTCAGATAGTGCATTGCCTCGAAGTTACGGCGAAGGCGGACCTGAACGCGGTCGGTGACGGGAATTTGGGCGGCCTGTAAAAACAGCGAATCCGCCTGCTCGAACTCGCCAAGGTTTGACAGCTGCAGCGCCCGGTTGATGCCATATTCGTGCAAGCGTTGCAGGCGCTGCGCCTCGCTTTCCTGCTCAACACTTGCGCTACTGCGTTGAGCTTGTTGTTGCAAAGTATCAAAAAACTGCGCGGCCTCCACAAAGTTGCCGCTGTTGTTCCGCCGATATCCTTCGGCGAGAGCGGTAGCCAGATCTAGTGTCTCCGCTTGCGACCGGGCAAACGCCGCCGCATCGCCGCCTCCAGCGATCACAATTTCGAGCTTTTCGGCTATCAACCGGTCGGCAACGACCGTTCGCAGCCCAAGCCGGAGCGCATTGTCATAGGCATTCAGGCCGCGTGCATAATAAGTGAACTTGCCCGACCGGTGACGATAAAGCGAAGTGCCGCCGTCACAATTAGCCCGAGTGACTCCGGCAAGATCACCAAGATCAACTGATATCCAATCGGCACATTTATGCGATGATATGATACGCGCATCGGCGTTGGCGATATCGCCCCGCAAAGCGAACAATTGCGCAACTGGACTCGCCGCATCGCGACACACCAGCGTCCATGCCCGGTCGAACATATCGATCAATACAACATCGGTGGATTTGCTTTGCGCCTGGCACAACGCGCCACCGCCAGATCCGATCGGGAAACTGTCCATCAGGGTGGGTCGCAGCAACTGGGCGGCCAAAGGCGCCTGGCCAAGTCCGGCGAGCAAAGCTGCGATGACAAAAATCTTACCCGTTCGCATACGTCTCCCCGTTTGATGCGAACAGGCACAACCCGTGCCGTTGCTTCAAAAAATCGCGCGACCGAAAATTGACTTATGTCATGGAGCCTACCGCAAAATTTTGTAGCCGTTAAGCTTTCTTTTCTGCTTGGCTTGATGCGGGCTTGGCCCGATGGCCAGCAGTTGCGTGACTGGTCGAATGTTGGCATTGACCGAGGGTGATTCCTGAAATCGGTCTTATCGCGTTATGGCTTGCCGCGTCTCTGGCGCTATTGCAAACCGTTCTGGGCACACTTGGTTTGACCAAAAACTATCATGATGTTGCAAGTGGGGTCATCCCTGTTTCGGTCGTCCACGCAGTGCTGACCAGCCTTTCGTTTCTTTGCCTCATCGTGGTATTTCTGCGTTCCGACATGTCAGTTTTGTTAGTCGTCTCCAGCAGCCATTCGGCAAAACCGCTCATTTACAAGTTTGCCGGAACGTGGGGAAATCACGAAGGCTCAATGCTGCTGTGGGTAACCATATTGGCGCTGGCGGGTGGCGCTGTCGCGTTGTGGGAGCGCTCGCTGGAAATCAGAACAAAAATTGCAACGCTGGCGGCGCAGGGTGCGATCGCATTGGGATTCTATGCGTTTCTGTTACTATCATCCAATCCGTTTGCACGCCTTGATCCGGCACCTTTGGACGGTCAGGGGCTGAATCCGCTATTGCAAGACCTGGGCCTCGCCTTTCATCCGCCGACGCTTTATATCGGCTATGTCGGGATGTCAGTCGCATTTTCCTTTGCGGTCGGTGCGCTAATCACCCGCGATGTCGGTCCGACATTCGCCCGCGCGATGCGACCGTGGGTATTGGCGGCCTGGATTTTTCTGACTTTGGGCATCGTCGCCGGTAGCTATTGGGCTTATTATGAGCTTGGCTGGGGCGGCTGGTGGTTCTGGGATCCGGTCGAGAATGCCTCGTTGATGCCGTGGCTTGCCGGAACGGCGTTACTCCATTCCGTCACCGTGCTGGCCACCCGCGATGGCCTGCGGGCATGGACAATCATGCTGGCGGTCGTTGCATTTTCCATGTCGATGGTGGGTACATTTCTTGTGCGCTCGGGCATACTGACCAGCGTTCATTCCTTTGCCGTCGATCCAACCCGTGGCGGGTTCATTCTAGTTTTGCTGGCGCTTTATATCGGCGGCGCCATGACGCTATTTGCGGTGAGGATCGGGACGGTGCGCGAAGGCAACCAGTTTGAAATTATTAGCCGCGAAGGAGCGCTGGTTCTCAATAATTTACTGCTCACCGTAATACTGGCGATTGTGCTGATCGGCACACTTTATCCGCTGGCGCTGGAAGCAGCCACGGGCACGAAAATATCGGTAGGCGCACCTTATTTCAATGCCGCCGCCGGGCCCGTGGCATTATTGTTGGTCTGCTTCATGGCGGTCGGCCCGATGATACGATGGCGCCGCGACAATGCTAAGCTGGTCGTTGCCCGGGTAGCAGTCCCTATCCTGGTGCTCGCTATGGCTGCACTTTTGGCTGCTTATTTTGCCAGTTCGATCGCCATCCTTCCTTTTCTGGGTCTGGTCATTGCTGCCGGTGTTGCCGCCGCCAGCATTGGGCCTTTGTGGAAACGCAAACTTCGTCGAACGCCGTTATTCATCTGGGGCATGGTCATTGCACATTTGGGTTGTGCGGTAAGTTTGGCAGGAATGGCGTCCGAAAGCGCCTTCAGCGAAG
>CAZQBS010000012.1:0-49556 GCA_964591835.1 uncultured Sphingorhabdus sp. | reverse complement strand
AGATCGAGCGCGAGAAAGGCATCAAGAAAGATGAGATCCTCAGGAAAATCGAGGAGGCCGTCGTGAGCTCGCTGCGCAAGCATGTGGGCGAGGAAACGGTCACCGAGGCTTCCATTGATCTTCGCGCAGGAGGAGAAGAAGTGCTCGCCGCTGTTAAGCTAGGCGAGAGCCGTCAGATCGGACCATATCAGGTAACGCTGGACAATGTCAGCGAGATCCCCGGGCCGAACTGGTCTGCGCTCGATGCCAAATTGACCGTAAAGCGGGGCGATGGCGAGCCATTTACAATGCACCCGCAATCACGGACATTCACCACACCGCCGATGGAAACCAATGAAGCGGCAATATCGACCAGTTGGGACGGACAGCTCTATCTTGTGGTGGCCGCCCCTACGAACAATGCGGGTATTCCCCTTCGGATGTGGTGGAAGCCTTTTGTGACATTCATCTGGCTGGGCGGCATCATGATTGCGCTTGGCGGATTGCTGGCTTTGCTGGGACGCGTCAACCGCGACCTTTTCCGGTTTCCCTCACGCCAAAATCAGTTGAAGGATGTAATCGGATGACGCGCATCTGGCTGTGGCTGCCGTTGTCGATCGTGGCTGCGATATTGGTGCTATTTGCGGTCGGCCTAATAAAGCCTGCTGATCGTCAAATAGCCTCGGGAATGGTCGGCAAGCCGCTGCCTGTTTTCACCTTGGCCGGGCCGTTTCCCGGTGATGCAGATATGGATACGCGAATGCTGGCCGACGGGAAGCCCCGATTGGTCAACATTTTTGCGAGCTGGTGCATACCTTGTATTACCGAGGCACCCGTCTTGTTGCAGTTGAAGCAAAATGGGGTGGACATTATCGGTGTCGCAATTCGCGAACGTCCCGAAACGCTTGAAAAGTTTTTGGTCCAACATGGTAATCCATATTCCCGGATCGGATATGACCCGACCAGCCGTATCCAGCTTCTTTTCGGCTCAACCGGTGTTCCCGAAACCTTTGTTGTCGATGGTCGGGGTCAGATAATATACCAACATATCGGTGTGGTCGGGCCTGATGACATACCAATGCTCCTTACCAAGTTGGCTGACGCAAGGTGATTCGCAGGCTCCTGGTCGCGATAGCGATTTTTGTAACGGCGACGGCGACCCATGCCGCAAATCTTGAGGTTGATTATGCCAACACGCAACTCGCCGACCCGGGGCAAGAACGTAAAGCGAAGGCGTTGATGGAAACGATCCGGTGCGTTGTGTGTCAGGGGCAGTCCATCGCCGACAGTAACGCCGGGCTCGCTCTGGATATGCGCGCGGCGATCCGGGAGCGGATAGAAAGCGGTGAAGAACCGGAGGCAGTGCGTAGCTGGCTGATCGAGCATTACGGACCATGGGTAAGCTTCAAACCGCTATTTGAACCGGCTACCGCTTTGCTTTGGCTCACACCGATATTCGCTCTAGCGATAGGCATATTTCTGGCGCGCGGCCGTTTTCGACGAAAAAAGACGTAATGGTGCTGTTTGCCCTGATATTTATGGCCGGTTTGGTATGGCTTGCTCTTAGAATGAGCAAGAAACTCAATCGTGCGGCCATGGAGCTTGCAGCAATTGCCGTGCTGATCGGCGCGGCTGGATATGTATGGCAAGGTTCACCGTCACTTCCCTCATCACCGGTTGGCCTGACGCAGCCACTTAAGCCCGAGTGATGGTCCGGCTTGCCCCCAGGATATCTTTATTGGTGATGCCCGTAGCAACCGCAATCATCACGATCCTTGAAGACAAAACGCGAGTGGAAAGTACGGTCAACCTTGGCGCCTGAACGCGATGCCGCCTGCCGGTAAAGCATGAGTGATGATTGTGCGGTAAATCATAGCATCCGGTATAGATGCTAATCCGGATGCGATTCGTTGCGAATCCCATGTTTGAATATCGTTAGAGGAAATGAAATCCCTGATATTCATCTGCGGCTACACGCTCTAAAATGCGACGGTATCCGCGTACGCCTCCCGAATAAGGCATGAAGACCCGTGGCTTGCCCTCAATTTCAGCCCCGGTGTAATAGGATGCTGCTTTGGGATAGAGCGTTTCCTGCGCCCGAGCATTTACATGTTCAACCCATTCCAGTTCGGCCTCGTGGGTGGTTTCAATCACAACACTGCCTTTTTTGTTTGCAAAACCAATCAAGTCGCTGAGCCAGTCAACCTGTTGTTCGATCGAAAGGATCACATTGCTGAGCAACGAAGGGCTACCCGGCCCGACAAGCACGAACATATTGGGAAAGCCTGAAACGCCAAGCCCGAGATAGTTATGGGGACCCGCCGCCCACTTCTCGCGCAGCGTCACACCGTTACGCCCTTTTATCTCAGGGCGGAGCAACGAGCCGGTGAAGGCATCAAAGCCCGTGGCATAGATAATGATGTCGAGCGGATATTCCTGTTCTGAGGTGCGCAAGCCATTCGGAATAATGTCCTTGATCGGCGAACTCTTGATATCAACGAGCGTCACATTGTCGCGATTGAAGGTTGCGAAATAATTGCTGTCTACAGAAGGCCGCTTGGTGCCGAACGGAAAGCCCTCGGGTGTCAGCAATTTGCGGGTGGCTGGATCTTTAACCTGTTCTGCAATCTTTTGCCGGATAAATTCGGCGGCCGTTTCGTTCGATGCCTCGTCCAGCAGTAGATCTTTGTAGGCAAGGGCAAAACCAAAGCCAAGACGGCTCCAAGCTGCCTCGTAAACAGTGTCACGCTCTTGCGGTGTAGCATCCAGTGCAGAAACCCCGTTGGGTACGAAACCAAGCCCGCTGGGCGAATTGAGGGCGCGCACCCGTCGTGCAGCATAGTCCGCCTTTACCGCGCGATCTTCCTCGTCCGAAACCGGGGAATTTGCGGCCGGAATGCTGAAATTTGCCGAACGCTGAAAGACGGTAAGATGATCGGCCTGCGCCGCTATAACAGGCGTCATTTGCACTCCCGATGAGCCCGTACCGATAATTCCAACGCGTTTTCCCGCAAAGCTAACTGGCTCGCGTGGCCATGTTGCGCTGTGGTATATATCCCCCCGAAATGTCTCTTGCCCGGGATAATTGGGTTGTTTGGTGGTAGACAGTTGGCCAACGGCCAAGATGAGATATTGCGCATCCCATTCCTGTCCGTCATGCGCGGTAACGCTCCAGCGATTGCTGGTTTCGTTGAATTCTGCACGTTCCATTCGTGTGTTGAATGCGATATTGCGGCGCAAGTCGAAACGCTCGGCGACATGGTGGATGTAAGACAGCACCTCGGGCTGGGTCGCGTAACGTTCGCTCCATCGCCATTCCCGTTCGAGCTCGGGTGAAAACATGTAGGAATAATCATAGCTTTCGACATCGCACCGTGCACCCGGATAGCGGTTGTGGTGCCAGACACCGCCAACGTCGTCGCTCGCCTCGATGACAGCCACTGACAAACCCAAAAGTCGAAGCGAGTAAAGCGCACGCAACCCGCCGAGGCCAGCACCTACGATCACGACATCAAATTTTTTCATCTTAATCACCGGCTTGTTTGAGCGCATAATCCTGTAGACTGGGCAACCAGTCATCGAAGGTGGTGCTGATGACAGCTCACCGGAACGACAGCCGACGATTATCAGGCAGTTCGGAAAAATCAACAACATTGTTGACTAAGTTAGGCTAGGTTGATAGTTGGGATGAACGGATAGTAACCGAAAAGGGATGTGCGTGATGAAGCCTGGAGCCTTGATGTATGACAAGGCTGCGGGGATTGTTATGGATGGGCTCAAAACACCCCAAGCCCGGCAGGCGGCGATTGCAGCGCGGTTCCCTGAATGGATACGGCGCACGCTTGATGGCATGCTTGATGTGGCGGCTACCGAATTTCCCGACCGTCCCTACATCATCACCGATGACCGGACATGGACGTACCGAGAAGTGCAGGACTGGTCACACCGGCTTGCCATTGGTTTAACTGCATTTGGCGTCAACCGGGGCGATCATGTCGCTCTTGTCTTTGCCAACTATCCTGAATTTGTCGCGCTGAAGTTTGCAATATCGCGGGTGGGGGCGGTCGCCGTACCGGTCAACATACTTAACCGCCGCGACGAACTTGGCTATGTGCTGGCGCAATCGGACTCGGTGTTGCTGGTCACCATGAACGCATTTCGTGAACTCGACTATCTTGCGATGCTAGATGAGTTGATACCGGGTTGGGAGCAGGATGGTGGCGGCATAACTTTTCCTCACCTTCGCCATGTGATTGTTTTTCCAACCGATGACCAGCCCAAGCGTGAGCCTGCAACATATTTTGACATTCTCGAATCCGGCACGACAAACCACTTTGAAGGAGTCGGGTCCAATTCCGATGACGTCGCCGACATTATCTACACATCGGGGACCACGGGCGCGCCAAAGGGCGTCATGCTCAGCCATGATCAGATTCTGCGCACCGCCTATGCCAGCGCCTATGCACGCGCATTTGAAGATGGCAGACGTATCGTCTTTTCGCTGCCGCTTTACCATGTATACGGTTATGGCGAAGGGATGCTTCCGGTATTGTTCGTCGGCGGCGCGGTTATCCCGCAACTGAAATTTGATGCCGCCGCAATGCTCGCCGCGATAGAGCGATACCGCGCGACCGATGCGTTGCTTGTGCCGACGATGACGCTAGCCTTGCTCGACGCTGCACAAGCCGGGGACTATGATCTGTCGTCGCTTCGTGCCGTCATTTCTTCAGGCGCGCGCGCACCGGAGCGAGTATGGCAGGACATTGTCGCGGTCTTGGGGGTTTCCGAGATTTCAACCGGTTATGGCATGACCGAAGTAACAGCGTCGTCGACCGTTACGCGGCCCGACGATCCGTTTGAACGCCTCCTCAACACCAACGGGCGTATGCGCGATGCGGGCGTTGCGGGCGATCCGCAAAAGGGCGGTCGCCTCGTCGACTACCGTGTCGTCGATCCTGAAAGCGGAGCCATCTTGCCGCCCGGCCGTGTAGGCGAGTTGCGGGCCAAGGGAGTCGGCGTCACGCGCGGCTATTACAAAAAGCCCGAAGAGACAGCCGCGTTGTTCGATAGTGAAGGCTGGCTTCACACTGGCGATCTTGGGCGGATCGATGACGATGGTTATATCTATCTAGTCGGCCGACTGAAAGAATCCTATCGTTGCGGCGGCGAACAGGTGTTGCCGACCGAGGTGGAGGATGTGCTGACGTCACACCCGTTGGTGATACAGGCGCATGTTGTGCCTGTGCCGGATGTTCGGATGGGCGAAATCGGCGTCGCCTTTGTCGTGACGAGTGATGGCGCAGTCATCACCACCGAAGAACTGCTCGATCTTGTTCAATCGCGCCTGGCTCGGTTCAAGGTGCCGAAATACCTGTTCCTTGTCGATGCGGCTGAGATTCCGACCACTGCTTCGGGGCGAGCCAGGAAATATCTTCTGTCCGCAAAGGCAACCAGCATGTTGAAAGCGATATGACAGGCGGCGAAAAACAACCGTCGCGCATTGCTGTCGTTACCGGCGGAGCGCGGGGTATCGGGGCAAGCATCGCGCTCCGGCTGGCGCAGGATGGGCATGATATTGCGGTGCTTGACCTGGATGCTACCTCTTGTGCCGAGACGGTGCGCGCAGTTGAGCAAGTTGGCCGCCGGGCGGTCGCTGTCGGAGCTAATGTTGCTGATGAAGCGGCAGTTAGGCTCGCGATGGCCACGATTGTAGAAGCCCTGGGGCCACCCACTATTGCCGTCAATAATGCCGGCATCTTGCGTGACCGGACCATTGGCAAGATGAGCATCGACGATTGGGATAACGTCATCAACGTCAATCTGCGCGGTACCTTTCTGGTGAGCCGCGAAGCGCAATCGCACATGCGTTCCGCTGGCTGGGGCCGGATCGTTAACCTGTCGAGCACGGCGGCACTGGGCAATCTGGGGGAAAGCAATTATGCGGCGGCAAAGGCAGGCGTGCAGGGGTTGACCAAAACGCTGGCGATCGAGCTGGGTCGTTATGGCATCACTGCGAATGCGGTCGCGCCCGGCTTTGTCGAAACTGCAATGACTGCCGAAGTGGCCGCGCGTGTCGGCATGTCGTTCGATGAAATGAAAGAGCACGCTGTACGTGAAACCGTTGTTGGCCGCGTCGGCAAACCGGATGATATTGCAAACGCGGTTTCGTTTTTCGCGGATGAACGCTCGAGCTTTGTCACCGGGCAAATTCTATATGTAGCGGGGGCGCCGCGCGGATGAGCGATGTAACTGGCGAAGGAGCGGACGATCAATTAACGGTCGCCGACATGAAAACACAAGATAACGGATTCGCCGCGCCTGCGGCAAGCGGCATTGGTAAGCGGCGAACTGCAGCGCGCGAAGATTCTAGCATCTCGCATCAGGCGCGGCGGAAAGAAATCGGTGACGCCGCGATCCGTGTATTCAATCGCCTCGGCTTCCAGCGGGCTAGCATGACGGCGGTGGCTGCCGAACTCAATATCGACCGCGCCTCGCTCTATTATTACATCTCATCGAAAGAAGAACTGTTCGATGAAATCGTGCGGACGGTGGTCGAGCGCAATGTCGCTCTGGCGCAAAAGATTCAGGTGAGCGAGATGAGCCCGCGCCGCAAGTTGAGCGACCTTATCATTGCCCTGATGTCATCCTACGGCGAGCATTATCCGCTGATTTATATCTACATTCGCGAGAATCTCAGCCATGTCAGCGACAAGCGTTCCGAATGGTCGCGGTACATGCGCGACCTCAATTCCCAAATGTCCGATGCCGTGATTGCGATTGTCGAAGAAGGCTATGCCGACAAGACCTTCCGCAATCTGGGTTCGTCGAAGGTCGTCGCTTACGGGGTGTTGGGGCTCGTGGGGTGGACCAACCGCTGGTTTCGACCCGCAGCGAGCGATGTCAGCGCCGAAGAGGTTGGCAAAATTTATGCAGAAATGGTCCTTGCCGGCCTCGAATCGCCTTATTGAATATGGCCGGAAAGCTCAGCGGCAAGACAGCAATTGTCACTGGTGCCGGGCAGGGCATTGGACGGGCGACCGCGATCCTGTTTGCGCAAGAAAGCGCTCGGGTGCTAGCGGTTGACATCAACGCTGTGGCTCTAGCCGAACTCGAAGCCGAGCATGGGTGCGAGGCTGTGGTGCTGGATCTCACTGACGGAACAGCCATTGCCGCCTTTGCTGATCGAACCGCCAACGCCGATATCTTGTTTCTCTGCGCTGGCTATGTCGCTTACGGCACAATCGAGACATGCAGCGAGGCCGAATGGGATTTTTCTTTCGACCTCAACGTCACAGCGATGTTCCGGATGATCCGCGCATTCATTCCCGGCATGATCACCCGCAAGAGCGGCTCGATCATTACGATGTCGTCGGTGGCAAGCTCTGTGCGGGGGGTGCCGAACCGCCTTGCCTATGCGTCGACTAAAGCGGCGATCATCGGCATGACAAAGGCGTTGGCTGCCGACCATAGTTCGCAGGGCATCCGGTGCAACGCTATTTGCCCCGGAACCATCGAAACTCCTTCGCTCGATGATCGGATGCAGGCCAGTGGCGATTATGAGGCGACGCGCGCGACCTTTGTCGAGCGCCAGCCGGTCGGCCGGTTTGGGCAACCATCCGAAATTGCCGAACTTGCCCTGTATCTGGCGAGCGATTCATCGGCTTTTGTCACCGGCCAATGCCATATCATCGATGGCGGCTGGTCGAACTAATACCGAAAGGTATAACTTGTTATCAACGAGTATGTTGATTATACCGGCAAGATGCAATTCCTCCTGATTCTTCTGTTCTGCGATAACTCGGCCGGGCAACTTGGCTAGCGTCTCAACCTATCTTTCAGGCGTGAAGATACTCGACCTGTCGCATTATATTTCTGGACCTTTTGCCAGCCTGATGTTTGCCGACATGGGCGCAGAGGTCATCAAGATCGAACCTCCGTCAGGCGACCCTATGCGAGATTTGGGGCCTGGCGATGTAACAGGCGAGCCTTTGTTTTACAGTGCTTTAAACGCGGGCAAGTCTGTTCTTCACCTTGACCTCAAATCCGAAGAGGGCCGTGCGCGGATACAAAAGTTGCTGGCTGACGCGGACATATTGATCGAAGGCTTCCGCCCGGGCGTGATGGCGCGTCTTGGGCTTGATTATGCGAAATTGAGCATATTGCACCCATCGCTCATCTATTGTTCGATTAGCGGATATGGAGTGAACGCTCCGCTTTCAGCCATCGCCGGGCATGATGGTAACTATCTCGCCGCAAGCGGTATTTTGCATCGGAACGGTACGGGCATGCCAAATTTTTTCGATCCGCCAGTCGCCGATATGTCAGGGGCACTTTTCGCCGCCATTGCAATTCTGGGTGCGCTCAACGCACGGAACCGGACGGGCAAAGGTGCGCATATCGAACTTGGCCTTGCAGACGCGTTGATGCCACTGCAATTGATGCAGATTGCCGATTGGGGCGCGAATGCCACAGTCCCCACGCGGCAATCGACCTATTTGAACGGCGCTGCCGCTTACTATCAGGTGTACCAATTGGGCGATGCGCAACATGTGATGTTGGGGGCGGTGGAGCACAAATTCTGGTCCAATTTTTGTCGTGCCGCTGGCCGTGAGGACTGGGTTTCCCGGCATGACGACCCTATGCCGCAGCATGCGTTGATTGCGGAGCTTTCAGCCTATTTTGAGCAGCATAAAGCGGCGGACATTGGCACGCGTTTTGAAGGTATCGAATGTTGTCTTTCGCCAGTCCTCGATTTGGGCGAAGCATTGGTTTCGCAACAGACACTGGCGCGCGGTTTGGTGAAGTCCGGAGATAGCGGTTTGCAGGCGCTGTTCCCCGCATATTTCGACGGACAAACAGCCGCACTCCGCCCCTCCCTGCGCAGGCTCGATCCGGCATGAAGCTTGACGTTGACGCTTTGATCGTGGGCGCGGGATTTGCCGGATTATACGCTCTGCAAAAGATGCGCGAAATCGGGGTGAGCGCGCGTGCCGTGGAGACGGCGGACGATGTCGGTGGTGTATGGTACTGGAACAAATATCCGGGCGCGCGCTGCGATGTAGAGAGTATGCAGTATAGCTATTCCTTTTCGAGCGATTTGCAGCAGGATTGGGAGTGGACCGAACGATACGCGCGGCAACCTGAGATACTTGACTATCTTCGCCATGTAGCCGAGCGGTTCGACCTCAGGCGCTCGATCGCGTTCGGCACAAGCGTGGTGTCTGCAACCTTCGATGAAGCTCATCAACACTGGCATGTTAGAACCGACAAAGGCGAAGACATTGTTACGCGCTATTGCATCATGGCGAGCGGCTCGCTGTCGGCATCGCGCCTGCCGGATTTGCCGGGTATCGAAAATTTTGCCGGGCCGGTGCTGCATACCGGGAACTGGCCTGACAACGCTCCGGATTTTGCAGGTCAGAATATTGCGGTGATCGGGACTGGATCATCGGGCGTTCAGGCGATCCCGAAAATTGCCGAGCGGGCAAAACATCTGTTCGTATTTCAGCGTACACCGAATTTTGTCGTTCCGGCACGTAATCATCCGCTCGCCGCAGAAATGCAGGCACAATGCAAAGCGGATTATCCGGCGCTCCGCGCCCGCGCCAGACAAGTGGGCACCCTGTACGATTTCAGCGATACGACAGCTTTCTCGGTCAGTGCGGAAGCGCGCGAGGCGGAATATCGGCGTCGATGGGAAAAGGGCGGCGTCAATTTCGTTCACGCCTTCAAGGATATCATGACCGACCGGAGAGCCAACCAGACGGCGGCCGACTTCGTTCATGCACGTATCCGCGAGGCGGTCGATGATCCGGTTATTGCGGAGCGACTTTGTCCCAAGGACTATCCATTGGGAGCAAAGCGCATCTGCGTCGGGTCCGATTATTATGAGACCTATAATCGGGGCAATGTGACGCTGGTGGATTTGCAAGAGACGCCGATTACCAGCGTGACGGCGCAATCCATCCAGACATCCGAAGCCAGCTATCCGATTGATCTGCTGGTTTGTGCGACTGGTTATGATGCCCTGACGGGCGCGCTGACGCGCATCGACATCCGGGGGTGCAGTGGCGCATCGCTGGTCGACAAATGGTCCGATGGTCCTCGCAATTATCTCGGGCTGATGAGCGCCGGTTTCCCCAACATGTTCATCATTACCGGCCCGGGTAGCCCGTCGGTGCTGGTGAATATGGTGGTCGGAATCGAGCAACATGTCGACTGGATCGCCGATTGTATCACCCATCTGAATGCCACCGGTTCGGCGAGCATTGTTCCGCATGGCGATGCGGAAGACAAATGGGTCCAACGGGTAAATGACGAAGCCGCATCGACTCTGTTTACGCAAGCCAACTCTTGGTATCTCGGTGCGAACATCCCCGGAAAACCACGCGTATTTATGCCTTTTGTCGGCGGCATCGGGCGATATCGCGCGATTTGCGATCAGGTCGCCGCAGACGCTTATTCCGGTTTTGAAATTTCGAAGGGAAACTGAAATGCTACATCCCCAACTTCAGGCCATCGTCGATGCAACCGCAGCCTTGCCGCCGATGGAAACGGTGCCGCCGGAGACTTTGCGTGCGGGTTATGAAGCCCAGACCGCTCTGCTCGCGCGGCCCGATGTCGCGCATGTCGAAGACCGGTTCATCGCGGGGCCGCGCGGCGAGATTCGCATTCGCATCTACCGCCCGGATATGGAGGACGGGCATGCGATCATCACCTATTTCCATGGCAGCGCCTTTGTCATTTGCAGCATTGATACGCATGATGTGATTTGTCGCCATCTCTGTCTGGCGTCGAATGCGGTTGTTGTCTCGGTCGATTATGGCCTGGCACCCGAAGCGCCGTTTCCGGCGGGACCGGACGATAGCGAGGCAGCGACAATATGGACGGCGGAAAATGCGGCCAGCATAGGCGGTGATCCGGCACGTCTTATCGTCGCAGGCGACAGCGCGGGTGCGACGATGGCAACGGTGACCGCGCTCAGGCTGCGCGACGCGGGTGGTCCGACGCTCGCAGCGCAATTTCTGATTTATCCGGTGACCGACTATCCCGATCCGGCGCCTCCATCTTACCAAGAGCGCGGGCAAGGGTGCGGGCTCACAGCCAATGCCATGCACTGGGGCTGGGATCTTTATATCCGCAATGAGGATGACCGCTTTCATCCCGATGCGTCTCCGCTGCGGGTGGCCGATTTAAGCGGGCTGCCACCCGCTTATGTTATTACGGCTGAGTATGATTTGCTGCGCGACGAAGGTACAGCCTATGCTGAACGATTGTCCCAAGCAGGGGTCGATATGACGCTCGTCCACTATGATGACATGAACCACGGGTTCATGGGCATGGTGGGTCTGCTCGACCGTGCCGATGAGGCCATGAAAGCGGCAGGCGATTGGCTGGCGAGCAAGGCATGAGGCAGCATTTTGCCATCATCGGTGCCGGTGCGGGCGGACTGTGCGCGGCGAAATATCTGACCGCGCAAGGCATCGACGTCACGATATTCGAGGCCGGGTCGAGAATCGGCGGACTTTGGGTGTACAACAACGACAGCGGCATGAGCCCCGCATATAAATCGCTGCACATCAATTCCGAAGCCAAAGTCAGCAGCTTCATCGATTTCCCTTTTCCGGATGATGCTCCGCTTTATCCCGACCATGCCGAAATGTGCCGCTATTTTGAGCGCTATGCAGCGCATTTTGACCTGACCCGCCGGGTCCGGTTCAACAGCCGCATCAAGTCAGTAACGCCCGAAAACGGAAAATTCGGGATTACGCTCGAAACCGGCGTAACCGATATGTTCGACGGAGTTGTCGTTGCCAGCGGTCACCAGAGCGTCCCGCGACATCCCCCCCAGATCGAAGGTTATAGCGGCGACTATGTCCATGCCCATGCTTATCGCGTCCCGACGCCCTATGCGGACAAGCGCGTGCTGGTGATCGGCCCCGGCAATAGCGGCGTCGATATTGCTGCCGACATTTGCACCGTGACAGAACACACCGTCCTGTCGGCGCGCTCGCCTGTGCTGATCATGCCTAGGATGATGTTTGGTGTTCCGAATTCGCGGACGTTGCTGAAGCTCGAACGGCCCTTCTTGCCGTGGAAAGTCCGCGTATGGGTCCGCACGACATTGACCCGCATGTTTCATGGCCGGATGGAGCAATGGGGCTTCCGGACGCCCAAAACGCGCACGCATCCGATAAGCCATCCGACCCTGATATCGCAAATTGCGTGGGGACGGGTTACGGTTAAACCGGGGATCGCCGCGATTGAGGGCCAGAAGGTTCGCTTTACTGACGGCAGCGCGGACAGCTTCGATGCGGTGATTGCAGCGACCGGTTACAATACCGCAATACCGTTCCTGCCCGACGACATCTCGCCGGTTGAGAATGAAACCACGCATGTCGCGCTTTACAATCGTGTGGCTCACCCGCGCGTTCATGGCCTTTACTTCATCGGCTATTTCGATGTGACTGGAGGGAGCAATATCCGGATGATGGATGATCAGGCCGAATATATTGCTGCGCTTGTTACCAGGGCGGTCAAGCGTCCGTCGGAAAACGAGATGCGGTCCGCTATCGAGACCGAACGCGCTTGGTCGGCAAGTCAATTTCCCGATTCTCCCCGTTATGGTCTGGAGCTTGATCCCCGCCGCTATCGTAAGCGTCTAGCGCTGGACTACGCCCGCAATAACGTTAAACGGTCCGCCTGATATGGACACGCAGATGACAATTAAGGACGAAGTGATTGCGCTCAAGCGCGAACGGATCGTGGAAGCAGCGGCACAGCTCTTCTATGACCGCGGTTATGAGAAGACAACGCTTGAGGCGGTTGCTGATTCACTGGGAGTCACCAAACCGTTCATATACGGCCACTTCAAGTCCAAGGCGGAACTTCTGGCCGATATCTGCACGCGCGGCGTCGGTGCATCACTGTTGGCGATTGATAGCATAGCGGCAATGGACCTGTCACCGACTGATAAGCTCGCGCTGCTGGGACGGGATTTTTTGACTGCGGTGCTGAATAACCAACGCAACATCGCCATACTCACCCGTGAAGAAAAGAACCTCGAATCCGATGACTTTCAACGGTTGAGCAATTTGCGCCGTGAATTCGACGCGAAGCTGGTCGCCTTGTTACAGGAAGGCGTGGCGGCCGGCGAATTCAGCGTGAAAGACTGCCATGTCGCGGCACTTTCCATCGGCGGTTTGGTCAGCTGGGCCTATGTCTGGTACCGCCCGCATGGCAGGCTCTCGCTAGATACGCTTTCCGATGAAGTTTCGGCGCTGATCCTGGCAATGGCGGGTGCTACGCGCTGACCTCGAACATGCTCTTGCGGAACCGCAGACCGAAAACCGAAATGATCGCGAAAAGCAGGCAAATGATGCTTCCGCCCAACGCATACTCATATGTCCCGAACATGTCGCGCGAACGACCGATCAGGAACGGGCTGAGGCCGAAGCCGAGGGAATACATGCTGTAAAACCAGCCGTAAATCGCACCGAAGGCTTTCTGCCCGAAAAGACGCGAGGTCATGTAGGCCAGCAAATCAAGTTCCGCACCAAGCAACAAACCGATCAATGCTACTGCGACAATGCCGAAACTCACATCGCCAAGACCCAGTATTGCGATACCGGCCATCCCCAGCGCCAGAACGGTAACTGAAACGGCCGGAGCGGCAAAGCGATCAAGGCACAGGCCGATTGTGAGGCGACCAATTGAACTGGCAATGCCAATGACTGATGCCAGTTGCGCGGCGGCTTTGGCATTTGCGCCCAAATCCTGGAACATCGGGATAAGATGGACGATCATACCCCCGACGCCGAGCGCCATGGAAACTGATAAAATGGTTGCGAACCAGAATGCCCTTGTTTTGCGCGCTTCGGCCAACGAAAGCCCGGTTTTGGGTCCGGCAGTTGATGCAGCGGCGGTCGCGCGTCGTTCCGATGGCCCAAAGCCAAACCAGACTATCGGAGCAGCCAGCATGGCGAGCAATCCGATCGTCCAGTATCCGGCGCGCCAGCCAAATATTGTGCTGACTTCCGTAACGACATTGGGGACCCAGAAACCTGCCAGCCCGGCGCCGGTAAGCGCGATACCTAAAGCCAGACCACGTCGCTTGTCGAATGCGGCGGTAATCGGCCGGACAAGCACAATAGGCGTCGATCCCACGCCGAGCATCGCGATCACGAAATAGCCCAGCCAGAAGCTGTAGAGGTTGGTAACCAGCATCGTCATGGCGATCACGGCCAGTCCATAGCTAAAAAGGCTCAGCGCCCCGATCGTAGCCGCGCCATATTTGTCGCAGAGCCTGCCGGCAATTGGTCCGAACAGAAAAACGCCGAAAGTCAGAACCGATACCGCAAGGGAAATGCTTCCGCGGTCCCAGCCGAATTCGGCGTTTAATGGCCCGATAAACGATCCCAGACTATAAATCATGACGGCGTTCATGCTGGTGGTGAGGCCCAGAACAGCGCTCAAAACGAGCAATTTATGGCCCGAGAACTCGCCCCAGCCACCTGCGTCCAGTGGTGCCGCCGCGCCGCTCATTTAAGGTGGCCACACGGCGTTGCGATCGCGGGGATGATTTTAGTTGCGAGCATCAACATCCCATTCAAGCTCCAGTCGTTCGACGTCGGCAACGACACCTGAATGCGCGACAATGCTGAAACCCGGTTGAAGCCGGAACTTCGGGATGCGTGCCAACCACTCCTGCAAAGTGACCACAATTTCCATATTCGCCAGATGCATTCCCGCACAGATATGCGCGCCTCCGCCAAATGTAGCGTGGGAACCCCCTTTTCGCGAAAAATCCAGACGCATCGGATCAGGGTTTACGCGTTCGTCGAGGCCATGCAAAGTTGATGGTACCAGCACCATGTCGCCGGATTTCAGTTCCACACCGTCGCGCACAATATCCTGCGTAACGAGCCGCGCCTGCGCGACCACCGGAAAGCGGCGCAACAATTCCTCGACATGCCTGGGTATCTTTTGCGGATCGGCGACAAGCTCGGCAACATCGTCCGGATGCCGTGCCAGATACTCCATAGCAAAGGGCAGAAAGTTGACGACCGTATCGAGCCCTGCCAGCAACACCAACGCGATCATTGCCAGAACTTCATAATCGGTAGGTGGTGCACCATTCACTTCGCTGTGAATGATCGTGCTGATCCAGTCGTCGCCAATGGCGGCCCGGCGGGCCTCAACGGTCGGCCCGATATATTCGAAAAAGCCAGCATTGGCGGCCGCCATGGACGCCGCTTTTTCCTCTGGCGTGTTACCTTCCGGACGCAACATGCCGTGCGCGAATTTGGTCAGTATCGGTGCGTCTTCAAGCGGCAGTTTGGAGAATGCCAGAAACACCTTTATCGGGAATATATCCGAATAGGCGGCACAGAATTCGACATTTCCGTCGTTCGCAAATGGTTCAATCAGTTCGATCGCGACCGAACGGATCGCCGCTTCGAAATTGCGGATCTCGCGCGGACCAAGCCCCTTGTTGAGCACTCGCCGATAAGGCGTGTGTTCGGGCGGATCCATATTCATCGGAACAAGCTTATGTTCCATCCCCGCTGCTTTCGGCACGATCATCACCTGCGCTGAGAAATGTTCCGGATCGTTCAGAAATTCGCGGATCAGCGCGCCGCGCGTTGCTATCCAGTGCCCCCCATTTCGCGGAGTCCAGATGAGGTCGGGGACGCCGGGAACCTGCAAGCGTTTCCATGCCTGATGGTATCCGTCTTCCTGAATTCCCGCCGGACTGTAGACATCGAAATCATATACGCGCGAGGACGGAACGTTCGTTGGGGGCAGAATGATTGCTTCGCTCGCCATAACGTGATTGCCTTTAATGCTTAGAACGTCACTTTGGATGTCTGGCGCTAAAATCTGGTCTGTAATTGCAGGGCAATTTCGCGGCCGCGCGAAACCACTCCTCGTTGTTCGCCGATGGTAAGCGGTACCCCGGTGCCGCCTGTCCGGTCAGCTGCGTAGATCAGATAATATTTGTTGGTGAGGTTGCGCCCCACCAGCCTGATTGCATAACGGTCGTCGGCTTCGCTCAGGCTGAGGCTGGCATTGAAGCGCCAGAAATCGTCCTGTAAAGTCGAAGGCGCCATGGTTTCTGCGGCAAAGTAACTACCGCTATAAAATGCGTCGCCGGTCAGTTCGGCTTTGTGGCTGCCGACCGGGGTCGACAGGGTAAACCCGGCATTGCCTGCCCAATCGGGCGAGCGGGCGGGCGCGCGCCCGGTATAATCCTGTTGCAAGGTCAACGCAGTAGCATTGACAAATGTGCACGGTGCCGGCGGCGTTGCGGTTGCCCGCACGGTGCCAGCAGGGAAAGCATAACCAAAACATTGCCCCAGAAACTGATTGAAGCGCGCATTTACATGGGCGATAGCGCCGCGAACGGTCAAGTTGTCATTGACTTGAAAGTTACCGTCAATTTCAAAGCCGCGCTGCTTGACCGAGCTTGCATTATTGATTGTAAACGCGAAGCGGACCGGGTCGAATGTATTCACCTGAAGGTTGCTGAACTTGAAGCTGAATAGAGCCGCGTTGAGGCGGAGCCGGTTGTTCAGGAACACGCCTTTTGCACCGACTTCAAAGCCGCGCGCTTTCTCGGCATCAAAGTCGGCATCGCCGATCCGCGTGGTCAGCAGCAACGGGCTGGTCAGGCCGAAGCCACCGGATTTGTAGCCGGTTTTATAGGCTGCGAAGATCGTTTTGGTCGATGACGGCCGATAGGACAATGTCACTTCGGGTGAGAAATTATTGTCCTTGTACGTGCCAGTCAAAAAGCCCGGTACGGTTTCACCCGGATATAATGTGGTCAGGGTGTTGAAGGCTCCAATGCCGTAAGTATTCTGTTTGCTGAATTTCTTCGTTTCGCGCGTAAAGCGAAGCCCACCCGCCAGTTCCAGTTGATCGGTTATATCGAATATAGCCTGACCGAAAACCGAAAGCGTGCTGCCTTTTTGTGAATTCTTGTCGGCATAAGACACATAACGGTTCGCCGCTGCGACATAGTTTGCGTCGGACAACTTTACGTCGTTGGCGTCGTTGAGCTCACTCTTCTGGTAATAGCCACCCAGCATGAAGTTAAAGAAGCCATCGAAGTCCGACGTCAGGCGCAGTTCCTGGCTGAAGGCTTCATTTCGCTGGATGTCGGAAAAAGCCACTTGCGACAGGCTGGTCTGGTCGAGACCGCTAAAGAACAGATATTTTGTCGAATTATAGCCAGAAATGGACGCCACCGAAATATTGCCCAGATTCCAATCGAGATCAAGCGAACCGGTATATACCGTGAAATCGCCATAAGGGGTTCCATCAGCGGTCCCCAGCGCAAATGTTTGCGAAATGACCGGAGGCAAGTCGCCAACCGATGTCCGGCGGTCGATAACGCAATCGGCAGCGGGGTCGACCGCGCCGAATGTCCGCGGATTTGGACCGGTGCAGGGTCCGATATTTTGGGTTGCAACACCCGGCCCATCATCTTCCGATTTTGCATAGAACAGCTTTAGTCGTGCCGTCAGATTTGGCGAAAGCTCACCTTTGATGGTCAATCGACCCAGAAACTCCTTATCGCCTGGACGTGTATCGCTAGTCCCCGGTAATTGGCTTGCTCCGATAGGCGCGCCGGTCAATGGACGATAAAATGGATTGGCAAGTGGTTGCGCGGTGTTGCGCAGCCAGCCGTCAAGGTTGCGATACTTGACGGCCAATCTGACGCCGAACGTGTCGCTAAGCGGCACAGAGGCAACGCCTTCGAGAGAATATTCGTCGCCGACAAATTCATAGCCGGCGCGCAGGATATATTCAGCATCCCTGCCAGGGTCTGCGGTCTTGATCGATATGACGCCCGCCGGACTGTTTTTGCCGAAAAAGAGGGCTTGGGGTCCTTTCAAAACCTCGACTTGCTGAATATCGAAGAACCCGAGTTGTGCGATGCGCCCGTCGCTGGTCTGGACGCCGTCGATGGCAACCGATACCGCTTGTTCGAATCCCGTCTGGTTGGCAGGCGAGCTAATACCGCGGATGGCCAACGAGCCACCGCCATTTGATTTATAGGTTCCTATGACGACGGTCGGTGTCATTTCACCGATGCGCGTAAGGTCGGAGGCATTGTTGCGGGCAAGGTCTTGCTCGCTCAATACCGAAACAACCACCGGAACACTGACAAGGGTCTCTTCACGGCGGCGAGCGGTTACGACAATCTCCCCGGCGGGGGTTGCGGCGGCGGTTTCGGTTTCAGGTGCCTCTGGCGTTTGGGCATGCGCTGGATTCGCAACACCCAACACAGCACAGACAATTGCCCCTGACAGAATGGTGCTATCCTTTTGAAATTTCCTCACATCGCTCTCCCTCAGTTTTATTGCGAAACGCAGCTGCCCTTCTTACGAGGACCATTAATTACCCACGAGTATGCGACAGGATTTATCTCCAGTCAACACTAGTATTGACAAATCTTGTGCAATCGTATCGACAGTTGAATCAGCATCGTTGAGGTTTGCAGCTTTTCGATGATGCGACCGATGCGCCATCGACCGGAAATGCATCGTTAGGGTAACGCAATGCGCGTGACCATGAGAAGGCTAATCGGAATTAATTTGGCGCAGTAAATGACGCATTTGCGGATCAGCAATATTCGCGATCAGCTCCTGTCTTGCTTCGAAATCGGTGGCGCGAATGTCGGCGCTACCATGCTCTGTGACAATGACATCTATATCGCTTTGAGCCGACGTCACGTAGCCGGAGGAAATGCGCGGCACGATGCGGCTTATTGTTCCGCGTTCGTTGGCAGAGGGCAGGGCAAGAATAGCGAGGCCGCCTGCGGATGAGCGGGCGGCACGGAAATAATCAGGCTGGCCGCTTGAAGCACCGACGTAACGGTCACCGAGATACTCGGCATTCGCCTGTCCGCGCAGATCGACCTCTATAGCCGAGTTTATGGCCATGAATGGTGAGCCAGCAATCGGCACTACAAGTTGAGCAGGCAATGCGAAGCCGAGCAAGCCGTCGGGCGAGAGGCTGCTGTAAAGGCTACTACCAACGGCTAGTGACGCAAGGCATGCGTCGGGAGTGGTTTCATCGATAGCCCCTGCTGCAACCAGTTCCAGAAACCAGTCGCCGACCATGCCGCAACGAATGCGCAGGCCACGACGATCTTTAAGGGCGTTCGCCACGGCATCAGCTAGCTTGCCGATACCGAGTTGCACAGTCGCGCCATCAGGCACGAGCCTGGCAACCTCGCGGGCGACACGCCCCTGTAAGTCGCCTATTGGTTCAGCCGCTAATTCAGGCAGTGGCGTCTTGCTCTTTAGCCCGACCACTACCTCGCTGCTGTGGAGGCGGCAGCTGCTGCGTGTCACTGGTACATTGTCGTTGACCTCCACGATGACGACCCGTGCCCTCTGCGCGGCCTCCCAAACATAATCCACCGCCGGGCCAAGGCTGTGATAGCCATCTGCGTCTGCGGGCGAGACTTGCAGCAGCGCCACATCAACCGCCATTTTTCCCGACAGCAAGGCAGCGCTCAGTTGCGACATCGAGAAGGGAATTACCTCTGCTCGAGAACGCCTGACAAGCGACCCGATAGCGCCGAGCCCACAATAGGTGGAAACGCGGAGTGACTCCGGGATCTCGCCTTTCCAAGCGGGGTTGAGCGAATAGCCGCAGAAAACACTCATCTCGCTAAACTGCGGTGTCACCTTGAACAACTCCGCGACCAGCCCTGTCGGCTCGCCCGTTGCCTGGCCGACGATGATGCGATCGCCCGAGCGCAGATATTCGGCAAGGACGGACGCGGTCATGCGCGGCTATTCCAAACCCGACTTCACTTTGAGATGTTCAGGCAGTTGACCGGCGATCGTTAGCGTCATGCTGGCTGTGCCCGTGGTGGTTTCGCCGTCGAGATCGGCAGTGATGGATACTGGCTGGATGCGGTGCCAGTGCACCTTTTCAGTCCCGTCGGGCAAGATGACCTTTGCCGGGTGCGAGACATCCCACACGTCAGATTCAAGGTGACTTTCGCCGCGCCATGCGCCGAGCCCGCGACCGTCATTATAGCCACCGCTATAGCCCAGACCTTGCATCGCGATTGATGCGCCTTGCGCCACAACGTCGAGGCTCAGTTTCTTGCCGCTTTCAAATGTCGCCACCACGCCAGCGCGTCGGAAGCGCCGCGTGCCTTCATGTAGCTCGACATCGAGGGCAATATCGGTGACGTGGTGGGCTGTCTCGGTCCCACGCTCGGTTATCACGCCAGTGGTATAGGGCACGTCATCGCCGCGCCCCGAAAACAGCAGGCTTCCGCTCATCGTGGAGGTCGAAAAGAAGAGGAATGACATGACATGGCCCTTTTCGGAGAGCGGCACCTTGGGGCCGGTCACCGGCTCGGGTACGCCCATTCCGCGCCTGACGCCCCAACTATGGTCGCGGCAGGACCACCAATTGTCTATATCGATGCGCTTGCCTTCAACCTCCAGAAAGCCGCTGGCCACGCCGATCTGGTCAAAACGGCGATAATCCTCAACCGTACGGCTCTGCAATCGCGTGTAGTGGGGATGTTCCTCATGTGCCGGTTCCACGCACTCCCATTGAATGTGGCCATGCAGCGCCCCGTCATTCGGCTCGATCATGATGTCGAAGGATTTGAGTGCTTCAATCGGCGTAACCCGCACAGGGCCGCACACCGTTTCCACACTGCCATTTAGCGAACGCGACACGCGTAGATTATGCTGCTTTCCGTCGACGATCATCACTGCGCCCGCATCGAGCACATTCATGTTGCGATAGGCACCCATTGTGATCTGGATGGCCACTCGCCCGTCGCCCGAATATATGGCGAACCAGTATCGGTCGAAAAATCGAGGATCACTCGTCCAGACATGATCAAAGGTTGTCGGCAATTGATGCCAGAGTGTGTCGTCAAGAGCAGTTAGCATGGGTCACTTTTCCGGGGATGATGTTTTGATGGCGGGTGCGTTCGGCACGTAGCGCATTGGCGCGCGCGATGCCCGGTTGATCATATGGGCTTCGATTGCGTGGCGCATGTGGGGCGTCAGAGCCGGACTGCAAACGGCTGCGGCGAGCAACGCGCGTAGCAGCTGGCTGCGTTCTTCGATCGCCGCGTCATCGGCAAGGTCAGGCTCGCCTGCTTGTGCCGCTGCGTCAATGCGGACTGCGAGATCAGCCTTCAGCGCTGCTCGCATAGCCAAAAGCAGGCTCAAAGTCGCCGCATTGTCGTCGCGCAGAAATCCCGCAACCTTCGGCAGCGCGCCCGTTACCATGCGTAGGTTAGCAACCAGATTGTCGAGGATAGTGCGCGCATAGGGTTCTGAAACGGCGGGCGCGATCACCGTTTCCAATATGCGGCAGGTTCCCTGTAATTGTTCTTCCACCGTGGGTCTCATCGCGCACCTGACATCATTTGAAACATCGGCCGGTATAACCATGACGGCGTCTGGAACACACGGTTGTAACGCTCCGCCACGAATTCATGGACGGCGGTCAGTTGGATCACCGACAGTTTCCAGCAGGAGAAGACATTCCACCAAGTGAGATCAGCATCGGAGACGTTGCGGCCGGTCAGCGTGCGATAGGCCGCAACGATCTGCTCGCGCTCCCAATACCCCGCAATCTGATGTTCGCTTTTGCGCACAGGATTGGTAATCCACCCCAGATCCTCGAGCGGATCGCCCAGATGTGCGGTTTCCCAATCGAGTTTGGCGGTGATGGTGTTGCCGTCGATCAGGGCATTGCCGGGCTTGAAATCGCCGTGTACCAGTACAATCGCCTCTGCCTCCGGCGCATTCTGATCCAACCAGCCAAGCACATAGTCCAGTTCGGGATGCGGTTCCAGCTGGACGCGCCGATACTCAGCCTCCCAATGAACCAGCTCGGCCTTCGCAGGCGAATTTTCGGGTACGCCAAGGCGTTCGCCAAGATCCTTTGCCTTCCAGTCAATGGCGTGGATGTTTGCCATCAACGCAAGGAAATCATGCGCCAGCTGCAGCCGTTCCGGCAGGGGTCGACTCCCATTCAACACCATATAGTCACAAGCGCCCGCCACACGTTCCATCACCACCGATGGCGCGCCGAGGAAGCGCCCGTCCGTGTCCATCCAGTACGAAGTCGGGGCAGGAACGGCGCTGTCTTCAAGCGCCTTCAATACGTCAAACTCGCGGGTGCGCTCGGTGTTGAGTAGCGTCCCTGCGGCATCGCGCATCAGCATCAGGCTATGGGCATGGCTGCCATTCGCATCGGTCCAGTGCGCCTCAAACGACCAATTCTCGCGCGACAGGCCGCCGGCAGCACGCGTAAGGCCTTCAAAGGCGATGTCGCGCGCAGACGGAATTGCGTGCAGCATCAGTGCCGTCAGCCCGTCAACGACCTGCCTGCCGTTTGCGTCAATCGCGGCCATCGTCAGAATATCGCCATCGGCGTGATCGGGCTGCCGGTGCCGCCGACAAGCGGCAGGGCAGCGGCTGCGAACAGGAATTCAGTCACACCTGTCGCTGCCAGATCGGCGAGCACCGCCCCTTCCAGAAGCGAAATGCCATAATCGCGGATCAGCCGCTGGTGGACGGGGAAGATGGTGCCTTCGGGAAAGGGCATGGCCTCAATTGCGAAATTGTCCGCGCCAACGAGCGCTACGCCTGATGTGGCGAGCCAAAGCGCCGCCTCGACATCAATCCCCGGTTCCGCGTTGAAATCCACTGTGCGCGGTGCCTTGCTTGTCTGGCTTTCCAGCCATCCTGTGCGGATTAGCACCGCGTCGCCCTTTTGAAGGGTGATAGCAGCGGTTTTGGCAACAGCAGCAAGTTCGGCTTGGCCAATCGAGTCTCCGTCCGCAAGCGGGCCACCGCGTGCCTTGGCGACATCGAGTAGCACGCCGCGTGTTACAATCGGCGGCAGCTTGTCCACTCCGCATTTCTTGGCACCATGCGTGCTGCTGATCTGTGTGCTGGCATGGCCGTTATAGAGATGATCATCGCACCAGGCATGACACAAAGCATCGATATGCGTGCCGATATGGACAGGCATCACCACCGTATCTTCGGCGAATTGGAACCCGCCCTTGGCCCTTACACCTCCCGCGTAATCACCGCCGTCGCGGTCCATGAAATGTTGCAGGCCACTGCGGTGGCCCGGCACAGGTGTTTTCTTGGATAGCGGCTGCGCGAGCGACAAGACACGGCCCTGCTTGACCAGCACCGTCGCACCGAGAACTTCGTTTGCGGTGATCAGGTTTGCGGCTCCCACCTCATCAGCGTCACCCCAAAGGCCCCAGGCTTCACGCGCCATAGCTCATCTCCTTTGCTCCGTGGATCTCGGCAGCCTCTGCCTTGAGCGACTGGCGCAGCAGCTTGCCGGTTGTGGTTGAAGGCAGGCTTTCACGAAACTCGAACCGGTCTGGCAGTTTATAGCTTGATGCTACCGAGCGGCAGTGTGCGATCAGCGTATCTGCCGATAAAGAAGCCCCCGTTGCTGGAACGATAAAGGCAATGATTGCTTCACCCCGCTCACTATCGGGCGCGCCCACGACCGCCGCTTCGGCAACACCCTCATGCTGCATCAGCACATCTTCAACCTCGGCAGGTGAAACGTTGATCCCGGCGCGCTTGATCATTTCCGAATTGCGACCGAGGAAGGCGATGTCACCCTTTGTATTCAGCGTGCCGATGTCGCCGGTGCGATACCAACCGTCCTTGGTGAAAACTTGCGCATTATGCTCGGCACTTTCACCGCCATAGCCGCGCATCACATAGCCGCTAACCTCGATAAGGCCCGGCGAGCCAGGCGAGACAGGCTTGCCGGTTTCAGCATCGATCAGGCGGATCCGCGCACCGGGCAGCGGCGGCCCCTGACAGGTTGCGCGCAGTTCCAGCGGCCAATCGTGCGGCGTAACGCAGCAATTGCCATAGGTTTCGCTTGATCCGTAAATGTTGCAAATTTGCGCGGCACCAAGGATGGTTGCTGCTTTGATCACGTCTTGCGGATTGCCGATGGTCAGCCCGGTACGCAGGCTGCTGGTCCGTTCCGGGTAAAAGTCAGCATGACCAATGAGCGCGCTCGTCATGCCGGGTAGGGTGTAGATCGCGGTGCAGCGATGCGCCTCAATTAGCGACAGCGCTGCTCCCGGCTCGAACCTGTCTTGCAACACCAAAGTCGCGCCGTGGCCGAAGGTCGCCGGGAGGGCATTGGCCGATCCATAAGCCCAGAACATAGGAACCGATGCGAGGACGCGGTCGTCCGGGGTCAGTCCCTGCCGCTCCCCAATGTTGAAGCCATTTTCAATCAGGCCATAATGCGCGAGCCGCACCGCTTTGGGTTTGCTCGTCGAACCTGAGGTATAGAGAATTAGCGCATCGTCGGCAGCACTCGGTCCGTCGCCCGGCGGCAG
This sequence comes from uncultured Sphingorhabdus sp., assembly GCA_964591835.1. Classification (GTDB taxonomy): domain Bacteria; phylum Pseudomonadota; class Alphaproteobacteria; order Sphingomonadales; family Sphingomonadaceae; genus Sphingorhabdus_B. The sequence goes on along the minus strand of CAZQBS010000012.1, from coordinate 25,174 downwards.
ATCAAACGGCGCGCCTGCGAACAATGCGTCATAGTCCAGCCAGTCATCTTGTCGCGCGGGGGCTCCGATCAAGACCAGCGTTTGCAACTTCGCAAGATTCGGACGGAGTGCTGTCAGGCTGGCGATGAAATTTTCCTTGCCCACCGATGCCACCGAAAACAAAGTCGTTATGCCCGAATCCGCGAGAATGAACTCCAACTCCGCCTGGGTCGACCAAGTGCTGATCGGCACCAGCACCGCGCCGACGGCCAGCGAACCAAAACAGATTTCGAGCCATTCGATCCGGTTGCTGGCGAGCAAGCCAATTCGGTCCCCGCGCTTCACACCCTGCGCCCGAAGGCCCGCAGCAAGCTCTCCGGCGCGGCGCGCGAGACTAGTGTAACTCGTTACAACACCTTCCGAAATGACAGCCGCGCGATCTCCGCCCAGCAACGCCTGCTCGTCAAGGAGGTCGGGCAAAGTTCGGCTGAACGGCGCGCGCATGTCAGACGCTTTTGCTCAGGACAAAGCCGCGATAGCCTTCTGCAACAACCTCGTCGCAAATCTGGGTGTAAAGCCCGAGACCGCCAACATAAGGAAGCATCACTCGCGGCTTGCCGGGGATATTTGCGCCCATATACCAGCTGTTCGCTTGCACATGGAGCGTCCCGTTTGCGACCTCGCGGACATGTTCGACCCAATCCTCCTCGGCCTGCTCGTCCGCTTCGATGAACTGAAATCCTTCTCGCGCCATATATGTGAGGCAATCGCCGACCCATTCAACATGCTGTTCAATCGACATGACGACATTGGTCAAAATGGACGGACTACCGGGACCGGTCAGCGTGAACAGATTGGGAAAGCCCGCTACCATGATGCCTAGATAAGTCTTGGGCCCGTCGCGCCACTTGTCCTTGAGCGAGACGCCACCGCGACCGCGAATGTCGATCCGCGTCAGCGCGCCGGTGACCGCGTCATAGCCAGTGGCGAAAACAATACTGTCTAAAGGATAATGGCCTTCTGTTGTTTCAATTCCAGTCTTGGTAATCCGTTGTATCGGTGTCGCGCGGGCATCGACCAGCGCAACATTATCACGGTTAAAAGTAGCATAATAGTCGGTGTCGACGCAAATGCGCTTGGTGCCTATCGCGTGATCGGTCGGCGTCAGTTTGGCCGCGACATCCGGATTTTGCACGATTTCCCTGATCTTCGCCCGCACATAATCGGCGGCCAGATCGTTTGCTGCCTTATCCTTGAACAGATCGTTGAATGCATGAGTGAAATTGGCGCCGCCATGCGTCCAGCGTGCGTCGAATTCGCGCTGCCGCTCCTCATCGCTGACCTCGAACGCACCGCGCTGGCTGTACTGGTACAATGCGCCCGATTTTGATGCCTTGGCGGTGGCGCGGTGGTGCGCCGCCTGTCGTTTCCAGTTTGCCTGTTCGGTGTTGGATAGCGGATAGTTCCAAGCCGGTATGCTGAAATTGGGCGTCCGCTGGAAGACGGTAAGATGCGCGGCTTGTTCGGCGATCATAGGTGTGACCTGAATGCCCGACGACCCGGTGCCGATCACCGCAACACGCTCACCGGTAAAATCAACCGGCTCTTGCGGCCATTGACCCGTATGATACCAGGTACCGTCAAAATCGTCCAAGCCTTCGAAATCTGGCTTGCGTGAAGCGGACAGCGCCCCCGACGCCATGATGCAGAAGCGTGCAGTGGCTGTGTCGCCTACCTCGGTTTCGACCCGCCAGATGCCATTTACTTCGTCAAAATGTGCGGTGGTCACGCGTGTATCGAACTGGATGTCGCGCCGCAGATCAAACCTGTCGGCGACATGCTCGATATATTTTAGTATTTCCGCTTGTGCCGGGTAACGTTCGGTCCAGACCCAATCCTGCTGCAATTGCTCGTCAAACGAATAGCAATATTCCATACTATACACGTCACAGCGCGCGCCGGGATAGCGGTTCCAGAACCAGGTCCCGCCAACGCCACTACCCGCTTCGAAAACACGGGCAGACAAACCAATCTCGCGCAGCTTGTGGAGCATGTACAGTCCGGCAAAGCCAGCGCCGACGACAATCGCATCATAATCGGTTCGTACTTTCGAAGGCGAAATGGGGGACATTAGCGGCTGGCTCTCCAATCTTCAGGCATCGCACATCGGCAAAAATCTCAGCACAAATTTACGCTCGACAGCACTGGAATCAACACTTATGTTGAAACCATAGAATACCGAAGAGATATTTACAATACCAACGAGTATGATTACGAGGATATGGACGAATTTTCGAATAAAATTGCATTGGTCACTGGCGCCGGAGCGGGAATTGGTCGCGCGACCGCCTTGCGGTTGGCGAGCGGCGGAGCCGATGTCGGCTTGTTCGATCTGAATGCCGGAGCCGCGCAAGAGGTTGCCGATGCTGTGCGCCGCCTTGGACGCCAGGCAGTTGTTGCAATCGGCGATGTTTCGAACGGCGATGAAGCGAGAGCTGCTGTTGCGGCGGTGGCCCAAGAACTTGGTGCAGTCGACATTCTGGTGAATAATGCCGGAATATTGCGCACAGCAAAATTTTTGGACGTCAGCGAAAGGGAATGGCGTTCGACTTTTGCAATAAACCTCGACGGTATGTTCCATTTCAGCCAGGCCGCCCTGCCAGCGATGATCGAACGCCGCACGGGCAGCATCATCAATATGTCGTCATGGACGGGGAAGAAAGGTGTGCCAAACCATGCAGCTTATGGCGCGACCAAGGCGGCGATCATCAACCTGACCCAAAGCCTTGCGGGTGAGTTCGGAGAATTGGGCATCCGTATAAACGCGGTATGCCCCGGCATCATCATCGACACGAACATGCGTGCCGAAGCCGAGGAAATGAACCGAGCGCAAAACCTGCCCGATGTTGCCGCCCGGGTGCAAGCGATACCGCTGCGCCGTGCCGGCTATCCCTCTGAAATCGCCGAACTCGTCGCTTTCCTGGCCTCCGACCGTGCTGCTTACATGACGGGTCAGGCAATCAACGTCACCGGCGGCCATTGGATGAACTGAGGAATAGGTCAATGATCCTTATTAGTGCTACCCCAAGTCCCTTTGCTCGCAAGGTGCGCATGGCGATGATCGAGAAGGGTATCGCCTTCACGCTTCAGAATGAAGTTCCGTGGCATGCCAACACGCAAACGCCACGCTATAATCCGCTAGAGCAACTGCCAATCCTGATCCCCGATGACGGCGATCCAGTGTTTGAATCGACCTATCTGATGGACTGGCTCGAACATAAATATCCCGAGCCATCGATGCTCCCCTTAGACCCCGCGCTCGCGATGGAGGCCAAGTTGGTCCACACCATAGCCGAAGGTGTGGCGGACGCGACCGTGCTGCTTTTCTGGGAAATGCAGCGCGAACATATCAGCGCCGAATGGGCTAAGCGCCAGCTCCGCAAGGTCAAAGGCGGCCTCACCGACCTAAATCGCCGCGTCGGTGACCGCGAGTTTGTTGTAGCGGATCGTTTTGGTCTGGCCGACATCGCAGTGATCGCGCTTTTAGGCATGCAGGATACGGTGATCGAGACCGGCATGATCGCCGCCTGGCAAAGCTTCGCGCCCGATATGGATGCGTGGAATGTGCTCTATCCCAATCTCAAGCGCTTCGAGGCGCACCACCACGACCGGCCATCCGTGAAGGAGACGGCACCGTCCATGTTTGATCTGGCGGAGAAGATTGTCTGAGGGAGTTTACCCCTCAAATATCGCTACAGCCCGCGTCCACCCTGCTGACGCCGCCCGTATCTTCATTGGAAAGCAAGCGATGGTAAAGCCGGTGGGAGGGAGAACCTCTAGATTGTGGAGCTTTTCGAGGTGGCAGTAACCAATATCGCGCCCGGCCTTATGGCCTTCCCAGATCAGCCCCGCATTGCCCGTGGCCTCATAGGCTTCGCGCGTATGCACAAAGGGCGCGTCCCAGCTCCAGCCATCGGTTCCGGTCAGGCGGACGCCGCGTTCGAGCAGGTACATGGTCGCCTCATAGCCCATACCGCAACCGGCGGTGACATAATCATCCTGTCCGTACCGCTTGCCCGCCGAAGTGTTGACGACGACGATTTCGAGCGGTGAGAGCGTGTGACCAATGCGCGCGAGTTCGGCCCCTACATCATCTGCCGACACAACATAGCCGTCTGCGAAGCCGGTGAAATCAAGCTTCACGCCCGGCTGGAAGCACCAGTCGAGAGGCACTTCATCAATGGTGATCGCGCGTTCGCCTTTGTTCATTGTTGAAGCGAAATGATAAGGCGCGTCGAGATGCGTGCCGTTGTGCGTGATGAGTTCGACCTTCTCAATCGCCCAGGCCTCGCCGTCGGGCAGGTCTTCGGGTTTGAGGCCGGGGAAGAAATTGATCAGGTCAGGCACCGAGGTATTGTGATCGATATACTCGATTCTAGGCTGATAGGGCGGCGGATCGGAGATCACGTCATTTTCGAGATAGATTGAGAGATCGATGATTGTCCGTGCCATGGCCTAAAACTCCACCCTGTCTCCGCCTTTGAGGTTGAGCATAGCGCGTGCCTCATTCGGTGTCGCCGGTTCATGCCCCATTTCGCGGATGATGCGCACGATCTTTTCAACTTGCTGCGCGTTTGACACCGCAAGCTGGCCGCGCTCGATAAACAGGCTATCCTCCAGCCCGACGCGAACATGCCCGCCCATCAGCGCCGCTTGCGTGAGGAAGGGCATTTGATGCTTGCCCGCCGCAAGCACCGACCATTGGGAACTGTCCTTGCCGAACAAGCGGTCTGCGGTTGATTTCATGAACATCAGGTTTTCAAGATCGGGCCCGATGCCGCCCATAATGCCGAAGATCATCTGAATGAAGAAAGGCGGCTTCACCGTACCGCTATCCACAAAATAGGCGAGGTTATAGAGGTGCCCAACGTCATAACATTCATGCTCAAACCGCGTGCCTGCCTCGCCCATCGTGTTGAGAATCGTCGCGATATCGCGGAAGGTGTTGCGGAAGATGAAATCGTCTGAGCCGAGGATATAATCCTTCTCCCAATCATGTTTCCAGCTGCTGATCCGCTTGGCGGCGGGGAACATCGCGAAATTGATCGTCCCCATGTTGAGCGAGCACATTTCGGGCTTGAAGCGCACGGCGGCGCGTAGGCGCTCGACCAGCGGCATCGTTGCCGAACCACCGGTTGTGATATTGACCACCGCGTCGGTACGCTGCTTGATGACGGGGAGAAATTGGTTGTAGACGTCTGGGTCTCCCGTAGGCCTGCCATCTTCGGGCATGCGTGCGTGGAGATGGAGGATCGCGGCCCCGGCCTCTGCCGCCGCGATGCTCTGTTCGGCAATCTCTGCAGGCGTGCAGGGTAGCGCGTCGGACATGGTCGGCGTATGCGCGCCGCCGGTGACGGCGCAGGTTATGATGATCTTGCTCATTTGGGTTCCATCAGCGAACGGTTTAGGCCAAGACGGTCGGCGCAGACTTGGACGCGAGAGACTTTGCCGCCCGCCATGTCGAATATCCCGGCGAGGCGGAGGGTGACGCTCTGTCCGACGCGCGCCGGATCGATATCGGGAAAGCCGCCTTTGTAACTGCCGGTGCAGGATAGGTGGAACGCGCCGCGATTGCCCGCCGAAAACAGTTGGTCGACGGTGATAGCCTCGATTGCAACCAGATCGGCGAAGCGCGGCCCTTCGGCGCTGATTTCGTCAATGCGCGTCGCGTCGCCCCAGCTAGCAGGATGGGTCAGCCACGCGCTGGCCACCGCCTCAACCGCCGCGTCGGGAGCCTCGCAGGGTGCATCCCAAGGGGCGGGGTGTGGTGACTTCACCACATCGCATGTGGCATCCGCTAATTGTCGCTTGCGCGCGAAATAATCCTCTTCGGCCCAGCCTTGATGCAGCCGACCGTTCTTGATGCGGAATAACGTTACCCCGCCCCAAGTCGATAGCCGCCCGTCATGGCGGTTCGAAACGCCATGTTCGGTAAACCGCATCGCGACAGCATCGGGGCCGATGACAGTATCGTGTACCGTCACGCAAAGGCCCGGAAATTGGTCGAGCTGCGCAGCGGTAGCGGGCAAGTAGCTGTCGTCCCGCCCGGCAAGTAGAACCCCGCTTATGCTGAGCGCATAATCGGGCTCCATGATCGTCTCAACCATAGCCGGATTATGGCAGGTGAGAAAATCTACAGCAAAGCCGCGAAGTATCCGGGCAGAAGGACTGATGCTCATGAATTTTCCCTCAGCCACTCGGGGTTTCGCATTTCTTTTTTGAGAATCTTCCCCGACACATTTGTCGGCAATTGAGTGACGAAAGCGACCGAAGTAGGGCATTTATAATGCGCCAGCCGCTCGCGCGTAAACGCGATCAGCTCGGCTTCCGAAGGCTCGGTGGCCGCACGCGGCACGACAAAGGCTTTCGGGGTCTCGCCCCAACGTTCGTGCGGGACCCCGATCACTGCGACCTGCGCGACGTCGGGATGATTATACAGCACATTCTCGATTTCGGTCGGGTAGATATTCTCCGCACCCGATACGATCATATCCTTGTAGCGGTCGTGGATATAAATATAGCCGTCTTCGTCGCGGTAGGCCGCATCGCCTGTGAACAGCCAGCCGTCGGCAGTGATTACTTTCGCCGTTTCTTCAGGCTTGTTCCAGTAACCCATCATGTTGGCTTTGGAACGGATACGGATCTCTCCGACTTCGCCAATGGCAACTCGATTTCCCGTCCCGGGATCGACCAGCACCAGCTCATTCCAAGGCATTGGCCGACCGCAGGAGCGAAGGCGGTTTGCGTGCGGGCCATCGGGTTCATGTTCTTCGGGCGCCAGCATTACAACCGTGCCGGCCGTTTCCGTCATGCCATAAGTGTGCATGAAGCCACATCCGAATATCTCGATTGCGCGCCTCAGCACCGCCTCGCCAATCGGCGCCGCACCATAGGCAATGCGATTAAGGCTGGTAAGGTTCATGTCGGCCACACCTGGCACGTCGAGCAGCATCTGGATCACCGTTGGGACGAAGAAGCCATGGGTTACTTTATGGTCGCGGATCGCGGCAATGATCTCCGTTGGCACGACCTGTTGCATCAGAATGGTATGCCCGCCCTGACTCATCCCCGTCATCGCATAGCCGATGCCGCCGATATGGAACAGCGGACTGGCAACCAGATTGACGCTGCTTGCCGACATGTCCCACAGGTCGTGCGCCATTCGCGCAAGATAGGAGAGGTTGCGATGGCTCAGCACGGCGCCCTTCGGCAGCCCCGTCGTACCTGATGTGTACAGGATGAGCAGCGGATCATCGGACACTGGTGTGCTGTCGGTATCTGCACTGGCTGCATTTTCGCTCCAGGCAGGATAGGCCGAAAGCACAATGGTCGCGGGCGGACTTGTCGCCTCCGTGAGCAGGCACTGCAAATCGTCGTCCACGATCAACAGCGAAGGCGCGCCGTCGGCAAGGATGCCTGCAATCTCGCGCGCGGACAATCGCCAGTTGATCGGCAGGAAGATCGCCCCGGCTTTGGCACATCCGAAGAAGAGTTCGAAATGCGCTGGTGCATTGCGCGCGATGATCGCGACGCGGGCTCCGGGTTGGATATTGCTTGCCGCAAGCGCATTCGCCACCCGGCTGGCGCGCGCGTCCATTTCCGCAAAGCTCAACGTATCAGCGCCGAACGTCAAGCAGGGCGCGTCAGGCGTTTGCGTTGCGTGGGTCCGTAATAATGTGAGCAGATTCGTTTCCATCGGATCAGTAACTTTTGGGCAGTCCCAAACTGTGTGTCGACACGTAGTTTAGGATCATTTCACGGCTGACCGGTGCAGTTCGGTGCAGACGCGTGATAAACCACAGGTCGGAAAGGCCATATTCGTTTGAGAGGCCGTTTCCGCCGTGCACCTGGATCGCCTGATCCAATGCTTTGAGCGATGACTCCGCTGCGGCGAATTTTGCCATGTTGGCGGCCTCCGCAGCATCTTCCCCGCCGTCGCACAGCTGGGCTGCGCGTGCGTTGAGCAGCCGGGCTGCCTGCACATTGATATAGGCTTCTGCCAGAGGATGCGCGACGCCTTGATGCGCGCCAATCGGTGTGTTCCAAACTGAACGGTCCTTGGCATACTGAGCGGCCTGCGCGATAGCGAAACGCGAAATGCCATTGTTAATGGCGGCAGCGGCAATGCGCTCAGGGTTCAGACCTGCAAAAACCTGCTTGAGACCAGCACCGGGTTCCCCAATCAGCGCATCGCCGGGAACTTCGACATTGTCGAAAAATACGGTGAACTGCTTTTCCGACGTACGCAGCGCAGCGTCTATCCGAGTCATCGAAATTCCCGGCGTATCGGTCGGCACAACGAAAAGCGAAAGTCCCTGCCGCGAACCGTCGGTCACCGGCACGCCATCGCGTGCCACTACCATGACCGCAGCAGATTGGTCGATATCGGATGTCCAGTATTTGGTGCCGTTGATTACCCAGCCATTGCCGCGCCTGACGGCGTGGGTCGAGACCTTATGAGTGTTCGATCCTGCATCAGGCTCGGTGATGGCAAAGCACATTTTGCGCGTGCCGGCTGCAATACCGGGAAGCCATTCTTGCTTCATTGCTTCGGTGCCGGCGCTGGCGATGATGGGCGCGGTGATCGAAGAGATCACCATCGAAAGGATCGGGCAACCTCGAGCTGCAGTTTCTTCAATGCAGATATTAAGTTCGGCCAGGCCGCCGCCGCCGCCGCCATATTCTTCGGACACATGAACCCCAAGAAAGCCCGCTTCGCCCAGTTCTTTCCACAACGCATCAGGTTGCTCGCCCTTGTTGACGACATCCTGAAAATATTTCCGTCCGAACTTGCCCACAAGTTTGCTGACACTGTCGCGAAAGTCGCGATGATGGTCGGCGGTGTCGCACAACGAGGATTGAAACAGGTCAGACGCCATTTGAGATGCTCCGGATTTGAAGTGAGTTTATTGTGGCCATGCGAAAAATCCCTGGCCGGATTTGACGCCCCATTTTCCTTCGGCGACCATGTCGATCAGGATCTGGGGCGGTGAAAAGCGCGTGCCATGGGCAGCCTCCAGCGTTCGAGCAATATCGAGGCGTACATCAAGGCCGACGATATCGCTCAAGCGCAGCGGCCCAACGGGATGGCGGTAGGCCAGCACGGCAGCGCGGTCGATGTCTTCGGCGCTCGCTACGCCCGATTCGAGCATCCGCATCGCTTCAAGGCTTGCGATCAGATCGAGACGGCTGGTGGCAAAGCCGGGCACATCGCGAACGGTGAGCGATTGCTTGCCAAGCCAAGTGACATAATTGCGCGCAGCATCAAGCGACGCTTCGGACGTCTGTGCTCCGCGTACCAATTCAACGAGGGGAAGCGACCACACGGGGTTGAAGAAGTGCATGCCGAGAAAAGCGGTAGGATCAGGGACGGCCTGCGCGAGCCGGTCAATCGACATTGCGCTGGTGTTGCTCCCGATAAGCGTTGGCCGGCGCGCGGCCATCGCGGTCAGTACATCAAGTTTGAGATCGAGCCGTTCGGACACCGTTTCTATCGCCACGTCGACGCCCTCGGGGATCTCGCCAATATCGACGACGAGGACAATGCGTGACTGGAGCGCATGTCCGCCAGCTTCATCGAGCTTTCCACGCTTGATTGATGACTGCACGGTTTCGCCGACAATCTTGTTGAAGGTGGCCGCGCGCGATTTATCGGGTTCAACTACGGTAACGAAGCCGCCCGCCATCGCGGAAACATATGCAATGCCGATACCCATGGTTCCGCCACCGACAACTGCGATGTTCATCGTCATTGCCCTTTCCAATCCGGCAGGCGTTTTTCAGCAAAAGCGCGCGCACCTTCTTTGGCGTCGTCGGATGCGAGCACCGATTCGACCAATGGACGCTGAAGCTGCCAGATTTCTTCTTCCGGCCAGGATCGGGATTCACCGATGATCCGTTTGGTCATCGCCACACTGAGGGGCGCGTTGGCGGTAATGGCAGTGGCGAGCGCAAGTGCACCTTCGAGAGCGCCTCCCTCCGACGTCAGGCGATTGACCAAGCCCCAACGATGCGCAGTGGCGGCATCCATCCGTTCGCCCGTCAGTGCATACTCAAGTGCAATGGCCTCGGGAATGCGGCGTGGCAGGCGCACAAGACCGCCCGAACCCGCAACAAGCCCGCGTGTTGCCTCAGGCAATCCGAACCAAGCGGTTTCTGCCGCTACGATCAGATCGCAGGCAAGCGCCAGTTCGCAACCGCCGGCAAGCGCAAAGCCTTCAACCGCCGCGATTAGCGGCTTTTTCGGGGGAGACTCTGTGACTCCGGCAAAGCCGCGGCCCTCGATCTCCGGGCGTTCGCCATCGACAAAGGCCTTGAGATCCATGCCCGCACAAAAAGAACCGCCGCGCCCGGTGATAATTCCGACGCGCAACGCCGGATCAGCGTCAAGCCGATCGAGCGCATCTCCAATCGCAAGCGACACCGCCTGGTTGACCGCATTGCGTTGCGCAGGCCGGTTGATGGCGATGACCAGAATGGCACCATGGCGTTCAATTTCGATGGGGCTTGCCATCGATCAGGCCGCCGCTGCTGTGGAATGTGGCGTAGGGCGCGTTCCGATTTCATACTCATCCAGATTTGCCGTTTCGGTCATCTGCCAATAATCAAGGATGCGAAACGGATTGTTGACAACCACGCGGCCCTTCGAATTTTTATAGTAGGTTTCAACGCCTGGATAAGTCCATACCATCCCGGCATGGGTCTGGTCGACTTTCGCATTGTAATCGTCATGCACATCCTTGCGCACTTCCACTTGCGTCGCGCCTTTTGCGAGCATCTGGCGAACAAGCGACATCACATAATGCATCTGCCGTTCAAGGACTGTAATCAGACTGCCGCCGTGGCCGAACTGTGTATTGGGTCCATAAAGGCAGAAGAAATTCGGATAGCCGGGTACAACGGTGCCAAGATAGGCGCGCGCATCGTCGCCATCCCAGTCGTCATGTAGTTCACGACCACCGCGCCCGACGATCTTCATCGGTGCCAGCAGATTGACCACATCGAACCCCGTGGCCCAGATGAGCACATCGGCTCGATGGGCCTCGCCGTCATCGGTGACTACAGCGTCGGCACGCGCTTCGGTAACAGATCCGGTTACGAGCCGGACATTGTCGCGCGCCAGTGTCCGGAACCAGCCATTGTCGAGAAGCATGCGTTTTCCAAATGGCGGGTAATCGGGCAGCACTTGCGGCAAAAGATGCTGCGCTGCGCCCAGTTCAGCCTTGACATAAGTCTCAAGCCCTTGGCGGTGCGCGTCGTTGATTACGTTGATCGACCGCTTATTGCCTTGCCATGAAGGGTCTTGCTGGAGCGCCTCATAAAGCTTGTCGTTAAAGGCCCAGCTCAATCGCAATCGGTACCAGTGCCGATACAGCGGCACTTGCGTAAGCAAACGCCGCAGTGCTTCGGGAATGTCTTTGCCGAATTTAGGAAAGGGCGCGGCCCATTGCGGGGTGCGCTGGACGATGGTGAGAGATGCGACTTTGTTCGCAATTGCAGGCGCGACCTGCATCGCGCTTGCACCATTGCCGATCAGGACGACATTGCGACCTTCCAGATCAATACCCTCTTCGGGGTAGCAGGCAGTATGTACACTGGGACCCTTGAACAGGTCGAGCCCCGGAATATCAGGCAATCGAGGCTTGTTGAAAGCACCAACGCCGCTGATCAATATGTTGGCGCGCAAAGTTTCCCTTTGTCCGTCGACGCCTATTAGATCGGCTGCCCATTCCCCCATATTCGCATCGAAATGTGCTTCCACGACTTCGAGTCCGAAGCGAATATGACGGCGGACATCGTGTTCGTCCGCCACGGCTTCAAGATAGTTATGGATCTCACGGCTACCCGCAAAAAAACGCGACCAATCATAAGGTGCGAAAGAGAAGGAGTAGAGATGGCTCGGCACATCGCATGCCGCGCCTGGGTATCGGTTTTCAAACCACACGCCGCCAAGGTCATGGTGGCGCTCGACGATTGTATAGGGAATGCCCGCCGCTGCTAACTCAATCGCTGCACAAAGGCCTGAGATGCCGGCGCCAATAATCAGCGCGCGAAATGCCGGCGGTGGGGATGGAGATGTTTTTTCGTCCGGCGCAGAAGGGGGTAGATGCAGATCGTTACGGATCATAGGCGCATAAGCGGCAGGCACTGTCTCGCCCAGCGAGATACCCATCATTTCGACCAGCAAGTCATCGGACGGATTGGCTAGCAATGGCGATTTGCCGCTAAACCAGTCGGACAGGGCACTGAATGCGGCGCTGCGGATTTCCTTTCGAACATCATCTGGGAAGCCGCCGCTGTCATTATCACCCATTCCGCGAACGCGCGTAGGTAAAAATGGCTCTTCTATCCAGCGACGATCCCCGGTCAGGTGAACCAGCAGGCAACACAAAGTCGGCAGGTTTGCCACTGCAAGAGCCTCTGCCAGCCACGCATTATTGCTTTGTTTTCCTGTCATATCGTTCGCATATCGTAGTCGCTTAATGATGTGAATCGGGGCCGCGATGAATTGATCTCCCGGCAAAGCGGATTGCTCACCAATTGCCAAAAGTCAACGTTTATGTTGATAAAGTTGTGATGACTAGCTATTCTACGGCGCGCCGCCGGTTGATTCATGTCGCATCGAAATTCCGCGGTTCGGTTGAAATTGCCTACATTTTACAGCCATTAAACCTCATTATAGCAGGCTTTTGGTGCCAACCGCGCCCATGGCACTTCATCGAAACCGGATATTCGAGTAACACTGTTTTAACACAGGTGTTGACTATCCTTTTATCGGATGACTACACAACTGTTGATTAAGAGCGGTGATTCGTAAATCCGCCCGTAATTTAATCGAGTTAAAGTGGGAGGTGTTCTGATGACCAAAGCTAAGGCAATTTGTTTCACGCTGATTTCGGTAAGCGCGCTGGCTATCGCAGCATCAGCGCATGCGCAGGAAGCGCCGCAGGATTCGGACAGTCCGGAGGGACTGGCCGAGATCATCGTAACCGCAACCAAGCGCAGCGAAAATCTTCAGAATGTGCCAGTATCGATCACCGCAATCACGTCCGAGCAGCTTTCTGCACAGGGCGTATTTTCCACAGCGGATCTCAACAATTCAATTCCAAATCTACAGGTCGGTTCAGCTTATGGCGAGACGCAGCCTAACTTCACGTTGCGCGGCATTGGTGTGGGCACGGAATATAACTCGAACGCCGCCTCGCCGGTCGGTGTTTACGTTGATGAAGTGTATCAGTCGTTCCGGGCGAGTCACGGCCAGCAACTCTACGACTTGGAACAAATCGAAATTATCCGCGGTCCTCAAGGCACTTTGTTTGGTCGTAACACGACGGGTGGTGCTATTAGCTTCGTCACGAAGAAACCCCAACTTGGCGATACAAACGGTTATGTAAAGGCTGGCTATGGCCGTTTTAACCGGTTAAATGGCGAAGCCGCTGCCGATTTCACTCTTGTTCCGGATGTGCTGGGCATTCGCGTCTCTGGAACCTACGTTAACTCCGATCCCTTCGTAAGAAATATCCAGCCGGTTGGGCTTATCAAGTCGTCACCGAATATCACCAATGCCCAAGCGTTCGGAAACCAGAATACGGGAATTTCACCTGGCGGGCATGAATCTTACGGCTTCCGGGGTATTATCAGATTTCAGCCTTCGTCGGCGTTAGATATTTCGTTGAAAGGCTACATGGCCAAGTCATCCGGGGGGCAGGACTCACCGCAGAACTTGGGCCCTTCGCTTACCAATGACACGATCTCGTTGGCCAATTCTGCCTTCGGATTCTTCTACACGCCGGGGGCGGCTGCATTTTATGGCGTCCCCAATCTCGCATCATTGCTTCCACCCCCCTACAGCCGTAGCGCTCGCGGTCTGAACAACCGTCAGATTGAAGGCAATTCTATCGGGAACGCCGATGTTAGTTCTAATGGTGTCGTATTCACCGTTAAAGCGGAACTGGGTGGCAGCGTAAACCTGACTTCTGTCACCGACTATGACACCGGCCATTACGAGCTTCTGCCCAGAATCGATTGCGACGGCACGCCGTTCAATGTTTGCGCCATCGGCTATGAATCCCGTTCGCGCAGCTTCAACCAGGATGTGCGGCTCGATTATTCGAGTGACCGATTTAAAGCCATTTTGGGTGCCTATTACGGTTATGATCGGATTAAATCGGAGAACATTCCCGATTTTTACGGCTTTCTCAGCGACGTCAATAAAGCGATCGGAAATCCGGCGACTTATTTCAACCCGGCTGGTTACGGGTTGGTACCTACAGGATTTGTCACGCGGTTGTTCGGAACTCAAAATTACACGCAGGTCCGTAAATCGGCCGCGATTTACGGCGAAGCCAGTTACGAATTGACCGACACGATCAAGTTTACCGCTGGCCTTCGTTACACGAAGGACAAGTTTGCATATAAGGATGCTTTGACTACGTTTTTTGACGATGCCGGCAATGCTAGAATGTATACGGTTTCTGACTATGCTCCCGGCGGCGTTTTCCAACCCTTCATTATTGGCACTTCCGTAGGGACGGCTAACCCGCTGAGCCGAAGTGATAAGTCGTCGGCCCTCACCGGGCGTGCCATCATCGACTGGAAGCTGTCGGATGATGTTCTGTTTTATGCAAGCTATAGCCGAGGGTATCGCGGCGGCACTTACAACGGCCTAGCTTTCCAATCGGCAAATCAGGTGTATTTTGTCGAGCCGGAAACGATCGATGCTTTTGAAGGTGGTATAAAGAGCCGCTTCTTTGGCAATCGCGTCCAATTCAATGCTTCGGTGTTCCATTACAAGTACAAGGGACAGCAGCAGCAGCTCCTGGATCCAAGCTCGGTGACGTTCCTTATCAACCTCGATGGCAAGCTGACCGGTCTCGATGCCGAGCTAATTTTCGCGGCAACGGATAGGCTTCGCTTCAATCTCGGCTTGGGCATTCTCGACAGTTCGTTCGATGATGGTCCATGCCCAGCTGCACCGATTGTAGGGTTACCGCCCACGGTCGGCAATTGCGTGGCAACCGGAGCAGGAAATATAAATGTCGGTGGCAACCCCTTCCCCTATGCCAGCAATGTTTCCGGCAATGTCGGGTTCGATTGGGATGTGGTCGACATTGGCGATGGCACTGTAACGCTTCATGGTGATGCAAGTTATACCGGGCAGTTCTACTTTGACACATTTAAGGATTATGATTTTGCGGGTGGCGCGCGGGGGCCACTCACGCAGGGCGAAGGAAAATATGCCCTCATAAATGGTCGAGTCACCTACGCTTCGGATCGTTTTAGCGTCGCTGCCTATGTTAAAAATCTCACCGACAAGTTCTACAACGTCAACGGCATCAATGTCGAAGGCAGCTATGGAAGCGATTATTTGGTACGCGCTGCACCACGCACATTTGGGCTGGAGTTGACGTATAAATTTGGTCCGCAATCCCGGTCGGCGGCGATGAATTGATCTGAGCATGTTAAAGGTCATATGATGAGAAAAATTTGGGCGGTTGTAGCGTGTGTTCTTCTTTGTAGTTGCGGGCTGAAAGATGGTGGTGAAGGTGAATTAGACACCGCACGACTGGCTGACGCCGCAAGCGAGCCCGAAAACTGGCTGACTTACGGCGGCACTTACGACGAACAACGTTACAGCGGTCTGAAATCCATCGATACTAAATCGGTTGGCGATCTAGGATTGGCCTGGAGTCATGAATTCGATAGCCCGCGGGGAATGGAAGCAACACCGCTGGTTGCAGACGGCGTGATTTACACCACCACTGCATGGTCAAAAGTGCACGCACTTGATGCCACCACGGGCAAACTTTTGTGGAGCTACGACCCCGAAGTGCCTGGCGAAACCGGATTCAAGGCGTGCTGCGACGTCGTCAATCGCGGCGCAGCGCTCTACGATGGCAAAATCTATTCCGGCACACTGGACGGGCGACTGATCGCACTCGACGCAAAGACTGGCAAGCTCGTCTGGTCGGTTGTAACTGTTGATCAGAGTAAGCCATACACTATCACGGGCGCACCCCGGATCGTCAAAGGCCGCGTGCTTATTGGCAATGGCGGCGGTGAATACGGGGTTCGCGGCTACGTAACGGCCTATGATGCCGAAACCGGCAAGCAGGCATGGCGCTTTTATACTGTGCCCCCTGCAAAGGGCGCCAAACCCGACGGCGCAGCCTCCGACGATATCATCGCCAAGATGCAAGGCACATGGGATGGCGATTATACCAAGTTCGGCGGCGGAGGTACGGTTTGGGATGCGATTGTTTATGACAGGGATTTCAATCAAATCCTGATCGGGGTTGGCAACGGATCGCCGTGGGATCATCGCATCCGGTCAAATGGCAAGGGCGACAATCTCTTCCTTTCGTCGGTGGTTGCGCTTGATGCGGACACCGGCAAATATAAATGGCATTATCAGGGAACGCCTGCCGAAACCTGGGATTTTACCCAGACCCAGCCGATCATTCTCGCGTCGCTCAAAATTGACGGGGCCGACCGCAAGGTGATGATGCAGGCACCTAAAAATGGCTTTTTCTATGTGATCGACCGGAGCGACGGCAAACTTGTTTCGGCGAAGAACTTTGTCCCGCAAAACTGGACATCTGGCGTTGACATGAAAACCGGCAGACCAGTGGAAATGCCGGGTGCCCGTTATGAAAATGGGCCGTTCGTTGCAAATCCGTCGGGCCATGGTGCCCATAATTGGCAACCGATGGCGTATAGCCCCAAGACCAACCTTGTTTACATCCCTGCACAGGAAGTGCCGATGGCCTATCAATCCGACGCGCCATTTGTGGGTCGTGAAGGCGGCTGGAATCTGGGCGTAAATCTCGCGATCAACACCCTGCCTGACGACAAAGCCGGACTGAAGGCGATCCGTGCGATCCTCAAGGGCGTATTAATTGCCTGGGACCCCATCCAGCAGAAGGAAATGTGGCGCGTCGATCATGGCGGTCCTTGGAACGGCGGCGTGCTGGCAACTGCGGGCGGTCTGGTTTTCCAAGGCAATGCCAAGGGCGAATTCAACGCCTTTGATGCAAGCAGCGGCAAGAAGCTTTGGTCATTTGACAGCAAGATCGGCATCGTTGCCCCGCCGGTTAGCTACTCGGTCGACGGCAAGCAATATGTCGCCTTGATGGTCGGTTATGGCGGTGGTTACGGCGTTGCCAGTCCCTTTACCGAGAATATGGGGCCGAGACCTAACGGTCGGCTGCTGGTATTCGCCCTGGGCGGCAAAGCACCCTATAAGGTGGAGCGCATGGATCCCGGTCCAGCGGTCGTTGTCAAAGCGGCATGGCCACCTGCCACCATTGCCAAGGGCGCACAAATTTTCGAGACAACCTGTTCGGTTTGCCACGGCGGCACAGCGCGATCTTCGGGGGTGTTGCCCGATCTGCGTCGCTCGCCTGTATTGGCTGACCAGAAACTTTGGCAAGAAGTGGTACATGACGGAATTCTGAAACAAAACGGCATGGTCGGTTTCAGCAAATGGCTGTCGCGTGAAGATGTCGAGGCGACCCGTGCCTATGTCGCGGGGAGGGCAAAAGTCCTGGCCGATAAGGGCATCTGATAGATACCGGATTAGGAGAGTTTGCAATGGAAGCGCGTTACGACATGCTGGTGAACGGCAAAATGACAGGCGGCAGCCGAACGCTTGATGTGGTTGATCCGGCGACAGCAGAGGTCTTTGCGACCTGTGCCTGTGCTTCGCGTGAGGAAATTGAAGATGCCGTGACAGCTGCTGCGGCCGCCTTCCCCGCCTGGTCGGCAACCTCGCTCGACGAGCGCCGTGCTGTTCTCATCAAGATGGCCGAAGCAATCGAGGCGAACCTCGAAGCCATCGCCCGCACATTGACAAGCGAACAGGGAAAACCGATCGGCGATGCGCAAGGCGAGGTCGGCGGCGCCGCCTATTTTCTGCGCTATTATGCAGGGCTCGAAATTCCGGTCGAGATGATTGAAGACAGCGAAGCTCGCCGTATCGAACTGCATCGCCGTCCGCTTGGCGTGGTGGCTGCTATCGTGCCTTGGAATTTTCCGGTGCTTACCGCTGTAAACAAGGTCGGCGCGGCATTACTTACGGGCAACACCGTAGTGGTAAAGCCAGCTGCAACCACACCACTTGCGACATTGCAGATCGCGGCACTGTGGAGGGATATCGTTCCGGCAGGCGCGGTGAACATTGTGACTGACAAGAATGATCTCGGCGACGTACTCACCAGCCATCCTCTGGTGCGCAAGGTCAGCTTCACCGGATCGACCAGCACCGGCATGAAGGTGATGGCGTCAGGCTCGGACACACTCAAGCGGATGACGCTGGAGCTCGGCGGCAATGATTCAGGCATAGTGCTTGATGATTGCGATCCCGATACTGTCTCGCAGCAGCTTTTCGATTCTGCATTCATGAACAATGGTCAGGTCTGCATCGCGCTGAAGCGTCTTTATGTGCATGACAGCCAATATGATGCGATATGTTCAAAACTGGCTGAAATCGCAAAGGCAGCTATTGTCGGGCCGGGGTCGCAACAGGGCACGCAGCTTGGGCCCGTGCAAAACCGTGTTCAATTCGACAAACTGAATGCCTTGATCGAAGAAACACGCAAAGAAGGGGTAATTATTGCGGGCGGCGACAGCCCCGAAGGCCCAGGCTATTTCATCAACCCGACCATTGTTCGTGATATCCCGGATAATGCACGTCTGGTAACCGAAGAACAATTTGGCCCGGTGCTGCCCGTCATGCGTTTTTCGGACGTCGATGACGTTGTCGCACGCGCGAACGACAGCAGTTTCGGCCTCGGCAATTCGGTCTGGTCGTCGGACAGCGAGAAAGCCGGCGCAGTTGCCGCGCGGCTCGATTCCGGCACCGTGTGGATCAACAAGCACGGCGACATTGGCCCCGACACGCCCTTTGCTGGCGCTAAAATGTCAGGCGTCGGTATCGAAATGGGGATGCACGGATTGCTCGAATTCACGCAAGCCAGAGTGATGAACTTTGCGAAGGCGGCAAGCGTTTAACCCATTAGGGTCCGTAAGGACTTTCCAGCCCCGCCAGCAGCAGTTCCGCATATGTCTTGCCGATTTCCTCGGCGCTGACGTCGCTTTGATCGGGCCGGAACCAGCGATGGGTCCAACCGACGATACCCAGGATGCCATAAGCGACAACACGTGCCGACCCGACTTTGCGGAGGCTCTTTTCGGCATAGCCCTTTTCAATGATTGAAATGACCGCATCAACGGTTTCGGCGTTGAGTTTTCGCATGTATTTGGACCATTCGGTTCTCTTATCGCTGACATGGCTCAGATTCTCGCGGATGTAGATGTAGAACAGGGGGTAATTATCCCCGTAAGACGTCATCAATGCAGTGATCAGGTCACGCAATTTGCGGAGCGAACTAATGTCGCTGGCCTCGATCTGCTTGACGAGTTCGAGGTTGCGCTCGACCACGGTTCGAACCAGCTCGTCGAACAATTCTTCTTTCGACGAAATATAATAATAGAGTGAGGCTCGATCAATATCGAGTTCGGCCGCTACCGCGCTGATGCTGGCGCCCTTGAATCCGAGCCGGTTGAAAACGCGTATTGCGGCGTCAGCGATTTCCGCACGCCGTGCGTCATATGATGCACTCGAATCGTCCTTGGCAAGTTTGCGACGCTTCCCGATATTGCTCACTGGTTTCATAAATCGTCCTCGTTTTCGATTCTAGAATTGTGTCTGTAAATTCATCTCAACATCGCCATTTTGCCTAGACGGTGAATATGTTCTGGCATTATTTCTGCCGCTTTCGCAATCGGCATTTCGATAGCAGTGGATGTCGAGTTTAAATGGTTTGCACAATCATGAAAGCATTTTCAACATTAGTGTTGACCAATATAGTTGCTTGATCCATCGTGACGCCGGAAACGAATCTAATTTTTCTGCAAATTGTGCAGTTAAGGGAGGCATATAATGAGCCGCACCGATGCCCTGAATTCCGTTCGCATTACGAGCGAAACGCCGGTCGGGTATCAGCTTCAGAGTATCAAGAAAAAGGCGGTAATCCAGCTAATGGGTTCGCGGCTTTGGGGCAGGTTTAATCCCAACCATTGGGACCCGGTTTATGCTGCCGCAACAGGGCTTTCCGCACCAATCCAGACAGGCGAGATGTCCTCGGCCTATCTGGCTGAAATGTGTGTGAATCACTTCGGTGCGCAGATGTTCAGGAATGCCCGGATGGTCTGCAAATATGTCGCCTCGACGCTGGCCAACGAAGTGATCGTGACGCACGGTGTCGTCAGAGAAAAAACGCCCAAGGGCGACGGTTTCCGATTCACCGTGGATATCTGGAGCGAGAACGAGGCGGGCGAGAAGAAAACCGTTGGCTGGGTCGAAGTCGATGTTGAAGTTTGAATAAACAGGGAAACGAAACATGAGTACCGAAACTCTCCGAACTGACGCCCTTCGTCCGTTGAGCGATATACAGATCGAGCAGACGCGAGACTTCATTGAAGGTCTGGAGCAGGGGTCTCAAACCTATTGGGATATGGTTGAGATCGGTGACGAGCTATCCCGAGACCTCCATATCACCCCCGAGTTGGTCATCCTTTATGCGGATGCCGTGGAGGACTTCAATCCCTGGTACGAAGCCTGGAAAATGAATACATGGCACATAGAAGGTGAATCCCCCTTCGGCGGCGCTATCGTGCCGCCTGTCCTGGTATCCCACTTTGTGCTGTCTGTGCAATTCGATCACACGAAACCCTTCGCGATAGGTTCTATCCACACCTTCCATGATTCCGAGATTATCGCGCCAATTCCAGTTGGCGCAACGGTGAGGATCGCGACCCGTGCAATCGATAAATATGAAAAGCGGGGCAGGCGGTATGTGCGTCACGAAGTCAATGTGACCGACGTTACCGATGGGACGCATTATTTTCGTGAAACCCGCGATATTCTCTCACTATGACGGCGCACCAAGCGAGCATTCCCGTCGCCGAAGGCTTGTTCGAAATTGTCGCGGGACAAACAAAGCTGATCGGTTCGCGCTGCCTGTCTTGCGATACAATTTATTTTCCGCAAGCGCTTGGTTGCCGAAACCCGGAATGCCGTAACAAATCGGTGGAGCAGACCTACCTGCCTGATCACGGCACGCTCTATAGCTACACCATTCAGCGATATCAGCCGCCGCCGCTTTTTCGGATGGATAACTGGTCCCCATATGCTTTGGGACTCGTCGATCTGGGTGACGGGTTACAAGTGATGGGGATGCTGACCGGGATCGCGTTAGATGAAATAATGATCGGTATGCCGCTCAAGCTGGTGGTCGAACCGCTTTATGCCGATGCTGAGAATGGTGAAACACTGACTTATAAATTTGCGCCGGCTGACGTGGGGGCCACAGCATGACGAGGTCGGTTTACGTATTGGGCGCAGGCGCGCATCCGTGGGGGAAATGGCCAGATAAATCGCAGCTTCAGCTGGCGCTGGACGCGATGAATGCGGCGATTGAAGACGCTTCGCTATCGTGGCCCGATCTCCAGGGGCTGGTCGCCGCAAGTTCCCGGTTTGAAGGCGGTATGGGCTGGGGACTACACGCCAATGAAGTCGTGCAAGCGGTTTCCGAACATGGCATACCTTGCATCAATGTTGGCGGTGCCTGCGCTGCTGGCGCAATTGCGTTTCAAACGGCATATTCGATGATCGCCAGCGGGCAGCATGACGTGGTTGCGGTTTTGGGTGCGGAACGCATGCCGAAGGGCTTTATTCCGCGTCCGCCGGGTAGCCAGAACGACATCACGGATAGCGATTATCTGCGTTGGGTGGCGATGGGTGCTACAAACCCGGCCTACTGGGCGATCGAGGCCAATAGGCGGAAGCATGATTTCGGCACCAGCGCCGAGACCCTGGCCCGGGCATCTGTGCTGATGCGCCGGAATGCCGCCGGTAACCGTCTTGCCCGCTTTCGTGCAGAAAGCAGTGTTGAAGAGGTGTTGGCGTCACCAGTGGTAGCCGACCCGCTTCATCTCCTTGAAATATGCCCGGTCAGCGATGGAGCGGCGGCCGTGATATTGGGAACCGAAGAATTCGCGAAAAGAGCCGGTAACAAGCTGGTCGAGGTGGCAGGCTGTGCCGTTGCCACAGGGCAATTTGGCGACCCGGCCCGCCGTATCCCGACAGTTTCGAGCAACGTTCGTCCTGGCGTCTCCCACACCAGCGAAGTGGCAACCGCCGTTCGCCGCGCCTGTGATATGGCGGGTATCGGGCCGGAAGATGTCGATGTGCTGGAAATGGCAGACAATACGGCTTGGCACTTGCTTGCCTGGCCGGAATTGTTCGGTTTTTATGAACCGGGCCAAGGTGACTGGATGCTCGATAATGGCAAGCTTGAAATTGGCAGCGAGATATCGATTAATCCTAGCGGGGGTTTTCTGTCATTCGGCGAAGCGACGACTGCGCAAGCGGTATTGCAAATCTGTGAGCTGACCTGGCAATTGCGAGGGCAAGCCGAGGGGCATCAGGTGCCGGACGCCAAGGTCGGGATGTCTGCGGTATTAGGGCTCGGAGCGAATGGTGGGTCAGTTATTTTGAAAAGCTGAGCGGCCGGTTTCCGGAAACAAGGTTCAGACATGCAACATTCAAGGCTCGACGAGAAAAAGTTGCTCTGGTCCTCGAAGCACAATCCTTTTTCGATATTGGATAAATCAAAATATGAGAGTGATTAGTGTGTGATTGGAATTTATGATTGAAATAACAATGGTTTAATCTGAATTCTGGTTCCCCGGTAAGGTTCATAAATAATGTCTCGGGCGATGCCGGGACGTCTCTAACCAGTCTGTAAAATAGTCGTTATTTGTTTTACATTGTTCGCGGTCGGTCACTCCCGTTTGCCTGAATTCTCACCACAAAGTGGGAATGATCGTGGGGTCATTTCAGACGGGACTATATCTTATGGCACTTACTGCATTGAAAGTGAGAAACGCAAAACCAGGCCGGCACGGCGATGGCAGGGGCTTATGCCTGGTGGTTCAGGAAAGCGGCGCTAAAACCTGGGTGCTGAGGATGCAGCATTGCGGGAGGAGGCGCGATTATGGTCTGGGTTCGGTGCTGGACGTTTCGCTTGCCGAGGCGCGCGATGCTGCGTGGGCGTTGCGTCGGCAAGTCCGGCAAGGCATGGATGTGGTCGCTGAACGGCGCAAATCCCGCAAAGTCACGCCAAGCTTTGAGACGGCGACACGCGACTGCTATGAAGCATTGCGTGACGGCTGGAAGAACAAGAACTACGCTAATTGGATTTCAAGTCTTGAGAACCACGTCTTTCCTTTAATTGGGAGGAAGCCTGTCGATCAGGTAGATAGCGCATGCGTGGTCGAAGTTCTGACCCCAATTTGGCTAGACATTCCCGAGACGGCAAGACGAGTGCTCCAGCGTATCGGTACTGTCCTGGACTTTGCCTATATCAAAGGTTGGATTGCCGCCGAGATATCGTTGCGTTCGGTTCGCAAGGGACTGCCGCGACAGATGGGGAGGGCAGGGCATTTGGCGGCCATGCCTTATGCCAAGGTGCCTGCGTTGATGGCAAAGCTCGCCCTGACGTCGCGCACCACAGGCAGGGACGCGCTCCGCTTCACGATCTACAATGCCGTCCGTTCTAACGAAACACGATTTGCTGTCTGGAACGAGTTCGATCTCGATAAAGCCATCTGGACCATTCCGGCAGCGCGGATGAAGGCCCGGGAAACGCACATCGTGCCGTTGACACCGCCTGTGGTAGCGCTGCTTCGCCAGCGTTGGAACGAACGGTTCAACGATGACGGTTTCGTGTTCACCAACAATGGAGACAAGCCGATCAGCGACATGACTATGACCAAGGCCTTGCGCGACTGCAATATCGAGGAATCAACCGTACACGGCTTCCGCTCAGCCTTTACCGACTGGACGGCGGAAAAAACAGATTTTCCCAAGGAAGTTGCAGACAAGGCGCTTGCACACAAGCTTACCAATCAGGTCGAAGCTGCCTATCGAAGGACAGACTTCTTCGACAAGCGACGGGGTCTAATGACGCAATGGGCGGCGTATCTGGACGGAACCCATTCAGCCAGCGTTACCAAAGCGGAAAACATGCCTATTCCTGTTCGCGCCGCCGCTTAATCAGCGCATGCAGACTGGCGGTTGTAACGCGGGTCGATTTGCCGAGCTTGATCGCTTCAACTTCGCCGCTTGCTATAAGCTGGTAAAGCATGGTCCGGCCCACACTGATCATGCGGGCAGCGTCATTGATTGTGACGCAGATTGGTTCGACCGGCGAAGGCGTGTGCACTATGTCACGCTCTCATCGCGATACGCCGCCGGATTTGATATCCAGAGGTTGATGGCCGATTCCCGCCATCCAGCGCCATTTACGCTGATCTTCACCTGGGACGGAAACGTGCCTTCGGCGATCTTGCGGTACATCGTGGAGCGGGACAGACCGGTGCGGGCGAGAACGGTCTTGAGGCGGACAATTCTTTCGGGGTCGGACATTGGACTTTGTTCCATCGGTTGGCAGTTGGTGACATCCCCTGAATAAACGATTGAAAGATTACGGCCTTTGCGCAAGGGTGTTTTAGATAGCGGCGAGCGCTGGCGCACAGAAAGTGACAGGCGGCATCAAACGGCTAAGATTAACCAAGGCGGAGTGCTATCGACAGTCTCGGTGAGTGACGAGCGAACTGTATGGTGAGCATCATCTGACAGGGCAAAATTTTCAATTGCCTCATTCGAAGGCTGTTTGCAGCCAGAAGCGATTTCAACGTCCCCAAGTTCGGATTGACCGGCAATACCTATTGCGGTCGCAATCCGCTACAATTGCATCTGTTCTCTGGCCCGATCTCGGCTGTGAAAACCGGACGTTCCTTCACCAAGAATGCTGATACCGGGAATGACCGGTTTCAGGGCCACCTGCTTCTTGCCTGTTCGGCAGCTTTGTTGTGGCTTTGCGACTGGCAGCTTTTGGCGGTGCAGATATTAAAAGCTGCCACCATAAGTTCAGAGGAACGTCAATAGTTGTCCGGTCTCTGGCACCATCGGCTCAAGACTATTACGATGCCGCTCGAACCAATTATCTAGCAAGTCTGGATCGGCTATCGACCCAATGAGGGAATTAAAGCCCGACCTTGTTATCTT
>CAZQBS010000011.1:58943-65209 GCA_964591835.1 uncultured Sphingorhabdus sp. | reverse complement strand
ACCCGGCGGCGGCACCGATTTGCTCGGCAATCTCGCCACAACCGCCGAACGTGTGGACGGCGGCTGGATACTGAACGGCGAAAAAATCTGGAGCTCCTCGGCACATGTCGCAGACTATCTTTTGTGCATCGCCCGCACCGACAGAACGGTCGAGAAAAGGCATCAAGGGCTGACTTTATTTTGGGTGCCTGCGAAATCCGAAGGCGTCAAAATCACCCCGCTGCCCAAGCTCGGTATGCGGTCGATGGGCAGCTGCACCGTTGTCTATAACAACGTGTTCGTGGCCGATGAGAACGTTCTGGCTGAGCCCAACAAGGCTTGGCATACTTTACTGCCGACGCTGAACAACGAACGGATCATGGTCGGGGCTTTCTGCTTGGGCGTCATAGACGGTGTGCTTGAAGACGCGCTGGCTTATGTCATGCAGCGCAAGGCATTCGGCAAATATATCGGCCAGTTTCAGATCTTGCAGCATTATATCGCCGACATTGCGACAATGCAGACCTCCACCGAATTGATGCTGCATTACTGCGCCGCCAAACAGGCAAAGGGCGAGAATGTCGGCAAGGAGGCCAATATGCTCAAGCTCATGGCCTCCGAAAATGCCAACAGCGCGGCTGATCTCGGCATCCAGATGCTGGGCGGCATGGGCTATTCGGCGGAAACCGACATGCAGCGTTATTGGCGCGATTCCCGCCTGTGGCGGATTGGCCCTGTGACCAACGAAATGATCCGCAACGGTATCGCCGAATCGCTCGGCCTGCCCCGCTCCTTCTAACGCATCCGAAAGGCCGAACATGAAAGCACTTTACCAGGAAACCACCGAAGGCCCCGAGGCAGTTCGCGTGGCAGAAGTTGAAACGCCCACACCTAAAGCGGGCGAAGTGCGCGTCGCTATCAAAGCAGCGTCGGTCAATCACCGCGAAATGTGGATTGCACGCGGTCTCTATCCCGGCATGAGCCTGCCGACGACGATGGGCTGCGACGGCGCGGGTGTGGTCGATATGCTGGGCGAAGGTGCGTCTGGCGCAAGCATTGGCGACGAAGTGGTGATTTACCCCGGTCTTGATTGGGGCAACAATCGCCACGCGCCGCAAGCCGAATTCGGGCTGCTCGGGATGCCGCACGGTGGCACCATTGCCGAATATGTCTGCGTTCCGGTCGAAAGCCTCGCGCCAAAGCCCGCATTCATGACTTTTGAAGAGGCCGCAGCCACGGTTCTGACGGGCCTGACCGCGTGGCGTGCATTGATGTTCAAGGGACAGTTAAAGGCAGGCGAGACGCTTTTAATCAGTGGCGTGGGCGGCGGCGTAGCCACTTTCGGACTCGCTTTTGCAGTGGCACTTGGTGCCAAGGTTTATGTGACTGGCGAAAGCGAAGATGTCCTTGCCCGCGCCAAAGATATGGGCGCACTTGGTGGCTTGCTCTACACCGACCCCGAATGGCGCAAGCAGGTTGGCAAGCTAACTGGCGGCGTCGACGTTGTGCTCGACGGCGCTCCCGCCCCGAGCTTTGCCAATTATGTCCGCGCCATAAACCCCGGCGCGCGGATTGTGATTTACGGCTCGACCGCAGGTGACAAGTTCGAGATCACGGCAACCGGCATATTCCTGAAAAGCGCAAGCATCATCGGCAGCCAAGTCGGCGACCCGCAAGATTTTCGCGACATGCTGGCATTTGTTGAAAAGCACCAAATTAAGCCCGTCATCGAACGCAGCTTCACGCTTGCGGAGGCCAAAGAGGCATTGCTCTACCTCGAAAGCTCGCATAAATTCGGTAAAGTCGTGGTCACCATATGAACACCGGATTATTCGATCTAACGGGCAAAAATGCGCTCGTAACTGGGGGCGCGCAGGGGCTGGGGCGGATGATCGCAGAGGGCCTGTTAATTGCAGGGGCCACGGTGGCCATTACGTCGCGCAAGAGGGATATCTGCGAAGCCGCAGCGTCGGAAATGTCGGTATTTGGTGAGTGCATCGCCCTGCCTGCTGACCTTTCCACGCCGGAAGCTGCGGTCGATCTGGCACAGCGTTACCGCGATACCGTCGGTGATGCTCTACATGTGCTGGTTAACAACGCGGGCAAGACTTGGGGTGGTAAGGTCGATACCTTTCCCGACAAGGCATGGCCCGGCGTGATGATGGTGAACGTCCAAACGCCGTTCACGTTGGTGCGCGAGCTTTTGCCCGAATTGACCGCTGCAGGGACGCCCGACGATCCGGCGCGCGTGATCAACATCGGCTCGATTGCCGGAGCAACTACAGCCAAGCTTAGCGCCTATAGCTATGCCGCGAGCAAGGCCGCCGTACACATGCTGAGCCGCGACCTAGCGGGCGACCTAGCGGACCGCAATATCAACGTGAACGCGGTGCTTCCCGGCTTTTTCCCGACTAGCATGACCGCACATATGCGCGACGATGAAGTGGTCGATACCGCGTTGCTCGACAAAATACCGATGCACCGCATGGGCCGAGCCGACGAGATCGCCGGCACAATCGTTTTTCTCTCCTCACGCGCAGGTGCCTACATCACTGGAGCGGAGATTCCGGTGGACGGCGGGATCGTCGGATGCAACTGACCTACCGTGCGGAAGGCGGCATGCCCTCGCGCCTTTGCCAGTCCTAATGTCAAAGAAGCGGGAGGCAGAGGACGTGTTGGGCAATAGCGAAAATCTCGCAAAAATGCGTATCGACGTAAGTCCGCTAGCGGATGTGCTGTTGCTTACTTGGGATCGTGTACCTGACAAGGAGGCACTGGTTTTCCCGACTGGGCGCAAATCCTATGACGCCGTCGTTAAGTCGGTTTTCCGACGTGCGCGTGGCCTGATCGGACTGGGTATCAAGCCGGGCGACCATGTCGGCATATTATTGCCATCCGGTACCGAGTTCGTCGAAACTTTATTTGCGGTATCGATGATCGGCGGCGTTTCGGTGCTGATGAACGCCCGTTACCGCGCGCCCGAAATTGCCTATGTCACCGACAATGCCGATCTTGTGGCGATCGTAACGAACAGCGAAGCTGATGATTTTGTGGACTTTGTCGCGCGATTGAGCGAGTCTTTCCCGGTGATCGCCGAATGTGCCGACCCACTAAAGCTTTCAATCGCCGAGGCGCCCAAGCTAAAAAAGCTGATCTTGTTTGGCGGGAAGCAAGCCGCGGGTTTTGTCGACCAAAACGGGTTTAATCGCGCTGGCGAGGAAGTCGCCGAAGATACCGTCCACCGCGCACGACTTGGCGTTCGCCTTCGCGACACGTGCATGATTCTTTACACCTCAGGCACATCGGCTAACCCCAAAGGCTGCCTGCTTAGCCATGAGGCAATCTGCCGCGAGGCGTCGAACCTGGCACGTAATCGTTGGGCATTCACCGACGCCGAACGGGTATGGTCGCCAATGCCGCTGTTTCATATTGCCGCGATGCTCGCGATGATTGGCGCGGTAGAAGTTGGTGGTACATTTATCGGACAGCCGCATTTTGATGCGGGTGAAAGCCTCCGCCAAATCGAGTTTGAACGGGCGAGCATGCTGTTCCTGCCGTTCGTCACCTTCCATCAGGCGATGATTTCCCATCCCGATTGGAACAAGACTGATATGCGGTCGGTGCGGCTGATGAACAGCTGCTTCAGTCAAATGCCCCAAGCAATAGGTGATGCTTATCGCGCCAAAATGCCTGATGCATTGCAGGTCGGAACTTTTGGCATGACCGAGGCTAGCGGGATCGTCACCACCGGCGGCTATGACATGGACCCCGAAATGGGCTTCCAGGCATTGGGTTATCCTTTGGCCGGAATAACTGTGCGGATACTCGACCTTGAGACCGGCTTGGATTTACCCATTGGCGAGCGCGGTGAGGTTTTAATCAAGGGCTATAACCTGCTCGATGGATATTACCGCGATCCCGAAAAAACCGCAGAAGCGCTTGACGCGGACGGATGGTACCATAGCGGCGATATTGGTACCCTCGACGCGGCTGGTCATTTGCGCTTTCATGGCAGATTCAAGGATATGCTAAAAGTTGGTGGCGAAAATGTTGCCGCCGCCGAGGTCGAAGCGGTTTTAGCGACGCATGACGGCGTTCAATTGGCGCAGGTAGTGGGCTTACCAGATGCGCGACTTGCCGAAATTCCCGCCGCCTTTATCGAACGTAGCGGCAATGTCGACGTCAGCGAAGAGGAACTCATTTGCTTTGTAAAGGAACGCATCGCATCGTTCAAAGTGCCGCGCCATATTCGGTTCATTGACGAATGGCCGATGTCAGCCTCTAAGATCCAAAAGTTCAAGCTTCGGCAGCAGCTGATGCAAGAACTTGATTTGGTCGACTGAGGAGAAGGCTATGCGCGTCGTCATCACCGGGGCAGCAAGCGGCATCGGATTATCCGTGGCGGAACTGCTGGCGGCGGACAGAGGTGCGCATCAACTGTTGTTGGCTGACCGCGACGCAGACGGACTTGCTTCTATTGAAGCAAAGATTGGCGCTGCTGCCGCAACCTGCCTTGTTGACCTTTCCGAAAATGACTGCGGCGATTTTATCGTTGCAGCGGCGATTGCGCACATGGGTGGGATTGACGCTGTGGTCAGCAATGCCGGTATTATTGCGGCAGGCGCGCTGGTTGACCTTGAACCATTAGATTTTGACCGGATTTACGCTGTAAACACTAAAGCAAACTGGGCTTTGGCAAAGGCAGCCTATCCGTATCTGGCGGCAAGCAAAGGTGCCTTCGTTGCCACTGCATCAATGTCGGCAACCCAACCGACACCCGGGCTAGGCTTCTACTCGTCAAGCAAGGCCGCTTTACTCATGCTTGTCCGCCAACTGGCGCTCGAATGGGGCAAGGAGGGCATCCGCTGCAATACGGTTTCGCCTGGACCGACTTATACACCGATGACCAAAGCGGGATATGACGACGCCGACCGCCGCGCCCAACGTGAATCGACGATTCCGCTGGGTAAACTCGGAATGGCCGAGGACGTCGCCAATGCGATCCTGTTTCTCATCAGTCCTGGGGCCAGCCACATAACCGGCATCGACATATTGGTTGATGGTGGAATGAGTAACAATCTGATGCCTGCCACCGGTGGTGGCACCGGGCAAAAAGCCAGCAAATAGAATCATATTATACGGAGATTATCATGCGCATCGCACGAGTAACAAAAGACGGAAAAATCGGCTTAGCTGCCAAAAACGGTGATGCTGTCATGCTGGCCTTTGGCCCCGAAGTTGCCGACCTTGATGCCCATATTGCTGCGGGAACGCTGGCGGCAGCTGGGGCGAAGGCGCTGGCCGGCGAAGCAGTCGCTGAAGCCGACCTCACATTTCTTCCGCTTGCCACGCGCCCCTCAAAAATCATCTGCCTTGGCCTCAACTACCGCGATCATGCGGAAGAATCAGGCCTTGGTATTCCGGAATTTCCAGTGCTTTTTGCGCGCTTTCCTTCCAGCCTGATCGGCCACAACGCACCGATCATTTTGCCAAAAGTTTCCGAACAGCTCGACTGGGAAGCCGAGTTGGTAGTCGTCCTGAGCAAGGGCGGTAAGAACATCGCCGAGGGCGACGCATTGAACCATGTGGCTGGTTATTCAGTGTTCAACGATGCCTCCATCCGCGATTATCAAATGAAGACACCGCAATGGACCGCAGGCAAGAATTTCGATGATACAGGGGCAATTGGCCCGTGGCTGGTTACACCCGATGAACTTCCAGCAGGGGCCGCCGGGTTGAAAATTGAATGCCGCCTGGACGGTGTTGTCATGCAGAGCTCGAATACGTCAAATCTAATTTTTGACGTGGCAAAGACCATCCATCTGCTCTCCACTTTCATGACGCTTGAAGCAGGCGACTTGCTGGTGATGGGAACCCCCGGAGGCGTTGGCATTGCTCGCAATCCGCAAGTGTGGATGAAAGCCGGTCAGATATGCGAAGTCGAAATCGAGGGCGTTGGTTTGCTCGTAAACCCGATTGTCGCAGAATAATCTTTGGAGAGAGATATGCCGCTGAAACGTGCGGGCGCCCTTGGCGTTCATTCGATTGACCATTTTGCTGTGCAGGTACCGGACCTTGAGGTCGCGCGCACCTTTTACGAGGCGTTCGGGCTTGAGGTGAAGGACGAAGATGGCGGTTTAGCGCTTTATGCACGCGGCAACGCCCATAAATGGGCGCGCTTTACGCACGGGCCGGTCAAGCAGCTGAGCTATCTTAGTTTCGGTGTTTATGCCGAAGATTTGGGCGAGCTTACCGCCCGCCTCGACAGTGAAGGCGTAAAGCGCATC
>CAZQBS010000011.1:0-58843 GCA_964591835.1 uncultured Sphingorhabdus sp. | reverse complement strand
ACCGATGTGATTGCCGCCACAGCTTGGTATGAAGCAAATCTCGGTCTGCGGCTTTCCGATGGCAGCGGCCCGGTCGTAGCGTTTTTGCATGGCCCTCACGGCAGCGACCATCACCTGCTCGCTCTGGTCGGCTCCACCCATCGCGGGATGCACCATAGCAGCTGGGATGTCGGCTCGTTTCAGGAAGTGGGCTTAGGTTCAGCGCAGATGTTCCGCGCCGGATATAAAGAAGGCTGGGGGGTTGGCCGCCATGTTCTGGGCGGAAATTATTTCTATTATGCCCGCGACCCTTGGGGTAGCTATGCCGAATTTTCGGCCGACATCGATTATATTCCGGCGGACTGTGAATGGCCCTCAGCCCAGCACGCGCCCGAAGACAGTTTCTACCTTTGGGGGCCAGATGTGCCGCCCGAACTTGTTTCCAATCTTGAACCCGGAGCACCCGCATAATGGCCACTTTCCTATTGATGCACGGCGGCGGCATGGGCGGCTGGACGTGGAAATTTGTCCGCGAGATACTCGAAGACAAAGGGCATAAGGTATTCACGCCTACCTTCACGGGTTTTGGAGAGCGCAGCCATTTGATCGGTCGCGATGTTGGCAATGATACGCATGTCACCGACATCGTCAATGTCCTGCATTATGAGGATTTGTCCGACGTCATTCTCGTTGCGCATAGCTACGCAGGAACTGTGGCTCCGGGTGTCATCGCGCAAGCAGGTGAGCGAATAAGGCACGTCATATATCTCGATGCCATCATCCCGTACAAAGGCGAACGGATCGCCTCGTTATTGGGATTTGCCGCCGAAGAGGACATGATCGGGCTGGACGCCTTGCTCGACGCGGGCGAAGGTCCAATAGGATCGGGGGTGCACGAACAACAGCGCGCGATGGCCAAAGAACATCCGCACATCATGAGCGCCGAGCGGCAAGACTGGCTCCTAGATCATCTCTCCGATCAGCCGATGCGCGCGACCTGCTGCGCGATTGCGGTGGGTGCGGAGAGCATCACTCTGCCTGTCGATTATATCGCAGCCAAACATACGATCATGACTGCGATGCACGACCGCGCACGCTCGCTTGGCTGGCCGGTGCATGACCATCCCGGCGACCACGCGTTTAATGTAGGCGATCCCGAGGGCGTGGCCGAGATGATCCTGGGCCTCGCCAGCTAATGGACATTCCCAACCTCTTTTCGGTGAAAGGCCGCGTCGCACTCGTGACCGGCGGCAGCGCTGGCATCGGCCGGATGATTGCAACCGGTCTGGCGGCGGCAGGAGCCCGCGTATATATTTGCGCCCGCGGGGCAGAGAAGGTCGCCAAGGCAGCGTCCGAAATGGACGGCGATGTAATCGGCCTGTCAGCCGACGTATCAACACTTGATGGCATCGCTGAACTTGTCGCCCAGATCAGCGGACGGGAAGGCGCCCTGCACATTCTGGTCAACAATGCCGGAACATTGACCGACGCGCCCATTGATACATTCAGCGAAGACCAATGGGATGATGTCATCGGTCTTAAT
Source organism: uncultured Sphingorhabdus sp. (assembly GCA_964591835.1). Classification (GTDB taxonomy): domain Bacteria; phylum Pseudomonadota; class Alphaproteobacteria; order Sphingomonadales; family Sphingomonadaceae; genus Sphingorhabdus_B. The sequence continues at coordinate 57,321 of CAZQBS010000011.1, read as the reverse complement.
CTCAAATCGCCCTTTTTCCTGATGCAAAAGCTACTCCCGCTCCTTCGCGACGGGGCAACCGCAGAACGGCCCTCCAATGTGATTAACATCGGTTCGGTCGGCGCGCTCAAAATCGGTCCCCGCGAAGTGTACAGCTATCAAGCCTCAAAGGGTGCGATACACTGGCTGACTAAGTCACTCGCGAAAAAGCTGGGCAGCGACAACATCACCGTCAACGCCATTGCGCCGGGCTTCTTCGAAAGCGACATGACCGTCATCACCGACGATGCAATGCGGAAAATGGTCGAATCGATGGTCCCACGCGGACGCACCGGAACACCCGAAGACGTCGCCGGAGCGGCAATCTATCTGGCCAGCCGTGCAGGGGCTTATGTGACCGGATCGGTGATTCCGGTTGAGGGCGGGCTGGCGATCTAGCCTCCTAACCTTCGATAGGTTGCCAATTGCTATACAAATTGCATGGGTGTGCCATGGACTTTAATCTATCCGAAGAACAAATTGCCTTCCGCGACGTAGTTCGTCGTTGGGTGAATGAGGAACTCCCCAAGGACCTGATGCGCAAGCTTGAGGCCGATGAGGAAAACTATCCGTTTGAAATTTGGGACAAGCTGAAGGCGCAAGGCTTTTTCGGTGTTGGCATCCCTGAAGAATGGGGCGGGCTTGGCGGCGATGTCGTCACCCAGATGATTTTTGCGCGCGAAATGGCGCGTACTGCTGGCGGGTTGCTTTGGGTCTGGGGTCTGACTTCGTTCGGCGGCGCAAAAACAATTGGTGCGGTTGGATCGGACGAGCAAAAGGAACGTTGGTTGCGACCGATGGCCGCGGGCGACTTGCGCGTTTCGCTTTCTATGACCGAGCCGGACGGCGGCACCGACGTATTGGGCGCGATGAAGACATTTGCCGAAAAAGTCGATGGCGGGTGGAAATTGAACGGCGCGAAAATGTGGACGACTGGAGCCAAGGTTGCCGACAGGCTGCTCGTCCTGGCGCGGACTGACAAGAATGTTGAAAAGAACCATCACGGCCTGACGATGTTCTTTGTAGATGGCAAATCACCCGGCATTACTGCTAGCCTGCTTCCAAAACTCGGGATGCGCGCGATGGGCAGTTGCTCGGTGACCTATGACGACGTGGTCGTACCTGATTGCGATGTGCTGGGTGAGCCCGGCCAAGCGTGGTACGCGATGTTGCCGACGCTGAACAACGAACGGATCATGGTCGGCGCGCAGTGTCTGGGCGCAATCGACGGCGTGCTGGAAGACGCGCTGGATTATATGAAACAGCGTAAGGCTTTTGGCGGGATCATTGGCCGTTTCCAGATCCTCCAGCATTATGTCGCGGACATTGCGACGTCGCAAAAACTGACTGAATTGCTGCTGTACAATGTCGCATGGATGCAGGCGCAGGGCATGCCGTGCGGAAATGAAGCGAATATGCTGAAAATGGTCGCGACGGAAAAAGCGGTGAAGGCCGCTGACCTCGGCATACAGATATTGGGCGGCATGGGCTATTCTGCTGAAACCGATATGCAGCGTTATTGGCGTGACCACCGCATCTTACGCATGACGCCGATTTCCAACGAGATGGTGCGCAACAGCATTGCCGAAAATCTCGGCTTGCCCCGGTCATTCTGATGGAAGGTCATTCTGATGAGTGAGCTTGCCTTTCCCCCTGCCCCCGATGTTGCGGGTACATCACTCGACGGTACAAAAGTCTTCACAATCGCTGCGGAAGAAAACGCCGCCTTGTGTCGCTCGACCGGGGTACAACCAGCCAGCGACGGCAGCGCACACCCGATCTATTATTATATCGCCACTCAGGTCGCGATGGGCAAAACTGTTGCTGGCCTTTGCGAAACGTGCGAGTTCGATGTCGAAGAAGGCCCGATGATGGGATCGTCCGGCGTCAAATTTACCGAGCCGCTGATGGTCGGTGAAAGTTATAAAGTGACCGGCGAAATCCTTAGTCTCGTGCGCAAGCAAAGCCGCAAGCTGGGCGTCATGGATGTGCTGACCTATCGTCTCCGCCTGCACAAACAGGCCGACGGCACCTGCATTCTCGAAACCGATAATGTCTGGGTCCTCCCGCGCAAGGAGTTGGCGGCATGAGCTATGCTGTAGGCGACGCATTGCCCCCTTTCGTGATCGAAAGCGCAAGCCCCGAAGCAATGAAGGCATGGGCGGTATTTCTGGCTGATCCCAATCCGATCCACCTTGATGTCGAAGTGGTGAAGGCAAAAGGATTGGGCGACCGCGTTATCAACCAGGGGCCAATGAATGTGGCTTTCATGTTGAACATGCTGATGGCCGCGTTCCCGAGCGCGGCCATCGAAGCGATCGATTCTCGCTTTCTTGATAATGTTTATGGCGGCGACAAAGTGACGGCACAGGGCACAATCACAGCCGTTGAAGGCAACCGCATTTCGTGCGAATTTACACTCAACGTTGACGGGCGCGGCCCGGTCAACAGCGGCACAGCAACAATCATGATCTAACGATTTTAAGGAGAAGAAATATGCCAAGCGGTCCTTTTGCCCATGTATGCATGGTCGTCAGTGATTTGGAAAAAGCGATTGAGGATTGGACCAAAATCCTGCGCGTGCTCGATCCGCAATCGCTCGAAAAACGCATTGTGAAATATGACGAATTTTCCAGCGGCGCCGATGCCGGTATGAAATGGGCGACGTTCGTCAACGAATACTCAACCGAAATCCAGTTCATTCAACCCGCCCCCGGCACGCCAATGGGTCGTCGGCTGGATAAGGTTGGTGAGCATGTCCATCATCTGTGTTTCTCCACCGATGATGTGCCCGCTGCGATGGCTAAGCTGAAAGCCGAAGGTCTTGACCTGCCCGGTGACGGCGAAACCTATAATGACCCTGATATGACGTGGCAAAAATGGAGCTGGGTCGGTGCCAAGAGCACGCATGGTTGCCTGATCGAAGTCGCATCACCCTATGAGAGCCACAACGACGGAAATTGGCATCACGCGCCGGGCAAATTTGCCTATAAGGGCCCCGGAGAGCATCCGAGCCATGCGGAAGTTGCGCCCATTTTGGCGGCATAATTTGTTACCGAACGATATCCGTTTACAAGGGGACGGGCTGGAACTTGCAGGAAGTGCCTATGGCAGTTCGACGGCTCCGCCCGTCCTCTTTTTTCATGGCGGCGGACAAAGCCGCAATGCTTGGATCGGGTCGGCCAAGACGGTTGCAGAAGCAGGATATTACGGCATCAGCTTTGACTTACGCGGCCACGGCGACAGCGATTGGGCCATTGACGGCGACTATCTTCTGGATGCCTTTGGTCGTGATGTTGAGCATCTGATTTCCCGCTTCAATCAGCCGGTGACACTGGTTGGTGCGTCGCGCGGCGGACAAGCAGCCTTGGTTGGCGGGTCGCGCCACCCAGACAAGGTTCGCCTAATCATGCTGGCCGATGTTGCACCTATGATGCGCAACGACGGGGTGGATGGTATCCGCGCGTTCTTTGCCGAGGGCGAGACTGGCTTCGCCACGCTTGACGAAGCAGCAGATTCGCTCGCCCGTCACCTGAACCAACCGCGAATGGACAATTCCGGCCGCCTTGCGCGAGCCATGCGGCAAGACGACGCGGGCCATTGGCACTGGCGCTGGGATCCGGCGACGGGCAAACGCGAATTCCTCCATCCGCCAAGTGAGGCCGAGGCCTTACTGGCAGCGGCGGCACGGGTGAAGTCCCCCATAGTTCTAGTCAGGGCCGAGTTCTCTCACTTACTGACCAACGAAGGCGTAAGCCGTTTTCAGCAGCTTGCACCGCAACTCGAAGTCATTACCGCAAAAGGTGTTGGCCATATGTTTACCGCAGACCGCAACGACGCCTTTGCTAACCAGTTGCTCGAATGCCTCCAGCGGACACCGGCCGGAGTGCTGGCATGAGCGGTAAAGCCGCATTCGTCGTTGGCGCAACCGGCGGGCTGGGCCGCGCGGCTTGCCAAGCTCTTGCCCGCGACTGGGAGGGCGTGGCGATAGGCTATCGTTCTAGCTTCGAGAAAGCCCAGAGCATCGCCGACGACCTCCCCGCCCTTTGCCAAGGCCTGCCCGTCCGCTGCGATCTAACTGACGCCTCATCAATCCATTCGGCCTTAATTGCGGCACGCGACCTTTTCGGATCGATAGGAACGATGGTTTTCGCATCGGGGGTAGCGATTGATCAGCCCTTCATTAGCAAAATCAGCGAAGAACAATGGCGCGAGGTGATTGAAACCGAGCTGATTGGCTTGATGCGGGTCGTTTCGGCAACACTGCCGCTGTTTCGTGAACAGGGGTTCGGCAATTTCGTCACCGTTGTTTCGGTCGCCAATTACACTTTCCCGCCGGGTGACGCTCTGTCGTCGGTACCCAAAGCAGGGATGGAGGCTTTGGGCCGTGCGATTGCCAAGGAAGAAGGCAAATTCGGCATACGCGCCAACATGGTCGCCCCCGGAATCATTGATGCCGGACTCGGCAGCCATTTTCTTGAAACGTTGTATTCGCCCGAAATTTGGGAAAGCCAGAAAAAGAGCGTCGCGTTGCGGCGCTTTGGCAGCGGCGAAGAAATCGCCGAAGCCATTGCCTTTTTGGCATCCGACCGGGCCAGCTACATAACCGGACAAACATTGATCGTTGACGGAGGATTCAGCCTGTGAGCAACAGTAATCATACCCATGTTATGGCATTTCTGGATGATTTCCATGTCACCGGCAAACCCGATTTTCAAAAGCTCTCCAGTTATTTTGCCGAAGACGGATGGTACCAGCCGCTCGTCCCCGCGACAACTCGCATTGTCGGTCGCGCTGCCATCGCGGCGGCACTCGAAAAGCAATATCGGACCTATTATGAATGCCGTTGTGAAATCCATGCATCGGCGGCGACGGACCGCCATGTTTTCACCGAACGCACCGATCACGTCACGCTGCACGCGGGCGACAGAAAAGTAGGTTCAAGAGTCTGTGCGGTGTTTGAAATGAAAGACGATGGACTCATTGCCGGATGGCGTGAATATTGGGATACCGGCGACGTGATGCAGCAAATGGGCATCTCTGCCAAAGATCTTGCGGCGGCGATGTAGCCATGTTGACGCTTCATCATCTCAACAATTCACGCTCGCAGAAAATCCTCTGGTTGCTTGAAGAGCTTGAACTCCCCTATGAGCTCGTCAGCTATCAACGCGACGCGCAAACATTGATGGGACCACCCGCGCTTAAGGCACTTCACCCGCTTGGCAAATCGCCGGTGTTGGAAGAAGACCAAAAATTACTTAGCGAATCGGGGGCAATCACTGAGTACCTGCTCAGCCGTTATGACAATGGTCGGCTGGCTCCTGATCCGGCAGGACCGCATTATATGCGCTTTGTCGAGTGCATGTATTTTGCGGTGTCTGCCGGTATGAACCCGATCATGATCAAGGTCTATGCCCGCGCATTTGGTTTAACTGGCGCGCCGATAGATGTCGCAGCAACTGCGGAACTCGAAACTGCTTTGTCGTATATCGAACAGTTATTGGGCGAAGGTGAGTGGCTGATGGGCGATATGTTCACTGCTGCTGACATTCAGATGAGCTTCCTCCCCGAACTTGCGACCGCAATCGGGGCGTTTGAGGGGCGTCCGATAATCGCCGCCTGGCAAAAGCGTCTGTACACGCGACCTGCTTTCCATCGCTCGATCAAGCGTGGTGGCACCTACGATTTCGCTACACCAATCTGAACAAAAAAGGGGAGGCGCAATGGCCTCCCCTTTTCGCTCCTCCAAAAAACTTATTTATAAGGATCGACCGGCTGCGGCGCTTCGATGACCTCGAGATCGATGAGCATCGAAAGTACGTCGGAAATTGAGTAGATATGGACAATCTTGTCGCCGTTAAACTTGATCCACGAGAACCAAAGCACGTCCAGCTGATTGCCCGTCGGCTGTACACCCATATATGGGCCGCCGGTATGCTTGCCATGATGGTGGCATAGCACGCAGATTTCGTCATCGCCTTTGCCCCAAGCTTTCAGAGTGCGATAGACGCTTGGCGGGAAGGTATCGAACAGCTTACGCGGCGAGGTGTTCCATTGTTCAAACGTGCCGAGGTCCGGGCGGTTCGGATTATCATAGGTCATGTTTGGAACGTCCATGAATTCTTCGAATCCACCCCAGTCCCCCACATTCAATTTATCATGCAGGTTCATCCACTGATTGGTCATGAACGCCTGGCGTTCGGTCAAACCATCAGTGATCTCTGCCCGTTTTTCCGGTGAAAGTTTGAAATCTTCAAGAGTGAAGGGCGGGATACGTCCGGCCATGTTGTAATCTCCTTATTTGGTTGTTCGTTCTTTTCCCGACCTGCTCCCTCGCGCAACCTACCAACGGAAAGGGCGATACATCTGGTGAGCCACTAGACCGATATCTGGAGAGGAGTTAGCCAATGACGCTATCTTTACAAGAAATGTCAGACCGGTTCGAGATTCAAGACTTGATGGTCGGTTATTGCTATGCCGTCGATGATCGCGATTACGATGCGCTCGATCAATATTTCACCGATGATGCCGTGATCGATTATACTGAGATGGTCCCCGTCAAAGGGTCGCTCGCCGAAATAAAGGATTTTCTACGCGCTAGTCTGGCACCCATCACCAACTTTCAGCACGCGGTCAGCACGACGCAATATAAGATCGACGGCGACGTCGCGGAAACGCGCACCGTCTGCTCGAACCCGATGGTTGTGCCGGGCGATGACGGGAAGCCGCAGACTTTGTTCTTTGGCCTTTGGTATATCCACCAGTTCCGCCGGACCGCCAATGGATGGCGCATTTCGCACTTACGTGAAAAGAAATGTTACGACCATAATTTGCCTTCCTATATCAAGGCGATGACGGCGTGAGCGCTCTGCAATTGGCCCAACAAATGCCGCCGCCCGTCAATCCATGGATGATGGAAACAGGCAGCATTTATTTCTGGTGTGCTCTCGTCGTCGTCACGATATTGCTCACATGGAAGAATAAGAAATTGCCGCTCGTCGGCCTTTGCCTGATCGCGGCGACATCCAGTTTTTGGCAAGAATTCTTCGGCGACTGGGGCGCGTATGTGGCGTGGAACCCGGCGTTTGCGCGGCTGCCGTTCTGGGGTGAGATGCCTTTTACGACGCCGGTGAAGCCATTGTTTATCCCCTTTAGCTGGGGCTGGTGGTTCGCGGTATCTATACCGTTGTTGGTGACGCTGGTGAGTTGGCTCGGCAAAAAGTTCCCAAAACTCTCGACCGACTGGCTATCGCTGCTGATCGCTTTTCCTTTGTTCCTTGCGTATCAGGTCTATGTCGAAGGCAGTTCGGTCGCCAATGGTTGGTGGACCTATGATGTTGTCATTGGCCCTGCGCTTGAAACTGAAAAAGGGCGGTTGCCGCTGATCTTCCCCGTGTTGCTCGGTCTATGGGCCGCCTATTTCGTGGCAAAGCTTGCAAAACGCGACGCCGACGGATTTTGGCCACATGAAGTCAAGATGGGTGTTTCTGCAAAGCCGGCCGGTTGGAGGCGCGAACTCGCCCGCGTTTGGGCTATGATCATTCTGTTTCAGGTTAGCTTCTTCATCTTCAACATCGGGTCGGCGATGCTGGGCCGTGCCTTGTTTGGTGGGCCAAGCCTGCTGGTTCCCTGATATTCCGAAAGTCTGAGCCATGAAGTGTCTCAACCGTGCGCTTGCTGTGCTGCTTACGCTGATGGGCAGCGCGTTGGTTTGGCTCGGCACACAATTGCTGCTCGTTGGCGGTTCGATATATTATGCGCCCGTCGGCGTTGCACTGATTGTAACGGCTTGGTGGCTTTGGAAACAGTCACCCAAGGCGCTAACATTATTTGCGGTGCTTTGGGGCGCTACAGCCATTTGGAGTCTTTGGGAATCGGGATGGAATGGATGGGCTTTGGCAGCGCGTCTTGGTTTGTTAAGCGGCATTGGCATTTGGTTGATGATGCCGTGGGTGCGGCGATCGCTGGATATCAGCGCTTCTACTTTGCTGACCAAAGCAACGCTGTCGCTTGTCGCAGTCTGCCTCGTCACAGGAACAAGCTGGCTGTTCTGGAATGATCGTATCATAGGAGGCACTGCCATCGCATCACTGTCCAGCGAAGGTGCGACAAATGGCGATTGGCTGCACTACGGCAATGCACAGGGCGGCAATCGTCACTCGCCGCTGACTCAAATCACCGCAGATAATGTCGGTGCATTGGCACCTGCTTGGAAATTTTCGCTCGGCAAAGAACCCAATAAAGAGGCTGCGCCGTTTGAAGCGACGCCTCTAAAAATCGGTGACAGGCTATATGTGTGTTCGGGCTATAATGACATTATTGCGCTTGATGCCGAAACCGGAAAACAGGTTTGGCGGTTTACAGCTCATGCCAACACCGATGGTATCTTTGGGCAGACATGCCGAGGCTTGGCCTATTATAAGGTAACATTGGCGGCGACAGGGACGATCTGCGCCGAACGTATTTATACGGCAACCATAGACAGTCGCCTGATCGCGGTTGATGTCGCTACTGGCAAACCATGCCCGAATTTCGGCACCGGAGGCGCGGTCAATCTCTTGAAAGGGATGAGCCCTGCACCCGCCGGCTATTATCACGTCACGTCTCCACCCGCTTTGGTGGGCGGAAAGCTGGTTATTGGCGGCTGGGTGACCGATGGCCAAAAGACCGGCGAACCTTCCGGCGTTATCCGCGCCTTTGATGCTGTGACCGGCGAGTTTGCGTGGGCTTGGGATATGGGACGGCCGGATAAGCAAAGCGAACCTGCCGAGGGCGAAACCTACACGCCCGGCACGCCCAACAGCTGGGCACCGATGAGTGCGGACGAAGAGCTGGGCTTGGTCTTCGCGCCAATGGGCAACGCCACGCCCGATTATCACGGAGGCCATCGCTCGCCAGAAATGGATAAATATTCGAGCGCGGTCGTTGCGCTTGACGTGAACACGGGCAAACCGCGCTGGCATTTCCAGACCACGCACCATGATCTGTGGGACTATGATGTCGGTTCGCAACCCGTGTTGGTCGATCTCGCTGATGGTCGCCCTGCCCTGCTCCAGCCGACCAAGCGCGGTGAAATTTTCATGCTTGATCGCCGCACTGGCGAGCCAATTGCTGAAGTCACCAAACAGCGTGTGCCAACAAGCGATCTTGACGGCGAACGATCATCGCCCACCCAGCCATTCTCAACCGGCATGCCATCCTTTGCGGGAACCAGCCCTAGCGAAAAAACGATGTGGGGCATCACACCGATTGATCAGGCCTGGTGCCGCCTGCAATTCCGCCGCGCCCGGTTTGATGGGTCGCTCACGCCTATTGGTGTGGATCGGCCGACGATCACATGGCCCGGTTCGCTCGGCGGGATGAATTGGGGCAGCGTCTCGGTTGATCCCGTGAGCCGGATCATGATCGTCAATTCATCGCACGTCATCAACTACAACCAGCTAATGACGCGGGCGCAAGCAAACGCGGCTGGGCTGAAAGCTATACCAAAGCCGAGTTTTGAAAACATCGCTGGCCCAGTCGCGCAGGAAGGCGCGCCTTATGCCGCGTCAATCAAGCCATTTCTGTCACCATTACTCGCACCGTGCACTCAGCCGCCATATGGGCTGATTAGCGCGGTTGACCTCAATACGCGCAAGATCATCTGGCAGAAACCGTTCGGTACTGCGCGTGACAGCGGGCCATTGTTGCTAAAGACAGGCCTGCCGATTCCCATTGGTACTCCTAATATCGGCGGATCGGTTATCACTGCGTCTGGCCTCGCCTTCATCGGCGCGACGCAGGAACATATGATCCGCGCTTATGATATAAAAACCGGCAAGGAACTATGGAAAGGCCGCCTCCCCGCAGGTGGCAATGCAACACCTATGACCTATTGGTCGGCAAAGAGCGGACGTCAATTTGTGGTTATCGCGGCAGGTGGGCACGGCGGAATATTGTCTGGCTATAGCGACCAGCTCGTCGCTTTTGCGCTACCTAAAACGAAATAGCTACCAGCGCCGACGCCATTGGACAGACCGCCGACGCGCGCGCAATTGGTCTTCACGCTCTGCTTTGGCCATAGAAGGAGTTCCCGCTGGCAAGTGGCTTTTGAGAGCGGCGGCATCGACGACACGCAAAACCGGCGCAGGCCCGCTGCTTGCGCCTGTCCAGCGCAGCATGACCGCCCCTTCGTTATTTCCGCCGGTATCGAGCCAGTTGGGAACGCCGGGATCGTCAACCGCGATAACCGCGCGAAACTTGCCGTCTTCATCAATCCGCGCTTGCCCGCCGTTGAGGCTCGATTGCCGGTTCATCCAGTCGATGCTGTTCCACATCATGTCGGACAGCTGGACGTTCCAGTAACGCACGCTTTCTGGCAGTTCGGTTTCGAGCAATAGCACTTGCCCAGGCTCCAAGCGGAACAGCCCCTGATAATAATGCTGCCCCTGAACGCCGCCGCGCCCGGCCCAATCATCATGTTCCAGTGCGTTCCACAGCCCCTTGTCGCGCTGCGCCTTGATAAAGCCAAGCGCCATTCCGGCGAGGCGCTTGGGATAGCCTGCAAGCGCACCAAGACGCTCGGCAATTTCGTCCGCTGACCATCGGCGTGGCGCGTGTGCCTTGTCCACACGTTCGATTGCAATCCGTGCTTCGCGCCCCTTACCCCAGTCGTAGCTGGCCTGCCGCAGCGTTAACGAGCGCGCTGACGGGTCGAGCGGGTGCCAATTACCGGCCCAACCCTCTGGTCGCTGCGCGCTGAGCATCACCTCAAACCGGAGATCATTGTCAATGGCCAGCGTATCGAAATCGAGCGTGCCAAGCGACGGCCCAAGCTGGTCCATCACTCCCAAACCACCTGCGACGATATCGAGCATAACGAACAGTCCCTCACCGCGTTCGCCGCTGATTAGGTATGTCCCGTTGCCGTTGATCGACGCCGCGCCATAGATAAAGTCTGGATTGGTGCCGACCGCATTGAGATGGGTATTTACCGCTGGAACAAAATCGGGAAAATCCGGGTCTGAAAACGTGGTGAACCAGCCCGACGCCAGTGCCATGTAGAACAGGCTGTGCGCCTCTGCGGTCAATTTAGGATCATCGGGCCGTTCGAGTAGTGCCAGCAATTCGGCGGTCTGGCCGAACGTGGCTATATTATCGTCCCAATTGCTCACAAATAATCCCGATAGGTCGCGATATAATCGGCATAGACGCTCTCGACCTGTTCGCGGGTCAGGGCATAATCGGAAAGCTCATAACGGTGTTGGCCGTGCTTATCTGCCGGGTTGGCCGCCCACCACGCAGCCACTGCACGTTCGGTTTTGGCTGAAAAGTCCATATCGGCATGCGCATACACGCCGCGCACCGCCTGTATTGGATCGGCAACGATATCCTTGAAGCGCAGGTCGTGCACCTTCACTTGCGGGTTAGCTTCGCGAAACGCCATCGAGCGCACTTGGCCATCATGCCACAAATGCAGCAACTCCTGCCCCAACGCAGCACGGTTGATCTCTTCGAAACTCACCGAACGAATAACCTCTATCAACCGTGAAATCGATGCCATCACCGTCACCGGATCGCGGTGCGGTTGCACCAGCACAGCATCTGGATAGACTGACATCAATGAAGGCAAATGATAGGCATGTTCTTGCACCTTGAGCACCCAACGCTTACGAGGGTTCTTCCACGACAGATGTTGCAGCCACATTTTATGGACCTGATATCCGAATGTCGTATCGGCGTCTTTGTACCAGTTATAATAGCCCGGCAGGCTGAACAGCATCGTCGGATTGATCCCCTGAAACGCCGTTTCCAATATCATGCCGCATTCTTGCGGTATGCGTGCGCCAATCGGATGCGCCTTTTGGACATCGGCCCATTTGCCGGAAAAGTTGGCGGCGACATAGGCATCAAAACCGTCGGCGCGTGGGTCACTATCAAAAGTCGCAGCCTCGGGTGGCGGCGAAGGTGCTGCGACCTCCCATTGCAACGGCGTACGCACATCTGGGTCAGCGCCGATTAGCGCATGGAGTATGCTCGTCCCGCAACGCGGCAGGCCGAGGATGAAAACCGGGCGATCAATTTGGACATCGGCAATCTCTGGATGCGCCGCACGGTCAGACGCGATGGCGGCCAGTCTGGACAGATTGTCCTGAAACTGCGCCAGCGCTCGGCCCTTGCCCTCGTCACTCAAGCCGCTTTCGACGGCGAGTGCGGCAAGGGCAGCGGTAAGACCAAGGCGCGTACCGTCGGCCATGTCACCGGACAGGCCAGCGATGGCCATCATATTATCAGCTGAAGCGGAATGGGGCATTTCATTCTCCTTATCTACATTGTGCTGCGCGCTGATATCGACGTGCGGCCCTATCTGTGGAAAGGTCTCAGCATAAATGAGGGAAGCAATCTGCGATGATGGAGAGTTATGACTATATCATCGTTGGGGCCGGTTCGTCGGGTTGCGTTCTCGCCAACCGGTTGTCTGCGGACGCGAAAACCCGTGTCCTGCTGATCGAAAGCGGGCCAGACGACAAAAGCCCTTTCATTCACATGCCGCGCGGCATCGGCAAATTGCTCGCGCCGGGTAACGAGCATGTCTATGCCTATCCTGTGACCCCCGCAGGAAATCAGCCGGAGGAAATCTGGCTAAAGGGGCGTGCGGTCGGCGGCTCCAGCTCGATCAACGGCATGGTCTATATGCGCGGTAGTCCGCAGGATTATGACGATTGGGAAAATGCGGGTTGCACCGGCTGGGGTTGGGACCGGATCGGCAAGCAGTACGTTACGCTCGAAGATCATGTGTTGGGTGCGGATAAATGGCGCGGCGCGGGTGGACCGCTAAAAATATCCCGGCATCCCTCGGATAATCCCCTGTGCGATGCTATCCTGGGCGCGGCCGGAGAATTGGGCGTGCCGACCGTCGCCGACGTCAACCATGTCGATGTCGTCGCCGATCAAGGCATGGGCTATCAGGTATTGACCACCCATAAAGGCAAACGCTTTTCCGCCGCACGCGCGTTCCTCGATCCCGTGCGCAGCCGCCCCAATCTCGACATCCTGACCGGCGACCGCGTCGAGCGTATCAGGTTTGAGGGAAAACGCGCGTCTGGCATCCAGTTAGCGGATCGCAACATAACCTGTCACGGCGAAATCATCCTGAGCGCGGGTGCGGTTGAAAGCCCCAAGCTGCTCGAACTTTCCGGTATCGGCGATAGCGCGCGGTTGCTGGCATTGGGTATCGAGCCGTTGGTGCACAGCCCGCTGGTCGGCGAGAACCTGCGCGAGCATCGTTATGTCGCGGTTGATTGGAAGGTGAAGAGCGGTAGTTCTAACCATAAGCTGCAAGGGCTAGGCCTAATTGCATCGGTATTGCGTTACTTTCTGCTCGGTTCCGGCCCGATGACCGATGCCGCGCATGAGGTGGGCGGATTTATCAAAACGCGACCAGAACTCACCCGCCCTGATGCGCAGATCGGTTCGATGCTGGTCACCATGTCCATCGACGCGGACGGTGCGCCGGTGCTCGACAAATTCCCCGGAATGCGCGTGCTTGGTTATTTCACCCGGCCTGAAAGCCGTGGCTGGACACATATCACCTCTAAAGATCCAGCGGCCTCCCCCACGATCAACGCAAATCATTTTGCCGAGGAAATCGACCGGCGGACGGCGCTTGACCTGTTCAAATGGTTGCGCCGACTTGGCCAGCAATCGGCACTGTCGGGGTGGATAACCGAAGAAACCGGCAAGGGTGCAGCCTTTCAGACCGACGAGGAGATTGCCGCCAATCTGCTGCTCCTCGGCGGCACTGCTTTCCATATCGCGGGCACAGCTGCGATGGGCGCTGACGAAGCCAGCGTGCTCGACCCGCAACTGCGCGTGCGCGGCGTCGAGGGGCTGCGCGTGTGCGACACCTCGATCATGCCCACCCTCGTTTCCGGCAACACCAACGCCCCGGCTATGGCCATTGCCATGAATGCCGCCGACATCATCCTTTCAGCGAAAGCAAACTCATGACTATTCCTTACACCCATCTCGACCAAATCTATGTGGACGGCGCATGGCATGCCCCCGAAGGCGGCACCGAAGCCGTCATCAATCCGGCGACCGAGGAAGTCATCGGCAACGCCCCCGTTGCCAGCCTGCCCCAAGTGGAAGCAGCGATTGCCGCCGCGCGCGAAGCATTCGACAACGGGCCTTGGCCGACGATGACGATGGACGAACGCGCTGGTTACATGGACAAGATGGTCGCCGCCCTACAGGCACGCCAGGCCGATATTGCCGCGTTGATCGTCGCCGAAGTAGGCTGCGCGCAAGGCATCACCCACATGATGCAGGTCGCCAACCCGATCAATCACCTGATCTCGACAATCAAATATGCCCGCCGCGATGAACCCGAACGCCTGCCCATCGACATCAACCCGAATATGTTCGCGCCAGACGGCCCGCAGAATATCGGCGGCACAACTGTGGTTCGCGAACCGTTTGGCGTGGTCAGTGCCATTACTGGCTATAATTTCCCCTTCCTTCTGAACCTCGCCAAAATCGGCCCCGCGTTGATGGCGGGTTGCACGATGATCCTGAAACCTTCACAATTCACGCCTTATTCGGCATTGCTGTTCGGCGAGATTTGCGAAGAAATCGGCCTGCCCAGGGGCGTGCTCAACATCGTTACCGGCGGCATCGCAGAGGGGCAATTGCTCTGCACCGATGAACGGGTCGACATGGTCACGTTCACCGGCTCCGAAGGCGTCGGTGCCGCGATCATGGCGCAGGCCGCGCCCAGCCTGAAGAAGGTGCATCTGGAACTCGGCGGCAAATCAGCGATGATCGTGCGCCATGACGCCGACGTGCAACGCGCCGCCGCGATGGCGGTGGGCATCCTGTCGGTCAATGCTGGCCAGGGCTGCGCGATTACCACGCGGTTGCTCGTGCATAACAGCATCCGCCCTGCGTTCGTCCAGATGGCAGCGGCAATGGCCGCGCATATCAAGGTCGGCAATGCGGCTGACCCGACCGTAACGATGGGCCCGCTGATCCGTGAAAGCCAGCGCATTAAGGTAGAGCATTATGTCGCACTCGGCAAAGCGGCGGGCGCGACGCTTGTGTGCGGCGGCGGGCGGCCAGCGGGGCTGGACAAAGGCTTTTTCACCGACCTGACCTTGTTCGACAATGTCACCAACGACATGGCCATCGCGCAGGATGAAATTTTCGGCCCCGTCGGCTGCATCATCGGTTTCGACAGCGACGACGAAGCCGTGCAAATCGCTAATGACTCGCGCTACGGATTGGCAGGCTGCATCGAAACCGCCGACGCAGCGACCGGATACGCGATGGCCCTGAAGATCCGCACCGGCAGCGTCGCACTAAACGGCGGCACCGGCACGATGAGCTTCGCGCCGATTGGCGGGTATAAACGCTCCGGCATCGGCCGCGAATATGGCCCCAATTGGCTGCGCGAATATCAGCATGAAAAGTCGGTGTTTTATCCGATTGGGTGAGGGCGGCGGCAGGGGACTGTCCCAAGCGCAGCGCCGTGGACTGTCCCCGCGAGGTTGCGCGCTGACTTTTAGGGACAGTCCACGGCGCTTACGCTTGGGACAGTCCCCAAAAGCCCTGAAAGCCGCAGAATACCGTCTAAGGTCTCACTAAGGTCTCACCTGAAACGCGCAGGTGGAGGCTGATGCGGTGGCAATCGCCTAAAGCGACAAACGATACGGCCGAGGTGTTTCTCACTGTCGCTTTTGTCGCTTTAGGAAAGCTGTCGTAGCTGATTGCACGCCCTTGCAGCTATTAGGCGGATAACGATGTCGGCGCGACGCTGGCAGGGAAAATCCTACATTACAAGCCCGTTCGAATTAGGTGTGTTTGATAAACTTGCACCGCAATTCCGACTTGAATCTTAACGGCCACAGCACTTTTTTGACTTTCGACCTGATCCGCAGACGCAAGGATCATTTCTCCCAACTTTCAGGCGTTTGGGAGTCGTGGTTTCCGCCTTCGGCGTCTGGGGAAATTCCAACGTCGTTCGCTTGACCATCTGTCCGGTTATATCTCTGGCATGACGTTTGAGGCGCGGCAGCGGGCGGCTTAATCCCCTACAACCCCTGCGCCACCTGCAACACGCCTTGCGCAAAGCACTCCATGCTCGCCTCGCGCTGATCCGGCCCGCCAATGCCCCATGCCAGATCGACCACGCCGACGCCGCAATCGCGGATGGCTTCCATTTTGCCTTTCAACGTTTCTGGCCCACCTACAAAATACGGCTCCAACACCAACGGCACGACCGGCGGCCCGCCCAATGTCTTTTGCTGGATTTGCGCTTGTTCGGCCATTTTCGCGCCAAAGAATGCGCCCATGTCATCGATCGCCTTCGCATCGCTTTCCGCTGCATAAGCGATGCCGCGGTAAATGACGTGTTCCGGCTCCGGCTGCCATCCGGCCTTGGCGGCTTCGGCGTGGTACAGCTTCACCCAATTCCGCACGACCTCTGGCGGGGCGAAGGAAAAGGCGATGCCCATCCGGCGCGTGGCGGCGAAGCGGACGGATTCGTCACTGTTGCCCGATCCGAAAATCGGCGGATGCGGGGTCTGCACGGTCTTTGGCCAGACCGAGACGGTGCTGAACTGATACTCTGCGCCGTCCCATGCAAAGGGTTGATCCGATGTCCAAGCTTTAACGATCAGGTCGATGCCCGCTTGAGTCATCGCGCGCGTCGCGGCGGCATCGGTGTCATAGGTTTGGTGTTCGTTGGGCGTGCCGCGCAGGAACAAAACCACCAAGCGTCCACCGCTGAGCATATCGACCATCGCCAGTTCCTCGGCCAAGCGGACAGGGTTGGAAAGCGGCACAAGCGGCCCGAGCAGCGCGATCTTGGCGCGATGCGTTACCTGCGCCAGCGCGCCCGCCATCACGCACGGATTGGGCGTCATGATATAGGGCGCGTAATGATGTTCGGAGACGCTGACCCAGTCAAAGCCCAGCGCATCGGCCTTTGTCGCCATCTTCAGGCTGTGGTTGAACGAGGCAAGTGCGACATCGCGGTGGCAATAGGACGGCTCGGCCGGCCAAATCTCAAGCCCCGGGGCAACTCCATCATAACCGACCATACACAGGCTTGATATCAGCACGCGAATTCCCCTTAAGTGAACAAGTCGCAACAATCGTCTTCGTCCCCGGCAAAACGCCTATCCAAAGAAGGGCCAGCCCGGGCGAGCGCGCTCTAAGTCAGTGGTGGCGTCAAAATAGGCGCGGGAGAGCGGGATGAATGTCATGGATAGCAGCGGCCACGCCCTGAGTGCGCAAGACGAACGGGCAATCAGGGCGCTGCTTGTCTCTTATGGATGCGCGATTGACCGGCGCGATTGGGAGAAACTGCGCGCCTGTTTTTCCGATGATTGCGAATGCGATTATGGCAGTTTCGGCAAATGGCAGGGCCCCACCGCGATCGTCCAATATATGAAGCAGGTGCACGCCGACGTCGGACCAACGCTCCACCGGATCACCAACATCGAAACCGAGATGCAAAGCGGACAGGCGCATGCCCGGTCCTATGTCGATGCGTTGCTGATGCCGATACATGAGGGCGGACCTGTGCACCATGGCATCGGCTATTATGACGATCAACTGATCCGCACCGGCGCAGGCTGGCGGATTGCGCGGCGGCAGTTCGTGCCTGTGTTTTTGGGTTAGGCGCGGGCGGATGGGAACGCTTAGCGGGAAAACAGCGGTGGTAACCGGCGCGTCGTCCGGCATTGGCGAGGCTACGGCGCGGAGGCTGGCGGGAGCTGGAGCCAGAGTTATGTTAGTAGCGCGGCGTGTAGACCGACTACAGGCGCTGACGAGTGAGCTTGAAAATGGCGCATGTTTTGTGGCGCTTGATTTGGCGCAGGCGGACGCAGCGCAGGCGTTGCTTGATGCGGCAGTGGCTCAATTGGGCAGCATCGACATCCTAGTCAACAACGCCGGTATCTTGCGGACCAGTCCTATCGACACATTCGATCTGGACGAACTGGAACCGATGATCGCGATCAATTATACCGCTGTCGTCCGCAGCAGCATCCTGTTCGCACGTCACATGAAGGCCAATGGCAGCGGGCAGATCGTCAACCTGTCTAGCATAGGTGCGAGCATCACCGCCGCCGGAACAGGCGTGTACGGCGGATTGAAACGCGCACTCGACGCATTCACCGAAGTATTGCGGATCGAACTCGGCGGTAGCGGCGTGCGCGTCGGCTTGGTAGCCCCCGGCACCACCACCACTGAAATCTTCGAAGATATGAAAGCAAACGGTCAGCCTGGCTGGGACGAATATATCCCGCCAATGGTCGGCGACGACATCGCCCGTGCGATCCTGTTCATGTGCGAACAGACGGGTAACGCGAATGCGGCACGGATGCATATATATGCCACGTCGGAGGCTTTCTAGTCTCTCAATCCAACCGACCATAGGCCGTGATGTCAAACGGCTCGAACGGTTCACCTGCCTGCGCTTTCAACACCCATGCCGGGTCCATGAGCAACGCGCGGCCCAGAGCGACGAGATCAAACTCCCCGCCTTTGAACCGCCGTAAAACTTCGCCCAGATTATCGATGGCTTGGGTGGGTTGTGCAAAGCTAGCCGCGAGTTCTTTGTCGAAGCCGATGCCCCCGACTGTCATGGTTGGTTTGCCGGACAGTTTCTTCACCCAACCGGCGAGGCCCATGTCCGAACCGGCGAACGCGGGTACAGAAAACACGCGGGTGCTGACGTCGAAAATATCAACGCCTGCCGCTGCCAGCGCGCCGACAATCACGCCCAGTTCTTTGGGTGTCTCCGCCAGTTTCGCTTCATAATCCTGCAACTTCCATTGCGAGATGCGGAACAGCAATGGAAAATCGGGGCCGATTTCGGCGCGGATCGCGATGACAAGTTCGGTCGCAAATCGCGTGCGGCGCAAAACGTCACCGCCATAGGCGTCACCGCGTGTGTTGGTCCCTCCCCATAGGAAGCTGTCGATCAGATAGCCATGCCCGCCGTGCAGCGCGACGCCGTCGAAACCCACGGCCTTGGCATTGGCGGCACTGCGGACGAAGGCGGCGATGATGTCGGCGATCGCGGCTTCGCTCATGTCGCCAGCGCGCATGGATTTGGCCTGCGGGTGCGGCGGCGTGCCCTCCTGACGCAGTTCGCCCATGTGCCAAAGCTGCGGTATGATCTTGCCGCCTGCGCTGTGAACGCTGTCCACGACCTTGCGCCAACCTGCCAACGCCGCGTCACCGTGAATGACTGGAATGTTTTCTTCGCCCATCGACCCGTGGCCAATCGAGGAAGGATGATCGACGCCTACCCCTTCGGTTATAATCAACCCGACGTTCGCCATTGCGCGGCGTGTATAATAAGCCGCGACATCATCCCCCGGCACGCCGTCTGGCGAAAACTGCCGCGTCATCGGCGACATGACGAATCGGTTGGAAAGTGTCAGCGATCCACAGGTGGATTCAGCAAGGAGCGACGCAATATCGTCGCGCATCAAACCGCAACCAGCTTCAATGCCGATTGCGGACAAGCGTCTGCGCCTTCCTTTGCGAGTGCTTCCATGCCGTCGGGAACGATCTCGTTCTCGACATAGACCATCCCGTTTTCGTCAAGCTTGTAAACATCGGGGCAGATTTCTGCACACACGCCGTAACCGCAACATGCGGGTTTGTTGATGACTACCTTGAATTTGCCTTGATCCGACATTTCCATCTCCTACGATTCTGTTTTTTACACATTACAGCTTGAACAGATTTCATTCAATATGTATAACGCGACTCAACGCAAAAAAATGTTTGCGACAGGAGACGATGCCATGCTTCAGAAATCAAGCCTTACGCTTAGCGACGGAACCACCCTCGACGATCTTATCATGCGCGACTCGAACGAGGTTTCGCTCCGCGTGATGACGGACAAAGAGCTTTACGAAATCGAAATGGAGCGGATTTTTGCAAAAACATGGCTTCTGCTCGGCCATGAAAGCGAGATACCCAATTCGGGCGATTTCATCGTACGCGATATGGCCGAAGACAATGTGATCATCGCCCGCGATCGCGAAGGTAATGTCAACGTCTCGCTCAACGTCTGCCCGCACCGCGGTATGCGCGTCTGCCTGGGCGAAGCAGGCAACAAGCCAATCCATCAATGCATTTATCACGGCTGGGCGTTCAAGCCGAATGGCGACTTTATCGGCGCACCTGTCGAACGCGAAAAAATGCACGGCAATGATGTCGACAAGGCAACTCTTGGTCTGAAGAAGGCCCGCGTTGCGACATATGGCGGGATGATTTTTGCGACATGGAATGTCGATGGTCCGTCCTTTGACGAATATCTGGGCGACATGAAATACTACCTCGATCAGCTGTTTTGCCGCACGGACAATGGCCTTGAACTGCTCGGACCGCCGCAACGTTTTGTCATTCCGTGCAACTGGAAAGTGCCTGGCGAACAGTCGGGTTCAGACGGATTTCATACACTGACGCTGCACCGGTCCCTGATGGAAGGCGGCATTATGGGCGGCACGGCGGAGTCGATCTACGATCAGGCACCCGGCATGTACGGCGTCGATGTATCTTGCGAACAGGGCCATTCGCTGCGCTGTCTGGAGGCAGAAAAAACCTTCAAGATGTTCGCCGATATTTCGTTTGAAGGCAAATCGACGGTCGAACGGCTCAACCTGCTGACTCCTCCCGGGATTACCAAGGAAATGATCCCGCAACTGTTCAATAATCTGTCCGAAGATCAAGTTGAACAGCTTGCGACCATTCCGCCGCAAGTGGGCGGCATGTTCCCCAACGTACTGATCGCCTTTATCTTCGCACCGCGCATCGACGGCGGTTCGTCGGGCGCATTGGCGCTGCACACATATGTGCCCAAGGGACCGGATAAAGTGGAGTTCGTAAACTTCATCTTTGCCGAAAAAGATGCGCCTGAGCAGATGAAGCGCGACATGCTTCAAAACTCGATCCAATCGACCGGCACATCGGGCACCATTGAACAAGATGATGCCGACGTCTGGCCCGTCATCATGCGCAACGCGCGCGGCGGGGTCAGCAAGCATATGACGCTGAAATATAAAGCACTACACGGCCATGAACGGCCCGAAGGCTGGAAAGGCGAAGGCCTGCTCTACCCCGGCTTTACCAAGGACGACACGCAGTGGAACTGGTGGCTGGCCTACCACAAGCTGATGAGCGAAGCCTGAAACGAGGGAGGAGAGAGACAATGACCTGGAAAACACAATCAACCGCCTCGCCCGATTCCACCACGATCTTGCGTGGCCTTGCGTCACGCACGCGGGTTCCGCTGGGATCGCCAGTTCATAATGCGCTGCTTGAAACATTATATGATGAAGCAGCGGCCCTTGATGAACGGCGTTTTGATGATTGGACGGCGATGCTTGACGCCGAACTGATTTATACCGCGCCCATCCGCCTGACCCGCACCGGTCCGAACCGCGACCGAGACGTAATGCGGACAATGTTCCATTTTGACGAAGATTACGGCTCGATCCTGATGCGCACAGGCCGTTTGCAAAAAAGTGCCTGGGCAGAAGATCCGCCGTCGCGTTGCCGCCGTTTTGTCAGCAATGTCCGTGTAGGCGAGCGCGAAACCGCTGGCGAATATGAAGTCGTCAGCTATCTCTTTCTGGAACGCAGCCGCGGTGACAATCCGGAGAATGAACGCCTGACCGCAGAACGCCGCGATGTCTGGCGTGATGTCGATGGAACCTACAAGCTGGTTAAGCGCGAGATCATCGTCGATCAGGCGGTTCTGGGTATGTCCAACCTCGCGGTTTTTCTTTAGCAGATATGGGGAATACCGCCCCACCCTCGATTGTTGTTGTCGGCAGTGGGCTTGCCGGGTTCGGGGTACTGCGCGAATTGCGCAGGTTGTCGCCTGATGCCAAGCTGACGATGGTGACACTAGAGGATGGGCATTTCTATTCAAAGCCTGCACTGTCGACGGCGTTGGCCAAGGGCAAGACATCGGAAACGTTGGTGACCTCCAACGCTGAAAAGATGATTACGCAGCTGAAGCTGGATGCCCGCATTGGCCGCGAAGCTGAATCGATTGACCGCTCCAGCAAAGCACTTTGCACTACGGGCGGACCAATCCCCTATGACAGACTGGTTCTTGCGATGGGGGCGACATCGTTCCGACCCGAAATCGAAGGAGACGCTGCGCACCGGGCAATTTCGGTCAACCAGCTCGACCATTATGCCTATTTCCGCGAGCAGTTGCCCGAGCAGGCGCTCGTGCTGATAATGGGTTCAGGTCTTGTTGGAACTGAGTTCGCTAATGACCTTATCACAAACAATTATCGGGTGGCGGTCGTCGATATGTTGCCCCTCCCCCTTGCGCAACTTGTCCCGCCAGCTGTTGGAGAAAGCGTGCGCGATGCGCTGGCAAGCGAAGGTGTGGTGTGGCATCTGGGGCGCAAAGTTGCCGCGATCAATTACAAGTGCGGCAGCACAGGCTATGTCGCAACGTTGGATGATGGCAGCGACATCGAAGCCGATCTGGTGCTTTCGGCGGTTGGCCTACGCCCCAATATCGCGTTGGCGCACGAGGCCGGAATCGACGTCGGCATTGGCATCAAAGTCAATCAATATGGCCAGACAAGCGACCCCGATATTTACGCAATCGGTGATTGCGCCGAATACCAACACGGCCTTTCCGCTTATGTTACGCCGATCATGGCGGCGGCGCGTGGTATCGCGCCAAGCGCGCTTGGGACGCCAACCGAAATCCGCTTTCCGCCGCTTTCGGTTCAAGTGAAAACAACGCTGCTTCCTATCAACCTGCTGCCGCCCACGCGCGATTGTGTTGGCGAATGGCACCAGACGGAAAGCGACGCAGCAGGCGAAAAACATCTGTTCATCGACCATAGCGGGATTGTTCGCGGCTATGTTCTGACCCGCGATAAAACCGATCAGCGCACGGAAATGGATACAAAAGTGGGGGAATTGGCATGAGCAACTTGCTCGAAGGAAAAGTCGCAATCGTCACCGGCGGCGCAAAAGGTCTGGGCTACGGCATTTCACGCGCGCTGGCGTCGGAAGGCGCTTCGGTGCTGATCAGCGGACGTGACGGCGCTGCCGCCCAAGCAGTCGCCGCCGAAATAGAACGCGACTTTGGCACAAAAGCCATCGGTATCGCAGGTGACATGGGCGTCAAAGATGAAGTGCTGGCAATGGTTCAAACGGCGGTCGATAGCTTTGGCGGCCTCGATATCCTCGTCAATAACGCCTCGCTTCTCTCCGCCGGTGTCCTGCTTGAGGACAAGACCGACGAAATGCTCCGTCGGACGCTTGAGATCGGCGTCTGGGGCAATTGGTGGGCGATGCAGGCGGCGTTTCCGCACATGAAGGCGCGCGGCGGCGGATCGGTTATCAACTTCAGTTCGATTGATGCCCAGACCGGCGCTTGGCTGCACAGCGATTACAATATCAACAAGCTTGGCATCGAAGGACTGACGCGAAGTGCGGCGGTTGAATGGGGGCGTTTCAACATCCGCGTCAACGCGATTGCGCCTACCGGATTGGGACAGGTGTTTGCCCAACTAGTGAAAGACGTGCCCGGATTTATGGAAACTGTCGTGGCGACCAATCCTCTCAAGCGCGCAGGCGACCCTGAAAAGGACATCGGCCCGGTGGTCGTATTCCTTGCGTCGGAAATGTCGCGTTTTGTTACTGGCGAGATGATCAACGTCGATGGCGGGCAAAATCTGCCCGGTTATGTGAGTATTCCCCACAACCTTGAAGAGCTGGAAAAGGGCAGCGCATGAGACTGGTCGCCTCCGAAGCTTTTGCCGAACCTACCTTCGATGTCGAGCTCTCCCCCAGCGTCATCAAGATCCTGAGCGGAGCGATTGATGTAATCGCCAGCCGGGGCGCCCGAAGGCTTTCGATGAGCGACATCATTGACACCAGCGGCGTTTCGCGCGGCACACTCTATCGGTATTTCTCGAACAAGGACGAAGTGCTGGCGGCGGTCAGCGAGTTCGTCTGCACCGGCTTTGAAAACGGCATCCGCGATGCGGGGCAAGGCATCGTCGACCCCATCGAACGCTTCAAAGCGGTGATGCAATTCTACGCGCGCTACACCAACGAAAACTCACCGGACCGCGTTTTCGAGGTTGAGCCCGGCTTCCACCTCGCCTTTTTCCGCAGCCGTTTCGCGCGTTACAAAATCGCCGTGCAAGACGCGCTCGACCCGGTGCTTGATCATCTTGAAAATCTCGTCGGTGAACCAATCAACCGCGACGCCTTTGTCGAAACATTAGTCCGAATGCAGCTGAGCACCTTGCTGGTTCCCGCCAGCGATGAGTGGTTGCAGATATGGAACGACACCGCCGGAAATGTACAGAAATGGGCGCTGAAAATAGCCCACAAACAAAACGAAACAGGAAAGGACTGACTATGGCTACCGTCGCAAATTTGAAGACCGAAGACCTAACAACCTTTGCGAACAAGGCAACAGCCGACGCGATGGTCGCCAAGGCAAAGGAATTGCGACCATTGTTGATGGCCGAAGCGCTTGCTGGAGAAGCCCAGCGCTCGCCCACCAAAACGGTTGAAAAGACGCTTTTTGACAACAATATCCTGTCTGCATTGCTGCCCAAACGGCTTGGTGGCGTCGGCCTCTCCTTGACCGATTTCTGCCGTATGCAGATCGAGATTGCGAAGGGCGACCCATCGATCAGCTGGGTGGTGCAGATCATCAACGGCACCAGCTGGGTGACGAGCCTCGCGCCAGACAGTGTTCAGGATGTCGTCTTTGCAAACGGCCCCGCGACCGTATGCGGCGCATATAACCCGCCGGGCAAGGCTCGCAAGGTTGACGGCGGCTGGATCATCAACGGCGCATGGCCCTACACTTCGGGCTCGCGCCAATCAACTTGGGCGCAGCAAGGCGTCGTTCTCGAAGGCTATGAAGGCCCGGTCGTGCCGGGAATTAGCATGTGCTACATTCCGTTCAAGGATCTGACGATCAAGGACGCATGGTATGTCACCGGCATGCAGGGCACTGGCTCAGACATCAGCGTTGCTACCGATGTCTTTATCCCCGAAGGCCAGATGGTACTGATGGATGAACGTGCAGGCCAGATTGACCGCACCAAACGGCATTTTGGCGCCCCGTCGGACGTTCTCCCCGTAGTGCCGGTTGTGCGGACAACCGGCATTGCGCAGTTGATCGGCGCAGTTGAAGCCATGCTGGAAATCGTGACCGCGGAATCGGGCAAGCCTGTTCTCACAACCCTTATCGGTCCACGCACCGGCTCGGGCGCGTATATGCGCGATCTGGGTGAGGCCGCAGCCATGCTCGATACCGCCAAGCTGCTTCTGTTCCATCTTGTCGGCGAATTGGACCAAGTCGCACTAACAGGCACCGAACTGACAATCGCAGACAAAGCCCGCCACCGCGCCCAATGCGCGCAGATGATCAAAATGGTTCACGGAGCGTCGGAATCGCTGATGTTCCAGTCAGGCTCGTCCGCTTTCATGCTCGACAAGCCCATCAGCCGCTATTGGAAAGACGTCTCAATGGGCCTGCGCCACATCCAGAACATCCCGACAATCGGCTATGAAATCTATGGCCGCGATATTGCGGGCGGCGATATGATCTCGCCACCGGGGGCTTATTGATACTGAATGAAGGCCCGGCATCTCATGGGTGCTGGGCCAGTAGCCTCCCCTACAACTGCGTTTGAAACGTGCCAGAAACAGCTCATTCAGCGCTTGGTTTTTTCCCAGGCGGACAGTTGAGTCCCGATTAAGCCGACCATATCCTGCTGGACGATGTTGACATCGAGCAGATGTAAACCCCAGTCGTTGGCAATCATGGGGCCAAATTTCAAATCACCGCCCGGATCCAGAACCCGGCCATTCGGCAGCCCCTTGCTTAGCCGTACGGCCAGATAATTTGCGCCATCTGCCGAAACGCACTGGCCCGAATACAGTCCCGGTAAGCTAACGTGGCCGGTTGTGATCGGCTTTTGATCGCTGGTCCATGCCGCTGGGGCAACCGCCATATCAGCGCCAATGCTCTGCTTGGGGAGCACGGCTTGCAAAGGAGCGCTGCCGCCGCTGAGCTTGGCCGGATTAGTGCAGGCGACTTGGCGGTCCGCGATATCGGTGCGCCCAAAGCGTGCGTCTGCCGGAGGAGGTGCCGCCTCGCGAAATGTCACCCACGCCAGGACGCAGCCGGTTTGATCGGATTCGCGGCACAGTGGCGTCGCTTTGAAATCACCACCGAGCTGCTTACCCTTGGCAACCAGCACGTTGGTCCCTGCCAGCATCGCAGAGAGCATCAATTTCTGAGTTGGCTTTCCATCGATTTCTTCCGCGACAAGCCGCTTGAGCAAGCCGGAACCCTGACTATGACCGATGAGTACAAACGGGCGACCCTGATTGTCAGTAGCCAGATAATGCCGCCAAGCGTCCCGAACATCCGTGTAGTTGAGTTCGCGGTCCGCAGGAATTGGTTTTCCCGCCAGCAGTGCGCGCAGTGCAGAGACAGTCACCGAGCGATAGATTGGCGCAAAGGTTCGGCATTTTTCACCGAAACGGGCAAACTGCGTCTCGATGACCCTGCGTTCCTCATCATTGGCAACCATGTCGCTGTTGCCGCCCTCATCGTAAGACAGGGTTGGATAGACGTAGAAACAATCAGCTTTGGGATCGCCAGCCTTCGTCGATCTGCGGACGGCGATAGATCCGTCTGCAGCGATCTCGGTGATATCGGTGTTGACAGTGCACGCATCGCGTCGCCCAGGCCTGCAGAGCCAATTTTGCGCAAGGCTGTAGTCATTGGGTACTGAAGTAGTGGCCGCCGCAGCCGCGATAAACAGGGTCGTGATCATAACGTTATCGTCTCTCCGGAAATTTTAGCGAGAGTGCTTTTCCTCATACGCCTTGGCAAGAGGCGTCAAAAATGTGCAAGTGGGTCAGATTCCGCGCAAGAACTATCTTGGCTGAAGCAGTCGGCCGATCAAACAACAGTACATCCCTCCTCGAACGAGAGTCGCGGATTGCGCGGATGCAGCGCCGATTTATTCCCATAGCCCAACGTGCAGATAAAATTTGCCTGCCAGCGGCCATCTGCGAAAAACTCTACGTTGATTTTCTCAGCATCAAACCCCGACATCGGCCCGCAATCCAACCCTAACGCGCGGGCGGCGATTATCATGTAGGCACCTTGCATGGGTACGTTCCGCGCGATCAGGTCCTCCGCTGCTGTTTTGTTATTTCCAAACAAACCGTTGAAATCGCGTGCTGGATATAGCTGCGGCATCAGCTCGTAAAAGCGCGTATCGGCTGCGATAATCGCGGTCACCGGGGCCGATTTCACCTTGTCGGTATTTCCGGCGTTTACGCAAGGCAGCAGCCGCGCTTTTGCTTGCTCCGAGGTCACAAATACAAACCGCGCCGGACAGCTATTGGCAGAGGTCGGTCCCCATTTTAGATGATCGTATAGGCGCCGTAACAGCTCTGGCGATACCGCTCGATCTTCAAATTCGCCGTAAGTTCTCGCGTCGTCGAACAGGCTAGAAAGCTCCACCCGGTTACCAGACCAAAGGTAGGGTTACCGGCTGCAATATCCCGCCGGTGTGTGTTTGAACAACCGCGCCGTCTGCGATGCGAAAATCTGGAATAGCGGCCAGAAACTCCTCAAGCGCGATCCGCATTTCGCGGCGCGCCAGGTGCATACCCACGCACAGATGCGGGCCATAGCCGAAGCTCATATAGCGCGACTTGCGGTCGAATATCACCTGATCTGCGTTATCATAAGCTTCCGGATCGCGTCCGGCGAGGCTGGTCGGCATTGCGATTTTATCGCCCGGCTGGAAGGTTACGCCGCCAACTGTCACCGGCTTGGCGCAGGTACGGAATGTTGTCACCGCCGGATAAGCGCGCATCAACTCTTCGATAGCATCCGGGATCATCGACGGGTTGTTGCGCAGGGTATCTTGATGCTCGGGATGTTCGGCGAGGTGGCGAAACTGCCACGCGATGTTCGTCGACACGGTATCCATTCCGCCGATAAACAGGTTGAAGGTAAAACCAACCAATTCATCATCGGTCAGCGCACGGCCGTCAATTTCGGCGGTGACCCCGTAGCTGATAAGGTCGTCGCTCGGATTGGCTTTGCGGTCCGCAATCTCGCCACGCAGATAGTCGACAACCTTGCGCGTGCTCGCGGCGATTACGCCCAAGTCGTTGGTGTGCAGCAAACCCATTTCCCATTCGAGAAACTCGGCAGTCATTTCGAGCGGCAAGCCCATCAGCTCAAGGAATACCTTGATCGGGAATTCAAAGGCAAAATCGGCCATAAACTCGCAACTGCCCTTGGCCTTTATTGCTGCGCAATATTCGCGGGCATATTGGCGAATTTTCTCGTCGAGAACGTTTATCTTTTTGGGCGTGAAAATCGGGTTGACAAATTTGCGGTACAGCGCGTGCATCGGTGGGTCGGTTTCCGCAGGAAGCGAGCTCCATGTCTCGCCTACCAGCAACGCGAACGGCGCAAAATCCTTGTTCGAAAAACTGTCGGTGTCATAATAAATCGTCTGCAAATCCTCGACCCGCCGCACGATCCACGCGGGCGTCCCACCCGGATAAGCGTCGAGCGAATAAAAGATCGGTGGCATCGTCCGGTGAATGTCGGGAATGATCCGATCGAACGGGTTCTCGTCAATCGTCCCACCCATTTTGATCGGATAGTCGAGCACCAAATCCGCGGGGACATGAGCCGGAGCCTCGGTAACCTGAACACCAAGCATCACTTTGTATCTCCCAGAATATTGAGTCGTGGCTAAACGGAGTCACCGCCATTGCGACCTACCAAGGGGCAGGATTTCGAACAGCCAAGTTCTAAGCAAAATGCAGGCGACGATATTTGCCACGAAAATAGAGCAAAGGATCACGGCGCGGTTCGAACATCGCCTTCAGCACTCGGCCGACAAGCATGAAGTGATCGCCGCCATCATGCACGGCATCGCGTTCGCATTCAAAGCTGCTCAGCGAACCTGTGAGTACCGGCGTGCCGAACTCGCCGACCTCCCAAGGGGTCGCAGCGAACCGGTCCTCACCCTTTCCGGCAAAGCGGTTCGAGGTTGGTTGCTGACCGATCTGCAATACATTGACGGCAAAGCGTTCGGCAGAGCGCATGGTCGACGCGCTTCCCGCACTGTTCGCGATGCACACAAGCAACAACGGCGGATCGAGCGATACGCTGGTGAAGCTGTTCGCAGTCAGGCCGATGGGTTTGCCATCGGCGTCCATCGCGGTGATGATCGTCACGCCGGTCGCAAAACAGCCTAAAGCATCGCGGAATGTGCGCGCGTCGGACCCTTCGCGGAATTCGGGCACAAACCGCGGCTGTTTGCGCTCAAGGAAATCAAGCAACAGTCCGTTGAAGCTGTCGGTGCGTTCGGCGGTGACGAGCAGGCTGCTGTCTTCGACCTCAACCGCTTCAGCATCCGGCAACTGGCTGACAAAAGCGGCCGCCTGTTCACCGCTTGCCAGAATGCTGAGCGCACCGCGGACGAACAGCACCGGAATGTTGATCTGCGGTGCCGCCACTGCGATCCGGTCGGTCACGCCGGTCATGTCAAACTGACCAAAAATCCGCACATCAAATTCTGCGTTGCCAAGACTCGATGTTGCCGAATCGCGCAGCTTTTCCGAAGCTGCACGCGCGACGGCAGCGTCATCTGTTGCCGGCAGATCAACGAGGACCAGCCCTGCAGCCAGCGTTGCGGCTTCATCTGCCAGTGCGATTGTCGCGATCCAGCCGCCCAGCGTTGCGGCGACGACAACGGGCCTTGTCCGCATCTGCGCCAGCACTGCGCGCAGGTCCTCGACATAGGCGTCAAAGTCATAACGGCCATCTTCCGGCCATTCGCTGCCGCCATGGCCGCGCAGATCGAGATTGATAACATGGCGTCCGGCCTGATGCAGCGCGTCGGCAACATCGGCCCAAACCTTGCGCGTCTGCCCCCCGCCATGCAGCAACAGGATCGAAGGGTCATCTGCCGACCCAATATCATCGGCCTCAAGGCGGATGCCTGCAAATCCCTTGAATTCGCGGATGAAACTTTTGGCATAACCCATGACTATTGTACCCCCTTGAGCTCAATTCATCCTTCACTCACCGAACCAAGTTAGCAATTGGTTCGCCGCCTAAACCGACCAAGCGATAGGTTGCCGTCATGAACCGGCGCGCCAATGGATTAAAGGTCATTTGGCAAAGGAGAGTGTATTGCAACGTCTCAGCGAAAAGATCTGCATTATCACCGGTGCAGCGAGCGGGATTGGCTTGGCCAGCGCAAGAATTTTCGCCCGTGAGGGTGGCACTGTCATCTGCGCCGACATCCGCGCCGAGGCGGCGGAAGAGGCTACTCAGGCGATAACTGCCGCAGGCGGCGAAGCGCGGGCGATGCGGGTGGATGTCGGTAATGAGGACGACCTTGCGCGGATGATCGATCAGACGGTCAGCGATTTCGGTCGCATCGACGTGCTGTTCAACAACGCGCTATTTGTGAACAATGACATGGCGATGCGCGACGGCGATTTTCTGGCATTCGATCCGGAAATTTTCTTTGCTACGCTTAAAGTCAATGTGCTCGGCGCTGTTCTTGCTAGCAAGCTCGCCATTCCGCATATGCTCGAACGCGGCAAAGGATCGATCATCGCGACCTCGTCGGGCAGCTCGATGGGCGGCGACGTCACTGCCTATAGTTACGGATCGTCTAAGGCCGCGCTGAACTGGTTCGTGCAGGCGATTGCCGCAACCTATGGCAAGCAAGGCATTCGCAGTAACGCCATCCTGCCGGGACCCACGCAGACCCCGGCCAAGCTGCAATGGTCCACACCCGAAATGGATGCAGCGTTTATGAAGGTGCTCAATGTCCCCTTCATCGGCGAGCCCGAAGATATCGCCGCGATGGCATTATTCCTGGCATCCGATGAATCGCGTTATGTCAACGGCATGCTTTATCCCGTCGACGGAGGACAAAGCTGCACAGTTCCCTTCGTCAGCGTGACGCGAGCGATGAAAGGAGAACAATGATGGGTCAGCAACAGGAAGATTTTGTTCGCAATTTTTGTAATGCCTGGGGCGACGGGAGCGACTCTTCGCGGCCCGATATCGAGAAAATATTGTCGATGATGGCCGAGGATGCCGAGTGGCAATTGTGGGTTCCGGGCGGCCCGGTTGTCAAAGGCAAGATGGCTTTGCGCGAGGAAATCACGCGGCAGATGAGCTTTGCAACCAACAATAAATGCAACGAGGTGAACATCGTTTCGAACGACCGGATGGTCATGCAGGAACGATCCGACACCGCGATAATTCTTGGTCGGCCCTGCCCGCATCAAATGGTCGCTATTTACGAATTCAACGACGAAGGGCTTATCAGCCACTGGCGCGAATATCTCGATATGGCTGATCTGACGCGCAAAATGGGCGTCGATGAAAGCTTTGCGGCGGACGGCGCGGCGGCTTCGACCAGCTGACCAGTTCAGCGCCTGGAAATCTCACAAAGGACGATCAATGGCCGATGCTGGCACAACACCCGAATATGACGACGCCGCAATTGGGCGGATGCGCGCATTTGTCGAGCATGTGACCGGCGGCGTGATCGTTCGCATGGAGCGGCAGGTCCGCTGGCGCCCCGCTTGGTTCGTCGATGTCGAGCGGGACGGCGAAACCTTGATGCTGCATTTGCGCGGAGATCGTACCGGCAATGTTTCTATTTTTCCCGATTTGAAGCGCGAGTCAGACATTATCGCAGAGCTTTATCGTCACGGCATCGCTGTTCCCAAGATCTACGGCTATTGCGCCGATCCACCGTGCATCGTGATGGAGGCTCTGGCCGGAACGCGCGATTTCAGCGGCCTTGGCGAAACCGAACGCGCCGAGGTTGGCCGTGCCTATATGGCCAGCGTCGCAAAGATGCACAGCCTGCCGCTTGATGGATTTATCGAAGTCGGCGTCGAGAAGCCCGACGGTGCCGAAGACATCGCGCTTGTCGGGCTCGATGCCTATATTCCGCACTACCGCAAGACCAAGTCCTGCCCCGAGCCCTTACTCGAATTTATCATCGGCTGGTTGCGGCGCAACGTACCCAAACACCGCACCGACGCGTCGTTCATCCAGTTTGATTCGGGCCAGTATCTGGTCGCAGACGGCAAGGTGACAGGCCTGTATGATTTTGAATTCAGCATGATCGGCGATCCAATGACCGACATCGCAACGATGGGCATGCGCAACAGCTATGAGCCGCTGGGCGCATCGCTTGCCGACATGTGCCGATATTATGAAGATGCGGGCGGCGGGCCAATCGACCATGATGCCGTGCGGTTCCACGTCTTGGTGTTTTCGACACTGGGTGCAATGCAGTTCGCGGGAACGGTCGGAGAGCCGCATCCAGGCGATCCCCATGCGGTGTATCTCGAATTTGATCTGGCGCTGCGCCGTTCCATTCTGCTCGCCATGTCGGCGGTCAGCGGCTTCGCTCTGCCTGATGTTGCGCCCATTGCCGCGCGCGAACATGGCCCGCAAGCGGTCATGTTGCGCAAGCTGGCCGACACGCTGGCGGCGATAACTCCGGCATCCGAAGTTGACGGAGCACATAAGGCGCAGGCGGTCCAGTTGGTCGAATGGATGAGCCGCGCCGATGCGCTTGGCGCTGATGTGGCGGCGCTCAACCTTGCCGATATAGAGGCATATCTAAGCCAGAAATTTGCCGATCTGACCGCAGCCGAAGCGGTGCTCGAAGCCCATATAAATTCGGCTAGCCCAGACGCAGATCAGGCGCTTTTCACTTTATTGGCTACTCTCGAAGGACGCCGTATGCAGCAGTTCGGATCGACGGCTATTGGAAATTCGGCACAGCACGTCGTGCTGCCGCAAACGCAATGAGTGCCGTCGACGCCTCACTTTCAGGACGCTGGGCATTGATCCTGGGCGGCTCGGACGGACTCGGCGCCGCCTTTGCGGACGATCTGGCACGGCGGGGAGTGCATTGCCTTTTGATCGCGCGCAATGCCGAAAAGCTCGCGGCGACCGCCCAGCGTATTGGGTCACGGCACAATGTCAGCTTTGAAACGCTGGCGCTCGATCTCGGCGATGCTGACGCAGTGGATCGCTTGGCCAGCGCCACCGACTCAATCGATCTCGCGTTGGTCGTGTTTAACGCTGGGGCCGAATCTTCGGGGCAGTTATTTTCCGATGTGCCAATCCAACAATGGCGCATCGTCATTGACCGCAACATCGGTTTTCTGACCGAGGCGTTGCATCACTTCAGCCGACGATTTGTGAAACAAGGCAGCGGAGCGCTTCTCATTGTGGGATCGGAAGCAGCTTTAGGTGGCAGCGCGCGTGCTGCGATGTATACCGCGAGCAAGGCCTATGCTCTCAATCTCGGGGAATCTCTCTGGGCCGAATTGCAACCCTTTGGTGTCGCGGTTCAAACATTGCTGTTCAAAATTGCCGACACGCCGATGCTTCGCTCAGTTTTGGCGCGCAAGGGCATTCCGGTGGAAGTGACCGGCGCCGTCGCCCCCGAACGCCTTGCTCGCGCAACGATTGATGCTTTATTCGACGGCCCTGTTTTCAATTTCGATGAAGAGGCGGCCGGCGCTTCATCCACGACCGCCGCCGGAAGGCGTGCACGGGTAAACGATACAAGTGCGCAGCTAGAGGGCTTCTACAAGGTTTAGCGGGAACGATTCCGTTACGGAATATTGGACCAAATTTCTAACTGCCCTTCTAAAGGTAGGTATATCAGCATCGTCGCCGATGCATCCACCCTTGCAAGAAAACAATAATAGTTGACCTTACTGGGAGGATATACCGATGACTTCGTTTGCGCGCTCAAAGTGCATGATAACCCTTTTGCTGCTCACGACGGCGGCACCTGTGATTGCTCAAACAAATACCCCCGCCGAAGCACAATCGGATACCTCTGATGACGAGGTCTCGAACGGCGATATCGTCGTCACCGCACGTCGTACCGCAGAAAACATCCAATCCACGCCGGTTTCGGTAACCGCATTCGGCAGCGAGTCGCTTCGCCAGGCGCAGATCCGCGACACGCAGGATCTGCTGTTCAAAACGCCGGGTGTCTTTCTCGCCGGATCGGGTGGACGCGAAAATTCCAACTTCTCGGTGCGCGGCCAGTCAAAGGCGCTTGCAGGGAATAGTGCTCCCGGCGTCATCAGCTATTTTGCCGAAGTCCCGGCGCCGACTTTGGGTTCGAGCATTCCGACCTATGACCTGTCGTCTGTACAGGTGCTGAAGGGGCCGCAAGGGACGCTTTTTGGTCGCAATACCACCGGCGGCGCCATCTTGTATTACCCCACAACGCCAACCTATAATTTCGAAGGCTATGTGCAGGCATCTTACGGCAGCCACAACGCGCGTATCGCCGAGGCCGCGATCAACATTCCCATCGCGGACCAGAAAGCAGCGCTCCGTATTTCAGGGCAATATCAAAAGCGCGACGGATGGACCCAGAATATCGGAGTTGGCAACGATCCCGACGATCTCAATTCTCGCGCGCTACGCGGAACGCTGCTTCTCGAGCCGGTCGAAGGCCTGACCAATACCACGATTGTCGACTATTACCGCAACCGGTCGACCGGCGGTGCGTCGGTACTCGTTAACGTTTTCGCAGGGCCGAACGCTCTGACCGCGACTGGAACCCTCTCGGCAGCGCAAGCGCAACTCGCGTTGCAACGCGCGCGCGGGATTCGCAGTATCAATTCAGATGTTAACGCCTTCGAGCGCGCCGACCGCTTCGGTATCACCAATCGCACGCAGGCACAGCTTTCTGACGCGGTTGAGCTGGTGAACATCTTCGGCTACCGACACACCAAGATCGACTATTTTTCAAGTGTTGACGGCCTGCCGACTCTGATCTCAGACGGCACCGGCGCGATCCCGCGCGGGCTACCCGTCATGGTCGTTGGCGGCCGCCAGACCTCTGACGTCGAACAATTTACCGACGAGTTGCAGTTTAGAGGCAAAGCGGCGGATGACCGGCTCGACTGGCTGGTCGGCGGCTTCTATCTGAAGAGCAAGCCAAAGGGGCCAACCGGGACCTATATTCCGATCTTCATCCTACCCGGCATCACCAACGCACCGTTCAATTATGGCTTTTTTACAGAAACCAGCAAAGCGCTGTTCGCCAATGTCGGGTACAAGCTCGACTCCGTGGTTGACGGCCTTCGCTTCAATGCGGGCTTCCGGTATACTTGGGATGACATTTCGGCCTGCGTCGGTGGCGGCACGTCGCCCGACCCCGTGTTGCAACCCGCAGATTGCAACAACGCAGTCGCCGCGATCCGCAATAGCAGCATCAACAAGACTTCGTCAAAGGCACCAACGTGGACAGTCGGGTTGGACTGGCAGGCGTCCTCCGATTTATTCCTCTACGCCGTTACGCGTCGCGGTTACCGCGCAGGAGGCATCAACAGCCCGACACTTGCCGGCCGCCTGATCCCGTTTCAGTCGTTCCAGCCTGAAAAGGTGACCGATATCGAGGCGGGTGTTCGTTCGGATTTCCGCGCAGGCGACGTCGCATTCCGCTTTAACGCCTCGCCGTTCATCGGTTGGTATAGTAATGTGCAAGTGCCAGTCTCTGGCCTCAACACGCAAGCAACGTGCAGCACAACTGCGGTCGGTGGGACTTTGGCACCGAGGTCACCAGACGGCGATTGCAACGCCAACAATGATCCGAGCGGTGGTACATTGCTCGTCAACGCCGGATCGACCCAGGTCGCCGGTATCGACCTCTCGGCACGGATTGCGCCAACGTCCAACCTTTCCTTCGAGGCTGGTGCCACGTTCCTTGACTTGAAGACCCGGTCACTGACCGTTCCCAGCGACCTTCAGTCCTATCTTCGCGTATTGGCGGTGCCATTCAATCTTGTCGCCAAGCAGACCTTTACTGCAGGAGTACGCTGGACGCTGCCCGTCCCCGAAAGCTTCGGCAAAATGGTGCTAAGCGGCGATTTCTACCATTCGAGCAGCGTTCAATCATCGGACGCAGTCCTGCCCGCTTATGATTTGGTCAACGCCCGCCTCGAAATTGGCGGTATCGGTGGATCACCCGTTGACGCCAGCGTCTTTGTCCGCAACCTGTTCGACAAAGATTATCTGGCATCGAGCAACGTGGGGTCAAACCTGCTTGGTATCCAGAGCGGCTTCTTCG
This sequence comes from uncultured Sphingorhabdus sp., assembly GCA_964591835.1. Lineage (GTDB taxonomy): Bacteria > Pseudomonadota > Alphaproteobacteria > Sphingomonadales > Sphingomonadaceae > Sphingorhabdus_B. The sequence goes on along the minus strand of CAZQBS010000011.1, from coordinate 21,088 downwards.
GCGCACCGCGCACCATCGGTTTTGAGTTGCGCTATCGCTTTGGCGGCTGAATCGAATAGGTGATCGGGCTTTAAACCTGTTGGTTGGGCCGATCACTTTATTCGCATCTGTTATCCTGTTTACCGACCAAGAAGATGGGTTGTGCGTTAGCCAAAGCCATTTCTCCCAGCCACCTCAGCAAATAGTCACGCGGTCAGCCGTTCGTGCAAATGTCGTCGAAAATCCGGCTGCTTTGCTGATCGTGTCGATATCATCGGCAATCTCGCCGAACATCGGATGATCGCTCGTCAGGAAACTCGGGCGCGAATTTTCGTCAGCAAAGGTCGGAGTGAAAGCGACGCTAGCGATGCACCGATCCTCGATCTCGATCATCGCGGCTATGCCCTTGCGTGTTTCCTTGCCAACCGCAGCAGTGACGCCGATGGGTACCTCACCTGTCGGACGCGGGCCTTTCATCAGGAACTTGCCGAGCGAGTAAAAGATCGCCTTGCCCTTATACATCTCGATGCCCTTGGTGACGAGCGTACCGTGCCCCAGGATTAGGTCAGCCCCGTTGTCGATAAAGACACGTGCCGCCTCGCGCTGATAATCGCCGATTTCAATTCTGTCCTCGACCATCCCCCAATGGACGCTGAGCACGACAATATCGGCGTTCTCGCGGGCGGTGCGGATGCTGGCACAAAGCGCTTCCAAATCCTCGCGATCAACAAGCGTGCCGACCTGCGGTGCCAGTCCCCAATCATTCCAGTTGGGATTGCGGAAATAGCTATGGCGGCGCAGGGGCGCAACGCCCGGCGTCCGCCTGCCCGCATGGGTGCCGGGAAGTAGCGCCGAGGTGCAGCCAACGAACGCAACGCGGACGCCATTGCGTTCGAGATAGACCGGGGCGAGCGCTTCGGAAATGTCTTTGCCCGCGCCAACTGGTGCAATGCCGGATTCGCGCATCACATCCATCGTCCGCAGGAACGCGCGGTAACCGGCGTGTAGGCAGTGGTTGTTGGCAAAGGACAGTATATCGAAACCTTTGCGGCCCTTTAGTCGCACCGCTTCGGGATCACCCGGGGTGAACAGGTCATCACCCTCGACATTGTCATTGAGATGCGCTTCGACCGGATGCGTGTCGCCTGCCTCGTCGGAATAGGGCCATTCGCAATTGCCGAAGGTGAAGTCCGCAGCCTGCAGAACTGGGGCCGCCGGGTCGAGCAAACTGTCGTCGTAGCGGGCAATCATAACGTCGCCGACGCCTATCAGCTTTGCGGAACCTGCGGGGCGGTCGGTCATGGGTTTCTCCTCAGGCCTGAACCTGCTTGTGACGTTCGATGGATCGAGCGAGCCGGTCGATGGCAAATCCGGGCAACGCCTCGGGGGTTTCGACGGTCTTTCCGTTGCTATAGTCACGGATAGACAGGACCGCGTGTTTCAGCGCGGCAATCGCGAGGTAATAATCGAAGTCGGGCATCGCGCGGTCATACAGCCGCTCAAAACCGCGAATGGCCTCTTGCGCGAGCGGGATGCCGGCCAGCCGTTCGACACCGAATTGCTCGCTGAACAAATCTTCGCAATAAAGCCACCATGCCAGATCAATCTCCGCAGGCCCGAGCGAAGCGACCTCGAAATCGAACAATGCGGCCACACTCAGATCGTCGGCAAACATCGTGTTGCCCATCCGCGCGTCGTTCCATACCAATCCTGATTGCTCACCGGCAGGCACGTTATCGCATAGATAAGAGAGTGCCACTTCAAGGACGGGGAAGGATTGCCCTTGCGCCGCCCATTCCAGCCATTTGCCGATGAAATTGTGCAAATAGAAAAGGGAGCCCTGGTGGTTTTCCGTAGTGCCGATGAATGCGAATTGCGCGCCGTCGAGGCGGTGCAATTTTGCCATCTCTTCTATGCCATTCCACCACAACCGCGTGCGGTGTTCGACGGGCAGGTCAAAGATCCATCCTTCTGAATGAAACAGCGGAAAATCCGACGGGACAAGGCCATTGACCCTGTCCATCAGGAAAAAGGGCTGACCCAGCGCAGTACCATCGCGTTCGGCAAAGGCAATGTGCGGGACAGCGACTTCCGAATGCGCCGCGATCGCCTGCATCACATCATGCTGAAAGAAGACATCTGCCAGCATCGGGCAGACCGTCTCGCGCTGGATGCGCGCGACCAGCGGACGCATTTGCGAACCACCGCCGTCCTCCCAGACCGCCTCGAACAATATGGTGTCGCTGGTCAATCCTTGCTTGGGTGCGACGATGTTCCGCACTTGCATGTCGGTCGCGCTCGCAATCTGGCTTTCCAGCCAAGGTGCCAAAGCTCGGCTGATCCGGTCGACTGACTTTTTCTGCGGCAGGCTCATGGGTGGATACGTCCTCTCTGCCAAACAAGGGTCGCCCCAAGAGTTGCAACAAGGATAAACGCAGCTATCTGCCCACCGAATGGCGATTGATAGCTCCCCTGCGTCGAGAACAGATAGCCCGCCAGCACCGGTGCGCCGACTATGAAGGGCAGCGAGCAAAATGCAAACAATCCGTAAGCACGGCCAAAGTTCGCTGTTCCGAAATATTCCGAAAATGTGGAGCTGAGGCTGGCAATCATCCCGCCTGCGGTCAGCCCGAGGCCGCAACTGACGAGCAGCAGCACCGGAAATGACGGCTGGACGAGCATCACCGACCAAAGCAAAGCTTGCAGCATCGCATTGAGCGAAAGCGCAGCGATCCCGCCGAAACGGTCGGTAATCATTCCGAATAACGGCGAACCCAAAATCCCCAGTCCACCGATTGACGCCAACAGCAGCGCGGCCCTACCGGGATCGACACCAAGGCCAACGGCCATCGGCACGATATGGATACTCATTACCGTGCCACCTGCGGCCATAACGCAGCCGAGCAAAACGATGGCCCAATAAATCGGCCGACCAACAAGCGACCCATAACCCATCAGCGCATGTTTTGGCTGTTCGACCGAACCGCTTTCCCTCTCGTGTCTGCCGACCGGCAACAATCCTCTTTTGCCGGGATGATCGATGATCAAAAAGAGCATCGGAATCAGGCACAGCATGAGTATCGCCAAAACCACAAAGACACTGGAAAGCCCCCATTGCGCCAAAATCCACGATGAAGCGACCGGCGCGACCGCAACCAAAAGCGGCATATTGACGATCCCCAGAGCCCGCCCTCTGCCCGTTTCAAACCAGTTAGAAATCAGCGCTGAAGGCAGCATGCCACCGAGCAATGCGGCCCCCGGCCCGATTAGTAAACCGTAGCAAAGCAAAACCGACGGCATCGAACTGGCCGAACTGGCCAGCGCATAGCCAGAAGCACTCAGGCACGCACCAGTGATCATGGCCGTCTTGATCGAGATGCGGTGAAGCAACGATCCGGCAATCGGCCCGACCAATGCAAACGCCAATAATACGAGTGATATACCGAGCGTACTAATGGACCGGTTGACACCATAAATGCGTTCAAACGAGGTGATCAGCGTTCCATAGACCCCGAAGGTCAAACCGATGGCCATATTCTGCGAGAGCCATGCGAGAAATGTCATCCGCCAACCGCGACTGCTCGCGCTGCGCTCTGCAGCGGTGCGCGTCCGTTCGTCCGGCACGACCGAAGCCAGAGCTGGGTCAATCATACTATATCGACCGCTGAGCATAGGAACCGTGTCATCTGTATTGATTATCCCGTCCATCTTCTTGCGCGATGCCTCTGCCGCCGCTTTATAAAGCGATCATCCGAAACCGCAGTTTATTACCCTACCTCTGGGCAGGCTTGATCGCTGTTTTCCGGGGCAGAGAAATATCTCTAGAAATCGATCGAATCCTGTCGTTTTACTGATCGGAATTAACCCAACGCAACACGCTATGCGATGGCGGGCTCGAAGTGCTACTGATTAAGCGCGAATGGGCAGGAGCATCATGAAAATGGAAAGAACCGCAAAGATTGAATCGCATGGCGGGCCGGAAGTCATCAGCTGGATCGATGTAGATTTGCCGCCGCCTGGCCCTGACGAAGTGCGGATGCGGCATAGCGCTGTCGGGCTGAATTTCATCGACACATATCACCGGCGCGGGACTTATCCCGTTCCGCTTCCCAGCGGCCTCGGGCTGGAAGCGGCGGGGGTGATCGAAGCCATCGGCGATGCCGTTACCGGTTGGAAGGTCGGCGACCGCGTGTGCTGTTTTGGACCGATGCTCGGCGCTTATGCCACCGCACGCAATATCCAAGCTGCATGTCTGTTCCTGATCCCCGCCGATATCAGCGACGAGACCGCTGCCGCTGGCATATTGAAAGGCTGCACCACCGAATTTCTCGTCGAACGCTGTGCCAAGGTGCAACCCAAATGGAATGTACTTGTTCACGCGGCGGCGGGCGGTGTTGGCCTGATGCTTGTACAATGGCTGAAGCATGTCGGCGCAACAGTCATCGGTACGGTCAGCACCGATGAGAAAGCAGCACTGGCCCGCGAGGCTGGGGCAGATCATGTCATCATCTACGGCAAGGAGGACGTTGCAAAACAGGTCCGTCTGCTGACCGACGGCAGGGGCGCCGAAGTTGTGTTTGACGGAATTGGCATGTCGACCTGGGAAACTTCGCTCGATAGCGCACGGCGGCGCGGTCTGATTGTCAGTTACGGCAACGCCGATGCGCCCGTAACGGGCGTCGATCTGGGCATATTGGCGCAGAAAGGCTCACTCTATTGCTGCCGCCCGACGCTATTCGATTATTACCACCACGCCGCCGAGCGCGCGGCGGGGAGCCAATATGTCTTCGATATGTTCCGGCAGGGAATCATCAAGGTTAACATCGGCCAACGTTATGCGCTCGAAGATGCAGCACGGGCGCATATCGATCTCGAAGGACGAAAAACGACGGGATCGACGGTGCTACTGGCCTAGGCGATTGGCACAAGTCACCACCCGCGAAATCGGCCATCAGAATTTTGGCTTTCGCTTTTCGAGAAACGCCGCAGAGCCCTCCAGAAAATCGGGCTTGGTAAATGCCTCGGCAAAAATGCGCCTGGTTTCCAGATCGTCATCGGCCTGCCCGTCGAGGATGCGGCGAACGAAGCCCTTGATTTCATGCATACTGTGCGTGGAATTTTCCGCTATTTGCCGCGCCAGTGAGGTTGCATTGTCGTCGATGATCTCGACCAGCCCAATGTGTTGCGCATGCTCTGCAGATAATAGTTCGCCGGTATAGAGCAACTTCTTTGCCTGCCCCGGCCCGACCAGATCGATGAGCAATTTGGTGTCGTGCAGCGGATAAACCAGCCCAAGCTTTGCGGGCGTGATCCCAAGCCGCGACTGCGCCGTTGCCACGCGGATATCGCAGGCAAGGGCAATGCCGCAGCCACCCCCGACGCAATCGCCATCAATAAAGGCAATAGTCGGCTTGGCGAAGCGCGCCAGTTCGTGCTGGGTGCGATTGATCGCCGCCTGATTGGCTTCGCGCCAGGCCGCATTGTCTTTGTACAACATCAGTTCGGAAATATCCGCACCTGCACAGAACATTCCGGACGTCGCAGATTGCACTATCACCACGCGGATCGCCCGGTCGATCAGAGCTGCCTTCAGCAGCACGGGAAATTGCTCCCACATCTCCTGGTTGAAGGCATTGCGCTTTTCGGGCCGATCGATCAGAATTCGACCGATCGGACCGTCGCGTTCAAGGCGCAGGGTCATGCTGGCTGGACCTTTTCCAGGCTCGGTGCGAATTGGTGACGGGCTAAGACCCACACTTGTTCGCGTGTCCGCACGTAGCGGGAAAGCTGCTCTGACACCCATGTGCGACTGGACCTTCCAATGATTCTCAAACGAAGCCCCTGCGCCATCATCTCGGGATTACCCTCAATTTCTGGTCTACGAATGTCGTCAAAATGGCCTTTAGGATAATTAAAGAGGACGTCGCCTAGGCCTTTGCCTTCAAACTGTCGGCAACCTTTACACCGTGTCGCTCAAGCGCGGCGACAATCTTGCCAGCGCCTTCAATGTCACCCCAGAACATTGGACCACCGCGATAGATCGGCCAACCATAGCCGTAAATCCAGACGACATCGATATCCGAAGCGCGCTGCGCCTTGCCTTCTTCGAGGATCAGATGTCCCTCATTGACCATCGGATAAAGTGTGCGCTCGACAATCTCCTCATCGGAGATATCGCGTTGCGCTAAATTCGAAGTCGCACGGAATTCCTCGATGATGGTCAAAGCCTCGGCGCTCGGCGTGCCAACGCGTTTTTCGTCATAATCATAGAAGCCCTTGGCATTTTTCTGTCCGAAACGCCCGGCCGCACAAAGCGCATCGCGGATCGTTTCGACCTTTGAAGGATCGCGGTGCCAGCCGATGTCGAGTCCAGCTAGGTCGCTCATCTGGAACGGCCCCATCGGCATTCCAAAGTCTGTGTGCACCTTGTCTATCTGCGCAGGCGTCGCGCCCTCTAGCAGCAACTGCATAGCGGGCATCTGGCGCTGGCTGAGCATCCGGTTGCCGATGAAGCCGTGGCAAACTCCGGCCACAACCGCTACCTTGCCGATCTTCTTGCTCACCGCCATCGCGGTTGCGAGCACCTCAGGCGCGGTTTGTTCGCCACGCACGACTTCAAGCAATTTCATTACATTGGCCGGCGAAAAAAAATGCATCCCGAGCACATCCTGCGGCCGCGATGTGCTAGCAGCGATCTCGTCGACATTGAGATAGGACGTGTTTGAGGCCAGAATCGCGCCGGGTTTGCAGATGGCGTCGAGCTTTCCGAACACCTCTTTCTTGACGTCCATGCTTTCATAGACTGCCTCAATAACAAGGTCGCAATCGGCCAGATCGTCCAACGAAAGCGACGGCGTCAATGCGCCCATCATCGCCTCGACTTTCTCCGACGTAAAACGCCCCTTGGCAGCCGAAGCCTCATAATTCTTCCGGATCACGCCAACACCGCGATCGAGATTTTGCTGCACCATCTCGACAATCGTCACCGGAATCCCGGCGGCGAGGAAGTTCATCGAAATCCCCCCGCCCATCGTGCCCGCGCCAATCACGCCGACCTTTTTGACCTCGCGCAGCGCGACGTCTTTGGGCAGCCCGTCGATCTTGGCCGCCTGACGTTCGGCGAAAAACATATAGCGCTGCGCCGCCGATTGCGATCCGCCCATAAGCTTCAGGAATTCGGCGCGCTCGAACTTGAGCCCTTCGTCGAACGGCAGCCGGGTCGCCGCCTCGACACATGCCAGATTGGCGTACGGTGCCTCAAAGCCCTTCCATTTGCGCGCGTTCGATGTCTTCAGCTGTTCAATTATGCCAGCATCTCCGTTGACCGCCAGCTCGCGCGTCGGGCGTGGGCCTTTGGCGATCATCTCGCGCGCAAAGGCAATTGCGTCGGCGGCCAGGGTTCCTTCGCCCGCCAGCGCATCGACCAGTCCCATATCCCTCGCCTTGGCTGCCGATGCCGGTTCGCCAAGCGAACACATTGTCGCCGCCGCTTCTACACCGATCAGCCTCGGCAACCGCTGAGTCCCGCCCGCACCGGGCAAAAGCCCGAGTTTGACTTCCGGCACCCCAAGCTTCGCCGACGGCACGGCAATTCGGTAATGGCATACCAGCGCCGTTTCCAGACCGCCGCCGAGCGCGGTTCCGTGTATCGCGGCAACCACCGGCTTGGACGCGCCCTCGATCAAGTTCAGCACCGAGTTAAAGTCCGGTCCTTGCGGCGGCTTGCCGAACTCGGTGATGTCGGCACCGGCGATAAAGGTCGAGCCGTCGCACCGAAGCACAATCGCCTTAACGCCGTCGTCGGCCAAGCCTTCGGCAAAGCCGTCGTGCAATCCCTGCCGGACGTGCCAGCTAAGCGCATTGACCGGCGGGTTATTGACGAGGACGACCAGTACATCGTCATGGCGCTCGGTGCTGACCGACTGCATAGAATTTCTCCCAAATATGGTGGGAGTCGCTTGCCGTCCCTATGCGGCTTGAGTCAACCTCGCATCGTCAGGCACCCGCAACATCGCAAGTGCAGCCAGTGCCATGACGACGGCCGCAAAGGCCATCGTCCAGATCGGCTCGGTCGGGAAAAAGGTTTTAAGGATTGTGCCCATCACCGTCGCGACCAGCAATTGCGGCACAACGATGAACACATTGAACAGGCCCATATAGATGCCAAGCTTGTTCTGCGGCAGGCTCGATGCCAATATTGCATATGGCATAGCGAGGATCGACGCCCACGCAATGCCGATACCGACCTCCGAGACGATCAGCAGATTCGGATCGCGAATGAAAAGGAAACTGGCATAGCCAGCCGCCCCGGCCAGCAGGCAGAACATGTGGGTTCTCACTTTGCCGATTTTTCTGGCGAGCGTCGGCAGGACGAACAGCGCCGCCAATGCCGCGATGCCATTATAAATCGCAAACAAAGTTCCGACCCAGTTCCCGCCTTCGCCATAGGCAGCGCTCGCCGGATCGGCGGAGCCGAACATATATTGCGCGACCACCGGCGTGGTATAAATCCACATAATAAACAGCGCCGACCAGCTGAAAAACTGTGCGAGCGCCAATTTCTTCATGATGTCGGGCATTCCCGAAAAGTCACCGACGATATGTGACAGCACATTGTTGTCGCGCCCCGACTTTGCGAGATTGATCGCCAACAAGCTGGCTATTCCGTAGGCTGCAAGCAGCGCGCCGAGCAAATAGACTTCCTTTTCCAGTCCTGCCAGCGGCACCGAAGCTGCCACGACGGCACCGGCAGCAACCCAGATGCCAGCCCCGCCCAACGAGCGCGCGGCCAGCGCTCGGATGGTTGCGCCGCTGTCAGCGGGCGGTCCGTCAAACGCCTCCATTTCGGCGGGGCTATATTCTTTTGTGCTGAGGATGGTCCACATCACAGCGAAAAACAGGGCAATCCCGCCAAACCAGAAGCTGTATTTGACGGTGTCGGGAATTTGACCTGCCGGCGCGACATTGGCGACGCCCCATGCATCGAGCAGATAGGGAAAGACCGAGCCGACCACCGCGCCCGCGCCGATAAAGGCCGTTTGCACCGAATAACCCGCTGTATGCTGGTCCTTACGCAGCATATCGCCGACAAATGCGCGGAATGGTTCCATCGAAATGTTGAGCGAGGCGTCGAGCACCCAGAGCATGACCGCCGCGAAGATCAATATCTCGGCCAACGGCATGATGAGCAGCGAAAGCGCAGCCAAAATAGCGCCGCCGAGAAAGTAAGGGCGCCGCCGCCCAAGCCTGCCAAACCATGTCCGGTCGCTGAAATGGCCGATTAAAGGCTGCACAAGCAAGCCGGTCAGCGGAGCCGCAATCCAGAGCGCTGGCAAATCGTCAAGGCTCGTACCCAGCGCCTGGAAAATCCGCGACATATTGCCGTTTTGCAAACCAAAGCCGATCTGGATTCCGAAAAAGCCGAAGCTGATATTCCACAGCCCCCAAAATCCCTGACGCGGTTTTTCCATCGTCGCTCCCCTCAAAAAGCTATTATTTTATGTGCGGCAGGCTGACAGAAAGCAGAGCCGGTCGCAATGCTCCGCAACGCACCGCATACGTATAAGCAACGCTTCGTTCAGTGCGCGCCGCAGGACTGGCGGACGATTAGCTTCGCGGGCAACACTGCCGTCGTCGCCTGCTCGTTGCGGATCTGCTTGAGCAGGCTGTCGACCAGCACCTCGCCCGCGCGTTTGTAATCCTGCTGGATGGTGGTCAGCGGCGGATGGGTCATGCTAGCGGCGGGCATATCGTCGAAGCCGATAATCGCGACGTCTCCCGGAACAACCAGCCCGCGTTCGCGGAGCGCCTTCATCGCGCCGATGGCAATGGTATCGCTCGCTGCAAAAACCGCGTCGAATTTTGTACCGCTGCCGATCAGGATATTTGCAGCATCAAAGCCTGCTTCCTGCGAATTGAGGGCATCAACCTGTAAGGCGGGATCGGCAACCATCCCCTCAGCCCCCTGCGCCTCACAGCTTCCACGATAGCGATCCTGGAATTCCGGATAATGGCTGCTGGCATCGCCCAAAAACGCAATCCGCCTGCGCCCATGCTGCATCAGATGCCGCGCAGCATCCATCCCCCCCCGAAAGTTATCGCATCCGATGGTAGTGCCCGGCTGCCCTTCTTGGGCAAAGCCCCAGCGAACAAAATGGGTTTCCTGCTCGACCAGTTTTTCAAGCTTCTCGCGGTATAATTCGTAATCGCCATAGCCAAGGAGAATGATACCGTCGGCCTTTCGGCTATCCTCATAATCTACATGCCAGTTGGCAGATAACTGCTGGAAAGAAATCAATAAATCATAACCTCGCAGTGCGCAGGTTCGGGTAATCGAGCCTAACATCGACAGGAAGAAGGGGTTGATGCCGGTCTCGTCGGGCGTCGGGTCTTCAAAGAATAGAAGCGCCAGGGTACGCGTTTCCTGAAGCCGCAGGTTTGACGCGTTCTTGTCCACCTTGTAATTCAGCTGCTGGGCAATGGCCTCGATCCGCTTTCGCGTCTGCTCGGACACGGTTGTGCTGCCGCGCAACGCCCGCGAAACCGTTGGCTGCGAAACGCCTGCAAGTTGCGCAATATCGAATGAAGTGGCTTTGACGGCCATTATCTCTGCTGCTCCTGCGCTGAAGGTAAACCCCGGCGATACGAAGCGCAATCGGTTGCGTGGCCATCTGCCGGGTTGGGTGCCTGCTGTGTTAATTTTACAACAGCCGCCAATGCATAATCTGAATACGTATGTGGATTTGTGGTCAAATCGGCCCGCGAGGCGCATTTTGTAATCATTATTTTGCATCCGAGCGAGCCTGCGTCTGGATGCGACACTGTAGCCGGCACCCGCCGCTCAATTGGTCGGGGCCATTTAGGGGAGTGAATCATGGCCAAGTTCCAGTTTAATTCTGCGCGCCGTTTCGCGCACAGCGCCAGCCGCGTGGCGGTGAGTACAGCGATGGTTGCTGCATTTGCTGCACCTGCGTTCGCGCAAGATGCCGTTCCTGCCGAAGACGAAACGGACGCCATCATAGTCACAGGCTTCCGCGCGTCGCTCGAAAATGCCGTCAACGAAAAGAAAAACAACGACCAGATCGTCGAGTCGGTTTCGGCTGAAGACATCGGCAAGCTGCCCGACGCTTCGATCGGCGAGTCGATTGCCCGTCTGCCAGGCGTGACCTCGCAGCGGTTGAACGGCCGTTCGAACAACATCTCGATCCGCGGCTTCGGCCCCGACTTCTCGCAGACCGTCCTGAACGGTCGCGAGCAAACATCGACGGGCGACAGCCGCGCGGTGGAGTTCGACCAATATCCGTCGGAAATCGTGAGCCAGGTGGTCGTCTACAAGTCACCGACCGCCTCGCTGGTCGGCCAAGGCCTCGTCGGTACTATCGACATCCGCACCGTCCGCCCGCTCGATTATGGCAAGCAGGTTCTGGCCGTCGGCGCACGCGGCACATACGCCGATCTCGGGGCGTTGAACGCAGGTTCCAAGAAATACGGATACCGCGCTAACGCAACCTACATCGACCAGTTTGCCGACGACACCATCGGCATCGCATTGTCGGCATCCTATGTTGACGAGCCTTACCAGCTTCAGGAATTCAACGCCTGGGGTTATGCCGGTGCAGGCACCGCAGCATCGCCCGCCGTTATCGGTGGTTCGAAATCGTTCGTGACCTCGACGCAGTTGAAGCGCCTCGGTCTCAATGGCACGTTGCAGTATCAGGCATCGGACACCATCCGCCTGACCTTCGACGGTTTCTATTCGAACTTCGAAGACGACCAGTCGAAGCGCGGCATCGAACTGCCTTTGGGCTTCGGTGCATTTGGCACGACCGGACCTACGGGCACGACCGTTTCGGACGGTTTCGTCACGGCCGGTACGTTCAACAATGTGCAGGGCGTTGTCCGCAACGACATTTTCCAGCGCAAGGCCGACCTCTATTCGTTCGGCTACAACGCCGAATATGATGGCGACGATGGCTGGAAAGCCTTTATCGACATCGGCTATTCGCGCACCGACCGTAACGAACTGAGCATCGAAAGCTATTCTGGCACCGGTTTCGGGGAGCGTTTGGGCGCAACCGACACGATCCGCTTTACATCGGGGCCGTCGGGCACAGTTTTCGATCCTACTCTAGACTACAGCAATCCTGCTGTTATTCGCCTGACCGATCCGCTCGGCTGGGGCGGAGGCGTCGTGCCGCAGGCGGGATATTACAACAACCGCATCATCGAGGACGAACTGAAGCAGTATCGAGTCGGCGTCGAGAAAGAAGTCGAGGGCTTTTTCTCGGCAATCAAATTCGGAATGAATTACACCGACCGGCAAAAGAGCCTGACACCTGACGAGTTCCTCGTCCGGCTTCGTGGCGGGGCTTTGGAGCTTCCAATCCCGGCGGATGCGCTGTTGCGTCCAACCAATCTCGGCTATCTCGGGCTTGGCCCAATCGCCAGCTACGATGCGCGCGACCTGATTGCCGACGGCACATTGGTTTTGCAGCGTAACACCTCGCCCGATATTCCGGCGAAGGCATACAACGTCACCGAAGACCTGATGACCGCCTATCTGCAAGCCGATATCGAACAGGAATTGGGCAGCGGCACCTTGACCGGTAACATTGGCGTTCAAGCCATCCATACCGACCAAGGTTCGTCCGGAACGGTCTTTGCCGGCGGCGTAGCCCGCTCGGTTCGCGCCAGCGCGGGCTATTGGGATGTGTTGCCAAGCCTGAACCTGTCGATGCGTTTCGACAGCGACTTCGTGATCCGTTTCGCCGCTTCGCGCCAAATCCAGCGACCGCGTCTTGATGACCTTCGTGTTGCAGTATCCTACGGAATCAACAACACCATTGCCGACAGCCCGACCGGTCTGGCGCCGTTCATCGACGGTAATGGTGGCAACCCGCAACTGCGTCCTTATCGCGCCAACGCGATCGACCTGAACTTCGAGAAATATTTCGGGCAGTCGGGCGTGATATCGCTGCAGTTGTTCCACAAGGATGTCAAAAGCTACATTGATCGCACGCGCTTCCCGTTCGATTATGCAGGCTATCCGTTGCCGACCGGGCTTCCGCCAGCAACGCTGATCGGACGGCTTGAATCGTCGTTCAACACCGGCGGCGGCAAGCTTTATGGCGGCGAACTGGCGATTACCCTGCCATTCAACAACATCAGCGAAGCGTTGGACGGCTTCGGCATCACCGGCGGCGTCGGCTACACAAAAACCAAGATCGAAGATGCAAACGGCAACGTCGATCAGATCCCAGGCTATTCGAAATGGGTCGCCAACGGCACCGCCTTCTTCGAAAAATGGGGCTTCAACGCACGCGGTTCGGTTCGTTACCGTTCGACCTTCCTCGGTGATTTCACTGGCTTCGGCGGCTCGCCTACGCGCCGCACCGCACTTGCCGAAATGATTGTTGATGGCCAGATCGGCTATGACTTCCAGGAAGGCAGCGCATTGCAAGGACTGTCGGTTTACGTTCAAGGCCAGAACCTGACCGACGAACGCTTTGCGGCGATCGGTGCCTCGCGCAACCAGGTGATCGACTATCAGATTTACGGTCGCCGGTTCCTCGCCGGGTTCACCTTCAAGTTCTGATGGACTAGGAATCAGGCCCCCGCCGCGCACAGGAAATCCTGACGTGGCGGGGGCTTTTTTTGTGGGTATGTAAAGGGCATGGAGAGCGCTCTGAAACAGATAGTGATAGTCGGAGGAGGAACAGCCGGTTGGATGGCAGCGTCTGCTTTCGCGCGCTTTCTGGGGCCGGCCTATGACATCCGCCTGATTGAATCCGACGATATCGGCACGGTTGGGGTTGGCGAAGCGACTATTCCCGCGATCCAGCTTTTCAACCAGAGTTTGGGTATCGACGAAAACGAATTCATTCGCGCCACGCAAGGCTCGTTCAAGCTGGGGATCGAGTTTGTCGACTGGACCGAGCCGGGGCATCGCTACATCCATGCCTTCGGACAGGTCGGGCGGCCTTTGGGGCTGCTTCCCTTTTACCAATACTGGCTTCGGCACCATCAGCAGGGCGGCGAATCGTCGCTTTGGGATTACTCGCCGTCGGCGCTGGCGGCGGCTGAAAACCGGTTTGCCCGGCCCGTCGAGAAGCCGGGCGCGCTACCCAGCGGTGTAGCCTATGCCTATCATTTCGACGCCGGACTTTATGCACAATTCCTGCGCAAATATGCGGAGGCGCGCGGCGTCGTCCGCACCGAAGGTCAAGTTATCGACGTGACGCTGGCACCGGAAACGGGCTTTGTTGAAGCCGTCAAATTGGCATCTGGAGAGACGATAGAGGGCGACCTGTTCATCGACTGTTCGGGCTTTCGCGGACTACTTATCGAACAGGCACTGGAGAGCGGCTATGAGGACTGGTCGAACTACCTCCCCTGTGACCGCGCGCTCGCCGTCCCCTGCGCATCGGCCGATCCTTTGACCCCCTACACCCGATCAACCGCGCGCGACGCAGGCTGGCAATGGAGAATCCCGCTGCAACACCGCACCGGCAACGGCTATGTCTACTGCAGCAGTGTCATCAGCGATGCCGAAGCAACCGACACGTTGATGGCGAACCTCGACGGCGAAGCATTGGCCGAACCGCGCCAGTTGCGGTTTGTCACCGGCAAGCGGCGGCAAATCTGGAAGAAAAATGTTGTGGCATTGGGGCTGTCGAGCGGCTTCCTCGAACCACTGGAATCGACCAGTATCCATCTTATCCAGGCTGGCATTGCCAAGCTACTTAACTTCCTGCCCGCAGCCGGTTTCGATATTGCCGATATCGACGCCTTCAACGGCCAGATGGATTTCGAGTTCAGCTCAGTACGCGATTTCATCATCCTGCATTACAAGGCACAAGACCGCGACGGCGCGTTCTGGAAACAATGCCGTGCAATGGATATCCCCGACAGCCTTGCCGCCAAGATTGAACTGTTCAGCGCCAATGGCCGGATCGTACGTTTCAACGAGGAACTGTTCACCGAACTGGGCTGGCTGCAGGTAATGTGGGGACAAGGCCTCCGGCCTAAAGGGTATCACCCGCTTGCAGACCAGTTGACGGCAGAGCAGCTCGCGGAGTTCATAGCGGTATCGCACAAGCACGCCACCCATGTCGCGGCACAAATGCCTGATCATAAAGCATATATTGCTGCCCGATGTGCGGCCCCTCCCCTCGAAATGAAAAAGGCTCTCCCATGAAAGTGAAATTGCTTGCCAGCCTGATTGCGTTGACGATGGCGTCACCTGCGGTTGCCCAATCCTATCGCGACCGCCTGCCGCAAGACGAGGTTATCTACTTCGTGCTGCCCGACCGTTTCGAAAATGGCAATGTGAAGAACGATAAAGGCGGCCTCAAGGGCGACAAGATGAAGACCGGCCTCGATCCGTCGCACAAGGGCTTTTATCATGGCGGCGATCTGGCGGGCCTCATCAAGCGCCTCGATTACATCCAGAACATGGGTGCGACAGCGATCTGGTTTGCGCCAGTATTCAAGAACAAGCCCGTCCAAGGCGGTGCAGGTCAGGAATCGTCGGGCTATCACGGCTATTGGGTAACCGATTTCACCACCGTCGATCCTCATTTCGGGACCGACGCAGAGTTCAAGGCCTTTGTCGATACGGCGCACAAGCGCGGGATGAAAGTCTATATGGACATCATCACCAATCACAGCGCCGATGTCATCCAATATGCGGAATGCCCGGACAGCGCCTGTGAATATCGCAACCGCGCCGACTATCCGGACAAGGCTTACACGCCGATCGTTCCCGAAGCTGAAAAGAACATCAAGGTTCCGGCATGGATGAATGACGTCAAATATTACCACAATCGCGGCAACACCACCTTCCGTGGCGAGAATTCGACAATGGGAGACTTTGTCGGCCTCGACGATTTCGCCACCGAAGACCCGTACGTCGTGCAAGGGTTTATCGACGTCTACAAAGGCTGGATCGACCGCTTCGGCATCGACGGTTACCGGATTGACACTGCAAGGCATGTGAACCCCGAATTCTGGACGGTCTTTGCGCCCGCAATCATGGAACACGCCAAGTCCAAGGGCATTCTAAACTTCCACATCTTCGGCGAAGTCGCCTCTGACGGGATGGATGTCCAGGCGCAGGCCTTGCACACGCGGGTCGCAAAATTCCCAAGCGTGCTCGACTTCGTGTTCCGCCGCGCAGCAATCGAGACCGTCACAGGAAGGGCGGGTACCGACCTGCTTGCAACCTTGTTCGAAGGCGACGATCTGTATGAAGGCGGCCAAGCGACGGCAAAGCAACTCCCGACCTTCCTCGGCAATCACGACTTCGGCCGGTTCGCACGCGAAATGCGGCTCGCCCATCCCAAAGCCAATGACGCCGAAATATTGCAGCGCGTCCTTCTCGGTCACGCCATGCTGATGACGCTTCGCGGTGTCCCGACGATTTACTCGGGCGACGAGCAAGGTTTTGCGGGTGACGGCAATGATCAAGACGCGCGCGAGGATATGTTCCCGTCCAAGGTCGCGGTCTATAACGACAACACGCTGGTCGGGACCAACGCGACCACGGCGGACAGTAATTTCGACACCGGCCACCCGATCTACAAGGCGGTAGCCGATCTTGCGAAACTGCGCAGCGAAAGCGTCGCGCTTCGTCGTGGTGATCAGGTGGTCCGCAACTATGGCGAAAAACCTGGCCTGTTCGCGGTCTCGCGGATCGACAAGGCGTCGGGCGAGGAGGTATTGGTGGTTTTCAACACCTCGAACGCGCCGCTCACCGCCAATGTAGAAATCGGCAAAGCAGCGACGCGCTTGACCGCGCTGCGCGGCAATTGCCCGGCTACCCCGCGCCTTCCCGGCTCGGTCGCCATCTCGCTTCCCGCACTGGGCTACATGCTGTGCACCGTAAAATGAGTGACCGCGTGCCTGCCCCAGCGCTGAATATCGACCGCCCGTGGTGGCGCGGCGCAACCGTTTATCAGGTTTACCCCCGCAGCTTTGCGGACAGTAACGGCGACGGTATCGGTGATCTGCCCGGCATCACCGCCAAGCTCGATTACATCGCTTCGCTTGGCGTCCATGCCGTCTGGCTGTCACCATTCTTCACCTCGCCAATGAAGGATTTCGGTTATGACGTCGCCGATTATTGCGGTGTCGATGCGATCTTCGGCACGCTGGAAGATTTCGATGCGCTGGTCGCCAGAGCCCGTAGCCTCGGTCTAAAAATCCTGATCGACCAAGTCTATTCCCACACGTCCGATCTGCACACATGGTTTGCCGAAAGCCGTGCAAATCGGGACAATGCAAAGGCCGACTGGTATGTCTGGGCCGATGCCAGGGCTGACGGCACCCCGCCTAATAACTGGCAGTCAGTATTTGGTGGCCCCGCATGGACATGGGACGCGCGACGACGGCAATATTATATGCATAATTTCCTGAGTTCGCAACCGCAGCTGAATGTTCACAACTCGGATGTGCAGGACGCGCTGTTAGGTGTCGCCAAATTCTGGCTAGACCGCGGTGTCGATGGCTTCCGCGTCGATGCAATCAACTTTGCGATGCACGACCCCGAGCTGAAGGACAATCCGCCCGCCCTCGCCGGGAATGGTTTGCGCACACGTCCCTTCGACTTCCAGATGAAGGTCCATAACCAGTCGCATCCCGACATCCCCGCCTTTATCGAGCGAATCCGTGCGCTCACCGACTGCTATTCGGCGCGCTTTACTGTCGCGGAGGTCGGCGGTCCCGATTCCGATCGCGAGATGAAAGCGTTCACCTACGGCGACACGCATTTCAACAGCGCCTACGGCTTCAATTTCCTCTACGCTGACCGTCTGACGCCTGCGTTGGTGCGCGAGGCGCTCGAGGCATGGCCCGACGATGACGGCACCGGCTGGCCATCATGGGCGTTTTCGAACCACGATGCGCCTCGCTGGATAAGCCGCTGGGCACCAGACGATGCGAAGACGGCCTATGCCGCAATGGTGATGCTGCTGTTCGTGTCTCTACGCGGCAATGTCATCCTCTGGCAGGGCGAGGAACTGGGTCTGACTCAAGTCGATATTCCGTTCGACAAATTGCAGGACCCCGAAGCTATCGCCAACTGGCCATTAACGCTCAGCCGCGACGGAACGCGCACGCCCATGCCTTGGTCGGCCGACGCCGAGCATTGCGGTTTCAGCACAACTGAGCCGTGGCTGCCCTTGGGGCCGGACCACAAGGCTATGGCGGTGGATGTCGAGGACGCCGATCCCGCGTCGATGCTGGCATTGACCCGCGAGTTGATTGCTTTCCGCAACGCAAACGAAGCGATGCTGGTGGGTGATTTGAAAATTGTCGAAGCGCAGGGCGATCAGCTGGTATTCGAACGGCGCAGCGCGAACCAGCATCTGGTTTGCGCGTTCAACATGAGCGGTTCGGCCACCGACTGGCAACCGGCACAACCCGGCCGCTGGCGCGTGGTCAAGTCGGTCAACGGCGCTGCACCGGGATCGCTCCCGGCCTATGCCGCAAAAATCATGGAAAAAATGGCGTAGGCCACCTCAAGGAGTAGCAGCATGGGCAGCAAGAAAATTAGAGTATCGGGCATCCGGAGCATTGCTGTTCTTGGCGGTATCATGCTTGCCACGGCATCGGCCAGCGCCCAACCGGTTGCCACCGCATCCTCACCCGATGGTGCGGTGAGTGTCGCACTAACAATCGACGGCGATGGCCGGGCAGCTTATGCCGTAACCCGCAACGGCAAGGCAATCCTTGCACCATCCAGGCTGGGCTTCCTCTTCACCGACGCGGTCAAGCTTGACCGCCGCTTGGCCGTAACCGGACAGGAAGTGCGCGATTTCGACGAGACATGGACGCAGCCTTGGGGCGAATGGAAAAGCATCCGCAACCGCTACCGCGAACTTAAGGTGCATCTGAAGGAAAGCACCGCTCTTGCACGCGTATTTACCGTCACCTTCCGCCTCTATGACGACGGAGTCGGCTTCCGCTACGAATTCCCCGAGCAGCCGAATATGGCCCAAACCAACATCGCGGACGAACTGACCGAGTTCGCCTTCGCCAGCGATGGCACCGCCTGGTGGAAACCTGCATTCCTGTGGAATCGCGAGGAATATCTTTACAATAAAACACCGCTATCCGCCGTCGCCAATGCGGACACGCCGATCACCGTCAAGCTCGCCGACGGCACCCATGTCGCGCTGCACGAAGCCGCTTTGGTCGATTATTCCGGCATGGCAGTCGCGCGGACCGAGGGCAACACGCTGCGCGCTGCGCTTCACCCCGGCGCTGGCGAGCCCAAGGTTCAGAAAACGGGTGCGTGGACCACGCCCTGGCGTACCCTGATCATCGCCGACGACGCGGCGGGCATCTATCACAGCCATCTGATGCTCAATCTCAACGAACCAAACAAGCTGGGCGATGTCAGCTGGATCAAACCAGGCAAGTTCGCGGGCGTCTGGTGGAACTTGATCAAGGGCGAATGGAGTTGGGCACGCGGGCCAAAGCACGGCGCGACCACCGAAAATGTGAAGCGCTATATCGACTTCGCCGCCGCCAATAAAATCCCGCATTTGCTGGTCGAGGGCTGGAATGTGGGTTGGGACGGCGACTGGTTCGGCAACGGCCATGATATGGATTTTGCACAGCCGACCGAAGATTTCGACGCCGATATGCTGGTCGCCTATGGCAAGAAAAAGGGCGTGCGGTTGATCGGCCATCACGAAACCGGCGGGGCTGCCACGCATTACGAGAACCAGTTCGACAAGGCGTTCAAATTCGCCGCCGACCGCAATTATATGGTGGTGAAAACCGGCTATGTCACCGACGCCGGACAGATGGAACGCGAAGACCCCGACGGAAAGAAATACCGCGAATGGCATCAGGGCCAATGGATGGTCAACCACCAACTTCGCGTCGTTGAGTCTGCTGCGAAATACAAGGTCGGCATCGACAGCCACGAACCCGTCAAGGGCACTGGCCTCCACCGCACCTATCCCAACTGGGTGGCGCGCGAAGGGATGCGCGGGATGGAGTATAACGCATGGGGCGGCAAGAACCCGCCCGAGCATGAAGCGAATGTCGTCTTCACGCGGATGCTCGAAGGACCGATGGATTTCACCCCCGGCATTCTCAGCCTGAAGGGACAGGAGAATAGCGACATCCTCTCGACCATCGCCAAACAGCTCGCGTTGTATATTGTAATCTATTCGCCGGTACAGATGGTCGCCGATACGCCCGAAAACTACGCCAAATATCCCGGGCCGATGAAATTCATTCGCGACGTGCCGACCGACTGGCAGGACACCCGCGTCCTCAACGGCGAGATCGGCGATTTCGTTACCATCGCGCGCAAGCAACGCGGCGGTGAAGACTGGTATATCGGTGCAGTGGGCGATGAAGAAGCGCGCAGCGTCACCTTTAAGCTCGACTTCCTGACGCCGGGCAAAAAGTACAAGGCCGAAATCTACCGCGATGGCGATGATGCCGATTATCGCACCGAGAAGCGCCACTCAATCATCATCGAAAGCAAGATGCTGACCAGCAGCGACAGCCTGACGATGCGGATCGCACCGGGCGGCGGCTTTGCGATCCGGCTGGTTCAGGGTAAATGATTGACCGCCGCAGGCTGGTCGCGGCGACCGGCGCGGCGGGACTGCTTGCGTTACTCCCGCGGCAGGGGCTGGCGCGGGATCAGGGTCGTTTCGTCGATCTGGGCGCACTGGAATCGAAGCATATCGCGCCGACCAGGGTCGTCGTCTGGTTGCCACCCGGCTATGATGCCAGCAAACAGCGTTACGGTGTCGTCTACATGCACGACGGCCAGAACCTGTTCGACCCGAAACGCTCGAACTTCAACAAAGTGTGGGCCGCCGACAAATCAGCGCTTCGCCTGATCGCTGCGGGCAAGACCAAGCCGTTCATCATCGTCGGCATCGACCAGCCCGGCAAGGACCGCTGGCGGCAATATTTTCCTGCACCGATGCGCGATCTGGTATCGGGGGAAGTGCGAGCCAAGCTGATGGAATTCGAGAAAGATGCAATCAGCTCGCCTGCTTCTCTCGCCTTCATCGTTAACGAATTGACACCCGCCATCGACGGGCGATTTCGGACGAAAACATGGGCGAAGCTTACG
>CAZQBS010000010.1:48835-65638 GCA_964591835.1 uncultured Sphingorhabdus sp. | reverse complement strand
CGGCGTCGTGTCGCGCGGACGTGAAATAACTTTACAGGCTTCGGTCAAATTCTGACACGATGACAAAGTCGGCTATAATGCCAAAGAAAATTGAGAAGTGTACCTAGGAGACGATGATGAGCAAGCAGCCAGATTTTGACGCCGTAGTGATTGGCGCTGGCATCACCGGCATGTACCAGTTGTACAAGCTGCGTGAGCAAGGTTTCAAAGTGAAGGGTATTGAAGGCGCGCCGGATGTCGGCGGCGCTTGGTTCTGGAATCGCTATCCGGGTTGTCGCGTCGATTCCGAAAGTCACACGTATAGCTATTTCTGGTCCGAAGATCTGAAGCAGAATTTCAACTGGACCGAACGCTTTGCCGGGCAGCCCGAAGTGCTGTCGTACCTGCAAAGTGCTGCGGACCTTATGGACATCCGCAAGGACTATATTTTCAATCAGCGCGTGAAAACCGCGCGCTGGGATGATGAAAACAAATATTGGGTAATCCAGCTCGAAGAGGGAGGATCAACCCCCATCACATCGCGGTTTTTCTTTTCTGCTATGGGGCCGCTGTCTGCGCCGCAAATGCCCAATGTTCCGGGCGTTTATACGTTCGAAGGCGAGTGGTGGCATACAGGCCGCTGGCCGCGCGATCCCGATAGTAATCACGGCGCAAAGATCGATTTTACAGGCAAGCGTGTTGCGGTCGTTGGCACCGGGGCGTCCGGGGTTCAAGTGATTCAGGAAATGTCCAAGGTCGCCAAAGACCTCTACGTATTCCAACGTTCGCCCAACTGGACCAACCCGCTGGGCAACGCGCCAGTCAGCCAGGAAGAGATGGATGAAATCAAGCGCAACTACAATAAGCTGAATGAATTCTGCGATACCACATTGTCCGGCTTCCCGCACAAATGGATTGATAAAGATACGCTCGATGTTCCCGAAGCGGAACGCGAAGCAACATATGAAGACCTATACAAAGGCCCAGGTTTCCGTCTGTGGTTGGGCAATTACCACGACTATCTGGAAAATCCGGAAGCCAACAAGGTTGTGACAGATTTCGTTGCTCGCAAGATCCGCGAACGCGTTAAAGACCCTGTGACCGCCGAGAAACTGACCCCGCGTGACCATGGCTATGGAACGCGCCGCGTGCCGATGGACACCAATTATTACGAATGTTACAATCAGGACAATGTCCACCTGATCGACTTACGTGAAACGCCGATGGACCAGGTCGAGGCCACTGGAATCCGCACTTCGGATGGCAAATTGTACGAAGTCGATGTCATTATCTATGCTACCGGTTTCTACGCTATTCGCGGTTCGCTCAGCCGGATCGAGATTTATGGCAAAGATGGTCGTTCGCTCAATCAGGTTTGGAGGGAGGAAGGCGTCGAAACCTATCTCGGGCTTATGGTTCACGGCTTCCCCAACTTCTTCACGCTTGTTGGCCCACAAAATGGGACTGTGTTCTGCAACATTCCAAGATGCTCGGCGACAGCTATCGATTGGAACGAGGGGTTGATGCAGAACGTGTTCGATATGAACATCAAGACTATCGAGGCTGACCCTGCAGCACAGCGTGCATGGAACGAATTGTGCGAAGAGAAACTTGCAAAAGGGCTGCTGGGTAAAACCGATTCCTGGTTCACCGGCGTAAATAAAAATGTTGCGGGTGCTCAAAAGCGCGAGGTGCTTTTTTATGCTGGCGGCATTCCGGAATTCAAGGAGCTCTGCGTCGACATCCAAAACGATAATTGGCGCGGTTTTCTGTTTGATGGCGTCCCCGCTGCAAAGCAGACCGAGCCTGCGTGAGCATATCGGAAACCCTTGAGGCACGCCTGTCACTGGCTGGTAAAACAGCCGTGGTGACAGGCGCAGCCAGTGGCATCGGTCTAGCTACTGCGCAGCTGTTTAGTCAGCTCGGCGCGCAAACCGTCTTGCTCGACCGTGACCCGGATCGTTTGATGGCGGGTGTCGATGCGTGCGCTGGCCAACCGGGCAACGCAATAGGTTTCGAAGTCGATCTTGGTGATGCGGCGGGCATTGAAAAATGTTTTAGGCAAATAATCGATCAGTGCGGCGGTATCGATATCCTCGTAAATTCGGCTGCAATGAATGTTTCAGGGCCAAGCGTTGATTATGATCTGGCGACTTGGCAGCAGGTTATTGATGTCAACCTGACCGGACTGTTCCTCGCATGTCGGCTTTCAGCCCGGTCGATGATTGATCGCAAGGTGGGCGGTGCAATCGTGAACGTGGCTTCGGTCGGCGGATTAAGTGCAGGGATAACGGGCAGGGCAAACGCAAATCCGTCATACCGTGCGACAAAAGGCGGGGTAGTGAACCTGACCCGTGCGCTGGCTGTTGAATGGGCATCGCAGAACATCCGAGTCAATGCGGTCGCCCCTGGATATGTAAGAACGCCGATGATCAGTCGGCTGACAAACGATCCTGCGAAAGAAGCCGCGACTGTCGAGAAGATACCTTTGGGGCGGTTAGCCGAGCCAGAAGAAATTGGCTGGGTGATAGCGTTCCTAGCGAGTGAAGGCGCCTCCATGGTTACCGGACAGATACTGCCGGTCGATGGCGGCTTGCTGGCATGACAGTTTGCTTAGACGATGTCTAAACGCGCCAAACCCCATGTGCATGCTGTCGACGAGGCGTGGCTTGCGCTGTCCGATGAAACACGGATTGAAGCCGATATCGACATTGTCGATTCCCACTTTCATCTCTGGGACTTTTCCAACCCAGCTTATTATTCCGACGCCTACATCCGCGATGCGAAGTCTGCAGGCATTTCGTCGTCGGTCTATGTTGATTGCACAATGGCCTATCGTGAAGACGGTCCTGCCGAATTGGAGCCGGTCGGCGAAGTGGAATTTGCCTCTGCTCAGGCCAAAAACTCATCACACGGTGTTTCGGTGGCTGCAGGCATTATTGGCTGGGCCGATCTCACTTTAGGCAAGCAAGTCGGTTCTGTGCTGGATGCGCTTGAAAGCGCTGGAGGCGGACATTTTCGAGGTGTCAGGACACGCGCTACATATGACCCTGATCCTGCTGCTGGTTATGGCGCGATGGGCGTTGGCCCCGGCCATATCTTGAGAGGCGATTTCAGGCGCGGCGTTGAGCAACTCCATGCACGGGGGCATGTGCTGGATTTATATGCTTTCCATACTCAACTGGACGAAGTTGTCGATCTGGCCCGCGCATTTCCGGACTTACCCATCATTCTCAATCATATTGGCGGGCCGCTTGGCGTCGGGCGCTATGCCAATATAGGTGATCAGGTTTTCGCTGATTGGGCAGAGGGCATGACCGAAGTGGCATCCTGCCCGAATGTATCAGTCAAGATCGGCGGCTTTGCCATATCGCGTATCGCCATCGTGCCGATGCACAAGCGCGAACGGCCATTTTCCTCCCCAGAAATTGCCGCTCTTTGCAAGCCGTGGGTTAATCATTGCCTCACCCTTTTTGGTGCGAGGCGGTGTATGTTTGGCTCCAATTTTCCGGTCGACAAGGTGGCGATGCCTATGCTGACCCTGGTCAACGCCATGAAGCATCTGACCGAGCATCTACCGCATTCCGATCGCCAGCATTTCTTTGCTTCTACCGCGCGGCGGATTTACAAAATTTAACGGCAAGCGCCGAAAAGGAACTTTGAAATGTCGTCTCCGTCGTCAACTGGCCAGTCGTTATCGGGCCTCAAGGTGCTTGATATTTCAAGGGTCATGGCGGCCCCGTTTGCAGGCCAGATGCTGAGCGATCTCGGGGCCGAGGTCATCAAGGTGGAGGCATTGGGTGGTGACGATACACGGACTTGGGGCACGCATTATTTCAGGTCTGCCAATCGGGGCAAAAAGAGCATCGCGGTCAATCTCAAAGACAAAAGAGGGCAAGAAATTGTCCAGAAATTAGCCAGGCAATCGGACATCCTGCTCGAAAATTTCAAGGTCGGCGATCTGGTACGCTATGGCCTCGATTATGATTCCTTGAGCAAAGAAAATCCCGGATTGCTCTATCTGTCGGTCACTGGCTTCGGCCAAACCGGTCCCCGCAGCGCGCAGCCGGGTTATGATACGATTATCCAGGGCATGACCGGGATCATGACTTTGTGTGGAGAGCCCGACCGCCCCCCGGCGCGTGCAGGTCTGCCGATGGTCGACATCATGTCGGGGATGGTAGGGACTGTGGGGATCCTTTCGGCACTATATGAGCGCAGCAAATCTGGCAAAGGCCAGCATATCGATATTTCACTCTTTGATGTCGGCATGATGATGCTGGTCGATGCGGGGCAGGACTTTCTGGACCACAATCATGTCCAGTCGCGGCTGGGCGGAATTAACCGCAATTTCTCGCCCGCTCAGCCATTCCAGAGTTCCGACGGCTGGATTACGCTCGCAGTGGCCACTGACGACCAGTTCAAACGCATGTGCGGCGCGATGGATATCGGCGAGTTGGTTGATGACCCCCGGTTCGTAGATAATACAGCCCGTGTCGCAAACCGTATAGCGCTCGCCGAAATCCTAGCTCCCCGCTTTATCAGTGCCTCCACAAACGAATGGGAGCGCATGTTCCTGGACGCGAAAGTTCCGCTAAGCCCGATCTTCAATGTGGAAGAGGCGTTTGCCGAGCCACAAAGCGCTGCGCGAAATTTGATTTGGAAGTTCGACGACACGATGCGGCTGATTGCAAATCCGCTCCAGCACATGAGCAGAACACCGGCCCGCCCGGCATCCCCTCCGCCAGAACTCGGGCAGGATGCGCGCTCGGTTTTGCGGGACAATTTTGAAATTTCGAACGACGAATTTGAAACACTGGTGGCGGACGGCGTGATTGGATCACCTCCGGATTGACATTGCCGCTAGAATGAAAACAAATATTTGTGCATGCCCTGGCATCGCACAGTTAATTCCGAGGGGTTAGACAAATGGAGCCAGCTGACAAGACCGCAGAGGTCGAGACTCGTCAGGGCGGACCCTATGCGTGGTACGCTCTTTTTGTGCTGATCGTTGCGTACACCTTTTCTTACCTCGACCGCCAAGCGCTTACCTTAATGGTGGACCCTATAAGGGCATCGCTTGATATTTCGGATACGCAGCTCAGCCTGCTACACGGCCTTGCATTCGCAATTTTCTATACCTTGCTCGGGCTTCCTATTGGCCGCCTTGTCGATGGACATCGCCGCACGACGATTATCGCAGCGGGTATCGCAATTTGGAGCATCATGACCGCGCTTTGCGGTCTTGCCAAAAACTTCACGCATATGTTTCTGGCTCGCATTGGGGTGGGGGTAGGTGAAGCTGCACTCTCGCCTGGCGCCTATTCGCTTATCGGCGATTATTTCCCGCAGCGGACAAGGCCGATCGCATTGAGCCTTTATCTCAGTGCGGTATATGTCGGGTCCGGCCTCGCGACGATAATCGGCGGAACGATCATCGCGTCGATGCCAGCGTTCGACGCACCCGTTGTTGGCCATCTTGAACCGTGGCAAGCCGTCTTTATCGCGATCGGCCTTCCGGGCGTTCTCGTCGCGATTTGGGTGCTGACGATGCGTGAGCCCACGCGCACCGGGAAGAAGGCCAACCTGGAGCCGACCATTGGCGCCACTTTTCGCTATATCGGTGAAAATCGTAAAACCTATATCACGTTTATCATGGGCTATGCGCTGTTTACGCTCATGTGGAACTGCGCAATTGCGTGGTATCCAACATATTTCATGCGGGTGTTTGGTTGGACGACCAGTGAAGTTGGAACGCGTTTCGGGCTGACGATAATGATTGCCGGTGCAGCAGGCGTTTTGTCTGGCGGTGTTCTATCCACCAAACTGCGCGATCTTGGCAAGTCAGACGGCAGCATCCTGACCGGAATAATCGCAGCGCTTATTGCTCTTCCGGCGGGTCTTATCAGTTGTGTGCTGGACTCCTCTTGGGGAGTGCTTGCTGCGGTGTTTATCTTCCAGTTCGGCTGTGCAATGCCGTTTGGTGCGGCTGCTGCTGCTCTCCAAGAAATCACGCCCAACCAGATGCGTGGCCAGCTCACAGCAATATATCTGTTTGCGGTAAACATGTTCGGTATTGGCTTCGGGCCGACGCTGGTGGCGTTAATCACCGACAATGTGTTCAATGATGATATGGCAATCGGTAAATCTATTTTTGTAGCAATCGGGATCAGCGGTCCGCTGGCGCTCATTCTGCTCTGGTTCGCGCGCGCGACTTACAGAAAGACGCTTGCGGATGTGGATTTTGCGTGAAGTTCATACGGCTCTGATATTCGGATTTAAATCCGGCCGGATTGTTCAAGCCGTTCGATAGCCAGTTCGGCCAGCTTGAACTTTTGCGGCCGTCCGGTGGCTGTCAGCGGGATGTCTTCCGACTTGAGCATCACCGCATATTTGGGAACCTTGAATCGTGCCAGTCGCGCGGCGCAATGGGCGATGACTTCATCAGCAGAAGGTTCAGCACCGACTTCCGGAACGATGCACAAACAGCCGACCTCACCCATTTTGGGGTCTGGAATACCGACGGCAAAAATCTGCGCGATGGCGGGATAACTGGACAGCAAATCTTCGATTTCGCGCGGCATCACCATTTCGCCGCCGCATCGGTAACTTTCCTTCAGGCGTCCGGTCAGTTTTATATATCCATCTTCGGAAAGTCGACCGATATCGCCAGACCTTAACCAGCCATCGGCGGTAAATGCGGCTTCAGTTTCTTCGGGTTTGCAGTAATACCCCTTGGTAACTACCGGCCCACGAACTTGTAGCTCGCCATCACAGTCAAACGGCAAGTCCTGACATGTGTCTGGGTCTGTGACACGGTACTCTGCGACCAACCCGCCAATCGCATCATCACCTGCTGGTCCGGCAAGCTTGTAGCGCCCATTTGTGTCTAACAAGATTTCAGCGCCATCCTCTGTCCAGGTGCACATGGCCGATGCCGTTGTCTCGGTCATGCCGTAAGCCGTGTGGATTTCCTTGGCACCGAGTGCATCGCGAATATCGGCCCACACCGATGGAACATTGACGCCGCCGCTGTTGAAAACTGACAATAGCGTGTCAGAGTTGAATCCGCGCTTGTGCGCTTGCGCGATCAATGCCTGCGTCATGACGGGGACGCAGATCATGTCCGTCGCGTGCATCCGTTCGGCGAGGTCAAGCATTTCATCCGGATCGAAAATGGCTTGTGGAATGATGGCACCGCCAACAAAAAGCGCCGCGACCCAGCATTCGACGTAACCGAAAACATGATACATCGGTAACGCGAAGAGGATTCGACGCCCGTCCTCAAACGACCGGGTTAATGCCGAAGAGAAAGCAGCGCGGAGGACCATGTCGTGGGTCAACATGGCTCCTTTAGGACGCCCGGTGGTGCCCGAAGTGTAGACGATGTCCGAGACAGCCGAGGCTACTGCATTCGCTTCGCGCTGCAAAAGTTCGGCATCGCTGTGCGCGGTCGCAAAGCGACCAAGATTGGTAATGGTTGGAAAATCCGATTTCTGGCCGTCGCTCTGGGGTAGCACGAATACATGCTCCAAGTCGGGGATATTATCGTTTAAATGAGCAAAGTCACCCGCGTAATCGCGATCGCGAAACTGGCTCATGCCGATCAGGATTTTGCTGTTGGATTGCTCAACAACATAACGCATCTCGTCATACTGGAGCAGATAATTTATGGGCACAGACACACAACCGGCGCGGGCAATCGCAAGCTTCATGATGGGAAATTCGGGATAATTCGCCATCACGATTGCTACATGCTGACCGGGTTTCAGGCCGAGACCAATGAGGCCGGATGCCCATTCGCGACTGATCGACTGTACTTCAAGATAAGTAATGCTGCGGTCGGGCGTAAGCACCACGGGGCGGTCAGGAAACTCGTTTGCGGTTAAATCAAAGAACCCGCTGATAGTGAGCGCCGGCCACGAGGGAAACCTTGCCAGTAACTCTGATCGTCTGGTTGACGGGCTTTCCAATTTTCCTCTACTCCTCCATTGACCAAGCACGTCAAACGCATTAACAAACATTTGTTTATTAGCAAGCTCGCGCCACTCGTGCGGCTCAAACTGGCGTAAAAGGATGTCGGTCGATGGATTTCAGTTTTACCGAAGAACAGCGCATGTGGAAAGACGTTGTTCATGGTTTCATGGACAGGGAATTCGGCCGTGAGCTTACGTTAAAACATGATCAAAGTCGCGAGTTTCCCGAAGAGCTATATCGCAAAATGGCGAAAGAGGGCTGGCTCGGCCTTCTGATTCCCGAAGATCTGGGCGGTCTGGGAATGGACAAAGACCCGGTCATGTTCGCAATCTTTTGCGAAGCGATTGGCAAGCTGAGCCTCGACACCGCAGCGTGCATCATGACTTCGATGTTCACCGCAACAAATGTCGCAAAACACGGAACGGCCGAGCAACGCAAAAGATATCTTGAGCCATTTTTGGCGGGTGAAGCAAAATTTGCCATTTCCATCAGCGAGCCACAATCCGGGTCAGATGCCGCCGGTGCACGTTCAACCGCCAAGCGCGATGGTGATGACTGGGTGGTGAAGGGGAGTAAGGTCTGGTGCTCGGGCGCACACCATCCCAATACCTGCATCGCCATGATGTTGCGGACGGGCGAATCCCGTTACGACTTCAGCGTTCTCCTGGTTCCAAACGATACGCCTGGGCTTGAAATCCAGAAAATGGACACATTGGTTCGGCGTAGCTTGGGCACAACATCGCTTTTCATGGACGATTTGCGCCTGCCCGAAGACGCGCTCTTGGGTGAGGCGGGTAAAGGCTGGAAATATATCGGCGAACATCTCGATTTCGAGCGGTTGTCAATCGCAGCGTCGCAAATCGGCAATGCACGCACCGCGCTCGACGATACGGTGAAATATCTGAGCGAACGTGAGGCCTTTGGCAAAAAGCTTGTTCAGTTCCAGGTTTTGAAGCACCGCTTGGCCGAAGATCAGGCGAGACTGTCGGCTGCCTATTATCTGGTATATGCGGCGGCCTCGGCAATGGCTCGGGGTGAAAATGCGACAAGCCTGGTTTCGCAAGCCAAGCTGATATCGTCTCAGACTCTCTTTGACATAGCGACGAACGGTATGCAGGCACTAGGAGGCTATTCCCAGTTGCCAGAATACCATATGGAGCGTTATTTCCGCGAAGCTAAACATGGTATGGTTGGTGGTGGCACCAACGAAATACTGAGAAGTATAATCGCAAAATCAATGGGGCTATAAACTCGCTCTATTTACGTCGTTGGGGTATAATCGAACATGGCAGTGGCGCAAAAAGTCGACATGGATGGCAAGCCTCGCGTCGTCATAATGAACGTGGCCATGCACCTTTTTGGCAAGCAGGGTTTTAACGGCACGTCGATGCGCGACATCGCAACAGCGGTGGGGCTGTTGCCGGGTAGTCTTTATGCTCATATCGAGAGTAAAGAAGCGCTGCTGCTGGAAATTGTGACCGATGGCATTGGGCGCTTTCTGGCTGCCGTTGAACCCCATGTCGCATCAACCCAAGATCCGCTAGATCGATTGCGCAAAATGATTATTGCGCATGTCGAGGTTGTCGCTGACAATCCTGAGCGTTCACAGGTGGTTTTCCATCAATGGCGATTTTTGAGCGCCGAGTATTTGCCTGAGGCGATCGAGCGAAGGCGGCGTTACGAAGCCTGCTATGTGGAAGTTATCCAGGAGGGAGTGAAGGCCGGACTGATCAGATCCGATATCAACCACCGGATCGCAGTGCTTTCTATACTCGGTGCGATGAACTGGACCCCTGAATGGTTCTCCCCTGATGGGCGATTGAGCGCAGCCGAAGTGGGTGACTTGATGGCTGACGCTTTGCTTGGCGGCATTCTAAGTTAAAAACAATTTTCGTGCTCGCTTGACTCCAGAAACAATCGGGCATAGAAAAAACAAATGATTGTTTTAACGGAGTTGGAATGAGCAGGACATTCGTCGATCCGGAACCCAAGTGGTTCGAAGATTTCGAGCTTGGTGATGTCATGACCACGCGCGGTCGAACCGTCGATATCGGAGATATCACGAATTTCGCGGGGCTTACCGGCGATCATTATCAGCTCCATACCGACGCAGCCTTTATGGAAGGAAATCGGTTCGGCCAGCGCATTGCGCACGGTCCGCTTACGTTTTCACTGGCTGTCGGCCTTGTCGGTTTGAGCGGTTTTTACGGTGACGCGATTACGGCGCTCATAGAGATTACGGCCCTTAAGGCCACGCAGCCGGTTTTCGCGGGCGACACGCTGCATGTCGTGGCGACGGTTACCAATCACGATGCCAGTGGGCCAAAATATGGAACGCTTGGCGTGACCTATTCTGTCCGTAATCAATCAGGAGATGAAGTGATGACTTTCCTGCAAACGATGCTGGCCAAGCGCCGCAAATTGGAAGGTTGAGTATGTCTGAAAAATGGACCCTGCATGTTGCGCCCGGGGCAGATAATGACCCCGTCTTTGTTGGTGTCGGTGAAATTCCGACCGGCAAGTTTCCGGATCGGGGCTTTATTCAAGCGCTTACCAAGGTCGCTGTCCTAGCGCTCAAGGATGCTGGGATGGTGCCGAAGGACATCGACACGATCATGCTGATCCCGTGCCTGCACAGCGGTGCAGATCAAGCCGATCTTGTTTTTTCAAGGATGGTGGAAGAACTCGGCATTCATGGCACCTGCAAATCGAGCTACATGGTGCATTCCGGTGGCTCAACCAGCGACAATGCGGTTCGCGCAGCTCACGGCCTTATCGCAGCCGGACACGCGCAGAATATACTCGTTCTTCAATGCGAGCGCTGGGGTTCTGCCGATCTTCAAGAGATGATCACCATGCTGTCCAAAAACGGCATCCCGGGCGAATGGGAGCTGCCAACTGGCATCCAGTTTAACGCCATCGGTGCCATGATCACGCGCCGATATATGCATGCGTCGGGTAGCACGCCCGCGGAAATGGCTTCGGTTTGCGTAACGCTTCGCAACTGGGCCAATCTCAACGAAAATGCGATGTTTTACACCAAGCCGCTAACGGTCGAGCAGATCTTGGCGTCGCGCATGGTCGCGGACCCGCTGCACAGTTACGAATGTCCGCCAATGGCGGACGGCGCATGCGCTTTCGTCATGACCAATACCGCCAATGCCAAAAAGCGGGGCATCTCCAACGCCGTGCGTGTGGCCGGTTCGGGCGGTTGCGTCAGCCATTATTGCCTCAGCCAGGAAGCCGACCAAGCCGTACTCGGCTGGCCGCTCGCTGCGGAGCGTGCGTGGAACCAATCGGGTTGGGGGCCGGAAGACGCCGACATCGCGGAAATTTATGACAGCTATGCCGCCGTAACGACCATTGCCCTGGAAGGCATCGGCATCGCTGCGAAAGGCGAGGGCGCAAGGTGGTTTGCTGCGGGCCACGGCGATCCCGGCGGAAAATTGCCAATGAATACCAATGGTGGATTGCTGTCGGCTGGCCATACCGGCGTCGGCGGCGGGACTGCTTTGCTGGTCGAGGGTATCAGGCAATTGCTGCACCGCGCACCAAGCAAACGGCAGGTTGAAGACTGCCAGCGCGCCATTATCGGCGGATCGGGCGGTAGCTATATGGATGCCCAAATCCTGCTCCTCGAACGCACCAAATTGGGAGCCTGAGCCATGCAAACGCCAAAAATCGTGACCGAATTTCGTGCAGGCCTTTCTGAGGGTAAATTGCTCGTCCAGCAATGCGAGGACTGCGGCAAACCCAATATGTGGCCACGTTATGCGTGCCCGCATTGTCAGTCCGAGAATCTGGATTGGCAACATTCGGGTGGCGTCGGAACGCTGCACAGCTTTTGCGTGTTGCGGCAAGGTGCACCCGAGGGATTTGAAGAAGACCTTCCCTACGCAATCGGCGTCGTTAAGCTCGACGAAGGTGTCCAGTTGGCGGTGCGGCTCGTTCCCAACGCGCCAGACGACTGGTCCGAATATCAATGCGATGACCGCGTCGAGTTCGTCGCTGTTTCTGCGGACCAAATCGAGAAGCGCCCCTGCGCCACATTCAAACGGATTGCAGGCTGAGTTCAATGAACAGCTTTGCGTTTCTGGCCAAATCAGCACGCCACGGGCCAGATACCACGGCGCTGCTACAAGGTGATGAGGTCGTTACTTATCGCGAATTCCATGACCGCGCTCTTGCGATTGGCGGCAATCTGCTTGCTGCTGGTTGCAAGCCTGGCGACCGCGTTGCCTTCTGTCTCGCCAATTCACCGCGTATCATGGAACTCATTTTCGGATGTTTCGCGGCCGGATTGGTAGTGGTACCGGTCAATGCGCGGCTTCATGCGCGTGAAATGGCGTATATCGTTGGCAACAGCGGTGCCAAGATACTGGTCCACGGCGAGGAATTCCAGGACGGCATTCAGGCAAACTCGGAATTGTTTGAGGGCGTGGCACGCTATTGCATCGAGTCAGTCGAAGGTGCGACCCTATTCTCGGCGCTTTTATCAACTACCCATGCACTCCCAGCCGCAGTCGACGCGTCACCCGAAGATATTTGCTGGTTGTTCTATACGTCGGGCACCACCGGAAAGCCCAAAGGCGCGATTTGGAACCACCGGATGGTTCGGTGCGTGATCATGAACTATCTGGCTGATCTGCATAATATTCAGCCTGGCGAGGTAGTTTTGCACTGCGCACCCATGTCTCACGGCAGTGGAATTGTCGCGCTCCCAACCGTCGCGCGCGGCGGCGTTAATGCGATTACAGAAACAGCGAGTTTCGAAATCGATTCTTTGCTGGCGACGGTAGAGCGCCTTCGCGTTTCGCATATTGCGTTCATGGCCCCCACTCAAATCGTCAAACTGCTGGAGGATTTTGAGCCTGGGAAATATGACATCTCCAGCCTTCAGGCAATTTGCTACGGCGGAGCACCGATTTACGTCGATCAGTTAAAGCAGGCCATGCAGGCGTTCGGTCCAATATTCGTTCAGCTTTACGGGCAGGGCGAAGCGCCCATTACAATTACCGGCATGTCCGGTGAGCGGCACCGCGAATTGCTGGCAAATAACGATCCACGCATAGGTTCTGCCGGCCAAACCCGTACCGATGTCGCAGCACATTGCGTTGATGAAAATGACAATCCTTTGCCGCCGGGTCAGGCTGGCGAAGTGGTCGCGCGCGGCGATGTTGTAATGCCCGGATACTGGCAGAACCCTGAAGCGACAGCCGAGGCGCTGCGCGGCGGCTGGCTGCACACAGGCGACATCGGCTATTTTGACGATCAGGGTTACCTGTTCTTGCTCGACCGCGCCAAGGACATGGTGATTTCGGGCGGCAACAACGTGTATCCGCGCGAAGTGGAAGAGGTCATCATACTTCATCCCAAAGTCGTCAACTGCGTCGTCTTCGGAATTCCCGACGAATATTGGGGCGAGGCCGTCCATGCGGTGGTGGTGCTGAAGGTCGGCGAAACGATGACTGACAGGGATGTGATCGATTTCTGCGGCGAACATATGGCTGGCTACAAAAAGCCAAAAGCTGTCGATTTCGTCGATGAGCTTCCGGTCAGTGGTTACGGCAAAATACTCCGTCGCGAAGTCCGCGATGCATATTGGCAGGGCCATTCCGGCCGAATTGGTGGTGGCTCCGGGGCAAAGGGTGCAATTTGATGAGACAGGTTGCAATCATTGGCGCCGGCATGTCGCAATTTGGCAAGCAAATCGGAAGGGGTCTAAGAAGCCTCTCGCTTGATGCTGTCGACAGCGCGCTTCAATCGTCGGGCCTGCAATTTGAAGATATACAGCGTGTCTATTTCGGCAACGGGATTGCCGGTACGGTCGTTCAGCAAGACATGATCAAAGCCCAGGTGGTGTTCCGCAATCATCCGCTTGCACACGCCCCGATGATCAACGTCGAGAATGCGTGTGCATCCGGCGGTTCGGCATTTCTTCTGGCTGTTGAGGCAGTCGCCAGCGGCTGCGCTGATGTTGCACTTGCACTCGGCACCGAGCAAATGCATCACGTTGACAAAACTAGGGCTTTCAATGCCCTGCGCGGATCTACCGACATTGAGGAAATTGGGGAGGTCGAGCCGGGCTCAATGAGCGCCAACTCAATTCTTATGGATTTCTACGCAGGCGTCGCCCAATCCTATCTCGATAAATATGGCGCATCGGTTGAGGATTTTGCACGGGTTGCGGTCAAAAACCGTGACCATGCCTCTCATAACGCGCTGGCTTATTTGAGAACGCCGCAAACCATCGAAGAAGTTTTAGCTGCGCGGGTGATTGTGTCGCCATTAACCTTGCCCATGTGCTCACCGGTTACCGACGGGTCGGCGGCAATTATTGTATGCTCGCTCGAAAAAGCCAAGGCAATGCACGAGACAGCAATTCTCATCAGAGCTTGCATGAACGCTTCTGGCGCTGGCGGCCATCCGGTGGAAACGGTGGCTCAGCAAGCCTATGCTTATTCCGGAATCGGCCCGCAAGACATTGACCTGTTCGAACTGCACGATGCAGCGGCGCCTGCGGAATTAATGCAATATCACGAGGTCGGGCTTTGTGAAGCTGGCGGCGGGACGCAGTTGATCCGTGACGGCGTTACCAAGCTGGGCGGAAAATTCCCGGTCAATACAAGCGGTGGTCTTTTGAGCCGTGGTCACCCGCTAGGTGCCACAGGCTGCGCACAACTCTATGAACTGGTGCAGCAGTTGCGCGGAAAAGCGGGTGCACGACAAGTTGAAGATGCTCGCCTTGGGATGGCAATAAATGGCGGCGGCTGGCTCGACGGGTCCTATGCGTTAGCGATAGCCACCCTTCTCGAACGCGTATAGCATGGGCGGCAAATGACATACGATACAATCATTCTTGATCGACCTGCCGACGGAGTAGCGATGATCACGCTCAATCGTCCCGACAGGGGCAATGGCGTTGTTCCCGAAATGGCGGCTGACTTGATCCATGCACTTAATGCGTTGGATGCCGATCTAACCGTGCGCGTTCTGGTTATTACCGGGGCAGGGAAACAGTTTTGTGCAGGCGCTGATCTCGTCGAATTCAAGCACTACCTGGAAAACGAGCACGCAGTTGCGCAGGAGCCATACAACGCGCGTGTGCTATTTCCGGTCACACAGAAGGTCGCTGCTTGCCGCCTGCCTGTAATCGCAGCCATTAACGGCGGCGCTACGGCCGGGGGTCTGGATTTCGCTCTGGCTTGCGATATCCGGATCGCATCAACAGCGGCAAAATTGGGCGAGACATACATTAAACTGGGCCTCGCACCAGGCAATGGAGGAACCTATTTCCTGCCGCGCTTGGTGGGAAGCGGCATGGCGGCCGAAATGGCATTGACGGGCGATATAGTGGATGCTCAACGTGCGCTGGAGATCGGACTGGTCAACCAAGTTGTTGAGCCGGACGCGCTGGTGTCCACCGCCGTTGCCTTGGCGGCACGGATTGCCGAGCGGCCCCGCCTTGCGATTGAGGCTACCAAGCAGCAGTTGCGGCAAAGCTGGCATATGGATTTGCAAACATCGATGAACGCCAGTTTCTGGGCCGTGGCGGCGCTGACCTATAGCGATGATTTGCGCGAAGGGGTGAATGCTGGTCTGGAAAAGCGGACACCTGAATATAACCGCCCAAAGTCGTGAACTGGTTTCGCGGCTAGATGCAGTCCCTTCGCCTCACCTATGTTGCGGATCGGGGTCTTGAAATATCCGATCTAGAGCTACGTATGCCGAAGGCCTCGGGTATTATTGATCCCGAGCCTTTTCGTGCAAGAGCACGCGGTGAGGGCGATCCGCTCGCCGAGTATTTTGCGCTTTCAGGGGGCATGCGGAGCATCCATTTGCCGGTGGGTCAGAATGCGCACCTGTTCGAGGCCAACCGCCCTGTACTTACATTTGTTATTTCCGGTGCGGTCGAGATTGAGGCGACTAATTGCGGTAAAGTGGTGATGCACCCCGGCGATATTTTCCTTGCGGAAGCCGGTGCTCCCGAACAATTCATAACTGCGAAGGGCAACTGTAGGCTTATCCAACTGTTGGTCGAGCCAGACTGGCCGGGCGAACGGACGAAGCCGGTCAACCCGAGCTCTGACTGCGCGCGGGGCTCTCACGAACTGAATTTCAAGCGCATGGTGAAAGGCACGGACGAAAAATCCTATTTCCACGACTTTGATTCTTTGTTTGCAGCACCCGGAAAATGGAGTGAAGTGACGCCGCTAATCGGCTTTCGATTCATCGGGATGGCAGAGGACACGTTCATCGATTGGCATCCTGAAATCGTCAATAATCTCGTGATCGTAATGTCGGGTGCGCTCGAGCTGGAGGTCGGTGGAGGTGAGGGTGCCGTCGAAATTTTCCGCCCGGGCGACGTCTGTCTAGCCCAAGACCGGACCGGGGAAGGGCATATCGACCGGATGCACGGCTATGTTCAGGTCGCTGTTTTGATCGTGGATGATGAATATCTCTGGCCTCTTTAAGGCAATTCAAATCTGCGAGGGTACATTGCAAAGGAACAAGGATGACCGTTCGACCAATTAGGGTTGGTATCATCGGCATCAAGGCAGGGGTGACTTGGGCATCCACCGCGCATGTCCCGGCGCTACGACACCTCAGTCATGATTACGAGATTGTGGGCGTGGCTAATCGCAGCTACGAAAGCGCGGTCGAAGCAGCGGAGGCTTCGGGAATTGCACGTGCCTTCCAGTCGGTGGATGAATTAATCGCATGTCCGGATATCGATTTGGTAACGGTCACGGTGCGCGTGCCGCATCACTTTGAGATAGTTAGTGCAGCGATCCGGGCTGGCAAGCATGTCTACTGTGAATGGCCATTAGGCAATGGCTTGGAGGA
>CAZQBS010000010.1:0-48735 GCA_964591835.1 uncultured Sphingorhabdus sp. | reverse complement strand
TCAGTGCAGGCATCCCTGTCCAACCGCAGGACAGAGGCATTGGTGTCCGAAACCCGCGAGGTCATCCCGATGCTTGCCGCTGATCAAATAGCAATGATGGGGGAACTCGGTGCGGGTATACCGGTATCGCTTCATTACCGTGGTGGTGTTCCAAAAGGTGTCGGGTTCTATTGGGAGATACATGGTTCGGAGGGCGACATCGTCATTGAGGGGGTGAACGGTCATGCCCAAATGGTTCAACTGTCAATTCAAGGAGCGAGGTCGGGGGATGCTGCGCTAAAGCCGTTGGCCGTTCCTGATTCCTACCTGAAAGATTGGCCCATACTTTCCGGCCCAAGGAATGTGGCAATCATGTACAAGAAAATGGCAGATGATATCTGCACGGGATCTCGAACCGCGACATCATTTGCAGATGCGGTGAGGCTTCATCAAATCGTCGGAGCTATGGAAGCTTCGTCCTTAACGCAATCATGGTGCCAAATTGGTCATGAGCATCTGGCTTAGGAAAATCTTCGCCTCATCGGACAGCGGCTGTGACGATTTCGCTGCGATATTGACCTGGGCCATGGTGCTCGACGAGACAGAGGCGCAGCGACCTTCTTGAAAGAGCGCTTGCTTGACATTGATCGAGCTATTGCCGATGCGCTCGATGCCATTGGCGACGGTAACCGTGCCAGGATAATGCAGTTCGCCGACGAAATCGATTGTGGTGGTTACAATTACAAAGAAGCAATCGGGCAACAGCAGTTTTTCGTTTTCGAGTACAATGGCGGCCCGGCCTGCTTCGTAAAAAAACGAAAATGACACATTGTTGACATGGCCCTGACGGTCGGTGTCACTCAATCGGATTTTTTCGGCTATCAAAACCGGGTAGGCAGCGATGTCGTTTGGATCGTACATATAGCTATTTCTGCATTTTCAAGAGTGGCCCGATTTGCAGGCGTTTTGAGCAAGGTCGAATGACGCGCATTTCACTCATTAGACTTCGTGAAAAATGGAACATAGCTTAACAACATAGGATCGGCGATTGCATCAGTCATAGTAAAAGTCGACCGGCGCTCAACGAGCGCTTCATAAGCCGCTTTCGGATCATCCAGATCGTAAATCGCGAGATATTTATGCTGCGGCTCCTGCCCGGCAGGCGTTATCTGCTGCATCGCGCGATAGCGGGTCATCGACCGCATAGAAGGCAACGATAGCAAGTCCTTTCCATGCACCTCGTTGTACCAGCGGTTGAATTCATCATCCCTCTCTGGTGACACGCTGTTGGTAAGTGCAATCCATACCGGCCTTGCCATATTCACATTCCTCAAAACAAGATTGATGATGCGCAGTTATGCGCTTGCGATAGTCCAGCCTGCATAACTGCGCTTTAGTCTTCGACGACCGATATTGCCCGTTCGGGACAGCTTTTGATGCCAAGCGCCGCGTTGCGTTCTTCGCCTGCAGGTACGTCGATCGTTTTTCCGGCATCGGCGTTGTAGCCATCTTCATCATTCAAGCGAAACACGTTGGGAGCGTATTTAGCGCAGCGACCGTGGCCGGTGCATTTTTCTTCGTCGATATGTACCTTCATGGTGCACTTCTCCCTATCAATGTGTCTTGCTAAATTAGCTCTGCGCGCCTGCGAGCAAATCAATGACGGCGAGCGCTTCCAAACCTAGTCCCAGACTGAGGCCTTCGTCCATGAGGCGCTTGTAACGCTGGGTCAGCACGACCCTTGAATAGCGTAATGCAAGGTCGGTTTTTCCAGCAAAAACTTTTGCAATTTCCATTGCGCGCGCCTGTAATTCATCCGCCGGTACGACCTCCCCAACAACGCCATATGCCAGAGCCTGTTGGGCATCCAACTCCTGGCCCATGAGCAAAAAGTAACGACCGCGATTGGGACCAAGCAAATTCGTCCAAACGACATGCGCGCCGTCGCCGGGAACGATGCCACCCATGAAATGCGGTGCGTCCTGGAAAAGCGCTGTATCCGACGCGATGACGATATCACTCAACACCGGTATTTCAGGATGAAAGCGGGCGGGGCCATTGACCGCGCAGATGATCGGAACTTCGATGTCGAGCAGGTTCTTAAGCAATTTTCGACCGTCGTAGAATGTAAGGTCCCATTCGGCAGCGGTATTCAGCTTGAAGCTGGCAAAGTTTATTTCTTCGCACCAAACGGCGCCTGTACCAGCCATAACAATCACGCGATTGCAACGGTCAGCTCCAACGTCTGCAAAGCAATAGCCAAGCTCCTCGTGGCTCTCTTCGCTCCAAACGAAATGGCCTCCGTCGGTGTGCAGGCGCATCAGCAGGATGCCATCATCGTCGCGTTCCAAAGCGATGTTATGATAACGGTTCTTATAGTCTTCGAATTTCGGCGTCAGTCTGCTCATGGGGTTACCACTCCAATTGAAGCGTGCGCATCGAGCGCAAAAAGCCTGTCACATAAGTCGGTTCGCCGCCCGGCTTCACGCGGAATTCTGGAATACGCTTTAACCATTCTTCCAAAGTCGCCGTCAATTCCACACGCGCGAGGTTAGAGCCAATACAGCGGTGCGGGCCAACGCCGAATGTCGAATGGGGGATACCCTCACGGCTCAAATCGATCTTTTCCGGCTCATCCATGTGGCGCGGATCGCGCGACGCACAGGCATAAGTCAGCATTACGAACTCGCCTTCCTTGATTGTCGTGCCAGCCACTTCAACATCGGCAGTGGCCGTGCGCCCTAGCGCCACTACGGGCGGGAAAAAGCGGGCATATTCCTCAATGGCATTTTCGACCAATTCTGGCTTATCGATCAGCAACTGCCGCTGGTCGGGGTTTGTCGCCAAGTGATGGATGGCCGAGCCCATAACGAAAGTGGTGGTGGCAATGCCTCCAAAGGTCAGATCAACGAGAATGCTGACCTTGTGCTCCCACGGGGATTCCGTGCCGTCATCATAGATGACCCCGGCGAGGATTGTATCAATGAGATCGCCGCGTGAAGGCTGGGTGGAACGCCATTGAAGATGCTTATCTAGATACTCGAATACCTCACCAAAATTTCTCGCACGCTCGTCAAGATCAGTAGCGAAGGTGCCTTCCTCGACGCCGTTTACCAGCATCGCCAGATCGTCAATCGGCAACCCGAGTACGTTCTTGAAAAATGCCCAACCCGGAAGCAGCGCTCCGAATTCGCTGATGAATTCGCATTCCCCGCGATCAAAGAACTTGTCGATAAGTGCATTTGCATCGTCGCGCACAATTTGCTCATAACCCGCGCAAACCTTTGGGCTCAGGTGCGGATTGAGAACGCGCCGCCAGCGTGTGTGGATCGGTGGATCGCTCTCTTCAGGCATCAGGTAGGGCAGGCCATCCGGTCGATTGGGCATGTAGCCCTTTGCACTGCTGAAAGTCTGCCAGTTCTGCGCAGCGGCGCGAACGTCGTCCTGCGTGTTGATCATATAATAGCCTTTGCCGACCTTTGAATGGACGACGGGGCATTTATGGGCCATAAAATTGAGCGTTTCGTCGAAGCGATCATTGAACGCCGGATCATCCAGATCAAAATCGTTTATCAGATCGCGTCCGAAGCGTTCGATCAGAGCTTCAGGGGTAGTTTCTTCATCCAGCGATTCGGGTGACGTAGTGCCGTTCATGGTTGCAATTCCTCTGCCATACGCTATTTTGTAAAACAATCATTTGTTTTTGTCATCATTCGGTTCGGTCGTCAATAGCAGATGAGAATTCATCGGGCCGAAGATGCAAAGCATAGATCTAACCCAGATTGCGGTCGTGCCAAGTTGACGTTGAAAGGCCATCCATGAGTAGCGCATCGGAGCAAGATACACAGTATGGCCATCTTGATAGCTATGTTGCAGGACAGCAAGTGCCTTTTCTGCCGACGGGGCGCATCGGTGATGCGCTTCGAAGGGCTGCAGGGAACTGGCCGGATTTTGAAGCGCTGGTTTCTGTAGAGCAGGACATTCGCTTTACTTGGTCAGAGCTTGACGAAGCGATTGATGAATTTGCGGCCGGGTTAATTGCTTTGGGACTGCATGCGGGCGAACGCGTTGGATTATGGGCCGTAAATTCGGCTGAATGGGTCATTGTCCAACTGGCAACCGCGAGAGCCGGGATGATATTGGTTACAATCAACCCCGCCTATCGTGTTGAAGAATTCAAATATGCCGTGCGGGCAGCAGGCTGCGCGGCGCTGATTGTCGGGCCGGCTTATAAAAGCAGTGATTTCGCCAAACTGACTCTTGAAGCTGAACCAGACTTAGGGAATTTGGAGCGGCAGTCGGTTTTGCCATCGCTGGCGGTCGCAATTCAGTTTGGTGCGCCTTCATTACCCGGGTTCATTTCTTGGGATCACGTGTTGGCTGCGGGTCAAGCCGATGGCAGAAAGCTGGTCGATGCCGCATCCGGCTCGTTCAACGAGCTAAGTCCGGTAAATATTCAATTCACCAGTGGCACGACGGGGCTGCCAAAGGGTGTAACTCTCAACCATCAGAACATCTTGCAAAATGGATGGTTCACTGGCGGCGCGCTGGGTCTCACCGAACATGATAGGTTATGTATTCCAGTGCCGCTTTATCATTGCTTTGGCATGGTAACCGGTGTGTTGGCATGTGTTGCGCGGGGCACGACGATGGTGTTGCCGAGTTCGACGTTTGACGCGGTGCGCACTTTGGCCGCACTTGCGGTTGAGAAATGTACGGCAATCTACGGTGTCCCGACCATGTATGCTGCAATGCTCCGGTCGCCGGATTTTGGGAGCTATGATCTCCAGTCTTTGCGGACCGGGATAATGGCTGGATCTATTTGTCCTGTCGATCTCATGCTGGATGTTATGACCCGCATGCATGTGTCTCAGCTCGCCATTTGCTACGGAATGACCGAAGCACCAGTTAGCTTTCAAACATCACCCGAGGACACTATCGCTGAGCGCACAGGAACCGTTGGTGGAATCCAGCCGAATGTCGAAGCCAAGATAATTTCCGAAAATGGGAAAATTGTTGAGCGTGGCACTACCGGCGAAATATGCGTGCGGGGATACAACACGATGGCCGGATACTGGGGTGACCCAGCAGCGACCGCCGCGGCAAAGGATGGGAGCGGCTGGGTACACACAGGAGATCTCGGGACGATTGATGCAGATGGATATTTACGCATCGTTGGTCGCATAAACGACATGGTCATTCGCGGCGGAGAAAATATTTACCCCAAAGAAATCGAGGATTTTTTGCGAACACATCCTGCGATTATTGACGTGCAGGTGTTCGGGGT
Organism: uncultured Sphingorhabdus sp.; assembly: GCA_964591835.1. Classification (GTDB taxonomy): domain Bacteria; phylum Pseudomonadota; class Alphaproteobacteria; order Sphingomonadales; family Sphingomonadaceae; genus Sphingorhabdus_B. The sequence continues at coordinate 43,469 of CAZQBS010000010.1, read as the reverse complement.
GTCCGACGCTCATTATGGTGAGGAATTATGTGCCTGGATTCAGGCTGAGTCAGCCAGCACACTTATTGAAGAGGATGTGAAGTCCTTTTGCCTCGGGAAAATTTCTCATAACAAGATCCCGGAATATATTTGCTTCGTGGACAGCTTCCCGATGACTGTAACGGGTAAAGTGCAAAAGCACGTCATGCGGACTCAAATGGAGGAACGGCTAAGCCAATCCTGATATTGACCGGATCGGAACACGAATTGGCTAAGCCCGGAAACACATCAGCGAGCAGGTACGAGCCGAAATCCGGCATCAATAAACAAACACTTGTTTTATTGATATGGACGCGACATAATAACTGCCAATCAAAAATTCAATAGGAGCAGGATAATGGGCAAACTCGAAGGAAAAGTGGCAATCATCACCGGCGCAGCGCAAGGTATGGGCGAGGCGCATGCCAAGGCCTTCGTCGAAGCTGGTGCCAAGGTGATCCTGACTGATGTAAACGACAAGGATGGCCAAGCTTTGGCTGATAGCCTCGGCGAGAATGCACTGTTCATCAAGCAGGATGTGCGCGATGCGGCGGTGTGGAAATCCGTTGTCGAGCAGGGTGAAGCGCGCTTTGGCACGATCAATGTGCTCGTCAACAACGCCGGGATCATCGGCACCATCTCCGACACCATCAATTTGAAGCAGGAAGATTACCAGCTGATAATCGACATCAACCAGCTTGGGGTTTACCTCGGCATGCAGGCGGTGCTCCCGTCGATGATTAAGGGAGGCGGTGGATCAATCGTGAACATTTCCTCCATTGCGGGCATGATCGCGTGCATGGGGTCCCCTAACCTGGCTTATGTTGGCAGCAAGTTCGCAGTGCGCGGTATGACCAAGCAGGTCGCCGCTGAATATGGTCCAAAGAATGTGCGCTGCAATTCAGTCCATCCGGGGTATATTCTAACTCCGATGATGATTGCCGCGACCGACGAGCACGGCGGTGGGGCAGGTGACGTTATCCCCCTTAAGCGCTTGGCAGATCCGAAGGAAGTGTCGCAGCTAGTGATGTTTCTAGCATCTGAAGAGTCATCGTTCATAACAGGGATGGAGCATGTAATTGACGGTGGGATGACGGCCTGTTGAGCTTCGCTGCCTGTACGGATTGTTCGGGGCGCGATTTTCGCGCCCCGTTTTTTTGCTCGATTTCGGCAATTTAAAAAAGTTCTTTTTTCGCCTGGATCATGCAGATAAAAACGCCAAATTCGTAGACTCTTACAGGGCGACAGCAGTGCCCGGCATCCAATGTATGGATAGAGATTGACAAAGCCAAAAAATCGGCTAGATTTAAAAAACAAACAGTTGTTTTAAGCAGCTGGTGATAAGGTTTGTCGCTTTTGCGTGACATGGGAGAGGATAGTAAAATGAAAAAGTTTGTCGCATTCCGGAATCCATCTGCAATGTTTGCAAGCACGGCGGTGATCGCCATCGCGGCAAGCATTTCGCCTGCATCAGCGCAAACCGCTCCGAGTGACGCGGAAACAACCGAGGCCGAAGCGCCAACTACCGACATTATCGTGACTGCGCGCCGCACCGACGAGCGATTGCAGGATGTTCCGGTCGCCGTGACGGCATTTGGCGCGGATGCGCTTGAAGAGCGTAAAATTGGCTCAGAAACCGATCTTCAAATTGCAACTCCGGGACTTACGGTCCGGCAGACAGGCTCTTCAGATCAGCTGAATTTCGCGATTCGCGGTCAGTCGATCGACTCGTTTTCAAATTCGGCTCCTGCGGTTGTCGCCTATTTCAACGACGTTCCGGCAGGAGGCGGCACGGCAACGGCTTTCTTCGATCTCTCTTCGATCCAGGTGCTTAAAGGTCCGCAAGGAACATTGTTCGGCCGGAATGCAACTGGTGGCGCGGTGCTCTACAGTACGGCAAAGCCGCGTCACGATTTCGAAGGTTATGTGGATGTAGGCTACGGTAACTACAATAATGTCGAGGTCGAAGGTGCGATCAACGTGCCGATCGGCGAAATCATGGCCATCCGCTTGTCGGGCATCAAGCGTAGCCGCGACGGCTTTCAACGCAATCTTCTCGACGGCACGCGCGCAAACTCGATTGACGCGACTGTCGGCCGGCTGAGCATCTTGATAGAGCCGCCGGGTTCGGGTTTTGAGAACGTAGCTGTGGTGCAGGTTGGCCGGTTCAGCGGGAAAACCGGCGCGACCAAAATTGCGAACGCGAACGGCGTCAATGGAGCGCCCGCCACCTATTTCGACCCGATTACCAATAGTACCAAGCCGCTTGTCACCAATTTCAGGGACGTTTATGGCATTGGCGGCCCCGGTGCGGGCGTTGTCCCCGGTTTCACCAGTCTAAATGACTTTCTTACCAAGCAGCAGAATATCGGATTTTACGAATTCTACGGTAATACCGATAACAAGCGCCGCGGACGGCAGACAGTCGTGTCCAACACTACGACTGTCGAATTGTCCGATGCGGTAACGCTCAAGAATATCTTCGGGTACAACCGGGTGATCGGAAAAGAGAACACCGACATTGACGGCAGCCCTTACGAGTTTCTCTTGATTGGTGGCGGTCCCGGTGCAGATGACACGGGCTACACATTCGGGACCAAACAGATATCGGAAGAGCTTCAGCTTTCAGGGGAGACCGGTCAGCTAAAGTATATTTTCGGCGGCTTCATTTCCAAGGATGAGGTGCGCAACCGCATCCCGCTGCGCATTACGCGCGATCTGGGCGGCGGGTTTCTCGGGCCTTACGATTTCACGATCAGCTACAAGTCCAAGGCACTCTATGGCCAGGCCACATTGGCCGTCACCGATCGCCTGAACCTGACAGCAGGCGCTCGCTATACCTGGGAAGACGTCAGTATCCTGCAAGCGGCAGACAGTCTGTTATCGGTTCTGAATCCCGGCGTGCGCAGCCGAAGCGATGCCAAGCCCAGCTGGATTGCCACTGTCGATTATAAAGTTACCGACGATCTTTTGCTCTATTTCAACCATCGCGGCAGCTGGCGAACAGGAGGCTTCAACGGGACTTCGGCAGCGAGTTTCCCCAACGCCGCTACGTTCCAGCCAGAAACCACCTATGATTTCGAACTCGGTATGAAATTCGCTGGAATGCTTGGCAGCATGCCCGCAAGGCTCAACGTCGCCGTTTACGACCAATATATCAAAGACGTGCAACGCGCGCCGTATCTCAACATTTCGGCGCTTGCAGGCAATGTGAACAACGCGCGCGTTACCGGCGTTGAAGCCGACGGTAATATCGAACTTGCGCCGTGGCTGGAGATCGGCGGTGCTATTACTTACACAAATGCTCGGTTTACCGACGCGCGCGCAACCGTTGCCGGGGCAAACTTCATCTTCGGGCCATATGCTGACTCGCCCGAGTTGACCGGCTCGGCTTACTTCCGTGCCAGTACAGAGCTTTCGGGGGGGCAGGGTGAACTCGCCTTGCGCGGCGAATTCTACGGGCAATCCCACTTTTTCTACAGCAACCTCAACGATACCATCGTTCCGAATGCGAGGATCGGCGGATACCAGCTGATAAACGCGCGTCTTGAATGGAACAATGCGCTGGGTTCAGGCGTCGATGTTGCAGCCTATGCGAGTAACCTGACCAACGAAAAATATCTTGTTGGCGGGTTCCCGCTGGGCGCCGTTACCGGGCAGAATTCGGTCTTGCTCGGAACGCCGCGTATGTACGGCATCGAACTAGGGATCGATTTCTAACAAGAACGTGCGTTTTGGGAGGACTTGAACAGTGGAAGAAAGTGCAAAAAGAACAGTCGAACGAGGCCTCGCATGGTGCGGGCCTCTATTCGTGGTAGCCATCATCTACACCTGGGGTATCATGGGGCATAACATCCCGCCGCCCAACATGATGGCGATGACGCCGGATCAGCTGATTTCGGAATATTACGGCAAATATCCCGAAATCGGTGCAGGCATGATACTTAGTGCTACATTCGGTTTGTTCTACACCGTTTGGTCCTGTTTACTCGCGTCACTGATGCGCGACGAGCATGGCAATGTCGGCGCGCTTAGCTTTATCGAGCTCGCGGGCGGTATCCTTACCGGTTGGCTCTTCGCGTTCTGTTCGGCAATGTGGGCAGCGTGCTCGATTTTGACGGGTGAAGTTTCACCTGAAATCATCAAAATGGTGCACACCATGTCCTGGTTCATCTTTGACTGCACCTACATGATCACCACCATCCAGATGGTCGCATTGGGCCTCTACACCGTGCTGAACAAGAAACAGACGATGTTCCCGGCATGGGCAGGCTGGGTATCGGCAGCAATCGGTGTCGGCTTTGTGCCACTCATCTTCATGCCCTTCGTGACCGAAGGCCCATTCATGGTTGCGGGGCTGTGGAATTTCTGGATCATCTTCACAGGATGGATTTTCGCATTCTTTGGTGTCTACAACTTCTATGTACTGAAGCATGTTTACAAATCGACCGCTGACCAGGCAGCGGCTGCCGGTAGATTGGCCACGGCATAAGCTGAACTTTGATCGGCGATAACCGGCCCGGCATAGACCCTAGGGACTGTGCCGGGCCGTCTCATTCCAAAGGGTAACCGATGCAATCCAGCAAGGGCCGAAGCGCCATTTCCGATCACGAGGACCATCCCGGGACCAGCGGGATATGGACATTCGTGTTCATCGATATGGTGGTATTTTTTCTGTTCTTTCTGGTGCATATTTCCGAGCGATTACGGCTTCCCGATATATTCGCGGCGTCGCAGCGGCTTTTGGACCCCTTCACCGGGCTGGCCAGCGCGCTGTTCCTGCTGACGAGCTCCTGGTGCATGGTCGAGGCAGTGAATGCCATCAGGCGTAATGCAGAACGTGCGGCCGCACTTTATCTCAATTTCGCTCTGCTGCTCGGTGCGCTATTCGCTGGTAATAAGCTTATCGAATATTCGGATAAATTCGCGCATGGATTGACGCCGGTATCGAACGGCTTTTTCACCTTATACTTCCTTATCACCGGCCTGCATTTCATTCATGTTATTGGCGGCATGTGCTTCATGAGCCATTGCCGGATGCGGCTTTCAACCGAGATTGGCAGTCAAAATTTCCGCAAGAAAATGGAAAATGTCGGGCTGTTTTGGCATTTTGTCGACGTGCTGTGGCTGTTCATCTTTCCGATGCTGTATTTAGCGGGTGCAGAATAATGCTGCCGTCCTCAACCAAGCCGAGTACAATATGGCTAATTCTACTCGCGCTATCTCTATTTTCGACATTCGTTGCGGAAGGTTCCGGTCACGCCACCTATGCAATTGGCGCGATTTTCATCATCGCGGCGGCCAAGGGAGATCTAGTGATTATGCATTATATGGAAGCCGCTCACGCAGAGCCCCATTGGAAATTTATGTACCGCGCGTGGTTGGCATTGGTGACCCTGCTGATGGTTGCCGGGCATTTGATTGCACAATAGGAAGCTCTCAACGTGGTTGAGGTGACACTGCGTTTGTTCATTATATATGCGTATGGTAAGCAAATTGCGTTGATCGTGCTTCAACCAAGCAATCATAATCCTGGGGTCGGGGGGTTCAAGTCCCTCCTCCGCTACCAAATAGGGGGCAGCATTGAGCGTCAGCCGACCCGTTCCAGTTATCATTGCGGCTGGCGGCGCAGGGCGGCGCATGGCGGCAAGCAAACCTGTGCAGTTGCTGGATGGAATCAGCCTGATTGATCGGGCTTTGAACCACGCTTCCACGATGTCAGCCATGGTTGCAATTGCTGTGCAGAACAAGCCCGACTGGCCAGTGCCGAGCGGCGTTGATTTGCTTTATGACGAAAGGGCGGACATGGGACCCTTGTCGGCATTGTCGAGCGCCCTCGTATGGGGAGAAGCGCGCAAGGCTTCGCATGTGCTGTTGATCCCCTGCGACATGCCGTTTCTGCCCGGCGATCTGTTGTCGCGGCTGGTGGGTGGCATCGACGATGCGGACGTCGCTATGGTCAAAAGCCAAGGCCGGCTTCACCCGATTTGCGCGCTTTGGTCGACAAGGGCATTATCGTCATTGCCGGAATATGCTGAGATTAGCCGACGGTCGCTGATCGGTTTCGCCGAGCGGCTGGGCATGACCGAGATCGAATGGCCTGCCGATCCGGTCGATCCGTTTTTCAACATTAACACGTCCGAAGATCTGGCTCGTGCCGAGCAACTGGTGGCATCGCGCGCCGGTTCCGGAACAGCGGCCCATCATTTGAACCGCTAGACATCTGAGATGAGCGGTTCCCCCGGCTGTGGAACGAACTGCGCCCACGCCGGTTTGATCGTTGTCCGCAGCATATTGTTGCGGCGACGTTATCGGACATGCTCTATGGATATGTTATCTTCAGTCGGCCTAGCTATCGCCGCCGTTCTCTGCGGGCCGATCATCAGCAGCAGCCTTGGCAGCCTGCGTCGTTCGGAAGATTTGCGCAAAGAGCGTAAGTAATCCTGCGATTGCCGTGCCGCTGGAAAGTTTCATCGCGCAGGCCTAAGCAGGCGGAATGCAGCAAAAGCGTAACATAAGCGTGGCACCGGACCTTAAGCGGTTACGAAAGGTGCAAAACTTGCAGTCCCCCAAGGGCAAAAACATCTCGGCCAATGCGAAGAGCGTTGGCGCGTCGCGTTATTTCAATCGCGAACTGTCATGGCTAAAATTCAACCAGAGGGTACTCGAAGAGGCGGCTAACCCGTCGCATCCTCTGCTCGAGCGGCTTCGTTTCCTTTCCATTTCGGGGGCTAATCTCGACGAATTCTTCATGGTGCGCGTCGCCGGGTTGCGTGGCCAGCAACTGCAAAAAATTGAGGAATTGTCGATCGATGGCCGGACGCCGTCCGAACAACTCTCGGAAACCGTGGCTGCGGCCGATGCGCTGATGGCGCAACAGCAGAAATTGTGGAAGCTGCTCAAAGGCCAGCTGAAGGCCGAGGGCATCAAGGTTATCGACCCTGCCTCCATCGCTAAGACCGCGCTCGACGAGGTCGAACAGTATTTTCGCGAGCAGATATTGCCGGTGCTGACCCCGCAGGCGCTCGACCCGGCGCACCCGTTCCCGTTCATCCCAAACCAGGGCATCAGCCTGATCTTCGACATGCGCCGCCGCAATGACGGCGAGGTTGTGCGGCAACTGGTGATGATCCCGGCCTCGCTGCCGCGCTTCGTGCGCGTGCCGGGCAAGGAAACACGGTTCGTGACGCTCGAATCGCTCATAAAGCGCTTCGTAGGCCAGATGTTTCCCGATTATCTGCTTGTAGCGGCAGGTGCCTTCCGCGTTATCCGTGACAGCGATATCGAGGTCGAGGAGGAAGCCGAAGATCTGGTCCGTTATTTCCGCAGCGCGATAAAGCGGCGCAGGCGTGGCAAGATTATCCGGTTGAAGCTGGAAAAAGGGTTGCCCGAAGAACTGGCGACGCTGATCCGGACAGAACTCGGTGCCGGTCGCTCTATCGTCGCCGAAACCGTTGGCTTTCTAGGCATCGGCGACTTGGCGCAACTGGTCGAGGAGGATCGGCCTTCGCTCAAATTCCCGCCTTATTCGCCGCGTTTTCCCGAGCGCGTTTTGGAACATGAAGGCGACTGTTTTGCTGCGATCCGGCAAAAGGACATCGTCGTCCACCACCCGTATGAAAGCTTTGACGTGGTGCTGGCGTTCCTGCAGCAGGCGGCGCTCGACCCCGATGTGGTTGCGATCAAGCAGACGCTCTACCGCGCGGGCAAGCAATCGGCTGTGATCCGCGCTTTGTGCGAGGCGGCCGAAGCGGGAAAATCGGTCACCGCGATTGTCGAATTGAAGGCCCGTTTCGACGAAGAGCAGAATCTGCACTGGGCCTCGCAGCTTGAAAATTCCGGCGTGCAAGTCGTTTACGGCTTTGTCGACATGAAAACCCACGCCAAAATCTCGCTTGTGGTCAGGCGCGAAGCCGATGGCTTCCGCACCTATTGCCACCTCGGCACGGGCAATTATCACCCGATTACCGCGCGAATCTACACCGACCTCAGCTTCTTCACCGCCGACCCGCGTGTGGGGCATGATGCGGGCCAGATATTCAATTATATCACCGGCTATATTCCGCCCTCCGATCTTAAGATGCTGACGATGGCACCGCTCGGGTTGCGCGAGAAAATCCTGTCGCTGGTCGACGAAGAAATCGCGCATGTCGCGGCTGGCCGTCCGGGCGCGATTTGGGCCAAGCTGAATTCACTGGTCGATCAGGCGGTGATCGACAAACTGTACGAGGCAAGCGAGGCGGGAGTTGAGATCGACCTCGTGGTGCGCGGAGTGTGTTGCCTGCGGCCCGGGGTCAAGGGTATGTCGTCGCGGATCAGGGTCAAGTCAGTGGTCGGTCGCTTTCTGGAACACAGCCGCATCTGGGCATTCGGCAATGGCGGCGATCTGCCCAATCCCGATGCGCGGGTCTACATCTCCTCTGCCGATTGGATGTCGCGCAACTTCGACCGCCGCGTCGAATATATGTTGCCTGTCGAAAACCCCACAGTCCACGACCAGATTCTCGATCAGGTTATGGTTGCAAACCTGCTCGACAATCAGCAAAGCTGGATGCTTCGGTCGGATGGCCGGTATGAAAGGGTAAAGGCAGGCGATATGCCGTTCAATCTGCACCATTATTTCATGACCAATGCCTCGCTTTCGGGTCGCGGCGGGGCACTCGCCGATGGTGACACGGTGCCGACTTTAAGCCTCGTCCGGCGGAGATGAAGCCGGTTCGGCAAGCCGTCATCGACATCGGCTCCAATACTGTACGGCTGGTGGTTTATGCTGGACTGCCAAGAGCGCCAATGCCGATTTACAACGAAAAAAGCCGGATAGCACTTGGTGCCTGTCTGGCGGGCGACGGTGTGATCGACGATGCGACTATGGCGAAGGCTTTAGCCGCACTCGGCCGGTTCGAAACGCTGGCTCGATTGATGAAGGTCGATACGCTGCGCGTCGTTGCAACCGCCGCCACGCGTGAAGCGAAAAACGGGCATAAACTGGTCGAGCAGGCGGCGGCGTTGGGTATCCGTGTGGATGTGCTGGATGGCGATACCGAGGCGACGGCGGCGGGGCTGGGCGTACTCAGCGATAACCCGAACGCCAATGGCTATGTCGGCGATCTAGGCGGCGGCAGCCTCGAGCTTATCCGAGTCGCGAACGGGGCGTTGGGTGAGCGCATATCTCTGCCACTCGGCACTTTGCGACACGAAGCATTGGCGGGCAAAACCATCAAGCAGATTGCGCAAATGATTAAAGATTCGCTCGACCAAGCGAACGGAGGTGCCGGGTTCGAAATCGAAAAAGGCCTGCCATTCTATATGATCGGCGGATCGTGGCGCTGCTTTTCGCGGTTGCATATGCACGTCTCAGGCTATCCGCTGACGATATTGTCGAACTACCAGATGCCGCCCCAAGCGCCCGTCGAGCTGACCGCTATCGTCAACGATCCTGCAGAACTGGCGCAGACCAAAATTGTGTCGTCTTCGCGCGCAGTGGCTTTGCCGGGGGCGACGGCTTTGCTTGCCGCGCTCGTGCGCCTGTTCGAGCCGGAAAAGCTGGTCACCAGCATCTACGGTTTGCGTGAAGGGTTATTGTTCGATCAGCTATCCGAAAGCGAACGGCGCGAAGATCCGCTTATCGCCGCGACTCGGTTCGAGGGTGAGCGGCTGGCGCGCTTTCCGTTTCACGGCGATATGCTCGCCGACTGGATTGCGCCGGTGTTTGCCGACCAGAGCGCCACCGACACAAGGCTGTGCCGCGCTGCTTGCCTGCTCTCCGACAGCGTCTGGAACGTAAACCCCGAACACCGCGCCGACCATGCGCTCGACCACGCGCTCGATGGAAACTGGCCGGGCGTGATCGCCAGCGATCGCGCAATTATTGCGGCTGCCCTGTGGACCGTCCATGGGGGTAAGCGGTCCTTGCCCGTCATCTTGACTTTGCTGGCGACGCCGGGCGAACTGGCGCAGGCCGTCATCTGGGGGCTGGCAATCAGGTTGGCGCAGCGGATCGATGGCGGCACCGGTGGTGCGCTGGCCGACAGTCATATCGACGGTGATGGCAATGTACTGACGCTTCATTTGACGCGGCAAAGCGCGCGGTTGAAGTCTAACACGCTGATGCGCCGGTTGCAGGCGCTGGGCGATGCCTTGGGCTATGCGAAAGTTGAATTGCGGACTTAAGCCGATTTCAAGATCTGCCCGATCTGCTCGTACAACCATTCCTTGGCAGCCGCATCGGCGAAGCTGTGCGAGGCGCTACCGCATCTGGATAGCGTGACATCGGCGCGCGCGCGTACGGGATCGAACAACGCGTCCTTATAGGCTCCCATAAATGCCAGCGCGGTCGTGTCGCGTTCGGCGACCAAGATGCTGGTCGGCACGGATGAGGCGGCCAGCGACGTTGCCAGCCGCGCCGCCAGACCGCTCGGTGCTTCCTTCTGCGCCGCCTTGGCCAAGCCTCCCACCAGCTTTTTGAGGTCGATCTTGCCCGTGAACAGATCAATCAGGCTTCGCGGGTTTTTCAGCCGCGCGAGATAGCGCGCCCGGACTGCTGCTGCGCTCGGCGGTGTTGGCGCACCCTCGTCGCTGCTGGTCGCTTCGATAACCCAAGGGTTGGCAAGGACCAGCGCGTCGATGCTTTCATGGAAAAACGCCAGCGCGGTCGCCGCGTCGCAGTTGCCGAATGCGACAATCTGTTTCATCTGCGGCGCTTCGGTGCGGAAAGCGCACACCGCCGCAGCGATATCATCGGCGCTCGATTCGAACCCGCCGTTCGCTCCCCCACTGTCGCCAACGCCGCGCCGGTCGTAGCGGAACACCGGATAGCCAAGATGCGCGAAATGCTGCGCCATTGCAGCCTGTCCGGCATAAGCACCGCTGCGGATTTCATTGCCGCCGCTGACAATCAGTAAACCGATGTCGCGGTCCGCCCCATCAAGCGTGCCCACCAGCGGGTCGCCGCCGCATTCAAAGCCGATCATCCGCCGCATGATGCGCTCCAGCGGTCAAGTTCGGCGGCCAATGCGGTCGACATTTCGGCGTCTTCCTTCGGCTCGGCGCGGAGCCAGAGCGGCTTTCCGCAAAGCTGTCCCGGCCCGTCGCCTAGCGTTATTTCGAATGCCGTATCGTCTGGAACAGCGACATCCAGTTCGGCGAGCAGATCAGCACCTAGCCGGTAACCCGACAATTCGAGCGGCCCGTTGTTCGCATCGGTCATCAGGCTTTCGATACTACTGCCCAGCCCCGCCTCCTTGTCCGAAGCCATCCGAGTGCGAAGCATTGTTTTCACAAGCGACGCGCCCTTGACAGGAGCCAGCCGCCACTGCGGCAAGGCAATGTCCGTCACGACCAACGCACCGCCGCGGATGCTGGCGACATGCGTTGCGCCAAGTTGATGCGCTGCCGCGCTCATGGCGCGCTGCCAGCTTGCGAGGCTCTGTTCCGTGATCGCGGCGATACTCTCGTTGCAGCCGGGAAGATCGGGCAACAATGTCATTACGCCGCACCCGGCAAGCCCGCGCATCGCCCCGACGAGCATTGCACGAACGCGGTTCATTTCATCAAACAACGGCGGCACAATCATAATCCGCCGCGCGGCGTCCGTAACGCCAAAGCTCAAACAGGCCTCGTCAAAACCTTCGAAACGATAGCTTAAATGACGCGCCACCGGTGTCACCCGCTGGTCTTGTCCCTGGCAAAGGCCACGAGATTGCCGAAAGTCGCGAAGAGCTCACCATCGACATCGTCATCGTCAATCATGATGTCGAGCCGGTCTTCCATCTCGGTCAACAGCCCCGCCACCGCCATCGAATCGAGCTCGGGCAATGCGCCGAAAAGCTCGGTATCATCCTCCATAGCCGCGACTTGGGGCTCGGACAGCCCCAGCATATCGCGCAGGATTTCGCGGACGGTGGTTTCGATTTTATCGGACATCATTCTCTTTCAACTATTCCTATGTTTCCGTTCGTCCTGAGCCTGTCGAAGGACGTTTGCGCAACCCGTCCTTCGACAGGCTCAGGACGAACAGTGTTTTTGAAATTTCATCAAACAGCTTTGCGGCGCATCTGCCGCAAATGCGCCCGTGCAATCAAGGGCCAATTGGCGACATGGTTCGGCCAGAACATATCGAGCCGGTAGCGCGGACGCATCTTTTCCATCCATTCGCGCTTGTACCCGTCGCTGCCGGTGCCGAAGTCGACCTCTTCGACTTTGTCGATGTCGATCACGTGCTGGAACAGGGCTGCAGACAGCAAGGTGCCCGGCGATGCGGCTAGATGCCGCTCGTCATGAGCGAGTTTGTGGATCAAAGCGACGCCATTTTCGACGGTCCAATATTGCGCCGCAACCGGCTGGCCGTCGATATAAGCAAGGCCGAGCCGCAACGCCCCCGCCGCAGATTCCTGCTCGGCAATCAGGCGGAGAAAATCGGGGCTGCCCTCGTGCGGTTTCCAGCTTTGCGCATAGACTTTCTCGTAATCTTGCCAGCTGCTTTCGGAAAAAGCAGTTTCGATCCGGGTCGAGACAATGCCCTTTTTCCCCTTGCGCTTGACGGTGTTGCGCAACTGGCCGGGTCGGGTTTCCCAATATCCGTCAAACGAGCGACCGCCGATGGTCAGATAATGGCACTCGTCGCACTGCGACCTCTCGACCACCCATCCGGCCTGTTCGAACGCGGTCGCCAGCTCGCTCGCCGCATGGTCCTCGTCGGGCAAAGGAGCCAGCGTCAACCGGCGGCTATGGTCATGCGCGGTCAGCGCGAGTTGCCGGAGCAACTTCAGTCGGGTCACTTCGTCATAGGCACCCCCGAAAATCGGTCGCCAGGTAAAATTATACCAGTTGGCCAGCGCGCCATATTGCCCGCCAGCCAATTGCATCAACGGCAACCAGACATCGGCGTCTCCATTATGCGCGCGCAACAGCAAAGGCGCTTTGTCTCGCAAAGCCATGCGGTGCAGCGCATCGAGCCAGTCGAGCCGGTCGAACAGGCTTTTTTGCACGTCACGGTCAAGCCGCCCGCGCGCGACGGCTTGCGCGGTAAGGAAATTATCGTGATATTCACCTTTTACCGGCAAATAACTGACCCCTGACATGCCCCTAATCCCTTGAAGATTATGCCTTAATGACGACCGACTTGCCAGTGTTTCCGCTCGATCACCTGCCGTTGTTAGGCAAGGCCGACGCGCCTGCACTCGTCATCCGTGACCGTGTGTATAATTACGAGGAGTTAAATCTCCGTATCGGTCGGCTCGCGGCTTGGCTGGCAGGGCAGGGGCTGGCCGCCGGTGACCGCGTGGCAACGTGGCTCGGCAAGGGCGAGATTGCCTGCCTGATGCCGCTGGCGGCGGTGCGCGCGGGGCTGGTGCATGTGCCGGTCAATCCGCTGCTGAAAGCGGCGCAGGTGGCGCATATCATGGCGGATAGCGGGGCACGGCTACTGGTGACGAATGCGGGGCGGGCGGCGACCTTAGCACCCACTTCCCCAAATCCGTTCGTGTCGAGCCCAGTCGAGACACCAATCCGTCCCGCACAACCTCCCGGTGTCTCGACGATGCTCGACACGAACGGGAACGATTGTGTTGTAGATGAAAAAGATGTTTTGGCAGTGCTGGACGAAGCCAGATCACCAACCCTCCCTCCCCTCCCACTCACCACCAATCCCGACACACTCGCCGCTATCCTCTATACTTCTGGCTCCACCGGGCGTCCTAAGGGCGTCATGCTGTCCCACGCCAACCTCGCGCTCGGCGCCGTTAGCGTGGCACGATATTTAAATCTCCAACCCGACGACGTCACGTTGGCCGTGCTGCCTTTGAGCTTCGATTACGGCCAGAACCAGCTACTCTCCACTTGGGCGAAGGGCGGCTGTGTGGTGCCGCTCGACTATCTCACCCCGCGTGATGTCATCAAGGCATGTGCAAAGCACAAGGTCACGACACTGGCCGCTGTGCCGCCGTTATGGGTTCAACTCGCCGAGCAGGACTGGCCCAGCGAGGCCACGCAAAACATGCGCCGTTTGACCAATTCGGGCGGCGCGTTGACCCCAAGCCTCGTAAAAATGCTGCGCAGCATTTTCCGCAGCAAAACCGACATATTCGCGATGTACGGCCTGACCGAAGCCTTCCGTTCGACCTATCTCGACCCGTCGTTGATCGACGCAAACCCGACGAGCATGGGCAAGGGCATCCCCTTTGCCGAGATCATGGTCGTGACTCCGGACGGCAGCGAAGCCGCGCCCGGCGAACCCGGGGAACTGGTCCACGCCGGGCCGCTGGTCGCCCAAGGATACTGGCAGGACGAGGCGCGCACCGCCGAACGCTTCAAACCCGCGCCCCCATTCTCGCAATATGGTGGCATGGCCGTCTGGTCCGGCGACACAGTCCGCCGCGACGCCGATGGGCTGCTCTATTTCGTCGGTCGCGACGACGCGATGATCAAAACCAGCGGCAACCGCGTCTCCCCCACCGAAATAGAGGAAGCCGCCGTCGAAAGCGGACTGGTCGCCGAAGCTTGCGCGCTGGGCCGCAAGGACGAACGGCTTGGCGCAGCAATCGTCCTGTTCGTGCGCGGCAGCGGCGATGATGAGGGACTGAAGGCGCATCTGAGAGCGACGCTGCCCAATTTCATGCAGCCAGCAGAGGTGGTGTGGTTGGAGGCGTTCCCTAAGAGCGCCAATGGTAAATTGGACCGGAATGTTTTGGCGGACGTTTTTGGAGTATGACTTGCCTAATTTCCTGCCTTGAAAATCCATGGTGGATTGCCGATCGCTACATCGAAACATCAAACACTAGCTTATTTGCGACCCGCCTTCGCTCTAACAAGTTCAGCATAACCCCTAAAGGCTCGTTCCAGTCCGAACAATGCAGCAGCGAAAATTGCTGCAAGAGCAAGTCCAGTTGCCAATATGATGGCAGCAATTGGTGGAGCTGACATGGCGCCTAACCCCGCCGCTAATGCTGAGCTTATCATAGCTGCGCTCTTCCATGATAATAGCTCAGTAATGATCAATTCTCGCTCTTGATCTACATCTGTTGAAAGTCTTGTCAGACATAATATAGACCATTGTGCCGCTGTCCAATAGGTTATGCCCGCTGCCGCATAGGCCAGCGCAAATAGATAGGTGACCATGAAAGCAGGCCATTTCCAGCCATTGGAATTACGGAACACTGCTGATTTTTTCCCTTGCAATGTAGGATTTGATTTGAGACCTTCGCGAGGTCGGCTCGCAAGGGCTGGCACGGCTCTTTGACAATTTGAATATCTGCACAGGCATTGGCGAAATATCGCCGATGGACATGCTATGGACGTTCCGGCTCGCCCGCCGAAACTTCGTATTTGCCTTAATATGGCGGAAACGCGTCTCTCCACCGCCTCTAAAGCGACAAAGGAGACAGCGAGAATAAAGCCGCCCGTCGCTTTTGTCGCTTTTAGGGCGCTGCCCCGCATGTTGGTTATCGAAAGCTTTACCCAATTCGCCTAAACAACCACCGATGAAGGCAACCGGACCTATTCCTGCGGGCTACAGCGCCCTAAACGGCGAACTCGCGATTGGCGGGATGGCGGCGAGTGCGCTTGTCGAGCAGGCCGGAGATACGCCGCTATTTGTATATTCGTCTGACCATCTGCGCCAACGCGTCGGGGATTTGCGCGCCGCGATGCCCGATCGGTTGGCGATCCATTATGCGATGAAAGCTAACCCGTTTGGGCCATTGCTGGCGCTAATGAACGGACTGGTTGACGGCTTCGACGTGGCGTCGGGCGGCGAGCTGGAACTGGCGCTGGCCGCTGGTGTCGATGCTGGCCGCATCAGCTTTGCCGGGCCGGGCAAGCGCGATCGTGAACTGGAGCGTGCGGTTTCGCTGGGCGTAACGCTCAATTGCGAGTCTGAGGGCGAGGCCGAGCGCGCTATATCTATCGGCGCCAAGCTGGGCATCACGCCGCGCCTCGCGGTGCGCGTGAACCCCAGCTTCGACCTCAAGGGTTCGGGCATGAAAATGGGCGGAGGGGCAAAGCAGTTTGGTGTTGATGCCGAGCGCGCGCCCGCTTTGGTCAAGCGCATCATCGCTACCGGTGCAGACTGGCGCGGCTTTCATATTTATGCAGGGTCACAGGCACTGTCGGCTGACGCTATCATCGCGATGCAGGGGCAGACGCTTGCGTTGACTGCGCAGTTAACCGAAGCGGTCGGCGCATCTCCGCCGCATGTCAATCTGGGCGGCGGGTTCGGAATTCCCTATTTTCCCGGCGACGAGCCGGTTGATATCAAAGCCGTCGGCGCGGCTTTGGGCGCGGCATTCGATGCGCTCCCGGCCAACCTGACCGACACCCATTTCTGCATCGAGCTTGGCCGCTATCTGGTTGGCGAGGCGGGCGTCTACCTGACCCGCATTGTCGACCGCAAGATAAGCCATGGCGACACCTTCCTTATCACCGACGGCGGCCTCCACCATCAACTGGCGGCCAGCGGCAATTTCGGCACCGTTATCCGCCGTAATTATCCGGTTGCGATTGCCACGCGCTTTGATGCCGAGGCGGAAGAAGTCGCATCCATCGTCGGCTGCCTGTGCACGCCGCTCGACAAGCTGTCTGACAGCGCAAATCTTCCACGCGCCGGTGTCGGCGATCTGGTCGCCATATTCTGTGCTGGTGCCTATGGTGCCAGCGCAAGCCCTGCCAATTTTCTGGGGCAGGGACCGGCCAAAGAAATGCTCGTCTAACCGCGCCCGTTATCCGCAGCGCCACCGACCAAGACAAAACGCCGGTCGCAATAGCCGCAATCGACATAGCCTTTTTCGTCGATCTGCAACCACACCTTGGGATGCCCTAACGCCGCCGGAATATCACCGCTGCCATCGCAGGCAATGCGGGGTTCGCGGACTCGGATCGTTTCGGGTTGGTTGGTCATGCCCGCCCCCTAGCAAAGCGGCGGCGCGCTCGCAACGGGTCAGAAATAGTTGCGCGTAATCGTCCAGTTGCCGACCTTAGGCTATGGGTTTCCGTCGTTATTCACAATGCCGGACTACTGATATTCCAGCGTCGCGTTGAATGTGCCCGAATAAGCCCCGCCAGGCTGGTTCGCCCCGACATTCAAGGTACCGCCGACAGTGAACCAGAATATGCCGTTGGCTGGCTGAATTCGGTAGTTTGGCGACGCGCCGATTTGCTGCAACGAAGGAGCAGGGCCGATCGTAAAGTTATTGACGGTCATCGATGGGCCGGGGCCGGTGAGCGTTATGGTGCTGGGAGTAATCTGAATCCGGACCCGCTGGTTCTGTGTGCCCATCCCAGCAAAACGAGCAACCTGAAAATCATTGCCAACCGTGATAACGCCGCCGGTCGTAGATCGTACGCCAGCGGCTGAAATGGTTACAGTGCCAGCGACATTGCTCGAAATAACGCGCCCGAAGTCGAGGTCTCGATATGCGATGAACGAAAGCGGCGTGATCAAAGCCACCTGCGCATCGCCGGTGGAGGTCCCGGCCTGCGCCGAAACCGGCAACAGCCCGAGCGCCGCCACAGCCACGCCATATCTGGCCAAAATCGTTAATATTGCCCCACGCATAGGAAGAATTTAGCCGGTTCCTGATAATATTCCGCTCTTGTGCGTGGTTAACCGATATTAACGCGTTCAACTGTTCATTGATACTCAAGCGTCGCTGCAAACGTGCCCGAATAGGATCCCGCAGCCTGGTTGGCCGCCACGTTCAGCGTCCCGCCAACGTTAAACCAGAAAATGCCGTCCGCCGGGAGAATCTGGAAATTCCCACCGCCCTGGTCCTGCAGCGTCGCTTCGGGTGCGATAACAAGCCCGGTAACCGCCATCGATGGTCCCGGACCCGACAGGATGATTGTCGTCGGGGTTAGCTGAATCGTGACATTCTGGTTCTGGGTGCCCATCCCGGCAAATTTGGCAACCTGATGGCTGTTGCCGATCGATACGATCCCGTTCGTTGTGGTCAGGATATTGCCGGTAGCGACTGTAACAGTTCCCGCAACTGTATTCGGGATGATTTGCCCGAAGTGCATGTCTTCCACCTGGATAAACGAAAGCGGCGTTACCAAGGCAATCTGTGTATCGCCCGTTGCCGGAGCTGCAATCGCCGCAGCAGGAAAGGCGGAAAGCGCACACAAAGCCGCGCAAATTCTCTTGGTCATCATATCTGAAACCCCCTTTTCAGAGAGGCTGCCCTAGCGGGCACCCCATAGAAACTGGCTTACAGATGGAGTTAATATTGCGTAGTTTCCCGCATTAAGCATCAGAACGACAGGGCGGGAATTGCGCGACCGACTACGCTCGGCTATCGCCACACGATGTCCCAACATGCCATAACCATTAACAACCTTTCCAAAACCTATGCCGGAGGCAAACAGGCGCTCGACGATGTCACCTTCAACGTCGAGCAGGGATCCATTTTCGGCCTGCTTGGCCCCAATGGTGCCGGTAAATCGACGTTGATCAACATCTTGGCCGGGCTGGTAATGAAATCGGGCGGGTCGGCATCGATCTGGGGTTTCGACATCGACGCGCATCCGCGCAATGCCAAGGCGTCGATCGGGATCGTGCCGCAGGAAATCATGTTCGATCCGTTCTTCACGCCCAAGGAAGCGCTTGAGTTGCAGGCTGGGCTTTACGGTGTGCCCAAGGCGAAGCGCAAAACGATGGAGTTGCTGCGCGCAGTACGGCTGGAGGATAAGGCGGATGCTTATTCGCGGACGCTGTCGGGTGGCATGAAAAGGCGGCTCCTGGTCGCTAAAGCAATGGTCCATTCGCCCCCGGTAATCGTGCTCGACGAGCCGACTGCAGGGGTCGATATCGAATTGCGCCAGCAGCTTTGGGACTATGTGCTTGAACTCAACAAAAGCGGCGTCACGGTGGTTCTGACCACGCATTATCTCGAAGAAGCCGAGCAATTGTGCGACCGCATCGCGATTATCAATCACGGTAAGCTAATCGCGAACAAGCCGACACGCGAACTGGTCGGCATGGCGCGTGAGAAAGCAGTGGTGCTGACACTCGACCGAGATGTCACCGAAGCGCCAAGCCATTCCGCATTCGAAAAATCCGAACTGATTGCCGACCGCACCGTGGAAATCACATACAACAAGGACCGGATGAACGCAGGCGAAGTGCTGAACGCAATGCAGGGGCTGGGGCTTGGGATCGTCGATGTCACAACGAAAGAGGCCGATCTCGAAGACGTGTTCCTGCGGCTGACGAGCAACCAGTAGATGGAAACCGATGTCCTCATTATCGGGTCAGGAGCCGCTGGGCTGACGGCTGCGCTGCAACTGGCGACCACGCGAAAGGTTGTGGTTCTTGCCAAAGGTTCGCTTTCCGATGGCGCAACCGCATGGGCGCAGGGCGGAATTGCGGCGGTGCTTGAGCCGGGCGATACGTTCGAGAGCCATATCGAGGATACGATGATCGCGGGCGCGGGTCTGAATAACCGGGCGACCGTTGAGTTCGTCATCGAAAACGCGCCAGAGGCAATCGAGCGGCTGGCAAAGCTTGGGGTGCCGTTCAATCCCGACGGAAACGACTGGCACCTGACGCGCGAGGGCGGGCATAGTGCGCGCCGGATCGTCCATGTCGACGACGCGACCGGCTGGGCGGTGCAGCAAGCGCTGGAGGCCGCTGCCAAGGCCAATCCCAACATTGTCCTCGTGCCCGATATGGTTGCCATCGACCTGATTTTGGGCAAACATCAAGAGCGGTTTTCAACGAACGGTCGTATTCATGGCGTGTATGCGCTCGACCGGCAGACTGGTAAGGTCGAAACCTTTACCGCGCGCGCAACGATACTGGCGAGCGGCGGGGCAGGGCGGACATATCTGTACTCGACGGCACCACGCGGCGCGACCGGCGACGGCATCGCGATGGCGTGGCGCGCCGGATGCCGGATTTCGAACATGGAGTTCATGCAGTTTCACCCGACCTGCCTCTATAACCTTGAAGTCAAAAACTTTTTGATCACCGAAGCGGTGCGCGGCGAGGGAGGCATCCTCACCAACCCCAAGACCGGCCATCGTTATATGCCCGATTACGACCCGCGCGCCGAGCTTGCCCCGCGCGATATCGTCGCCCGCGCCAACGATGCCGAGATCAAGCGCGACGGCCTCGATTATGTCCATCTTGATATAAGCCACAAGCCGCCGGAGTTCGTTAAAGAGCATTTCCCGAACATTTATGAAAAGCTCTTGGGTCTCGGCATCGACATCACCAGGGAACCCATTCCCGTGGTGCCTGCGCAGCATTATACCTGCGGCGGCGTGCTGGTCGATCTCGATGGCCGCACCGACGCGCCGGGGCTATACGCAGCGGGCGAGGTCACCCAGTCGGGCCTGCACGGCGCGAACCGGCTGGCGTCCAATTCTTTGCTCGAATGCTTCGTCTTCGGCGACGCCTGCGCCGCACATATCGAGGCGAATTGGGACAGCCTGCCGCCACCGCCAGCGATACGCGCATGGGACGAAAGCCGCGTGACCGACAGCGACGAAGAAGTGGTGATCGCCCAATGCTGGCGCGAAATCCGGCAGTTCATGTGGAATTTCGTCGGCATCGTGCGCACCACAAAACGCCTCGAACGCGCCAAGCATCGCATCGACCTACTCCGACAGGAAGTGGCGGAATATTACAGCCATTTCCGCGTAACGCCCGATTTGGTGGAACTGCGCAATCTGGTCGAGGTCGCCGACCTCATCATCCGCTCGGCGCTGTCGCGGCACGAAAGTCGGGGGCTGCACTATACGCTCGATTTTCCAGATTTGGCTGCGGAGGCCATCGACACTATATTGGTACCTTGATGGTTTCGCCGCTTGCCTGTGAAAGTTGCCCGGTTCGTGACCGCGCGGCCTGTTCCGCGCTCAATGGTGACGAGCGCGAAAGGTTGGCACGGATTGGACGACACCGCGATGTCAAGCGCGGCGAGACGGTGATGGCCGCAGGCGATGACAATGTCGCCTGCGCGACGCTCATTTCTGGCGCGCTCAAGATTGCAAGCTACGACAGCGAAGGCACCGAACGGATATTGTCGCTTGTTCACCCAGCCGGCTTTGTCGGTGAAATGTTTGCTGCCGTTGCGCATCATGACGTAGTTGCGCTGACCGACAGCCGGTTATGCCTGTTTTCGCGTAAGGAATATGAAGCGGCGGTTGGGGAGTTCCCGGCGCTGGCCAACGCGCTTTTGCGCCGATCAGCCGAAGACCTTTTTGAAGCGCGTAGCCTGATCGACTTGATGGGGCGGCGATCTGCTGAAACGCAGGTGGCCGGGCTGCTGATCGCTTTTGCCAAGGCGGCGAGCGATTCCCCCTGCCATCTCGCGGCCAGTTTTGACCTGCCACTAACGCGAGGCGAAATGGCGGGCTTGCTTGGCCTCACCATCGAGACTGTTAGCCGTGTATTGTCGCGGCTCGAAAAGAAAGGAATCATAAAGCGGCAAGGCGCGCGCGGAATTGAAATCCGCGACGCGCCTGCTCTCGGTACGTTGACCACTTAGCGGACGGCGGCCGCGATCACCGCGATTGCAGCACCCCAGCCGAGGATCAGCACCGGAAGCATCAACACCTGCCCAGTTGCATCCTTCGCGCTCATATTGCCGGTGTGCGTGTTGATGCCAAATCGGCTGAATTCGGACCAGCTTAACGGCTTGCTGCGATGGTTGGGTTGCATCCGCACCCACAACGCGGGAACGCCAAATGCCATCGCAATATAGAAGACGAAGACCGCCATCGGAATCATCAGGCCGCGATCCTGAAAGGCAAAGGCCATAACGCCGAGGAAGGCCAGATAGAGTCCGACGGTCAGGCCATGTAGCACCGGTGGCAGGTCGAAACTGCGTTCGACGCTAACCTCGAACGGGCTTGCCTTTTTCGTGACGCCCGCGTTGGCAAATGTTTCGGTGGTGAAATGGATGTTCATCGACTGACTCCTTTTGATGAACTGATATTATGCGGCTATCTGGTCCAGTGCTTTGATCTCGATCAAAGTCATGCGGGCTGACCGAAATTTCTTTCCTACAGGCGGCCGGTTAGGGCATGAACGGTAAGGCTGCATTTGGGAGGCTGATTATCGTGAAAAAAAGCACTGATTTGACTGTGAACTTGCGCAGATTCCAAGGCATTTCAGCGATTATGTTGCTCGCCGTTCTGGCGACCCCAGTGGCTGCCGCGACACCTGAGGAAACCGCGCGCGAGGTGCTGGCCAAAACGCCCATCATCGACGGGCACAACGATACCCCGCACCAGATTTCCGAATTGTTTGGCCGCGACTTTTCGAAGTTCGATTTGAACGGATTGCCGCCCGAAGTTCTGGCTAAAACCCACACCGATATCCCGACCGCGCGTGCCGGATTTCTCGGGGGGCAGTTTTGGTCGGTCTATGTCGAGGCTGGCTTACCAAAGCATGAAGCGGTGACGCGGACAATCGAGCAGATCGATGTCGTGCGCCAGATGATCGCGCGCTACCCGCAAGCCTTCGCCTATGCCGATACCGCTGCCGGAGTCGAAGCCGCGATCAAGAAGGGAAAGATTGCCTCGCTGATCGGTATGGAGGGCGGACATTCGATCGGCAGTTCGCTCGAGATATTGCGGCAGATGCACGCGCTTGGTGCGCGTTACATGACAATCACCCACAGCCTGACCACCGACTGGGCCGACAGCGCCACCGATGCGCCCAAGCATGACGGGCTGTCGCCGTTTGGCTTTGAAGTCATCGCCGAGATGAACCGGCTCGGGATGATCGTCGATCTCAGCCATGTGTCGGAGGCGACGATGCACGATGTACTCGACAAGGGAACCGCGCCGGTGCTGTTCACGCACAGCAATGCGCGCGCGATCACGCCGCATCCGCGCAACGTCCCCGACAGTGTGTTGAAACGCCTGCCACAAAATGGCGGTGTGGTGATGGTGACCTTTGTGCCCGGTTTTACCTCGCCGGAGCGGCGGCAGTGGGAGTATGAAAAAGCGGCGGTGGCCGCACGTGCCAAGCTTGAATTTACGGGCAACCCGGACGACGAAAAAGCCGCTGTGGATGCCTGGATCGCCGCCAATAGACAGCCCAAATCGACGCTAAACCAAGTCGCCGACCATATCGACCATATCCGCAAGGTTGCAGGCATCGACCATATCGGCATTGGCGGCGATTTCGGTGGGGTCGATGAACTGCCCGTGGGGCTGGAAAATGTCTCGACCTATCCGGCCTTGTTCGCCGAGCTGGTTCGGCGCGGATATTCCAGGGCCGATCTGGCGAAGATTGCGCAAGGCAACACGCTTCGCGTTATGCGCGGCGTTGAAAAAGAGGCGGGGCGCTAACCCCGCCGGTTTTGCCTAGTCGAGCTTCACTGTCGCATATTGCGTGGGCGCGCCGCGGCGTTTGATGCCGAGCAGCAAAGCGCTTCGACCAGCGGCCTTTGCTTCCCTGATCGCGGCGCCAAGCGCTTCGGGGGTGCTCAGCGGTTTGTAGGTCGCCGACACGATGACATCGCCACGCTTCAAGCCTGCTTGCGCACCCGTACCACGACCCGGGACATCGATTACGACGCCCTTGATGTCGTTGCCCATACCCAATTGGCGGGCAATTTCGGGGTCGAGCGCGATAACGCTAAGGCCGAGCGCATCGCGGATGGTTTTAGCATCGGCGCTGTCGGTATCGCCCTTGAAGTCTTTTTCTTCTTCGGGGTTGAAGTTGCTCTGCGCCAGCTTTTCTTCGGTCGGGCGTGTACCAACAACAGCGGTCAGCCGCATCGGCTTGCCCTCGCGAAGGATGTCCAGCGGGATTCGCGTGCCGGGTTTCACATTGGCGACGATGTAGGAAAGCGTGGATTCGGGAGACACATCGCGACCGTCTACCTTCAAGACGATATCGCCTTCTTTCAGACCTGCCTTTTCGGCCCCTTCGCCAGCGACGACGCGGTTGACGAACTCGCCGCGGTTTTTCTGCAAGCCCAATGCATCGGCGAGGTCGGGACCGACCGGCGCGATGCTGATGCCGAGATAACCGCGTTCTGGGCGGATGCCCTTTTTCAGCGATTCAACGACAGGAATGGCCTCATCAGCCGGAATGGCAAAGCCGACGCCGATATTGGCGCCAATCGGCGAAATCAGCCGGTTGTTGATGCCGATAACTTCGCCACGCAGGTTGAACAGCGGCCCGCCCGAATTGCCGGGGTTGATCGCGGTATCGGTCTGGATGAAGCGGTCATAGGCTCCGCCGGCGCCAATATTGCGCTGCAAGGCGGAGATAATGCCAGCTGTCACCGAACTGTTGAGGCCGAGCGGGTTGCCGATAGCAATCACCCAGTCGCCGACGCGGCTCTTCTTAGAATCTGCCATCGCCACGAAGGGCAGACCGCTTGCCCTGATCTTCAACACCGCGATGTCGGACTGCGGATCGCGACCAACGATTTCGGCTTCATATTCTTTGCCCCCGAATAAGGTGACGGTCACGGTATCGACTGCGTTGCCTTCAGGCCCGCCTGCAACGACATGATTGTTGGTGACGATGAAACCGTCGGCCGAAATCAGGAAGCCCGAACCGCCGCTTTGCTGGTCCTGACGCTGGGTAACGCGCTCACCTGTGAACGGATTGACGCCGGCAACGACCTCTACCTTCTGCTTGGTCGCGATGTTGACCACGGCTGGTTGCAACTGCGCCGCCAGGTCCGCGAATGTTGCTGGTGCGCCTGCGGGGGCCAGATTGGCTTGCGCTGAAACGGGCAATGCGGTTTGCGCAGTAACTGGGTTGCCATTGACAAGCGCAAGCGCGCTGCCGCCAATCAGGAGCGCGGTGGTAGCTGCATAAACGTAACGCACGGATTTCATTCCTCTCGTCATATTCAAAACGGGCAATTTGCCCATAAAATCTGCCATTAACTGGCGCCGATAAGCTTAACGCCGATTGAATGGTCGCCATTTCATCCGGCGAATGTCATTCGCGTTTCGACTAACGACCGTTCCGGAACTTGTCGAAATAGGCGTTGTCGGACGAGATGATCATATTGGTCTCGCCGGTGCCATTTTCAAATGTCTGCCGATAGGATTGCAAAGCGCGGTAGAAATCATAGAATTCCGGGTCTTTGCCAAAACTGATAGCGTAGATCCGCGACGCTTCCGCCTCGGCATCCGCAACAATGATTCGCGCTTCTTTCTGGCCTTCCGCATTGATTGCGACAGCCTCTTGCTTACGCGCGCTTTTCATCCGAGCGTAGGCCGATTGCAGTGGCGTACCATCTGGCAGGTCGGCGCGCTTGATGCGGACGTCGATAATCTGCGCTCCATATTTGGCGGCTTCGCGGTTGAGCGAGTTCTGGATATTATCCATTACTGCGCCGCGCTCGGGGCTTAGCAACGAGGCAAACGAGCGCTTGCCCAGTTCGTTGCGAAGCGACGATCCGAGGATGGTGCGGAGCTGGTCGCGAAGCAGATCCTCGGTGCGGATCGTACGGTACATAATCGCCGGTTCGGTCACGCGGAAGCGTGCAAAAGCATCGACCTGCAAGCGCAACTGGTCGGTCGAAAGCACTTCCTGCCGCTCCATCTCGACGCTCAGTACCCGTTTGTCGATCCACTGGATTTGCTCGACCAGCGGGATACGGAACGTCAGACCAGCATTAGTGGTGCCGAACGGCTCGTTGGGATGATATTTGTTCACGATTCGAAGTGGCTGGCCGTAGCTGCTGATAATCGCCTGCTTCGTTTCGGGGACGATCGAGACCGACATCGACAGCAGCACAAGGATGGCAACGCCGGCGAATGCCAGAAAAATCGGGTTGCGAATGAGGGTGCTGTTCATCGTTTGCTTTCCGTCGCTGTCACTTCGCCTGTCGAGGCTCCGGCTCTACGCTTGAACTCAGGTATCGGGAGATAGGGCGTGACCCCGCCGCTTTCGACCACGGTCTTGTCGACCTTGCTCAGCACCGACTCCATGGTTTCATAATAAAGACGGCGGCGGGTAACGTCTGGTGCTTGCTTGTACTGCTCGTAAATCTTGTCGAACTCGATCGTCGCACCAAGCGCCTGTTCCTTGATCTGGCTGGCGGTGGCGCGTGCATTGTTGATGTAACTCTCGCGCTGTTGCTGCGCGACATTGACCTCGCGAAATGCCTCGTTGACTTCGGCTGGCGGGTCCGATTGGCGGATCGAGATGCTTTGCACCATTACGCCTGCACGATATTCGTCCAAAATTTGCTGCATCCGCTGGCGCACCTGCGCTTCGATATCGGACCTGCCGTCGCCAATCGCTTGGTTCAGATTAAAATTGGATACCGCCGCGCGCATTGCGCTCTCGCCGATTTCCTTGACCGATTGTTCCGGCTGGTCGAGCTGGAACAGGAACAGTTCGGGATCCTTGATCGACCAGCGAATATCATACGCCATGTCGATGATATTCTGGTCTCTGGTCAGCACGAGATTGTCGCTAGCGGCACTCGACGAGCCGACCGAAGTTGTCCTGATCTGTTGGGTATCGACTTTTTCGATTCGCTGGATGGGCGAAGGTGCGGTGAACGAGATACCCGATCCGACGGTGCGCGAATATTTGCCGAAGGTCGTGATAACGCCCTCCTGTTCGGGTCCGAGTCGGTGAACGCTCGTCCAAACGAGCCAGAGCATCACAAAACCGCCGACGAGGATCGGCCACCAGCTTTTGCCGTCGGCGCGCTTTGGCATTCCTCCAAAGCCTCCACCCTTGCCGCCACCACCGCCCGCGCGGCGAAGCAGGTCTTCGAGCGAGGGGCCGCGGCTGCGGCCCGCCGCCGACTCGCTACCTGGCGTTGGGTCCCAAGGGCTGCGTGGGCCCGCTTTCGGTTCTTCTGCGGGCGTGTCGTTTTTTCCACCCTTTGGTCCGCGCGAGCCTTCGCTGCCGGAGCCGGCTGTGTCCCACGGCCCTTTCCCGTCAATGGCTAGAATTTCGGCACCCTGATTGTCGTTTTTTCTATTCATGCAGTCTTTATAAGAACGGTTTTTCAGAAAAACAGTGTCAATCCCGCAATTCTGATTCTATTCGGGCGGGGATGGCGGATAATGATGCGTTTCGGGATGTTGTGGCGGGGGTTGCCGGTGGTCGTGCGAGTGCGCTGAAGGCCAGCGATGGCGCGGTTTCGCTGATGCTCGACGTGTCGGGCATGACCGCCGTAGCCCGCGCAGAAATTGAGGCCGACGTGCGCAGCGCGCTGTCCGCTGCCGGAGCGCAATCGGTGCGGGTCATGCTGACCGCCGAACGCATATCACCGCGCCTGATTGCGGTTGCCAGTGGTAAGGGCGGGGTCGGCAAATCGACGCTTTCGGCCAATCTGGCGGTGGCGATGGCGCGCAGCGGGCGCTCGGTGGGCTTGGTCGATGCCGATATTTACGGCCCGTCGCAGCCGCGGTTGCTCGGTGCGGAAGGCAGCAAGCCGGAGGCCAGAGACCAGAAAATCATCCCCATAACCGGTGCTGGCGGTGTGCCCTTTCTGTCAATGGGACAATTGGTCAAGCCGGGGCAGGCGGTTGCATGGCGCGGGCCGATGGCTGGCAATGCGCTGTCGCAGCTGATCGATGCGCACTGGGGCGATGTGCGCGATATCATCGTCGATCTGCCCCCCGGCACCGGCGACATCCAGCTTTCGATGATCCAGAAGCACAAGCCGGTGGGTGCGGTGATTATCTCGACGCCGCAGGATCTGGCGTTGATCGACGCGACGCGCGCAATCAATTTCTTCGACACCGCGAAGGTGCCGATCATCGGGCTGGTCGAGAATATGGCTGGCTATCTCTGCCCGAACTGTGGTGAGGTGAGCGCGCCATTCGGTCATGGGGGAGCGCAGGCCGCTGCTGCCGAACTCGGCATTCCTTTTTTGGGCCGGATTCCGCTGGACATCGGGATCAGGATAGCAAGTGACGCAGGCGAGCCACCGGCGTTAGGCGAAGGCTTGATTGCGGATGCCTTCGCCGCAATCGCACATCAGGTCGCCGACTGGATCGACAATCAGACGGCATCGCCTGCATGAGTGAAGACGGCATTGAACCGAAGGGCATTTCGCGGCGCAAGCTGCTGATTGGCGGCGGTTTAGGTGCCGGGCTGCTCGTCGCATGGAGTCTGTGGCCACGGCAATATCAGCCCAATCTGGTCGCGGCTCAGGGCGAACATCTGTTCGGGCCGTGGCTGAAAATTGCCGAGGACGGCAAGGTCATTATCGCCATTCCGCAAAGCGAATCGGGACAGGGCGTTTACACTGCGCTGGCTCAGATCGTTGCGGGCGAACTCGGCGCTGACTGGCGCTCGGTCGCGGTTCAGCCGGTTTCGGCGAGCCCTTTATTCGCCAACGAGCTGCTGGCGCGCGAATGGGCGCCGGCATTCCTGCCGACCAATATGAGTACTCAAAACGCCGGGTCGTTTGCCAATGCTGTCATCGGCGAAATCGCTGAGCGCGATAATTTTGTGGCGACGGGCGGTTCGACATCAGTCCGCCAGTTCGAACTGCCCTGCCGTGAAGCAGGAGCCGCCGCCCGGGTGTTGCTCTGCCAAGCGGCAGCCGCGCGCTGGGACACCGAATGGGAAGAATGCCGCACCAATAAGGGGTTTGTCGTGTTCGGCAAGAAGCGCCTGGCCTTTGCCGAACTTGTGGTCGAGGCGGCACAGCTGACCCCGCCCGACCCGATCCCGCTCAACCCTTCGCCGAAAAACCGTCTTTCGGGCAACAATGCCCCCCGCCTTGATCTGTCGGCAAAAGTCGATGGCAGCGCGAGTTTTGCAGGCGATATCAGGCTGCCCGATATGCTTTATGCCTCGATTAGGGGCGGACCGATTGGCAATACGACCGTTAAGTCTGCCAACACCAAAGCCGCGTCGAAAATTCGGGGCGTCATAAACATCGTCAAGACCGACAATTGGATCGCGGCGGTCGCGACCAACTGGTGGGCGGCGAACAGCGCGCTTGACGTTATGGAGACGGTGTTCAGTACTAAAGGCAAATTGGCCGACAGCGGCGAAATGGCCGAGGCGCTTTCTAAAGCTGTTGCGAGCGGTTCGGGGACGAGACTGGCGAGCGCAGGCGA
Source organism: uncultured Sphingorhabdus sp. (assembly GCA_964591835.1). Taxonomy (GTDB): domain Bacteria; phylum Pseudomonadota; class Alphaproteobacteria; order Sphingomonadales; family Sphingomonadaceae; genus Sphingorhabdus_B. Next base: position 14,435 of record CAZQBS010000010.1, on the reverse strand, counting down.
TGTCGATGCAGCCGAGGCGAGTGAGGCCGGGACTCGGGTTTACAAGGCCGATTATACCGTCGCCGCCGCAGTCCACGCCCCCATCGAAACGCGTTCGGCAACTGCGGCGTTTAAGAACGGACGTTTGCAATTGTGGATTTCAAGCCAGGCACCTGAAACCGCGCGGCTGGCTGCGGCCAATGCAATCGGCATCGACGCCAATGATGTAGTCCTTTATCCGGTCTTTGCCGGCGGCAGCTTCGACCGTAATTTCGATAGCCTGATCGCAGCGCAAGTCGCGGTTATAGCAAAGCAGATCGAACGCCCCGTGCAACTGATATGGTCGCGTCCCGAGGATTTCATCCGCGACCATGTTCGAAGCCCCGCGCTTGGCCGGATGTCCGGCGCGCTCGATCGCGACGGTCGCATTGCGGGGCTGGCGGTTCGGATTGCCAGCGCGTCGACGATGCGCGAACTGGCAAACCGGATTGGTGGGGAAAGCATAGAGGATGCCCGTGCTTCAGCAGCAGGCGAGTTCGACATATTCGCGGTCGATGGCGCGGTGCCTCCTTATGCCATTCCCAACTACAGCATCGACCATTTCCCCGTTTCGCTTCCGATCCCGACCGGGCCGTGGCGTGGGCTGGCAAACAGCCATAATTGCTTTTTCGTCGAGTGCTTTGTCGATGAACTCGCGCACAAGGCCGGGGTCGAACCTTTGTCGTTCCGGATGCAAATGCTCGTCGGCCAGACACGCCTTGCCCGCTGCCTGACGGGTGTGGCAGCATTCGCCGGATGGGATGGCGGCGTCGAGGGCAGCGGAAAGGGCATTGCCTGCCACTCGATGCGCGGTAGCCATATTGCGGTCGTTGCGAGCGCCCGCACCGGCGAACGCGGCGTTCGCGTGGACAAGATTTCGGCGATGGTCGATTGCGGGCGGCTGATTAACCCCGATCTGGCGAAGCAGCAAATCGAGGGCGGGATAGTCTTCGGTCTGGCTCAGGCTCTGGGCAGTTCCACCGGGTTCGAAAACGGGCTACCGACGGCGCGGCGGTTGCGCGATATCGACTTGCCGCAACTGGCCGATGTACCGGAAATTACGGTCGAATTTATCAGCAGCAACGAAGCACCAGGTGGCGTTACCGAACTTGGCGTTCCAGCGGTTGCACCGGCGATTGCCAATGCCCTGTTCTCGGCAGCAGGTGTGCGGCTGCGCGAATTGCCCTTATTGTCGAGCGGGCTATGAAACCCGCCGATCATCCTCCAGTTACGCCGCCCACCACTGGGGTGTTGTTGGTCAATCTTGGCACGCCCGACGAACCTACCGCACCTGCTGTGAGGCGCTATCTCAAGCAATTCCTGTCCGACCGCCGCGTGGTCGAAATCCCGCCACTGATCTGGCAGCCGATATTGCGCGCGATTGTCCTTAACACGCGGCCTCAAAAATCGGCCAAGGCCTATGCCAAGGTTTGGACCGAGCGCGGTTCGCCGCTCGCGTTTTATACCATCGCTCAGGCTGAAGCATTGTCGGTGCGCATGGGTGGCGCGGTCGATGTCCGCCACGCCATGCGTTATGGCAATCCCTCGGTGCCCGGCCAGCTAAACGCGATGAAAGAGGCCGGATGCACCCGCATCCTCATCGCGCCGCTATACCCACAATATTCCGGGGCGACGACGGGGACGGTGCAGGACGAGGCTTACGCCGCGCTGACTCAGATGCGCTGGCATCCGGCGATCCGCACATTGCCCGCTTATCATGATGAACCGGCTTATATCGGCGCGCTGAAGACGTCGGTGGAGGCGTCGCTGGCGAAGCTCGATTTTACCCCGGACGCGCTGGTTATCAGCTTCCACGGAATGCCCGAGCGCACGCTGTATCTGGGCGACCCCTATCATTGCCACTGCCAGAAAACTGCGCGATTGCTGTCCGAGGCGATGGGCCGGAAACTGGTAGTCAGTTTCCAGTCGCGCTTCGGTCGCGCCAAATGGCTCGAGCCAGCGACCGACGACATGATCGTGCGGCTCGCGCGCGAAGGCCAAAAGAAAATCGCGATATTCGCCCCCGGCTTCTCGGTCGATTGCCTCGAAACTCTTGAGGAACTTGCCATTCAGGGCCACGAACAATTCGAAGAAGCGGGCGGCACGCATTTTGCCTATTTGCCCTGCCTGAATGACAGCGACGTCGGTATGGACATGCTGGAAACGCTCGTCCGCCGGGAATTGTTGGGCTGGATCAACTAACGCTCACGTCAACTTGCCGCGTCGCGTTTGCCTGACTAATCAGGGGCTAACAAATAAGAAACGACAGGAGAGAGTCTATGGCACGCGTGGCAGTGGTTACCGGGGGCACCCGCGGTATCGGTGGAGCAATCAGTCTGAAATTGCAGGAAAAAGGTCGCATTGTCATCGCCAATTACGGCGGCAATGACGCGGCGGCGAAGGCGTTTTCCGAACGCACCGGCATTGCGGTGGCCAAATGGGATGTGGGCGACCACAAAAGCTGCATCGATGCCTGCGCCAAGATCGAGGCCGATTACGGCCAGATCGACATCATGGTCAATAATGCCGGCATCACCCGCGACGCGACGATGGTGAAGATGACCTTCGAACAATGGGACGAGGTCATTCGAGTGGACCTGACCGGTTGCTTCAATATGGCCAAGGCGGTGTTTGCAGGCATGCGGGAGCGCAAATGGGGACGGATCGTCAACGTCGGTTCGGTCAACGGGCAGGGCGGGCAGATCGGTCAGGTCAATTACGCCGCCGCGAAATCGGGCATTCACGGATTTACCAAGTCATTGGCAGCAGAAGGCGCGCGTTTCGGCGTAACCGCCAATGCCATTGCCCCAGGCTATATTGGAACGGATATGCTGGCGACGATTCCTGATAACGTGATGGAAAAAATTGTGGCGCAGATTCCCATAGGCCGCCTGGGCCGCCCAGAAGAAATCGCGCGCGGGGTGGAGTTTCTGACCAGCGACGATGCAGAATTCATCACCGGATCGACGCTGTCGATCAATGGCGGGCAGCATATGTATTAGTGGGTTTCGACCAAAGTAGTACTTTGGTCGAGCTTGCACATATAGTTTCAATTTCCAACTTTGTCATTCCCACGAACGCGGGAATCCATGGCCTGAGATATCGGTTTGCAACGAGGGTGCCGATTGTGCGGATCGTCTCGACCATGGATTCCCGCCTTCGCGGGAATGACAATTTAGGGTAGGTGAAGGAAGTGCCCTCCATCTACCACCCACCGGTCAAACGCAGCATGACCATCGCCGGTCACCAGACCTCGATCAGTCTGGAGCCATTATTCTGGGACGCGCTGAAGGCGATGGCGGATGCGAAAGGGTTGCCCGTCAACGCACTGGTCGCGCAAATTGACGTCGATCGGCTAGAATCGGACACGCCTTGCGGTCTGGCAAGCGCAATCAGGTTGTGGTTGGTTGCTAACTCTCAGTCTGCCCCAACCCGCTCCACATCTGCGCCGACCAACTGAAGCTTCTCCTCCAGCCGTTCGTATCCGCGATCTAAGTGGTACAACCGGCTCACATGCGTTTCGCCTTCCGCCACCAGCCCCGCAATCACCAGGCTCATCGACGCGCGCAGGTCGGTGGCCATCACCGGAGCGCCGGTCATGCCCTTCACGCCGTGGACGATCGCTGTGCGCCCCTTGGTTTCGATATGCGCGCCCATGCGGTTCAGCTCGGGAACGTGCATGTAGCGGTTCTCGAAGATCGTCTCGGTCAGCACGCTTGCGCCGTCGGCCATGCAGAGCATCGCCATGAATTGCGCCTGCATGTCGGTGGCAAAACCGGGATAGGGCGCGGTCGAAATGGTGAGCGGTTTGAGCTTGCCGTCGGACGCCACGCGAACGCCGTCCTTGGTTGACTCGACGGTTACGCCCGCCTGGCGCAGCGCGTCCAAGGTCGCGTCCATCTCGCTGGCGTTCGCGCCGATCAGTTCGACATCACCTCCAGTGATCGCGGCGGCGCAGGCGTAGCTGCCCGCTTCGATCCGGTCGCTCATCACGCGATAGGTCGCGCCGTGCAGCCGGTCCTTGCCGTGGATGATGAGGTCGGAGGAGCCAATGCCCTCGATCTCCGCGCCCATATCGACGAGCAGGTTGCACAGGTCGACAATTTCGGGCTCACGCGCCGCATTGTGCAGGACGCAGGTGCCTTTGGCGAGGCTCGCCGCCATCAAAGCATTTTCGGTCGCACCGACGGAGACTACGGGGAAGGTGTAAGTGCCGCCTGGAATGCCTTTCTTGGCAATCGCCTTCACATAGCCCGCCGCGACTTCGATCTCGACGCCGAAGGCTTCCAATGCCTTTAGGTGGAGGTCTATAGGCCGGTTGCCGATCGCGCAGCCGCCGGGCAGCGATACCGTCGCCTCTCCGCTTCGCGCTAGCATCGGGCCGAGTACCAGAATCGAAGCGCGCATTTTTCGGACAAGGTCGTAGGGCGCGACGTTGCTGGTGATGCGTGTAGCTTCAAGCGTCATCACGCGACCGAAATCCTCGGGGCGCGATCCCGCAACGGTGGTTGAAATGCCGAACTGGTTCATCAGATGCTGGAAGCCGTCGATATCGGCAAGCCGCGGCAGGTTGCGCAAGGTCAGCGGCTCGTCGGTGAGCAACGCGCAGGGGATCAGCGTCAGCGCGCTGTTTTTTGCCCCCGATATCGGAATTTTACCCTTAAGCGCGTTGCCGCCGCGTACGATTATCTTATCCATCGCTGCGTATTTAGCGGGAATCACCTAGCTGGCAAGCGCATCCGCAAGCTGGCCCAGCCGTTCCTTGCCCCAGAACATTTCATCGCCCACGAAAAAGGTCGGAACGCCAAAGGCACCACGCGCGGCGGCCTGCTCGGTATTGGTCACCAGCTCGGCCTTTACTTCGGGGGCATCGGCCTTGGCTAGAAGGGCCGCGCCATCGAGTCCGGCCTTGTCGAGCACATCCTTAACCACCGCGGGGTTGCCGGTGTTGGCGCCGTTTTCCCACATCGCGGTCATGATCGCCTCGACATAACGCATGAAGCAACCCAGATGCTGGGCCGCCACCGCGCCGCGCATCAGATGCAGCGAATTGATCGGGAAATGCGGGTTCATCTTAAATGGTAGCCGGTGCACCTGCACGAAGCGATCGAATTCCAGCATCTCGTAGTTGCGCTTGGCAGGCGTTTCCGCATAGCGGATGAGTGGTGCCTGATTGTTGGTGATCTTGAACAGACCGCCGAGCAAGATCGGTACATAAATGGCTTCTGCGTTCATCCGCGCGCAGATTTCGGGCAGGATCTTATGCGCGAGATAGCTATTCGGCCCGCCGAAATCGAACATGAATTCGAAGCTTTTTAGCATCAAAATGTCTCCGCCCAAGGCCTTAAATCCAGCTCATGCGTCCACGCACTTCGATGCTGTTTGTGAAGCATCACATATTGCGCGGCGATGGCGTCGGGCGAGAGTATCTTGTCCGTTGCCTTCGCCTCGTCGAAATCGGGCCGTATACCGCGAATGAATTCGGTATCTATGCCGCCGTCGATGACGACATGCGCGACATGAATATTCTGCGGCCCCAGTTCGCGTGCCATCGATTGCGCGAGCATACGAAGCGCGCCCTTCGCGCCCGAGAATGCGGAGAAACCCTTGCCCCCGCGCAAACTGGCAGTCGCACCGGTAAAGATAATCGTGCCCAATTGCCGTTCGACCATGCGTTTGGCGACTTCTCGACCCATCAGGAAACCGGCAAACGCTGCCATCTCCCATACTTTGCGGTACACCTGCGCGGTGGTTTCAAGCACGGAGAAATTAACATTCGCGCCGATGTTGAATACTGCGACCTCGATCGGCCCGACATCGCGCTCGATGGCATCGACCATCGCGACCATTTCGTCCTCTATCCGCGCATCGCTGGCATAGGCCTTTGCATCATCGCCCGCATCGCGAATCGATTGCGCCAATGCTTCCAGCTGCTCGGCATTGCGCGACCGCCGGTTGACGCAGACGGTCAGCCCCTCACGTGCAAAAGCCCGCGCAATCGCTCCACCGGTCGCATCGCCAGCCCCGACGATCAGCGCGGTATTGCTCACGCTTTTTCAAGCGTGCATTGCAGCGGATGCTGGTTCTTGGAAGCGAAGTCCATCACTTGGGTCACCTTGGTCTCGGCGACCTCGTAGGTGAAAATGCCGCACACGCCGACGCCCTTTTGGTGGACGTGGAGCATCACGCGCGTCGCCTGATCGGTGTCCATCGCGAAAAACGCTTTAAGCACATGGACGACAAATTCCATCGGCGTGTAATCGTCATTGAGCAGCAGCACTTTATAAAGGCTCGGCTTTTGTGTCTTGGGCCGCGTTCGCGTGGCAAGGCCTACCCCGGGGCGTCCAGCGCCTCCGCCTTTGTCATCGCCGTCGTCGATCATGAAAGTCTGCATCACGCTAAAATAGGACATGGCGGGGGGTTACCGCAAGTGGCGAATTAGCAATTCGTCACGCCCGCGAAGAAGTTTGGACGCGTCATTCCCCGGACGACCCTTGGACATGCGGGGCATGTCCAAACCAAACTGCCAGAATATGCATGGCGCCACCCTCCTTCGATCCGCGCGTTCGCTGGGATGACGCCCAAAAAGAAACCGTCCTTTCCGGTAGGGAAAGGACGGTTCCATATTTCATGCGCCGGTTCGCTCGAGACTTCCCACCGCCTATGGGAGGAGAGAGAGGGCGGCGGGTGCTCAGAAACGCACCGGCACAATCTTCATGAAAGCTTATGCAGCTTTCTTGAAATATTCGGTCGTGACCGCGATGCGGTTCGAAATCGGCTGGAACATGTCGCTGACGAGCTTGACCATCGCTTCGGTATTCTTCGAAGTCTGGGCAACTGCAACGTCGAAGCTCTTGCGGGCGTAGTCGCCCTGCAGCTTGACGAAATCGGTCGGCGACTTGACTGCGGTCATTTCCTTGAAGGCAACCTGCATTTCTTCGAAATTCTTCTTGGCAAATTCAACATTGGTCTTGCCCATGTCCTGCGCGCCTTTGGCGGCGATCTTACCGGCTTCGATCATTGCTTCGACGTTCGCCTTGTTGAATTCAACCGCATCGGCCGCAACCTTCTTGCCCTTTTCAGCGGCTTCGGTTGCTTTGTCGCGGATGTCGGCGAAAAATTCGGTTGCCTTTTCGGTGGTGGCTTTAACGGTATCGGTCATTTTGGTAACTCCTTGAGCAATCGGGGTTGGTTCGACAGAAACGATCTTAGTGACCAGCGTCTCGGCCTTTTCGGTCGCGACGGGGGCAGGCTTTTCTGCGGCCGGCTGCTTGACCTCTACCGTTACAGGCGCAGGCTTTTCAGCCTCGGCCTTTGCGGCAACAGGAGCAGCTTTGGCAGGCGCAGCTTTCGGTGCCGCAGGCTTTGCGGTTTTCGTCGTTGCGGGGGTATTTGCCTTGCTGGCCATATTCAGCACCATTTCTGTTGTGTTGCACTGCACAATAATGATTCGGGCAGGCTATGTCAACGAAAAATGTTGCACTGCACAATAAATGTAATATTGGGGCTTAGTCGGCCAAAGTCAGCCGTTCAAAACGCTCATAATGATGGTCGGCGGAGCCGAACTGGCTCTCGATCATGGTCGCGCGTTTGAAATAATGGCCGATCGCGAGTTCCTGCGTGATACCGATGCCACCATGCGTCTGGATGGCGTTCTGGCCGACGAATTTGGCTGCGGTCGAGACTTTGGCCTTGCACGCAGATACCGCTGCCATGCGCTCGGTCGCTGGAAGGTCGAGCTTCAGCGTCGCCATCAGTGTTATTGATTTGGCCTGCTCCATCTCCATGAACATGTCGACCATGCGGTGCTGGAGCACCTGGAAACGCGAAATCGGCTGGCCGAACTGGTTACGTTGGCGCGCATAATCGAGCGTGCCTTCGTGCAGCTTCAGCATCACACCTGTTGCTTCCGCACAGATGGCAACGGTCGCCTCGTCGACCACCTGTTCAATCAACGGCAGGCCAGCGCCTTCTGCCCCGAGCAAAGCGTCGCCGGGGATCGCGACATTCTCAAAATAGACTTCAGACGCCTGAGAACCATCGACCGTCGGATAATCGCGGCGGACGATACCGGCCAAGCTAGCGTCGATCAGGAACAGCGAAACGCCATCCGTCTCACGTTCCGAACCGCCGGTGCGCGCTGTGACGAGCAGGTGGCTGGCCCAGGGTGCCGCATAAACCACGCTCTTGTGACCGTTCAGAATGTAGCCGGAACCATCCTTCTTTGCGGTGGTGCGCAGATTGGCGAGATTGTAGCGTCCCTGCGGCTCGGCATAAGCAAACGCAATGATGACGTTGCCGCCGATGATTTCGGGAATGACGGCATCGGCAACCGCACCGCCCATAGCCTTCAGCGCGCCGCCGCCGATCACCACAGTCTGCAGATAAGGTTCGACCGCGATGACTTTGCCCATTTCTTCCATGATTAGCGCGTTTTCAAGGTGGCCGCCGCCAAGGCCGCCATGCTCTTCGCTGAACGCCGCGCCGAGCATTCCGAGTTCCTGCGCCAGCGCCTTCCAGACGCCCGGATCGCGGCCGTCGTCGCTGGCGATCATCTTCGCGCGGGTCTCGAAATCATAGGTATCGGCAAGGAACCGGCTCAGCGTCTCGCGAACCATGTCCTGCGTTTCGGTATAGGTGAAATCCATAATCTGTTCCGTCTAATCTGCCGTCATCCTGAACTTGTTTCAGGACAACAGGGGCCGCTGTTTGTTATGCTGAAACACGTTCAGCATGACGAGGAAAGTAGATTAAATCCCAAGCACCATCTTCGCGATGATGTTCCGCTGGATCTCGTTCGAACCGCCATAAATCGTGGTTTTGCGCGCGTTGAAATAGGTTGGAGCGGCGCGGTGAGCGTAGTTTGGGCCGATCGGATGCTCGTTATCACCCTCTCCGAAGCCACGGAAGTACGGTGCGCCGTAATGCCCGACAGCCTCGAGCGCTAGTTCGGTAATCCGCTGCTGGATTTCGCTACCCTTTATCTTGAGCAGGCTCGATTCGGGTCCCGGACCCTTTCCGGCATTGACCCCGGCAAGTCCGCGCAGCTCGGTGAATTCGAGCGCGGCGAGGTCGATCTCAAGCTCGGCAATCTTGCGCTTGAAAAACGGGTTGGCGAACAAGGGCCGGTCGCCATCGAGTTCGGTCCTCGCTATCGTCTTCACCTTTTCGACGCCGCGTTTCGATGCCGCGATACCGGCGATGCCGGTGCGCTCATGCGCCAGCAGGAATTTGGCGCACGTCCAGCCCTTGTTTTCCTCGTAGACGCGGTTTTCGACGGGGACCCGGACATCCTCAAGCCAGACTTCGTTGACTTCATGCTCGCCGCCAAGCGTGATGATAGGACGGACGGTGACGCCCGGCGACCTCATGTCGATGAGCAGGAAGCTGATACCCTCCTGTTGCTTGGCATCGGCATCGGTGCGAACGAGGAAGAAGCCCCAATCGGCATGCTGCGCCATAGTCGTCCAGGTTTTCTGGCCGTTGACGATATAGTCGTCACCGTCGCGCACTGCCTTGGTGCGTAGGCTGGCGAGGTCAGACCCGGCACCGGGTTCGGAATAGCCCTGACACCACCAGTCGTCGCCCGACAAGATGCCGGGCAGGAATTTGGTTTTCTGCTCGGGCGTGCCGAAGGTGTAGATCACCGGACCGACCATCGACAGGCCGAACGGCATCAACCGGATGCAGTCGGCGCGTGCGGTTTCCTCGGACCAGATGTAGCGCTGCGTCGCAGTCCAGCCAGTGCCGCCATATTCGGCAGGCCATGCAGGCGCGATCCAGCCCTTTTTGGCAAGGATACGGTGCCAGCTTAATATGCCTTCTTTCGTGAGGTCGTGGCCCTCGTCTTGAAGCCCACGCAGACCGGCGGGATAGCTCTCGGCGATAAAAGTCCGCACTTCCTGCTGGAAGGCCAGTTCTTCGGGGCTGAATTCCAATTGCACGTTCGACTCTCCTCAAAAGCGTGAGTCGGGAATAGTAGACGTTTACGTAAACGTCAACTGCGAAGGCTATAAAAAGGCGCTCCTGGCGAGGAGCACCTTTTAGCTTTTAGTTTGGGCTCAGCCGAAGACCAGAGTGGTCGCCGCAATCAGCAAAACCAGTAACAACAGCCTTGGCGGCACCGAAACCCGAATTGCAAATTGCATCAGACTTCTCCTTCTTCTTCAAAGCCGAGCAAGTCGCCCGGCTGGCATTCCAGAGCCCTGCATATGGCCTCCAGTGTCGAAAAGCGGATGGCCTTTGCCTTACCGGTTTTCAGGATCGACAGGTTGGCAAGCGTTATATCGACTCGCTCGGCAAGTTCGGTCAGCGTCATCCGTCGGGCGTAGAGCAGGTTGTCGAGTTTGACTGAAACTGGCATCAGACGGTCCCTTCCAGCTCTTCGCGCATCTGGGCACCGTGCTCAAAAATACCTGCAAGGATGAAAACGAGCAGGATGGATAGAATGCCGCTAAGCGAAACGTCGAAGTCGACATTATGCTCTCCGAACAGATCAGCACCTTGCCGCGCCGCGACTGCCAGCAATATGCCGATCACCTGCGTCGCGAGCATGAGCCAGCCAATGGCTTTCAGCCGCACCGCATTTGCCCGGATAAACGGGTCCCCGTCCGCAACGCTGTTCACTATCGCCAGAAGCTTGCGCAAAATCGTCCACACCAAAGCCATGACAACGATTCCAAGCGCAAAAACCACATATATTACCGAAAATAGTGTCTGCGTATCGAGCGAGGGATATTGTTTGACGAATTCCGCAGCAACCTGCGTCCAGTAGAATGGAAGCGCTGCCGCCACGAGCACGAGTGCGACACCGAAAAATGCCATCAGCGCCATGATGAAGTAAATTAACCAGCGTGTGACCTGCAACACGCGATTGTCGTTATAACTCGTCATATCGATCTCCAATATCAAAATTATTGTTTATCAATATGTCGCAGATCGAGTTTCGTCAAGATATTTATTGATATTCGATAAAGTTTTTCAATATGACATTTTTCTTTGTAAACGCGAGCCTATAGCGGCAGACAGTCTGCATGAATCAAAATGCCGATCTAGCAGCGCTTATCCGCAACATTCCTGATTATCCCAAGCCGGGAATCATGTTCCGCGACGTTTCAACGTTACTGCTCGACGGACCTGGATTTCGCGCCACGATTGACCGGCTTGCGGCCATGGTCGATCCGCAGACCGAATTGATCGCCGGCATCGAGGCGCGCGGGTTCGTTGTGGCCGCAGGGCTGTCCTACGCTTTGGGGTTGGGCAAGCTGATGCTGCGTAAACCGGGAAAATTGCCCGGCGAGAAGATTGGTACCGACTACAGCCTCGAATATGGCAGCGACCGGATCGAGATGCATGTCGGCCATGTGCAACGCGGACAAAAAGTGTTGCTGGTTGACGATTTGATCGCAACGGGCGGCACCGCAATGGCGGGTGTGAGGCTGATCAGGCAGGCGGGCGGGGTGGTCGACCAGGCGTTGTTCATTGTCGATTTGCCCGATCTGGGCGGGGCCGCGAAACTGCAAGGAGCCGGGATATCGGTGCAAAGTCTGATTGGTTTCGACGGCGATTAAAGTCCCGGGTTTTGACACAGATATGTAAAATCGGGTATTTATAGCTCCGATACCGAGTCGCGCGGCGCTCGGGCGAGTTTTCCAACCCGCAAAAACACCATTGTTTGCCGTCGCCAGTTACTGCAACTGTCCCGGCATTGCGACCTGCCAATTCCCCCGAACCCCATGGCAGGTATGCAGCTTGACCCTCCACCCCTAACCGGGTCGGGGGTCATTTTTTCGGCGGCGTCCCGCAGGTTTTGATGGCACCCGGTTCGGGGCGTTTGTTCGCAAGTTCGAACCGCGCCATGTAACCGCCCAGATTGAGCTGCTCGCTGAACCCTGTCAGCCGGTAACCCACTGCCTCGAATTCGCAGAAGAGCAGCTTGGGGGGAATGCCATGCTGGTCGGTCGGTTGGTCGCGATCGACGACGATAACCTGTCCGCCTTTGGCGAGTGCCGGGCGCAACCGCCAGAGAAACGCATAAGGCTCACCCACCTCATGATACATATGGACCATGAACACACGGTCGAAGCTGTTTTCGGGAAGGCGGGGATCATCAGGCGCGCCTTCCTTGATCGCCACATTGTCCAGCCGTTCGCGGTTGACCCTTTCGCCAAGCCGGTCTAGCGCGCCGCGGTTAATGTCCTGCGCCAGCACCCGGCCCTTGGCACCGACACGCTCGGCAAGCCTTATCGTGTAATAGCCTTCGCCGGCACCGATATCGGCCACTGTGGTTCCGGGCTGGATGCCCGCCCAATCCATGACGAACTTGGCCTCGCCAGCCTCATCGCGTGCGGCTTCGGTTGAGAACTGCGTGTCGCCTGCCTGCGAAACTGAACGGAAAGGTTTCGGGAATTCTTCCGAAGTCGCCAACCGGTCGCTTTCGGTTTCAATGGGCTTGCAGGAACCGGTGGCGGCGATGCCCACCACTAACCCTAGCGATAAGAGCGAATTTCGGAGTGACCGCATATCTGTGCCTTAGCCTTGCACCACGTCGCCCGCAAGCGCAGCGCCTGAGGCGGCTGCATCGAATTCGGTGAACATAGGGCCAAGCCATTCGGGCAGCGGCATCGGCCGATGTTCGGCGAGATCGACATGCACGCTGACGATATCGGCCACTGCGCGGAGGTCATCGGCGCCGTCATCGCGGCTCCCGTGAATTTCCACCATTTGCGTCATGCTGGTCCGCCCCGTCGATATGGTACGGGCCATGACTTCGATCATCTCGTCGGGCTTGATCGGCGCGAACCAGGTGACGGTCGCCTTCTTGACATGGAACTCCAGCGGCGCGTCGCCCGCTTTCTCGCGCAATTTCGCCGCGCGCCAATATTCGGTGATCGCGATATCGGCATAATCGAGATAGCGCGCATTGAACACGACGCCTTGGGCGTCGGTCTCTGACCAGCGGACGCGGAAACCGTGATGGAAGGCAAAATCGGCTTTGGGCAAAACTCAAATCGCCTTCGACTGGCCCGGGGTGTTAACTCCCATCGACTGGAGATAGCGCTTCACATTGCGTGCCGCTTGGCGCAGGCGGTGTTCGTTCTCGACCATCGCGATGCGGACAAAGCCTTCGCCGTCTTCGCCGTAACCGACGCCGGGTGCAACCGCGACCTTGGCGTGGGTGAGCAACTGCTTGGAGAATTCGAGACTGCCCAGATGCGCCAACGCTGGCGGCAAGGGTGCCCATGCGAACATCGAGGCGCGCGGCGGCGGGATATCCCAGCCCGACCGGCCAAATGCCTCGACCAGCACATCGCGGCGCTTGTGATAAAGCGCGCGGTTCGCCTCGACGATATCCTGCGGGCCATTGAGCGCGGCGCACGCGGCGGCCTGAATCGGCGTGAAGGCGCCATAATCGAGATAGCTTTTCACACGGGTCATCGCCGCGATCAATTGCTTGTTGCCCACCGCAAAGCCGATCCGCCAGCCCGCCATCGAATAGGTCTTCGACAGCGAGGTAAACTCGATAGCGACGTCCTTCGCGCCCTTGACCTGCAAAATTGACGGCGTCGGATTGCCGTCGAAATAGAGTTCGGAATAGGCAAGGTCGGACAATATCCAGACCTTGTTGTCCTTGGCCCAAGCCACCAGCCGCTCGTAAAAGGCGAGGTCGACGGTTTCCGCAGTCGGGTTCGACGGATAGTTGACCACAAGGATCGACGGACGCGGAACGGTGAAGGCCATCGCCCGGTCGAGTGCGCGGAAATAATTCTCGTCCGGGGTCGTCGGCACCGAGCGGATGGTCGCACCCGCAATGATGAAGCCGAAGGTGTGGATCGGGTAGCTGGGGTTCGGAGCGAGCACGACATCGCCCGGCGCGGTGATCGCGGTTGCAAGGCTGGCGAGCCCCTCTTTCGATCCCATCGTCACCACGACTTCGCTTTCGGCATCGACATCGACGCCGAAACGGCGGGCATAATAATTGGCCTGAGCCTTGCGAAGCCCAGGAATTCCGCGCGATGCGGAATAGCCATGCGCGTCGGACTTTTGGGCAACTTCGACGAGCTTTTCGATCACATGCGCGGGCGGCGGCAGGTCAGGATTGCCCATGCCGAGGTCGATAATGTCCTCACCGCCAGCACGGGCGGCCGCGCGCATCGCATTGACTTCGGCGATAACGTAAGGCGGCAGGCGCTTCATGCGGTAAAATTCTTCGGACATCGGCTCCCGTTTCGGGCTTTGAGGTAGTGAGCCGCCTTCATGGGCGAAGTCGCCGCAGTTTTCCAGAAAAAGCTGTCAGCGCCCGCTTAAAGCGACATGGTATACGGCCAGCGGCATTCTCACTGTCTCCTTTGTCGCCTTAAGGCGCGGCTGTTCCGGCAGATGCCACGACCGATAATCACACAACAATGAGAAAGAGC
>CAZQBS010000009.1:7177-66719 GCA_964591835.1 uncultured Sphingorhabdus sp. | reverse complement strand
CGGTGGAGAAGCTCAATAAAGCCTTCGCCGAATTCCGCTTCGACGGCATGGCCGACGCGATTTATCACTTCGTCTGGGACCAATTCTGCGACTGGTATCTGGAGCTGATCAAGCCCGCCTTTATCGATGGCGAAAAGCAGGACATGGACGCGGAGTCCAAGACCGTGTCAGGCTGGGTGCTCGACCAGATATTGGTGATGCTGCACCCGTTCATGCCGTTTATTACAGAAGAGCTGTGGCATTCGATGGGTGAGCGACAGTATGATCTTATTCACGCCAAGTGGCCGGAGCCCAAGGCTGAGGTTGATGCGGAGGCAACAACAGAAATTGACTGGCTAATTAAGATTGCGACTGAGATTCGATCTGCCAAGGCGGACTTGAATATTCCGCCTTCGACCAAGCTAGATATGGTGGTTTGGGCTGATGCATCGGATGTTATCATTGCACGTTGCAAGAACTACGAACCAACCATTCAACGTATCGCTCGCATCAATGAAGTTAGAACGACCAACCTTGGTGTTTCTGGTGCCGTTGCTCAAATCGTAGTGGAAGGCGCAACTTTTGCGCTTCCACTTGACGGTGCAATCGATCTAGACGCCGAACGCATCCGCATCACCAAAGCCATCGACGCCGCTGCCAAGGAGCGCGACTCGCTTGCGGGTCGCCTCAATAACCCGGCCTTTGTCGAAAAGGCCAAGCCCGAAGCCGTCGAAAAGGCCCGAGCCGACCACGCCGAAAAGGCGGCAGAGGCCGAGCGGTTGCAGGCGGCGCTGGCGCGGTTGGGTTGAAACCGCGCTCAGCAAAAAACCGCTGTCCTACACGCCCCCATTTATGCCATGTGATTCGCATGACGCTGATGCGCGCCCTGCCTCTGACCAACAAGACGGCGGCGGTGCTTCCGGTCAGACCCACGCGCCTGTTGACGTGCCGTGACTTTCGTGACCTTTGTAAGCTGTTCCTTACACTTTTCTTCGCCGCGAGCTTGGCCCACGCGCAAGTCCCCGGCGCGACTCGCAACGTCACTGCGCAAATCGAGGCCGAAACCACAACCCCCGCCCCTGGCGATACCGTCACAATCGCCATCGTCATGGACCCCAAGCCGGGCTGGCACGATTACTGGCTGAACCCCGGCGACGCAGGGACTCCGCTCGAACTCGAATGGAAACTCCCTCCCGGCGTCACCGCAGGCCCGATCCGCGCGCCGGTGCCCGAGACGCTCATCGTCAGCGGCTTCATGAACCATATTTACAAGGCGAAGCACGCCTTTCTTGTCGACTTGAAAATTGCCTCCAATGTTCGCCCGAGCCAGGCACTGGACATCAAAGTCGATGCGCGCTGGTCGGCCTGCTCGGATACCGTGTGTGTGCCCGAAGGCGGCGTACTCTCGGCCCCACTCACAATTGGCAGCGGCGCAATCGGTAGCGCTAAGCGCAATCGCTTCGACACATGGCGCGCGGTCTTGCCCGTCCCACTCGACCGGCAGGGGCGTTACGCCATCGACGGCAAACGCATTGCCATCGCCGTCCCTTACCCGCGCAGCGCTAGTGTGGAGAAGGTCTGGTTCTTCCCGAAAACTGACAATGTTTTCCGTTACGCCGCCCCGCAAAGCGCTAGACGCACCGGTGACTGGCTCGTGGTCAGCGGTGAAATCGACAAAGACTTTGATGGCAGCATCGACGGCCTTCTTCGCTTCGGCGATGCGCAAGGGCTTGAGGTGCAGGCAATGCCGGGTAAGGTGCCAAGTGGCGGCGATACGGTATCGGTATTGGGCGGGGTAAGCGCTCCGGATAATTTGCAAAGCACAGTCAACTTCGGCTTGATTCTGGGCTTTTCGATCCTTGGCGGGTTGCTCCTCAATCTCATGCCCTGCGTCTTTCCGATCCTTGGTCTGAAGGCATTGAGCCTTGCGAAACTGGGCGGCGACGAGAGCGAAGCCCGCCGCGAAGCGCTGGCTTATTCGGCCGGTGTCATCCTGAGCTGCATCGCATTGGGCGGCCTGCTCCTCGCGCTGCGCGCGGGCGGCGAGGAGATCGGCTGGGCCTTCCAGTTGCAGGAGCCTGCCTTTGTGCTGCTGCTGCTCCTGCTGATGGTTGCGGTCACCGCCAATCTGGCCGGATTGTTCGAGATTGGCAGCATGAATGCTGGCGACAGCCTCACGCGCAAAGGCGGCATAGCCGGTTCGTTCTGGACCGGCGTGCTCGCGGCGATGGTTGCCACCCCCTGCACCGGCCCGTTCATGGCAGCAGCATTGGGTGCGGCCCTGTTGCTGCCGGTGGCGCAGGCGTTGTTACTGTTTGCGGGGCTAGGCTTCGGCCTCGCACTTCCGTTCCTGTTGCTGGCCTATGTGCCTGCCGCCCGGCGAATGCTGCCCAAACCCGGGCCGTGGCTCAGCAGGTTCCGACGAATAATGGCAATCCCGATGGCCCTGACCGCGCTGGCATTGCTTTGGTTGCTTGGGCAATTGGCAAATGACACTGGCTGGCTGGTTGGTGGAGTAGCTATTGGCGCGGTGCTCGTTGGTATCGTCATCATCGTTCGGCAAAAAGCACCTATGTTGTTGATCCTTGGACTGGCCACCGCCATTTTTGCGATGGGGTTGCTAGCACTCGACCGATTGCCCGCTGCATCGCAAAGCAAAGCTGGTGAAAGCACGTCTGACGCTCAGGTTTTCTCGGAGCAGAAGCTGGAGGCACTGCAAGCGAAAGGCAGTCCCGTGTTCGTTTATTTCACCGCCGACTGGTGCGTGACCTGCAAAGTTAATGAGCTGGCGGCAATCAACCGCGATGAAACGAGGGCTGCTTTTGAAAAGGCTGGCATTGTCACACTCAAAGGCGACTTCACGCGTCGCGATCCCTCTATAGCGCGCTTTATCGCGCAGCATGGCCGCTCGGGCGTGCCGCTGTATCTTTATTATCCGGTCGGCGGGGAGCCTGTGGTCCTGCCCCAAATCCTGACCGTCGATACGCTCACTGGACTGGCGAAATGAGCGCGATGCCCACAGCCCAAAAACGAGTGCGGGGACAGATCGTTTCCAATCTGCCCCCGACCCAAACCGGCGAGTTGCGACCCTATTCAGGACTCGCCGGAAATCTCGATCTTTTTGACCTGGCTTGCCCCGATCACCGCTATCCCCCGAACGCCAGTGATCCCGGTCAATGGGACCGACCGTTCGAACTCGAGCGAAACTTCGCCGATTTCGGCGTCGTTCGCCGCTTGCCGCTGCATGACGACTGCAACTTCTATGCCCCAATAATCGGGTCGATATTGATATACGCGCGGTGCCAATTTGGCTTCGTAACCCGGCTCTGGAAGTGTCCCCCGCACCCAGAGATACAGGCTGTCCTGAAACGGCAATGTGCGCAATTCAGCGACATCGAAGTCGATTATCCGCCCGTTTGGCACACTTGAAAGCGAACCGCCGGAGGTGGTGGTCATAAATATTCCTGACTGGTTCGAAATAAAATGTCTTGCATTAAATTGATTATGTCAACTAAAGCAAATTATGTTACGCCATATAAAGCGATTTACCTGCACGTAAAGTGAACGGACGTTAGATTTCCGCCATTCGGCGGTATCGCGTTGAAACTGGCCCGATATTTGTTGCTGAATAGGTATGCGTAAGATCGACGTTCGCGATCTAGATCGGCTGCGCGAACCACCTGTCGGATGTGCGGCGTTGCGGCTACGCCACGTTTGATGACAAATCGGCCTCGGCAACGTCTAGCCCCTTTATTTACGGCGCATTTGCCTCTAATGGGCCAGAATCAACAATAGGAGTATCTACTATCGCAACCCCGCCGACCCGGCGCGCCATGACGCCACCTGTAAAAAGTGGACCGCGCTACAACAATCTGATTACCGTAGACAAAGTGCGGGTCATTGATGACGACGGCGAGAATCTTGGTGTGATGTTCACCAATGAAGCGATAGAGCAAGCGGCTTCTGTAGGCCTCGATCTGGTCGAGGTGTCACCCAACGCCGATCCGCCCGTGTGCAAATTTCTAGACATCGGAAAGTTCAAATACGAGGCCCAGAAAAAGGCCAATCTGGCGCGCAAGAGCCAGAAAACGCAGGAGATCAAAGAGATCAAGATGCGGCCCAATATCGACGATCACGATTACCTGACGAAGATGAAGAAGGTCACCGAGTTCATCGGCGAAGGCGATAAGGTCAAGGTCACCTTGCGCTTCCGCGGGCGCGAACTGGCGCACCAGCAACTGGGAATGCAACTGCTCCAGCGGGTTCAGGAAGACATGGCCGAAACCGCCAAGGTCGAAGCGCATCCACGCATGGAAGGCCGCCAGATGCTGATGGTGCTCTCACCCAAATAAGGCGGCGTCACCAGATCGTCTGCCGGATAAGCTCCAACCCGACCACGACGATCAGAACATTGATGACAAGGTTGAAGCGCGCGGGCGATATCCGCTTCACCACCCACACCCCGAATAATGTGCTGGCAATCGCAAGGGGCATGAACAATGCGGTCAGCGTCATATTGGCCGCCGTAAATTGCCCCAGTGCAAAATAGGCCGGCAATTTCATCCAGTTGACTATCGCAAAGAAGATCGCCGACGTGCCGATGAAGGTCAGATGAGGCAGGTTGCGGGTCAACGCCCAGATCTGGAACGGCGGGCCGCCAGCATGGGCGATCTGGCTGGTAAAGCCGGACAGCGCGCCAAACATAGTGCCGACCCATTCGGGTGCCTGACGCTTGACAGCCACCGGCATCCCCATCGGTCCCGCGAGACGGTAACTGCCGAAGATCACCGCGATGACACCGACCGCGCCCCGCACCGCATCGCCCGACACCATGGCGGCGAGCCACCATGCGATGACAACGCCGACCAGCGCGCCCGGCACCATGATAAGCAAGGTACGGCTGTCAAAGCTTTTGCGGAACGCCCAGACGCTCAGTATATCCTGCGCCATCAGGATCGGCAGCAGCATTCCCGCGCCTGCCAGCGGATCCATCACCAGCGCCAATAGCGGCATGGCGGCGGCTCCCAGACCCGCAAATCCGCCCTTGGCGATACCGACCAGAAACACCGCAAGCGACGCAACGATGTAGAATGCAATGCCCTGGTCGAATATCACTTGCCCGAACGACGCTTGCGCACAGCCAGCACATAAATGACCGCCGCCGCTGCGGCAAAGATGAACCATTGGATCGCATAAAGCAGATGGTTGTTGGGGATCTGGTCAGGCGAAGGCTTGGCGAGCGGGGAAAGCCCCGCGACCGGTTTGCTGGCGACCAGCCGGATTAGCTGCGCCTTGTCGGGCGCGATAACACCTTCGACGATTCCACCTGACCATGTCGGCCGGGCATAACCCTTTGACCAGCCGGCAGCGACAACCGCCCCCGGCCCTTCGCCGCCGCCGGTCTGGCACGACGCCAGATGCGCGTAACCCGACTGGCCATCCGCGCTGCTCCCCGAAACCGCGCGCCAGCTGACAACCTTGATACACTGCACCGACGACTGGCGGTAGAGCGGCAGAGCCTTTGGATCGGGCACCACCGGCCACGCAACCGGTTGCAATCCCTCCGCGGCTGCGAAGCGCGTGAGCAAAGCCTCTTTTTCCGCCTTGCGCTGTAATTGCCAGATGCCAAGGCCGATCATTGTCGCGACGGCCAGCACAACCAATATCGTCGGGATCAGCGGCCAGCGTTTCATGAGCTTGCCTCGCCCGCGCGGTTGCGGTGTTCCAGCGCCAACAATCCGGCCTTTGCCATGCGCAACGAAACTACGGTGGTCACGGCGGTAAACGGTATCCAAATGAAGACATGCACCCAGAAGGGCGGGCGGACTGCGGTGTCGACAATGATTGCCAGCACGATCACCAATGCGCCGATGGCCATAGTCAACAACGCCGCCGGGCCGTCGCCGACATTGAATGCGTCATAATCGAGTCCGCAATTGTCGCAGCGGTCGGCGAACTTGGCCGTCCCAGCGAACAGTGTTTTCGCGCTGCATTCGGGGCAGAGACCGAAAAGGGCGGCCCTGGCTATGCCCGGTCGCCCTTCAGGATTTTCGCTGTCAGGCATCGCCGTTTTTAAGCGTGGACCGGCGCGCCCCAGCCGCCCCAGACATAGACGACGATGAACAGGAACAACCAGACGACATCGACAAAATGCCAGTACCAGGCAGCCGCTTCGAAACCGAAATGCTGTTGCGGGGTGAAATGGCCTTTGTAAGCGCGGACAAGGCAGACGATCAGAAAGATCGTGCCAACCAGCACATGGAAGCCATGGAAGCCGGTCGCCATGAAGAAGGTCGTGCCGTAATTCACACCGGCAAACGGAAACGGCGCTTCGGCATATTCGACGGCTTGCAGCGTGGTGAACAATATGCCGAGCACAATGGTCAGCCACAGGCCTTTTTTTAGGCTGTCATTGTCGCCGACGCCGATCATGCCCCAAAGCCCCTTCATCTCGCCGCCGCGCTGGCCATGGATGAGCGCATGATGCGCCCAGGTCACCGTGGTTCCGGAGCAAAGTAGGATTAATGTATTGAGCAGGGGAAGCTTCATTGCGTCGAGGACTTCGAGTCCCTTGGGCGGCCACTGCATCAACGCTGCTGCGCCTTCCTGGCCGATCATGTTGGTGATCGAAAACGCATGGGTTTCAGCGTCTTTCACCACTTCAAGCGGCACCGGAAAAAGCGAGTAGTCGAACCATGCCCAGAACCAGCCGACGAAGAACATAACTTCGGACGCGATGAACAATATCATCCCGTAGCGCAGATGAAGTTGAACCACCGGGGTATGGTCACCGGCATGGGCTTCGTTGATGACGTCAGCCCACCATGTCCAGAAGGTGTAAAGCACACCGATTACGCCGAGTCCGAAAATCAGCCCGCCATAGCCGCCGAACACCTTTGGCTGGAACATCATCACCATGCCGAAAAACATCGTGAGCGCCGACAGCGAGCCAACGAGCGGCGTAATACTCGGCGGCAATATATGATAATCGTGGTTCTTGGCACCGGACATTGCTTATTCCCTGTGGTCTTAAGGCGTTTGTTGGGTCTTAGCTTCCCTTATCCTGCGGGTCCACAGGGTAAAAGGTATAGCTAAGCGTGATTTCTTCGATGTCCTTCGTTTCAGGATCGGTCATGATCTTCGGATCGACATAATAGAGCACCGGCATCCGTACTTGCTGGCCGGGCTTCAACGTCTGTTCGGTGAAGCAGAAGCACTGGATCTTGTTGAAATATTTTCCCGCCAGCGCCGGTGTGACATTGAAGGTCGCGGTGCCAGTCACCGGTTGGTCCGACAGGTTCTTGGCGATGAAGATCGACATGTCCTTGGCACCGATGCTGACCGTATCGGTAGGGCGTTCGGGCCTGAATTCCCACGGCAGGTCGCCTCGGTGATTGGCGTCGAAGCGGATCACGATGGGCTTGTTTGTGGCAACCACGGTTGCCGCAACCGCCTCGTCAACGCGCATCGTGGTGCCGCCGAAGCCGGTGACTTCACAGAATATCCGGTAGAGCGGAACAGCGGCAAAGCCGACACCCACCATCGATACCGCGACCGCTCCGGCCATCATTGCGACGCGAAGGTTGGCGCTCGCTGCCATCACCAGAAACCGATTTTTGCGACGGTGATACCGAAGAATAATATGCACATCGCCGCAAGCAACACCGCCATGATTTTTGACCGCGTGGCCTGACGCTGGCGAATT
The DNA here is from genome assembly GCA_964591835.1 of uncultured Sphingorhabdus sp. Lineage (GTDB taxonomy): Bacteria > Pseudomonadota > Alphaproteobacteria > Sphingomonadales > Sphingomonadaceae > Sphingorhabdus_B. The sequence continues at coordinate 59,035 of CAZQBS010000009.1, read as the reverse complement.
AGCAGCGTCTCGTCAGGCGTGTAAGGGCGATTATCCTCGGCCATCAGACGATCAACATCCGGTCGGCGGCAAAGACCGCGAACAGCAGGAAGAGATAAAGAATCGAAAAGCCGAACAGCCGCTTTTCGGGCTTCATTGCCGATGCCTCGGTTGCTGTGTTCCGCCAAACGCCAAAGGCCAGCCAGAGAAAGGCCACGTTCAGCGCAATCGACGCCGCGCCGTAGACCCAGCTCGTCATACCGAGCGCAAAGGGCGCAATCGCCGCCGCCGCCATCGGGAAGCTGTATGCGAATATCTGGTTACGCGTCGCCTTCTGTCCGGCAACCACCGGGAGCATCGGCACACCCGCAGCAGCATAATCGGCCTTCATGAACAAGGCCAGCGCCCAGAAATGCGGCGGAGTCCACAGAAAGGTGATCGCGAACAGCAGCACCGGCAACAATGTCACATCTCCGGTAACCGCAGCCCAGCCGATCACCGGCGGGAATGCCCCCGCCGCGCCGCCAATGACGATATTTTGCGGGGTATGGCGCTTGAGCCAGACGGTATAGACAATCGCGTAAAAGAATATCGAGAACGCCAGCAACCCTGCCGACAGCCAGTTCACCGCCATCCCCATGATGACCACCGAAAATCCGGACAGCGCTACGCCGAAATGCAACGCCGCCTGCCGGTCCATGCGTCCGGCGGGCAATGGCCGCTCGGCTGTGCGCGCCATCAGGCCGTCGATATCATGCTCGTAATATTGGTTGAGGGCGCCCGATGCACCTGCTGCCACCGCAATGGACAGAATCGCGGTAAAGCCGATCACCGGATGGATATCTCCCGGTGCCGCCAGCAGGCCGCAGAGCGCCGTAAACACGACAAGACTCATCACCCGGGGCTTGCACAAAGCCCAGAAATCGCGCCAGTCGGCGGGCATGATGATATCGCGCGTCGCGGTCGTCATAGTCTTGTTTCCTCCCCGCCCTTTTAAGGGAGGGGTTTGGGAGAGCCACCGGTTTACTTGATTTCCGGCAGCGTTTCGAACTGGTGGAACGGCGGCGGGCTCGACAACGTCCATTCGAGCGTGGTCGCGCCTTCGCCCCAGTAATCGCCCTCGGCGCGGCGTCCGGCGACAAGCGACCAGAACACGTTGACGAAGAAGATCAGGACGCCCACGCCCATGATGACATAGCCCCATGAAGCAATCTGGTTCCAGTAAGCGAACGCTTCCGGATAATCGGCATAACGACGCGGCATCCCCGAATTGCCGAGGAAGTGCATCGGGAAGAACAGGACGTTCACGCCGATAAAGAAGAACCAGAAGTGCAGATGGCCAAGCGCCTCGCTCAGATGGCGCCCGCTCATCTTCGCAAACCAGTAATAGAAACCGGCAAAGAGCGAGAACACCGCACCCAAAGAGAGCACGTAATGGAAGTGGGCAACGACATAATAGGTGTCGTGCAGGTTATCGTCGAGACCGCCATTGGCGAGAACCACACCGGTCACGCCGCCGACCGTGAACATGAAGATAAAGCCCATCGCCCAGACCATCGGAGTCTTGAAGCTGACCGAACCGCCCCACATCGTCGCGATCCAGCTGAAAATCTTGATGCCCGTCGGCACCGCGATCACCATTGTCGCTGCGGTGAAGTACATCTTCATATCAACGCTCATGCCTGTGGTGAACATGTGGTGCGCCCAGACGACAAAGCCTACGACACCGATGGCGACCATCGCATAGGCCATGCCGAGATAGCCGAACACCGGCTTGCGGCTGAAGGTTGCGACGATCTGGCTTACAATGCCGAAGCCTGGCAGGATCATGATGTAAACTTCGGGATGGCCGAAGAACCAGAACAGATGCTGGTAAAGAACAGGGTCGCCGCCAGCCGCTGCATCGAAGAATGCGCCGCCGAAATTACGGTCCACCAATAACATCGTGATCGCGGCTGCCAGCACAGGAAGCGCCAAAAGAAGCAGGAATGCGGTCACTAATATCGACCATACGAACAAGGGCATTTTGTGGATGGTCATCCCAGGCGCGCGCATGTTGAAGATCGTGGTGATGAAGTTGATCGCACCCAGGATCGACGCGGCACCCGCCAGATGGAGCGAGAAGATCGCCATATCGACCGCCGGCCCGACCGATCCCGATGTCGAAAGCGGTGCATAGACTGTCCAGCCAGTACCGGCACCCAATCCAGTTCCGCCCGGCACGAAGCTCGAACCCAAAAGCATGATGAACGCGACAACGGTCAGCCAGAAAGAAATATTGTTCATCCGCGGGAACGCCATGTCGGGCGCACCGATCATCAGCGGCACGAACCAGTTCCCGAAGCCACCGATCAGCGCCGGCATCACCATGAAAAATACCATGATAAGCCCGTGCGCGGTGATTAGCACGTTCCACATATGATAGGCTTCGTCGAGCGAGGCTTCCTTGCCAGCCATCATCGATGCCCAGCCTTGCAGATACTGGATGCCCGGCTGGGCCAGTTCGAGCCGCATCAGGCCCGAAATCGATCCGCCGATAATCCCCGCAGTAATCGCGAAGATCAGATACAGCGTGCCGATATCCTTGTGGTTGGTCGACATGAACCAGCGGGCGAAGAATGCGGGCTTGTGGTCCGCATGATCATCGTGAGCGTGAAAATCGGCGGGGTTTGCAGCTATGGTCGTCATGACTGTCGGCCTCTATTACTTGGTTGGCACTGCGGCGGGCGCAGTTTTGTCGATATTGGTGGCGGTTCCTGCGGGTGCAGTCGGCTCGGCGACAGTCTCGCCTTTCGGCGCGATTGCTGCAGGCAATGGCTTGTCAGCGCCGGGCATAGCCCCGCCCTGTGCCTTTACCCATGCGGCGAATTGCGCCGGCGGCAGTGCTTCGACCGCAATCGGCATAAAGCCGTGGCGCGCGCCGCACAGTTCGGAGCACTGCCCGAAATAAACGCCGGGCTTGGTAATCGTCAGCGCTTTCTCGTTCAGCCGTCCGGGCACTGCATCAAGCTTGAACCACAACGACGGAACGGCAAAGGCGTGAATCACATCAGACGCTGTGGTCTGGATACGAAGCGGAACGCCCGCTGGCACAACCATGCGGTTGTCGACCGCCAGCTGCGCTGGCCCGTCATTGTCGGTGCGCGACCGTTCGCCCTTGGCGACATCGGCTGGCTCTTTGAGCATGTTCGATACGACTTCGAAACCGCCATGATCGGGATAGGTATAGCCCCAATACCATTGATAGCCGGTGACCTTGATTGTCACTGCCTCTTTGGGTGCCGGCTTGAACTGTCTCGCCAAAAGGTCGAGCGAAGGATAAGCGATGCCGAGCAGGATCAGCACAGGAATCAAAGTCCACGCCACCTCGATAAAAGTGTTATGCGTCGTTTTGTCGGGTGTCGGATTTACACTGCGACGAAACCGCAGGATCACCCAGAATAAAAGGCCCAGTACGAACAACGAGATTACAGAGATAATCGGCAGCAATATGCTGTTGTTGATCCACTTGGCATATTGGCCGTTTTCGCTGAATTGCTCCTGAAAGTCGATTTCCCTCGGCTTCGGCATCCCCACACTGTTTGCGTAATCGGGGCGCATCGGGGTGTAGCCGGGGAGCGAACCGTCCATCGATTTCGGCGCACCGGCCGGTGCATCAGCGGTTGCCGCTACGGCAGTTGTGGGTGCCGCTTCAACGGGCGCTGCCAGATCTTTGGCAACAGGCGCTGGTGCGGGATCCGCAGCCTGCGCCGAAACCAGCGACGGCACCGTCAGCAACGCCAGCATTATCAGGAAGTTCTTTAACATATTCATCAACTTGGCCCCGTAGTCTTGGTGCGGCGCAGGAACATTGCGCATGTCTGGCAAGACTTGGCCTGCCGGACTCGCGCGACCTATAGGCGCGCTTTCCGTAAGCCTCAAGCGGTCGATTGAAGATTTTATGCATTTATCTGTGCGGTTTTTCCACCTATCTGCAGGCGCATAAATCATAATGTTCGTAAGGGACTCTCCCATTTCCATGACCGAAGACGAAATCCTGTCAGAATTCCGTAGTGTTGATGCGTTGCTGGAGGGGCATTTTCTACTCTCCTCCGGGCGTCACAGCGCGCATTATCTGCAATGCGCGAGGTTGCTGATGAATCCGGAACGCGCTGGGCGCATAGCGCTTGCCATCGCGCAAAAAATCCCGCGCGAAATCAGGAGCGAGATTCAGGCAGTCATTTCGCCCGCGATGGGCGGCCTCATCATCGGCCATGAAATGGGGCGTGCATTGGGCGTCGATGCGATGTTCGTAGAGCGGCCAGACGGCGTGTTCGGGCTTCGACGCGGATTCAGCCTAGCCCAAGGCACCAAAGTATTGATGATGGAGGACGTCGTCACCACCGGGCAATCGTCGCGTGAAGCTATCAAGGCCATCGAGGACGCTGGCGGATCGGTAATCGCGGCGGGTGCAGTGGTCGACCGCTCGGCGGGCAGCGCCGAACTGGGCGTTCCCTTCTTCCCGCTGATTGAACTCAACTTCCCGACTTACGCGCCCGACGAACTCCCGGCCGAGCTGGAAGCAACCGAGGCTATCAAACCGGGGAGCCGGAAAGAATAATGACCGGCCGTTTGCGCCTCGGAGTCAATATCGACCATGTTGCAACTATACGCAACGCGCGCGGTGGCGAGCATCCCGATCCGGTCCGCGCGGCAGAAATCGTGGCGCGGGTCGGCGGCGATGGCATTACCGCACATCTGCGCGAAGACCGACGGCATATCCGTGACAGCGACCTGAAGCGCATACAGGAGGCAACGAGCCTGCCGCTAAACCTCGAAATGGCGGCGACCGAAGAGATGCTTGAAATTGCACTGCGGCATAAGCCGCACGCCGCCTGTATCGTCCCCGAACGCCGCGAAGAGAGGACTACCGAGGGCGGATTGGATGCAGCGGGGCAGCATAATCACCTCGCACCTTTGGTAACGCGGCTGCTGGATGCGAACATCCGGGTCAGCCTGTTCATCGAACCAGACCCGCGCCAGATCGAAGCCGCAATCCGGTTGCGCGCGCCGGTCGTGGAATTCCACACCGGCAAATATGCTCACAGTGAAGGTGCCGAGCAGGAACTTGAACTGCGCCGTATATCCGACGCGGCCGCGCTTGCCGCCAAGAACGGTATCGAGCCCCATGCCGGACACGGGCTCACTTTTGAAAATGTACAGCCAATCGCCGCCATCCCGCAAATCGCCGAACTAAACATCGGCCATTACCTGATCGGCGAAGCAATTTTCATCGGGCTGGAAGAAAGCGTGCGCAAGATGCGGGCGCTGATGGATATGGCCCGGTGATCCTTCGAGACGCGCTTTCAATACGCCGCTTCGCGGCTACTCAATCGCTCCTCAGGATGAGCGGTCATGGTTGTGCGCACACAAAACTCCCGCTCATCCTGAGGAGGGGCTGAGCTTGTCGAAGCCCCGTCTCGAAGGATCCCCGTCATGATCATCGGCCTCGGTTCCGACCTGTGCAATATCGAGCGCATCGCCAGTTCGCTCGACCGCTTTGGCGAGCGGTTCGAACGCCGCGTCTTCACCGATGTCGAGCGCGCCAAGGCGGGACGTCGCCCTTTCACGCGCGCAGGCACCTACGCCAAGCGCTTCGCCGCTAAAGAGGCGTTTTCCAAGGCTGTCGGAACAGGTTTCAAGCGCGGTGTGTTCATGAAAGACATCGGTGTTGTCAACGCCCCCTCAGGTGCGCCTACCTTGGCACTGACTGGCGGGGCAAAAGCGCGGCTCGACGCGATGATTCCTTCGGGCTATGAGGCGCATATCCACCTGACGCTCACAGACGACCATCCCTGGGCGCAGGCATTTGTCATTATTGAGGCACTGCCTCCAGCGAAAGTTTGAGTTTTGAGCCTCGATAATATCAACGATCAAGCAACCACCGCAACGCCAGCAGCAACGACTGAAAAACGGGGCTGGACTGCCGGGCTTTGGGCCGAACTGAAAGGCATGTTCTGGCTGCTACTCGCGGTGCTCGGTTTTCACAGCTTTATCGCGAAGCCTTTTTATATTCCTTCGATTTCGATGATGCCGACCCTGCTCGTCGGCGACCGGCTGTTCGTCAGCAAATATCCTTATGGCTGGAGCCATGTTTCGCCGACGGTCCCGAACCCTGTCGCGATTTTTAGATGGCTGGTTCTGCGCGAAGAGGTTGAGGCGTTAGCGGTGCCGCTGCCCGAAAACGACCAGCGCTTCTGGGGTGAACTGCCCACACGCGGCGATATCGTCATCCTGACGCCGCAGGGCAAATATCAGGACTGGATCAAGCGAGTCATCGGCCTGCCTGGCGACACCATATCGCTTCGCGACGGCCAGATTTTTTTGAACGGAACGCCGGTAAAACAAGAGGTGCAACCAGCGCTCGACCTGCCTGTCGATGGCAATAATCCGTGCCACGAGGACGATTTTCCCGGGGCAAAAGTGCAAGGTAATGATGGCACGCTCCATTGCTATCTGCCGATCATCCGCGAAACGCTGCCAAACGGCGTCCAGTATGACACAATCGACGCGCGTCGCCGTGAAACCGACGATATGGACCCGGTCAAAATTCCGGCGGGCCATGTCTTCCTGATGGGCGACAACCGCGACAACAGCTCTGACAGCCGCGTTGCCGAAGACCTAGGCGGGCTTGGCGGGCCGGTGCGGTGGGACCGTCTGGGTGGCAGGGCCGAGATCATCACCTTCTCGGTCGATGGCAGCACCAGCCTCAATCCGGTGACTTGGGTCACGTCGCTGCGAAGCGGGCGGGCGGGCACCAGCCTTCGCCCCGCCGAAGTTAAGGTCAGCAAATAATGGCAACAGCAGCAAAACCCCGTAAACCAAGAGCGCCGCGCAAGTCAGTTCAAGAAGTCGAAGAAGTGTTCGAGGAGCATGTCGGCCCGACCGAACTTTACGACCCGCTGATACGCACCGAGTTGAAAAAAGCCAGCGTGTGGATCGGGCTGGCGGTGTTCGTCGGTGTGCTGGTCTGGCTGGCACAGCCGATATTGCTGATTATCGGTGGCATCGTACTGGCATCGATGTTCGACGGCGGAGCGCGGCTGTTGGGGCGGGTACTGCCGATCGCGCGTGGGTTCAGATTGTCGATTGTGGTGCTTGCGGTGTTCGGCTTTCTTTATTGGACGTTCGTTTTTGCAGGGTCGGAACTGGCAGGGCAGGCAGCGGAACTGCAAACAATTGTCGAAACGCAGGTCGCACTTGCTGGTGACCGGTTGCAAGCGGCAGGATTCAACATTTCGGCCGAGGACGTCAAAAGCTTCGGTTCGCAAATATTGAATTCGGTCGGTAGGGTGACCGCCGCCGTCACGTCTGTGGTCGGCACCGTTACCAATATGGCGATGATGCTGGTGCTGGCGATATTCATCGCGTCCGAACCCCGGCTTTACGAACGCGGCGTCGCGTGGATGTTGCCGCTCGCCGAGCGCGAACATTTTTACGGCACGTCTGAAATAATCGGCAAGACGCTTCGTCGGCTGATGGCAGGTCGGCTGCTGGGAATGGCGGTCGAAGGCGTTGGCACCTGGATATTGCTCTCGCTCGGCGGCGTGCCGATGGCGGCTTTACTGGGGATACTTACCGGCTTGCTGGCGTTTTTGCCCAATATCGGCGCAATCGTCTCAGGCGCATTGATTATTCTTGTTGGCTTCTCTGCTGGCGTCGATGTCGGACTTTACGCCCTGTTCGTCTATTTCGTCGTTCAGATGGTCGATGGCTATCTGATCGTGCCGATGGTTGCCAAGCGCGCGGTCGATCTGGCACCCGCGTTGGTGCTCGGCGCGCAGATTCTGTTCGGGGCGTTATTCGGCATATTAGGGCTGGCGCTCGCCGATCCGATCATTGCAATGATGAAGGTCGCGCTCGAACGGCATTCCGAACGCAACGAGGCGCGACAATCCTCAACGTCGCGCTGATGCTGCTCATTTTCTGCTTCCTGATGGGCGTCGCCAATTTCGCGATGCACAAGGCGGTGGCGGAATCGGGGCATCCGTTTGTCGAAGACGCCAAGCTTTATTTCGGCAGCCATTTCGGGCGAAACGCGAGTTACGCCATCGAGCTTTTGGTGCTGATCGGTGCGATGCTGTTCGCATATGAAGGCTCGTGGCTGATCGTGCTGTTCTATTGGGCATATACCGGCATGAACGCGCTCGCGACCTGGTTGTTGCTATCGGGCAGAGCATAAAGGTGCCTCCGCAAACAGCCATCATCGAAGGTACGCCCGAACCGGCGATGATGAGCGTGCTCGGGCGGTTTCTGCCCTACCTATGGCCGAAGGACCAACCAGCTTTGCGCGTTCGGATCGTGATCGCTTTGCTGCTGGTGCTCGTATCGAAGCTCGTGATGTTTTCGATGGGTTGGCTCTACGGCCAGGCTATCGACCGGATGACACCAGGCATGGAAGCAAGCGCCACTATCGCCATTGCATTGGTCGCGGCTTACGCAGGCGCGCGCTTTGGCGGTGTGCTGTTCGACAATCTGCGCAACGTGGTCTTCGAGCGAGTCGGACAGGATGCAACGCGGCGGCTGGCCGAAAATGTCTTCGCACATCTCCATAACCTCTCGATGCGCTTCCATATGAACCGGCGGACGGGAGCTGTGACCAAGGTCATCGAGCGCGGCACCAAGAGCATCGACATCATGCTCTATTTCCTGCTGTTCAACATCGCGCCAACGGTGATCGAGCTTGTCGGCGTTTCGACGATATTCTGGTTCAAGTTCGGGTGGGAACTGGTGGCCGCGACCTTGCTGATGGTCGTCATCTACATTTTCTTCACGCAAAAAGTCACCGACTGGCGCAACAAACTGCGCGAGGAGATGAACGAGCTCGACACGCGCACAGTGGCGCGCTCGGTCGACAGTTTGCTCAACTACGAGACGGTCAAATATTTCAATGCAGAGCGTCGGGAGAGCGACGCCTATGCCCGCGTCGTGCAGCAATGGGCGAGCGCAGCAGTCAAGTCGGAAAACTCGCTTGCGCTGCTCAACATCGGACAGGCGCTGATCACCAATATAATGCTCGCAGGCGCGATGGGCTTTACAATCTGGGGCTGGTCCAAGGGACAATTTACCACTGGCGATGTTGTGTTCGTCAACACCTTGCTGGCCCAGCTTTTCCGCCCGCTCGATATGCTTGGCATGGTCTACCGCACCATCCGTCAAGGGCTGACCGATATGGCGGCGATGTTCGACCTGCTCGATACCGAGCGCGAGATTGTCGATAGGCCGGGCGCGCAACCGATAGCTATCAGCGGCGGCGCGCTGTCGTTCGAGGACGTGCATTTCGGCTACGACCCCGACCGCCAAATCCTGAAGGGCGTCAGTTTTCAGGTTCCACCCGGTAGAACGCTTGCGGTGGTCGGCCCGTCTGGCGCTGGCAAGTCGACGATTGCTCGGCTGCTCTATCGCTTTTACGATGTGACTGGTGGACGGATAGCCATCGACGGGCAGGATATCCGCGACGTTACGCAATCGAGCCTGCGCGCCAATATCGGCATTGTCCCGCAGGACACCGTGCTGTTCAACGAGAGCATTGGTTATAATGTCGGCTATGGTTTGGAAGGTGCCTCGCAGCGTCAAATCGAGGAAGCGGCGCGCGGGGCTGCGATTCATGACTTTATTACTTCGATTCCAGACGGTTACGCCGCACAGGTCGGTGAGCGCGGGCTCAAGCTGTCGGGCGGCGAGAAACAGCGCGTCGCGATTGCGCGGACACTCCTTAAAAACCCGCCGATCCTGATTCTCGACGAGGCGACCAGCGCGCTCGACAGCCGGACCGAAAACGAAATCCAGGCGACGCTCGACCGAGTGGCCGAACAGCGCACCACGATCATCATCGCGCACCGCCTGTCGACGATTGTCGATGCCAACGAGATTGTTGTGCTCGAGGCAGGCCTCGTCGTCGAACGCGGAACGCATACGACCCTGCTGCGCAAGCAAGGCCTATATGCCGAAATGTGGGCGCGGCAACAGGCCGAGGTGGACGAGGAAGAAGAAACCGTTGCTTGATGTTCCTAATATGTTCTGATAACGCCCGACTCATCCACAGCGGAGTCGCGCATGTTGCAAGAGCGCTCTATTCTCGAAGAACTTTCCGGCTTAGGGCCGGACGCGATGGCTTTAGCTGCTGAAACCCTTGCCCCCGCCGATGTATTGCACCGCGTTTTCGGCTTCCCCGAATTTCGAGGGGTGCAGGAGCAGGTGGTGCGGCGGGTGCTGGCGGGTGAACGTACGTTGGCGGTGATGCCGACCGGCGCTGGCAAGTCGCTTTGCTACCAGCTTCCGGCGCTGATGATGGACGGCACGACGATTGTTATATCCCCGCTTATCGCGTTGATGCACGACCAGATGCGCGCGGCGGATGCAGTCGGTATCCGCGCAGCAACCCTGACCTCGGTCGATGAAAACCGCGCCGAAACCATCGAGCGGTTCAGGGCGGGCGCGCTCGACCTGCTCTATGTCGCGCCCGAACGCGCGTCGGGGCAGGAATTTCGGGGGCTGCTGCGCGAGGCGAAGATCGCTTTGTTCGCGATAGACGAAGCGCATTGCGTGTCCGAATGGGGACATGATTTCAGGCCCGATTACCGGCTGCTCCGCCCGTTAATGGACGATTTCGCGAACGTCCCCCGGATCGCACTGACTGCGACCGCAGACGCACACACGCGCGACGATATCGCAGAGCAATTGGGCATCGCGTCAGACGGTGTGATCGTTTCGGGCTTCGACCGGCCAAACATCCGTTATGCGATGACCGGCGGCAACAAGAGCGGCGTTGCGGGCCTATTGCGAACATTGAGCGGGGCCGGCATTGTCTATGCGCAGACGCGCGACCGCACCGAAAAAATCGCCGCTCAGATTGCCGCGACCGGCCGCACTGCACGTTTCTACCATGCCGGAATGGAACCGCGCGCAAGGACGAAAGCGCAGGCCGAGTTTGTCGCCTCCGAAGATATGGTGATGGTCGCCACCGTCGCCTTCGGCATGGGCATCGACAAGCCCGACGTCCGCTTTGTCGTCCATGCCGGCCTGCCCAAATCGATCGAAGCCTATTATCAGGAAAGCGGTCGGGCCGGGCGCGACGGCGATCCGGCGGTGGCGCATATGCTCTGGTCGCCCGGCGACTTTACGCGGGCGCGCGAACGGCTGGCTGAATTGCCTCAGGAACGACGCGAGGCAGAACAAGGGCGGATCGCTTCGCTGTCACGGCTGGTCGAAACGCCGGGATGCAGGCGTGCGGTGCTGCTCCGGCATTTCGGCGAACACCCGCCCGAAAACTGCGGCAATTGCGACAACTGCCTCGATGCACCGGGTGTCCATGACGCAACCGAGCTGTCGCGCAAATTGCTCTCCGCTGCCTACCGCACCGGCCAGATGTTCGGCGTCGGCCATCTCGAAAAAGTGCTGACCGGCAGCGGCGACGAGCGGATTTTCAAATTCGGGCATGACCAGTTGTCGGTATTCGGCATTGTCTGTTCCGACGATGCGCACATCATCAAGCCGCTCGCGCGTGCGTTGCAGGCGCGCGGCAGCCTGGTCGCCAACGAACATGGCGGGCTGAAGTTGGCGGGCGACGCGCGCGCGATCATGCGCGGCGACCAGAAGGTCGAGATCGCACTGGTTCCGCCTAGCCGCAAACGGCGTGAAAAAGGCATTGCGAATCCAGTCGGCGACCCCCTGTTCGAAGCGCTGCGCAGCAAACGCCGCGAGTTGGCCGAAGCCGCCGGCGTCCCGCCTTATGTCGTTTTCCACGATGCCACGTTGCGCGAAATGGCCGCGAGCAGGCCCGACAGCCTGACCGCGCTTTCGCAAATCACCGGCGTCGGATCGCGCAAGCTTGATGCCTATGGCGACGCTTTCCTTGCAGTGTTGCGGGTCTTCCAATAAGATTTGGCGATGTTCAGAAAACTCACCGAAGATGTGCTTGTCGCTCCGCAGATCAGTGTTGATGCCATAATCTCTGCGGCGGAAGCAGGCGTCACGCTCGTCATCAACAACCGGCCCGAGGACGAGTCTGAGGACCAGACACCGGGGCCGGATATCGAAACCGCAGCGCACGAAGCAGGCCTCGATTATATCGCCATTCCCGTCACCCATGCCGGTTTCGCCGAATGGCAGGTGACCGCGATGGCCGAAGCGCTCGAAAAGGCCGAAGGCAAGGTGCTTGCCTATTGCCGCTCGGGCACGCGCTCGACTTTATTATGGGCACTGGCGCGCGCGTCGAAAGGCGATCATCCGGCGGTGCTCACCGAACAAGCAGCCGATGCAGGCTATGACCTGACCCCGATCACCGCGATGATGGATATGGTTCGCGGGCGAGCGGCATAATGGCGCATTTGTACGAACTGGGCGGTTCGGTTATCGCAATCCTCTTTCTGGCGTGGCTGGCTCGGCGCTGGCAGCTCGGCGGCGACGTAAGGATAGCCGATGAAGCCCATGCCCGGGCGCTGGCCGACGACGCGCATTGCGGGTTCGACCCGGTCGATGTGGTCATCGACAAAGCGGGGATTGCGGCATTGCTCAAGGACTCACAAGGGCGGCACATGCTGATCCGCAGACATGGCGCACAGTTTGCCGCGCGCCTGCTCGACCGGCACAGCGAATCGCGGCTCGACCAGAATTTCCTGACTATCGGCACCGGCGAAAGCAGCTTCGGCCGGATAACGCTCAATCTGGGCAACGAGGCGCAATTTTGGGCTTCGGGCCTCCGGCACTTGAAAGTTTGAGCGCGAATATGCCCGAGCTGTTCAATCCGGTCACCTACGCAATTCCCGCCTTCATCATTCTCGTCATCCTCGAAATGCTGTGGGCACGGCGCAAAGCGCCCGAGAAATATGAACCCAAAGACACGCTGAGCTCGCTCGCGCTTGGCACGGGTAGCCAGGCGGCGGGATTGCTCAGCGGGGCGTTCGTCTTCGGGCTGGCCTTGTGGCTCTACGAGCACCGGCTGTTCGACATCGGCTGGGCGTGGTGGGCGTTTATACTGTGCTTCATCCTCGACGATTTCGCTTATTACTGGGCGCACCGAACCGGCCACCGCGTCCGCTGGTTCTGGGCGAGCCATGTCAACCATCACTCAAGCCAGCATTACAACCTGTCGACCGCGCTTCGCCAAAGCTGGACCGGGTTTATTGCGCTCAGTTTCATTTTTCGTATTCCGCTTGCGCTGATCGGCTTTCATCCGGCGATGATCCTGTTTGTCGGCGCGATCAACCTGATCTACCAGTTCTGGATTCACACCGAGGCGATCGGGCGGCTCCCGCGCTGGTTCGAAGCGGTGATGAACACGCCGTCGCACCACCGCGTCCACCACGCCACCAACCCGCGTTATCTCGACAAGAATTACGCTGGCACCTTCATTGTCTGGGACAGGATGTTCGGCACTTTTGCGCCCGAGGTCGATGGTGAGCGAATCCGCTACGGCATTGTCAAACAGCTTGGCAGTTTCAACCTGCTATGGAGTGTATTCCACGAATGGGTCGGGATCGGGCGCGATGTGTGGAATGCGCCGTGGCGGCATAAGTTCGACTATCTCTGGCGACCGCCGGGCTGGAGTCACGATGGAAGCCGCGATACGTCGGAGGCGATCCATGCGCGGTGGCTGCAAAGGCAACAGCCTGCGGAATGAGCCCGCTAGAGCCTTTCGTTTTTTTGTTTGCATCAGCGTCAGGGGACTGTCCCAAGCGTAGCGCCGTGGACTGTCTCCGGGAGGTCTCGCGCTTCGGCTTTTAGGGGCTGGCTTCGCTGCGCTCCACGGCGCTGCGCTTGGGACAGTCCCTAAAAGCCGACAACTGCTTTAATCCAACGCCCGAAAAATGCTAACATGCTTGCGCAAGTTTAATCGCGCGATTAAACCCTCTACAGGGGAGGAGAGAGCATGGACGAATATGACATCATCGTCATCGGCGGCGGTTCGGCTGGCAGTGCCGCAGCGGGGCGCTTGTCCGGGGGCGGCAAATTCAGCGTCTGCCTAATCGAGGCAGGTGGCAGCAACAACAATATGCTGATCAAGACGCCCGGCTTCATGCCGTTTATCCGGAACGGTTCCAACTGGCAATATGACACCGTCGCGCAAAAGGGCTTGAACGGGCGCATCGGATACCAACCGCGCGGTCGCGGGCTTGGCGGGTCGAGCGCGATCAACGCGATGATCTATATCCGCGGCAACAAATGGGATTACGACAATTGGGCGGACATGGGCTGCACCGGCTGGTCGTATGACGATGTGCTGCCGGTCTTCAAACGCTGCGAGGATAATGAGCGCGGGGCAGATCCCTTCCACGGCAGCGGCGGACCGTTATCGGTGGTCGATCAAAAATGGCCGAGCAAGGGCAGCACGGCATTTGTCGAGGCAGCGGCCGAACTACAGCTGCCGCGCAATGCCGACTTCAACGGGTCGGTTCAGGACGGCTTCGGACTGTATCAGGTCACGCAGAAAGGCGGCGAACGCTGGTCGTCGGCGCGCGCGTATGTCGAGCCGGCGCGCGACCGGATGGCAGTCCTTACCGGCGCGCTGACCGAGAAGATCATCATCGAAAATGGCCGCGCAACGGGCGTGATCATTCGCCAGAGCTGGGGCCGCAAACGCACGATCAAGGCGCGGGCTGCGGTGATATTGTCTGCGGGCGCATTTGGCAGCCCACAGATATTGATGCTCTCTGGCATAGGTCCTGCGGCGCATTTGCGCGAACACGGACTCGCGGTGGTCGATGACAAGCCGGCGATCGGTAGCGATCTGCAGGACCATATCGACCATGTGTCGTGCTTCGAGGCAGATTCGCAGGATTTCTTCGGCGATTCGCTGGCGGGAAGCTGGAAAATGGCCAAGGCGTTTTTCGAACATAGGACGAAACGCACCGGCATACTCACCACCTGTTTTGCCGAAGGCGGCGGTTTCTGGCGCTCATCGCCCGATTTGCCTGCCCCCGATATCCAGTATCATTTCGTCCCCGCGTTGCTCGACGATCATGGCCGGACCAAGGTCAAGGGCCACGGTTTCAGCGGCCATGTCTGCGTACTTCGCCCCGAGAGCCGGGGGACCGTAAGGCTGGCATCAGCCGATGCGCGGCAGGCACCGCTCATCGACCCGGCTTTCCTGACCGACGAACGCGACGTCGCTTCGCTAAGACGTGGCGTGCGCGAACTGCACCGGATATTCGCCGCGCCTTCGCTTGCGGCTTATCGCGGCAAGAGCCGGCAGCCGGTCGATCTGGCTGACGACGACGCGCTCGACGCGGTCATCCGAAGCACCGCCGACACCGTCTACCACCCCGTCGGCACCTGCCGGATGGGACCGGACGCCGATGATGTCGTCGACCCACGCCTCAAATATCGCGGGCTCGACGGCCTTTATATCGCCGACGCCAGCATCATGCCGAGGCTCGTTTCGGGCAACACCAATGCGCCAAGCATCATGATCGGCGAAAGATGTGCCGATTTTGTCAGCGCCGACTTGCAATAATGTTGCGATAACAGCCGCGCGCGGCTAACGGCGACCGCGATATGGCCGATAACAGCACAGATTATATCAGTACCCGCGGAAGCGGCGATACACTCGATTTTGCCGGAGTCACGCTCACCGGGCTTGCCTCCGACGGCGGACTCTATGTGCCGCGCCACTGGCCGCGCTTTACGACTGGGCAAATCGCCTCGATGCGCGGGTTGTCCTATGTCGATCTGGCAGCGCGCGTCATGGCACCATTCACAGCGGGCGTGCTGAGCGAAGCCGAGCTGAAAGAGCTGTGCGCCGCCGCCTATGGACGATTTTCCCATGCAGCGGTGACGCCGCTGGTGCAACTCGATAGCCAGAACTGGTTGCTCGAACTGTTCCACGGCCCGACGCTCGCGTTCAAGGATGTCGCGCTTCAATTGCTCGGCCACTTGTTCGAGCGTTTCCTGACCGGCACGGACAAGAAGCTGACGATTGTCGGAGCGACTTCGGGAGACACCGGGTCGGCCGCGATCGATGCAGTGGCAGGACGCGAGCAGATCGAGATATTCATGATCCACCCGCACAAGCGCGTTTCCGATGTGCAGCGGCGGCAGATGACCACGATCCTTGCACCCAATGTTCACAACATCGCGATCCAGGGCAGCTTCGACGACGCGCAGGCAATGGTAAAGCGGATGTTCTCGGACCAGGACATCAACGGCCCGCTGACGCTCTCGGCGGTCAATTCGATCAACTGGGCGCGGCTGATGGCGCAGGTGGTTTATTATTTTTACGCCGCGCTGAAGCTCGGCGCGCCCGAACGCGCGGTCGCCTTTTCGGTGCCGACGGGCAATTTCGGCGATGTTTTTGCGGGCTATGTCGCGGCGCAAATGGGGCTTCCGATCGAACGGCTGATCGTTGCCACCAACGTCAACGACATTCTCCACCGCGCTTTGTCGCGCGGCGATTATTCGGTGTCAGGCGTCACGCCGACCGCCGCCCCGTCGATGGATATCCAGGTCTCGAGCAACTTCGAACGATTGCTGTTCGATCTCGAAGGGCGCGACGGATCGACGACAGCCGCTCGAATGAAATGGTTCGAGCAGATGGGCAAGATGGTGCTCAGCGCCGACATGCGAAGGAAGGCTTCGTTCTTTGCCAGCGCGCGCGCCGATGCCGATGAAATGGCGCTGGCGATGCGCTGGGCCTATGAGGCGTGTAATGAGGTGATCGACCCGCATACAGCCATCGCGCTTCATGCCGCACGCGAGGCCGATATCCCGGGTGATGTCCCGGTGGTAACGCTGGCGACCGCGCATCCGGCGAAGTTCCCCGACGCTGTCGAGCGCGCAACCGGCGTCCGTCCGCCGCTGCCGACGCGCGTTGCAACTTTGTTCGACCGCGAAGAAAGGTTCGACGTTCTGCCCGGCGAATATGATGCCGTGCGCGATTATGTGCTCGCGAACGCCGTTCGCTGAGATGGAACCCAATTTCGTCACCTTGGTCAGCGCACCGCGCGACGATTACACGCTGATCGACAGCGGCAATGGTCGCAAATATGAACGTTATGGCGACCGGCGCTTCATCCGCCCTGAACCGCAGGCGATGTGGGCGCCGGCCAGCGACGACTGGGATGCCGATGCCGAATTTGTACCCGGTTCGGACGACGAGGGCGGCGGGCGCTGGTATAATAATCGCCCGGTGCCGATCGGCGGCTGGCCGCTGATGTGGAACGATGAAGTCAGCTTTACCGCGTCGTGCACGCCGTTTCGTCACCTCGGCTTCTTCCCCGATATGGACCCGGTTTGGCGCTGGATGCGTGGGGAGATTGCGGATGTCGCCGAACCTGTGGCGATGAACCTGTTCGGCTATACCGGCGTCGGCACGCTGGCCCTGTCGGCAGCAGGCGCGCAGATGGTGCACGTCGATGCCTCCAAAAAATCGGTTGCCCAGGCGCGCATCAATGCCGAAATGTCGGGCATGGCCGATCGCCCGATCCGCTGGATCGTCGACGACGCGGCGAAGTTCGTCGCACGCGAGGTCCGCCGCGAAAAGCGCTATGACGGCATATTGCTCGACCCGCCCAAATATGGCCGCGGACCCGATGGCGAGATCTGGCATCTTGAACAAGACCTGGCCCCGCTGATTGCCAATTGCCGCAAGCTGCTCGACGTCAATTCGCGCTTCCTGTTTCTGACTGTATACGCGGTACGGATGTCGGCGCTGGCGCTCGGCGCGTTGCTCGAGTCGCATTTCGCCGATCTCGGCGGTAAGGTCGAATTCGGCGAGCTGGCGGTGCGCGAGGAAGCACGTGGCCTTTTGCTGCCAACCGCCATTTTCGCGCGCTGGTCGCGATAAGGAAGCTTAATGACCGACAGCCTCATTCTTGAAGTCCACGATCTTGTCGTCAATGTCCTCACCGGCATTTACAGTCAGGAAACCCACCTGCCGCAGCCGCTGAAAATTTCGATCAGCGCGACGCTCGATATCGCAGACCATTATACGCCCGATACTCCGCTGAAGGCGTCGAAAAATTATATGACGCTGAAGCAGGCCGCGACGCATTTGCCCGAGGGCGTGCATTTCACACTGATCGAGGCGGTCGCCGACCATATCATCGACACGCTTTTTGCCGATGACAAGCGGATCAGCCATATCAGCGTCAAGATCGTCAAGCTGGCGATTGCCGAAGACGGCGAAGCAATCGGCATCACGATGGCACGGAGCCGCAAATGAGCGATGTCCGTCCGCTAGCTTTGGTAACCGGCGGGATGCGCCGTTTGGGCGCGGCGATAGCCTCGCGACTGGCAGCGGCGGGTTACGATCTCGCGCTCAGCAGCCATGTCGATAACGGGTCCGACGCGGCGCTGGAGCAGTCGCTCGGTGATGCGGGATCGGCCTGGAAATGCTTTATCGCCGACCTCGGCGAGCCGACCGCACCGCAGCAATTACTCGGCGATGTCATGAAGCATTTCGGTCGTGCGCCCGATTTGCTCGTCAACAACGCCGCAATGTTCGGGCAGGACGATTGGACGACCATGGATTCCGGAACACTCGAGGCACATTTCCGGCTTAACACTTTCGCGCCGCTTTTGCTCTCGCAGGCATTGATCAAGGCCGCGCCATCACAAGTTGCCATCGTCCACGTGACCGACCAGCGCATCGAAAACCCGCCCATCGACCAGATCAGTTACACCTTGTCCAAACAGGCACTGGCGGCTTCGGTGCAAACAATGGCCAAGGCTTTTGGAGCAAAGGCGCGAGTCAATGCGGTGGCCCCCGGGCTGGTTATCGTGACCGCCGATTATGCGCCGGATCAGGCCGAACGGCTGGCCGAAATGATGCCGCTGAAAGCGCTACCAGACCCGCAAGGCGTCGCCGATGCGGTACTGTATCTGGCCAATGCCCGCCATGTCACCGGGCAGACATTATTCGTTGATGGCGGGGCGCATCTGGAGAGTTTCGACCGCGATTTTGTGCACCTATAGGGTCAGGCGACTTGGCGACCTTAGCTTTCGAGTAGAACCGTCGCAAGGGGACTGTCCCTAAAAGCTCAAAACTACCCCCCCGAAGACCCCTAACGCACCCGCCAGACCTTGATGCCGTCACCGATATCGGGGAGCGGCTCCAGCCACGCAGGCACTTTGCCTTTCGACAATCCATCCCAAAGCCCGCCGGGATCCTTGCGGACATAAAATCGCATTTCGGCCTCGCTCGGGCAGGCAACAATGTGCGTGATACCGCGCCTACTGATGATGTTTCTGGCCTTGTCGGGCGCAGACCGGAATATCTCGATATGGTCGTGCATCGCCGCTTCGTTGCGGTGATGGCTGCTGGCGAGAACCTGATGCGGCGTTGTCAGCAATATCGTCGGCCCCATATCGAACGAAGCGACGATGCGTGCTTTCGGCAGTGCTGAAAGCGCTGACACCGACGGGACTGCTTCGCATAGCTTGGCATCGGTTTTGGCGGCGGCCACATCGCTTTCCGGCTTTGCACCGAAAGCGCGTTCGCCAGCCGAATATAGCTGGGCGACAACCGGCCCCGGCACGAGCAAAAACAGCATAAGCGCGACCAAGCCGACACGCCCCACCGGCTCTCGCGACTTGCGATATTGCTGGAACAATTGGTTGATCCAGATCGCGATCAGCGGAATGGCAAAGGCCGCGGCGACCGCCACCGTGCGGAACACCAGCAGCGACAGCAGGACCGCATAGACCAGAAAAAACCCGGCAACGCGGATATCCTTTATCGTACCATGCGCAGCTTTCGACTGCACCGATAGCAAGGCTGCTATCCCGCACACTGATAGCGCCATCAACACCAAAGCATTACGCCAGCTCTGGTGCCAGACGGGTAAGCCTTCGTTGATATGCACATACCAATATTCGCGCACCAGCGGATCGAGCCCGCCAAATGCTCCGCCCGCGCAGACCGGCGCGATCAGCAATATTGCGCCGACTGCAGCAGCACCCGCCGCTAACGCCGCCGCCAAACGCAGGCGGCGGTGATCGGGGGCCGAAGCAATTGCAGGCAGCATGATCGCTGCGGCAAGGACAACGGCAACGATATGCGGCGGTGATATCGTATCGCAGTGCGTGACCAGCAGGTCGCGTTGTGTGCCGAGAAACAATATGATGCTGCTCACCGCGAACGACGCGATCGTCCAGGCCAGACGCCGCCCATGCGCTTTCTGGATGATCCAGCGCCAACCGAGCAGAACAAAGAACGCAGCCGTCAATGGCGCGCCTTCGAGTGAAATATGCAGCCAGAGCGCAAGCGATATGCCCAGCACCAACCCGCCGCGCCGTTTGTCGGGCCAGAACATCGTCGACAGCGCCAGCACCGCAAAGAAGATCTGCCAGCCATGATGGTCGATCCGCATCGGGCGCAACTGAAGCAGCAATGCCGGGGAAATCAGCGTGAGAAGCACGGCGACAATTCCCGCTTCGGCATTCGACAAGCGGGTTGCAACGGTCCCCAGGATATACGCGACCGCGCCAAGCAGCAGCAGCGGGATTGCCGCCCCTGCGACCATTTCAGCTATTGGCTGGCCGAACAGAAGTTTCAGAACCAGCACAAGCAACGCCAGCGGCAGTTCGATCAAACGCGACCAGTGCATCGGCGCGCCTTCGGGCGAATTCATTCGGTACTGAGTGGTATCAAACCAGCTTTGCCCGCCGAGGAAATCGCGCAGCTGGACCATGCGCAACTGGTCGTCGGGATCCCATCCCGAAAGCGTGGTTATTTGAGTCCAACTGGACCAGAGCAATATTGCTGAAACCGCGAGCCAGAGCACAAGCACCGGCCCCAGCGGCAAAGATTTGCGTCCCATTCGAGCCCCCCCGGCGCTGTCTGCAACGCTGCTTAGCGAAGCGCTACACGATTGTCTCGCTTATCCTTGTGCCGCAGATAGAGATAGGGAACATGCTCGGGGTCGAACTGTGTGCGGTGGTGTCGGTCGAAATAGGGCGGCATATGGTCGCCGACGATCAATATGTCGGTTTCGGGGAAGTCGGCGGCGGTGATTTCCTTGACCACCGCGACGTCGATATCGTTCCAGATGTTGAACTGGCGGCAAATTTGCGGGAAATCGCGGGCGAGTATAGGTGATATACGCTCGCAGCGATCGACGTCGAGATTGAGCCCGGGTGGCACCGGCAGATGCGAATTGAGCGTCAGCCAGTAGAGAAATGTCGGTTTTTTCGCTGCCTTCAGCTTTGCTGCAATCTGCTGCGGGATATCACGGTCGCACGCGCCGGGAAAAACCCCGCCGCATTGCCGCGCACCGGCTGCCATCAAATCCTTGTTAAACTCTGACTTGGCAAAGCCGACATTGGGATACCATTCGCCACGCTGGAAAAATGTCGAGGAGAAACTGTGCATCGCGGTGGTGTCATAACCCTTGCGCGCTAACTGTGCAGGGAAGCAGTTTTCATCCTTTGCCTCGACCAGTTCGTAATAATCACCCCAGCGCCCGCACAGCTCGCGGACTTCGCCCGCCGTAGTGCTGTTATAGTAAAGCGACTCGCCTTCCGACAGGTCGAACCGTTCGCGCACCGCCGGATTGTCCTTGTAAAGCTTGAACAACAGCCGTTTCATTTCGGTATTGCCGCTTGGCACACCCAACGATTCGACGACAATCATGACAAGATTGCGCTTGCCGTCGGCGCGCGCGAAAAATCCGGTGTCCCCGCTGGCCGAGGTGAAGGTCGCGCCTTCGGGGGCAAGTCGTTTATAGTGGCCGCGCATACCCTTGCCGATATGGATATCGACAACGGCAAGACCGATGAACAACCCGCCAGCCGCAATAATCAGCGCAGGTCGAGAGAAATTGGTGTCGCGCTTCATCAGCTTGAAAACGATTCCGAGGATCAGCACCAAGGCCGCGCCGACGCCGAGATATTCGACAGCGTTGCCCGGTTTCAATTCAAGGAAAAACCGGATCGAGTAAGTGAGCGACGAGAGGTTGAGATTGAACAGACCGCCGATAAAGGTCAGCGCAGAATAGGTCATGACGCCAAGGAACGACAGATAGCGAACCCAGAACGGGAAGCGCTTTACGATGAGCCCGGTAAACCCGATGACGCCGATTTCCCACCAGCGCACCGGCGCACCGATGAACCAGAGCGCCATAAAGCCGACATTGGCCATCAACACCCAGATCAGTACCCAGTGGAGAAACTTTTTTGCTTCTTCGTCGAGGGTGAAAGACTGCTGCATTCTGAGCGCAATCGATGTCATCTGAAGACCCCCCATTTGCGTAATGCATAGACCGCGAAAAAGCTGATCGCGACTGCGGCTCCCTTGGCCGCCATCGCCGGGGCACCGCCGGCGCTTGCCAGTGCAACGACGCCGACCGTGATGCCAAGCCCGACCAATGCCGACCCGGCAAACAATGCGCGCTGCAGCTGGAGCGCCGCACCATCGCGCCGCTTGCCGACAAAGACATATTGCGCGCTCACCAGCCAGTGGACGACGATGCCCAAGCTATATCCAATCGCCGACGCCAGCGCAGGATCGAAGCCAAGGCTGATCCCCATCCCGAAAACCGACAGATCAAAGGCGAGCGCGATTACGCTCGCCGCCAGATAGCGGGTCAGCGTGAATTGCTGCCAAACCGTCCGGGCCGAGGCGAGTGCGCGGTCCATGGCTGTCAGGCCGCCTTGCTGATCTTGCGTTCGTCCTCATCGGCGGCCGTTCCAGCGGCAATCCGCCTGGGCACTTCGCGCTGTGAGGTCAGGGCCGCTGCCTGGTCTTCGCTGACCTTGGCGGCA
Organism: uncultured Sphingorhabdus sp.; assembly: GCA_964591835.1. Classification (GTDB taxonomy): domain Bacteria; phylum Pseudomonadota; class Alphaproteobacteria; order Sphingomonadales; family Sphingomonadaceae; genus Sphingorhabdus_B. The sequence continues at coordinate 36,316 of CAZQBS010000009.1, read as the reverse complement.
ATCGCGATCTGTTCGCCCTCGTCGCCCGCTTCGTGATATTCGGCGTCTTCGTTGACGTTCCAGATATTATAGACGCGCGCGCCTGCGACGATATTTTCGACCGTCAGCATCGACGTCATCATCGCGTGATCCTGGTTGTTATAGCGGTGCATCCCGTTGCGCCCGACCATGTGAAGCGTCGGATATTTGCCTTCGAGCTCGGCGCGCATTGCCTCGACATTGGCTGCATAATCGTCGTCATAGACCGGATAGGCCTTTTCCTGACGCACCACCGCGCCGCCGACCACGTCTTCGGGTTTGCACAACCCGAGGATACCCATTTCGCTTTTGGCGAGTTCGATCAGGTCGGCATCGCTCGATGCCCACAGATTGTCATTTTCGAAGCAGAAATATTCTAGCCCGACACAGGCAATCGAAGGATCGGGGACCATTTCGGGCGACCAGCTGCGGAAGTTCTGCACACGGCCGACCTGCACCTTGCTGTCGTGGATATAGATCCAGTTGTCGGGGAAGAGATCGTCCGACTTGATCATCAAGGCCACGGTCAGGAAGTCGCGGTAGCGTAGATTGTTCGCCTGCAAGGAGGTTCCCGGCAGTGGATGGATACGTGCCGACAATTCGCGCATCGGCGCGCTGCTAATGACATGCTTTGCGGTAATCACCGCCTCGCTGCCGTCGGCTTTGGTCGCCGACATCCGCCAGTCGCCATTGGCATCCTGCGCCAGTTGCTTGAAGCTGTGCCCCATCAATACGCTGTTTCCCTTGGCGACAACGAAGTCGCGCGCCGCATCCCACATCATTCCCGGCCCAAGCCGCGGATAGCGGAAGGTTTCGAGCAAGGTCTTGGTTTCCATGCCGTCATTGGGGCGCTTGTTAAGCCCCAACGAACGCTTCAGCCCATCGAGCACCGCCGCGCCGAGGCTTAGCCCCTTGATGCGCTGTGCTGCCCAGTCTGCCGACATCTCGTCGCAGGGCATACCCCAGACCTTTTCGGTGTAGGTCTTGAAGAAGATCGAGAACAGTTTGTGGCCGAACTGGTTGACTGTCCAGTCCTGAAAACTGCGGACTTGTCTGTTCGGGAAGACCTTTGCCTTGGCATAGCTTGCCATGCAGAGCGTCGAGCGGATGACGCCGAGATTGAACAATGCTTCGAACGCGCGCAACGGATAGCTGTAGAATTTGCCTTCGTAGTAAATCCTGCTCATGCGCGGGCGCTGGATGAAGTCGTCGGGGAGAATCTCGTTCCAGAGATCGACCACTTCCTTGGATTTCGAAAAGAAGCGGTGACCGCCGATGTCGAAACGATAGCCATCGACCTCGACGGTGCGGCTGATGCCGCCGACATAGCGTTCGTCTTTTTCGATAACGGTGACGCTATAGCCCTTTTTGGTCAGCAAATAGGCGGCGGTCAGTCCTGCCGGCCCTGCGCCGATAATCGCTACATCAACCCCGTTTTGCCCCTGAACCATCAACAACTTCCTCTAGCGAACTGCTTTCGGGAAATCTGTGAACGAAATGCCCTAATGGATGGTTAACAAGACCTTGCGTTTCGCTTGCCGACGCATGATTGTTGCTGCGCCGCACAAATAACTTGCTTTCTGCTGGCTTCACAGCCATATGGCCCTCAAGCGCATGAGGCGAGCGGATGTAACCGCCGCAGTATTGGCAGCGTGAGGGCCGCAAATGGTGGCTCCGCCAATCGAACAAGATGCGTCAAGCTTAGAGGCTTCCCATATCACGCAGGGTTGTTTCCAACGGGTCGGCATAAGCTGCTCCCGAACACCTGCTGTCGCGCCCGTGCGGTCCTGTTTGAAGGATGCGCTTGATGGGGCTGCGACGACTATTTGAAAGTATAAATATGTCTTTTTTCCAAGACCTGGGCCTTGCCCAACCTATCCTCAAGGCACTTGAAGCCACCGGATATGATACCCCTACCCCAATCCAGCAACAGGCGATCCCGCCTTTGCTCGAAGGCCGCGACCTGTGCGGAATCGCGCAGACCGGCACCGGCAAGACCGCGGCGTTCGCGCTGCCCTCGCTGCACCGTTTCGCAACCAAGCCAAAGGCGCGCCAGCAATATAGCTGCCGGATGCTTGTGCTTTCGCCAACGCGTGAACTCGCGGCGCAAATCGCCGAGAGCTTCCGCACCTATGGCAAGTTTCTTGGCCTGAAAACCGAGTGTGTTTTTGGCGGTATGCCGATTTTCAGCCAGAAGAAAAAGCTCGCTGGCGGTGTCGATATTCTTGTTGCGACGCCGGGCCGCCTGATCGACCTGATCGAGCAGCGCGCGGTGACATTGAAGGACGTCGAAATCTTCGTCCTCGACGAAGCCGACCAGATGATGGATCTGGGCTTCATCCATGCGCTGAAACGCATCGACCAGCTGCTGCCGAAACAGCGCCAGACCCTGTTCTTCTCGGCGACGATGCCCAAGGCGATTGCCGAGCTGGGCAACCGTTTCCTCAACAACCCGGTGCGCGTATCGGTCGCCCCTGCGGCGACCACAGCAGAGCGCGTCGAGCAGTTCGTCACGTTCGTTGAGCAGCGCGAGAAGCAGACTTTGCTGACGCTCAAGCTGCAAAGCGAAGAGATCGACCGCGCGCTCGTTTTCACCCGCACCAAGCACGGCGCAGACCGCGTTGTCCGCGGGCTTGCGGGCGCTGGCATCAAAGCTGCCGCAATCCACGGCAACAAATCGCAAGGCCAGCGCACGGCCGCACTGCAATCCTTCCGTGACGGCCAGATCAAAATCCTCGTCGCAACCGACATCGCGGCACGCGGTATCGACGTTCCCGGCGTCAGCCATGTGTTCAATTTCGAACTGCCCAACGTGCCCGAACAATATGTCCACCGCATCGGCCGCACCGCGCGTGCGGGTCGCGAAGGCGTGGCGATGAGCTTCGTCGCCGGCGACGAGCGTGGCTATATGAAAGATATCGAACGCCTGACCGGAGTTCGCGCGATGACTCTCGGTTTGCCCGAAGGCTTCCGCGAAGCCGTCGCCAATCTGCCGCCGCCTGCCAAGGACAACCGTCCGCAGCAACAGGCACGCGGTGGTCGCGGTGGTGGTCAACCAGGTGGCGGACGCACCAACTATGCCGGCAAGAAACTTGGCGGCAACAATGGCGGCACCGGCCGCAACGGCGAAACCCGCCAGCGCACCTTTGCCCCGCAAGGCGGTTGGCAGCCCGGTGCCGGACCGCGTGACGGAAGCAGCGAAGCACGCCCGCGCAATGATAATGTTAGTGGCGGCGACCGCCGTCCCACCGCCGACCGCGCGCATGCCGCTCGCGGCGACGGACGTAGTCGCGATCCGGGAGCACCGGCGCGCAATTACGGCCCGAAGAAATCAGGGGCTGGCAGTTTCCGCGGACCGGCGAAACGGGCCGGGTGACCCGTCGCTCAATGCCTGAAATGCCGCATTCCGGTGAAGACCATGGCAAGCCCTGCTTCATCGGCGGCGGTGATTACTTCGTCGTCGCGCATCGAGCCGCCGGGCTGGATGACTGCGGTCGCGCCTGCCTCGGCGGCGGCTAGCAGGCCATCGGCGAAGGGGAAAAAGGCGTCGGAGGCAACCGCTGAGCCGACGGTGCGTGGGGCTGCCCAGCCATAGGTTTCGGCGGCTTCTTTCGCCTTGATCGCGGCGATGCGCGCGCTGTCGCGCCGGTTCATCTGGCCAGCACCGATGCCTGCTGTTGCGCCGTCCTTGGCGTAGACGATGGCGTTCGACTTCACATGCTTGGCGACGGTCCAGGCGAAGCGGCAGTCAGCCAATTCCTGAGCGGTGGGTGCGCGTTTGGTGACGACCTTCAAGTCGCTATCGGCGACCGAGCCATTGTCTCGCGATTGCAGCAGCACGCCGCCCGCTATGGTTTTCAGCATCATCCCGCCACGTGTCGGGTCGCCCAGCGGGCCGGTCAGGATCAACCGCAGGTTCTTCTTTTTGGCGAACACTGCCTTGGCTTCGTCATCGGCGTCCGGGGCCGCGACCACTTCGGTAAATATCTCCGAGATCGCCTCTGCTGTGGCACCATCCAATGGCCGGTTGACCGCAATAATACCGCCAAAGGCCGACACGCTGTCGCATTCTAGCGCAGCGCGATACGCCTCGATCAAAGTCTCGCCTGTCGCCACTCCGCACGGGTTGGCGTGCTTGACGATCACCACCGTCGGCGGGCCGTCGCGAAATTCGCTGACGAGTTCGAGCGCGGCGTCGGCGTCGTTGAGATTGTTGTAGCTTAGCTCCTTGCCCTGGATCTGCCGGTGGTCGGCAAGCGACCCGCCGGGGGCAAAGGCAGGAATATAGAGCGCAGCCTGCTGATGCGGATTTTCACCGTAGCGCAAGGACTGCTCCAGCTTGACCGGCACCGTCATCCGTTCGGGGAACATCTGCTGCTGGTCGGCAAAGGCGAACCAGCTGGCGATCATCGAATCATATTCGGCGGTCGCCGCATAGGCTTTGGCCGCCATCGAACGGCGGAAACCGAGATTGGTCGCGCCGTCGCGTTCCTCCATTTCGGCGATGAGAGAGTCGTAGTCCGACGGGTCGGTGACGATGACGACGGCGTCATGGTTCTTGGCAGCGGAGCGCACCATCGACGGTCCACCAATGTCGATATTCTCGATAACCTCTGCACGCGCTGCGCCCTTGGCAACGGTCGCGGCGAAGGGATAGAGATTGACCACGACGAGGTCGATTGCACCGATATTGTGCATCTTCATCGCGGCGGCATGTTCGGGATTGTTACGGACCGCCAGCAGGGCGCCGTGAACGGCCGGGTGGAGCGTCTTGATACGCCCGTCCATCATTTCGGGAAAGCCCGTTAGTTCGCTCACATCCTTCACCTGTAAGCCCGCCTCGCGCAAGGTCTTGGCGGTGCCGCCGGTCGATACCAGTTCGATATGCCGCGCCGCGAGCGCGTGGCCGAGTTCGACCAGCCCAGCCTTGTCCGACACCGACAACAGCGCGCGTTTGATTACTACATCCGTCATATTTATCCTAAATGTCGAAGCTGCCAGCCGATGGTGAGGCCGCCTTTACCGGTTTCGGCGGCAATCACAAGCTGGCGCGTCGGGTGCGGGCGGCCTTCGTCATCGACCCACAGGCTGTCGTCTACCGAGAGTACGCCGCCAGCCGCCGCAAACGCCCAGCCGCTTCCGCCCGCGAGCCGAAGCAAGGCGGTTTGCTTGTTCTCGGTCGGGGTGATTTCAATATCGGGTCCGAGATGGAAGCGGACATGCACGGGCGTGCCCTGCTTCGGCTTGCCCTCGGGCAGCAGCGTATCCTCACCGCGCAATTCCATGCCGTCCGATTTCAGGATCAGCCGCCGCAAATGGGTGAAGCCATAAGCCCTGGCATAGCCATCATGGCTGGCCTCGATCCGGGTGGCATTATCGACGTCGCGGCGGTCGAGGCCGACTTCGGTCACGCCTTTGCCCAATTGCCCGCCTGCCAGAATCGCGGTCGAATTGCTGTCGTCGATACACAGGGTCGAATGCGCTGCGGTCGTGCGCAACCCCCGTGCCAGCGCCGCCGGGATCGTCGCGCCGACCAGCGCCGAGCCACCGCAATTGACGATGATGCGTTGTGCGCCGTGTGAAAGCTCGAACGCCAGCGTAGAGGCACAACCCGCCGCCGATTGTCGCGCCAGCGGAGGCGGCCCGGCGTCGAGCAACAATACCGAATTGCCAGCCGACACACGCTGATAGCCCCAGTCGAGCGCCTGTCGCTGCGGCCTTGAGCGCACGCCGCTGGCCGCAACCAGCGCCTCGATTGCGGACGCTCCGACATGCGCCGAGCCCTGCCACGCACCGAGCCCGCCGTCGCTGTGGGTCAGCCCGAGCAATGCCGGAACTGCCCGGCCCATTGCCTCGAGCAGAAATTCGGGCACGAGTTCGTCGCGCGCAAGATAGCATTGCTTGAGCAGGCTCAAGAGTCCGATCAGCTCCATCAATTGCACCGGCGACCGCGACACCACACCGCCGTCGGCGAACACCGTCTGGTTCAGGCTTTCCGCCAGTCCGTTTTCACCGACCAGGCGCCGGGCCTTACCATCGGGCAGCAGCAAGGAGGCGGCGACCACACCTGCCCATCCCAAGGTCTTGGCGAAATGGTTTGAAGCGCGCGGTGCCGCCCCATCAAGATGGCGGGCGACACGGGCAAAATGGTTGATGACACGCGAGCGGTAAATGGGGTCGGTGCTGGTCAGCAGATAAGGCGAGGCAGCCGCCATGTTCATCAGCCGCCACGCGCTGTTATCCACCCGCCACGCGGGCTCGCGCGTTTTCATGCCGTTGGCGACGAGCCAGCTATCGGCGATGCTGGCGGCAACCGGCGCCCCGTCGGCGCGGTTGGTGGCCGCGGCCAGATCGCGCAACCAGTCGAAGCGGTGGATATAATCGGTCATCGCCGGTGGCAGTGCGAGATGGGCGTAATCGAGGGCTTCGATCGCTTGCCCGAAACCCTGATAGTGAAATTTGCCGATCCGCAGCGACTGACCGCGCGCAACGTTTCCCGCGAGCGGGTCTTCTGGCACCGCCAACAGCCGCAAAGGCACCTTGCCCTTCAAACGCCCGCTGTGCAGCGGCGTGCGCCATGTCATCTTGTAAAACCGGAGAGACAGCCGTTCGAGGAGATTCTGGCCCGCGCCTTTGGGCCTGACGATCAACGCCGCCTGGCCGCTTTCATTGCCGCCTTCATCGTCCCCGGTCATTCACCCCTCAGCGCCCGGATGTTGCCGGCATAAGCCTCCGGACCGCCCTTGAAGGTCGCGGTTCCGGCGACCAGCGTATCGGCACCGGCCGAAATCGCCAGCGGCGCGGTTTCCACAGTGATGCCGCCGTCGACTTCGAGCCTGATGTCCCTGCCGGTCTTTTCGATCATTTTCCGGACGGCTTCGATCTTGCGCAACTGGCTTGAAATAAAGCTTTGCCCGCCAAAGCCCGGGTTGACGCTCATCACCAGCACAAGGTCGATGTCCTCGATCAGATAATCGAGCATCTTCGCAGGTGTTGCCGGATTGAGCACGATCCCTGCCATTTTGCCCAGGGACTTGATGAGCTGCACGGTGCGGTGCGGATGCGGCCCTGCCTCGGGATGAAACGAAATGATATCCGCGCCCGCATCGGCGAAATCTTTCACATATTGGTCGACCGGCGAGATCATCAGATGCACGTCGAAGGCCTTCGCGCTGTGCGGGCGGAGCGCCTTCACAACCGCAGGTCCAATGGTGATGTTCGGAACGAAATGCCCGTCCATCACATCGACATGGATCCAGTCGCAACCGGCTTCGTCGATCGCGCGCACCTCTTCGCCCAGCCTGGCGAAATCGGCGGAGAGGATCGAGGGCGCAATGCGGACGGAACCGGACATATTCGGCGCTTAGCCGCCAAAACGGGCAGGGGCAACCCGAGCGGGGCCGTTATGCACAGCTTATCGGCAGGTGACTGGGTCAGCTTGAAGGAAGAGATGTGAAAAAGGCGCAACGGCACGAAGGCACAAAGGTGGCGGTTTGCTACCGCTAAGCCGCTCTAATTTTCGATCCCGGAGCGTGTGGATTCCGATCAAATTGGAGTTATTAGCGACACGCCCTTTGCGTCTTCTTTACAAAATGAAATCCAATGCCGCTAGAAAACTGCACAAGGCTAAAGGTTTACTGGCGTTTGCGACTGTATAAATATAGCGGCCCAATGACGTCGTGCGATTCCCCGAACTTTTCATAACCCAATTTTGCCGCGACTTTATGCGACGCGGCATTGTCCGGGTCGATGATGCAGCGGGTTTCGGGGAGACCGCATTGGTCGGACCATGCCAGTATTGCTGTCATCGCTTCGGTGGCATAGCCCCGCCCCCAAGCGTCGGGCGCGAAGGCCCAGCCAGCCTCTGGAAATTTCTCCAGCTCCCTTATCCCGCGTTCGAATTGTGCCAGCCCGCCATTGCCGACGAACTTGCCGCTCTCGCGCTCGATGAATGACCAGTATCCGTAACCAAACAAGGACCACAGTCCGATGCCCTGAAGCATCTTGCCCCAGCTGATATTGCGGTTGCGCGGTTCTCCGCCGATGAATTCGGTCATGCGCGGGTCGGCCCAGGCGGCGGCATAATCCTCCCAGTGGTCGCGCGACATCGGCTCGATGGAGAGGCGGGCGGTTGTCAGTGTTGGCGCGGTTGCAATCATTCTCTCCCCCCCGTCGCCCCAGCGGAGCTGGGGCCCATCCCGTCTGTCTGTCTCGACCGATAAGCGAGATAGGCACCAGCCTTCGCTGGCGCGACGGACTTTTGCAATTAGATGTTTCTCACAAATCGCGCGATAAAAAACCCGTCCAATCCGCCTTGCTCTGCGAGCATTGGTGGAATGGTGCGGATATGGCCTTGCCCATTGGCTTCGACACCAGCGGGCAGTTCATCCGCCATGGCGCCTTTCGTCGAATACTCGGGATTCCGCGCCAGAAAGGCCTCGGCCTGCGCTTCGCCTTCGTGCGGTTCGAGCGAGCAGGTGGCGAAAACCAATGTCCCGCCGGGCTTCACCCACAAAGCCGCGCGGTCGAGCATCGCGCTCTGAATCGCGGCGAGATTGTTGATTGCTTTCAGGTCGATGCGTTGCAGCACATCGGGATGGCGGCGCATCGTGCCGGTAGCGCTGCACGGCGCGTCCAGCAATATAGCATCATATAGGGCGCTCGGTTCCCACTCCATGACATCGGCGGTCACACGCTCGGCGTTCAACTGCGTGCGTTCGAGATTGGCCATTAACCGGTCCATCCGCCGCGCCGAATTGTCGAGCGCGGTCACGGCAAAACCAGCGGCCGAAAGCTGCATCGTCTTGCCACCGGGCGCGGCGCACAGGTCTAGCGCGCGTTTGCCGCTGCCCTCGCCGAAAAGCCGGGCTGGCAGGCTCGCGGCCAGATCCTGCACCCACCACGCGCCCTCGTCATAGCCGTCGAGTTCTTCAACTGCGGTCCCACGCGGCAGCCGGATATGGCCGGGCATCAGGCTGGTGCCGCCGAGCCGTTCGGTCCACTCTGCCGTCAATGCCGGATCACGCAAAGCGAGATCGAGCGGCGGCGGCTCGGCAAGCGCCGATTGCGCGCCTGCAATCATTTCATCCCCCCAAGCCGGATGCCAGCGCATCATCACCGAGTCGGGCAGTGACGGCAGTTCGGGGAGCGCGGCTTCTGCCCGAAGCAGCGACCCCAGCACGCCGTGGACCAACCGCCTCGGGCCGCCATCGACCAACGGCAACGCGGTGGCAATCGCCGCATGGGCAGGTGTCCCCAGCCGCAATATCTGTGCCAGCGCCAACCGAAGCACCATCCGCGCTTTGGCATCATCGGGTAATGGTTGCTTGGTCTTGCCGTCGATCAGCGCGTCGAGATCGACCGACCAGCGCAGTGTCTCCTGCGCAATCGCAATCGCCAGTGCTCGGTCGGGCGGCGACAGGCCTTTGGTTGCACCCGCCGTCGCCTGATCCATCGGTGTACCCATCCGCATCACCGCATCGAGCAGACGCAACGCCGCGCGGCGGGTTGGAAGCCCGGAAATTTCTTCGTTCATGCAGCGCGCCTTACGCCGCCGACGGCTGAATAGAAAGCTTGCTTGAACTCGTGCAAGAAAGCGCGGATTATGTCGGCACATCATTCAGGAATTTATTTATGGGAAAACGCCCGCCCCACGTCAAAGCACCGCCCTATTTGTCCAAAAGCCCTCCGGTGCCAAAACCGGCGCCGATGGTGCGCGGCAAAGAGCCCGATCCCGACCGTCTCGATCCGGTGCGCTATGGCGACTGGGAACTGAAGGGCATCGCTATAGACTTTTGAGCACCGCTTTGCCCGGAAATTGTGCAGGTGCGAAGTTGCTTGTTATCTACACTTTAATTGTGCAGTCTGCTCTGTAATGCCCGCGAAACCGATCTGCTTTGACGAAATGCTGAAAGAGGATGGTGCCACGCGCGCGGCTTACACGGCTTATCATGAGTGGTTCTGCAACCAGGATATTAAATCGCTTCGTGGCAAGGCGCGTGAGGCCGAGCAGTTTTTCCGGCGTACCGGGATTACCTTCGCGGTTTACGGCGACGAGGATGCCGAAGAGCGGCTGATTCCCTTCGATATCGTCCCACGCATCGTATCGGCGCGCGAATGGGCGAAGGTCACGCGCGGCATTGAACAGCGCGTGCGCGCGATTAACGCGTTTTTACAGGACATTTATCACCGGCAGGAAATCGTTCGTGCGGGGCGCTTGCCCATCGAATTGCTTAAAAATAACGACGCTTTCCTGACCCAGATGATCGGCTTCATCCCGCCGGGCGGCGTTTACACCCACATCGTCGGCGTCGATCTGGTGCGCACCGGTCCCGAAGAGTTTTTCGTGCTCGAGGACAATGCACGAACCCCGTCGGGCGTTTCCTATATGCTCGAAAACCGCGAGACGATGATGAACATGTTTCCCGAACTGTTCAGCACGATCCGGGTGCGCAATGTCAGCGATTATCCCAAAAACCTGCGCCAGTCGCTAAACCGCGTCGCCCCTCCCGCGTGCAAGGGCGATCCGGTGGTGGCGGTGCTGACCCCCGGCATCCACAACAGCGCCTATTACGAACATGCCTTTCTCGCCGACCAGATGGGGGCCGACCTGGTCGAGGGGCATGACATCCGCATCGTAGATGGCCGCGTCGCGATGCGAACCACGCGCGGGTACATGCCGATCGACGTGCTCTACCGGCGGCTTGATGACGATTATCTCGATCCATTGATTTTCAAGCCTGAGTCGGTGCTCGGCATTCCGGGCGTGTTCGACCTTTACCGCGCCGGCCAGATCACCATCGCCAACGCGCCAGGCACCGGCATCGCCGACGACAAGGCGATTTACAGTTACATGCCCGATATCGTCGAATTCTACACCGGCGAGCGGCCTATTCTCCACAACGTGCCGACATGGCGCTGTTCGGAACCCGAGGCACTGGCTTACGTGCTCGATAATCTCGCCGAACTGGTGGTGAAGGAAGTCCATGGCTCGGGCGGTTACGGAATGCTCGTCGGCCCAGCCGCGAATCGCCGGGAGCTATCCGACTTTGCGGCCAAACTGAAGGCCAAGCCCGCCAATTACATCGCCCAGCCGACGCTGGCGCTGTCGACGATACCGATCTTCACCAATAGCGGCCTCGCGCCGCGCCATGTCGATCTGCGACCGTTCGTGCTCGTGTCGCCGGACAGCATCGACATCACTCCGGGCGGCCTGACCCGCGTCGCGCTCACGCCGGGATCATTGGTGGTTAATTCCAGCCAGGGCGGCGGCACCAAGGACAGCTGGGTGCTGGAAGATGATTAGCGTGACAAACGCCTCATCTCCGTTCGTGTCGAGTCCAGTCGAGACACCCATCGGCGGCGCACAACCTAACGGCATCTCGACCTTGGCCTGTCCTGAGCGCCTGCCTTGGCAGGCAGTCGAAGGGCTCGATGCGAACGGATTTGGAAAGCGCAGCCATGCTCGGTAAAACCGCGGGGGGCATATACTGGCTATTCCGCTATCTGGAGCGGGCAGAAAACATCGCGCGGCTGGTCGAGACCGGCCACCGTTTCACCCTGACAAGGGGATCCGGAAGCGACAGCGAATGGCGTTCGGTGGTCAAGGCGCTCGGCATGGATGCGGCCTATCTGGCAAGGCACGGCGAGTATGAATCGGCCCCGGTGGTCAATTTCCTGCTGCGCGACAAAAACAACGATGCAAGCCTTCGCGGTGTCATCGACCAGGCTCGGCACAATGCCAAGCTCACTCGAACCGCGCTTACCCGCGAAGTGTGGGAGGCGGTCAACGAGAGTTGGATCAACGTCAACGAAATTTTGAAGCGGCCTGTTCGCGAAGCCGAATTGCCCAGCATATTGGACAGTATCAAACGCAATAGCGCCATGGTCCGCGGCACCATGCAGAACACCATGCTGCGCAACGACGGTTATAATTTTGCACGGATCGGCAATTTCATCGAACGCGCGGACAGCACCGCCCGGTTGCTCGACGTCAAATATTATGTGCTACTGCCTTCGGTCTCGTTTGTCGGCTCGTCGCTCGACAATGTGCAGTGGGAAGCGATCTTGCGCTCGACGTCGGCGTTCAGCGTTTATCGTTGGCTCTATCCGGGAAGGACAACCGCCCTCGGCATTACCGAATTCCTGATCTTCGATCAGCGCTTCCCGCGCAGTCTCGCCTTTGCCTATTCCAAGCTACTCGATAATCTTCGGTATCTCTCGAACGGTTATGGCATCCCTTCGACCGCGCTTGCGGCAACCGAAGATTTATGTTTGCAGTTGTCCAGAACCAATGCTGCCAAGATTTTCGAAGACGGGCTGCACGAGTTCCTCGTTGGCTTCCTGAGTACCAATCGCACCATCGGGGCATTGGTCGAAAAGGATTACCGTTTCACCGCATGACCGCCAAACGCCTCCTGATTTCGCATGAGACCCATTACCGGTTCGACCGGCCGGTGACCTACGCTCTGCAACGCCTGAAGCTCCGGCCGAAGGACAATGCGGGGCAAAAGGTTATCGACTGGAATCTCGATATCGACGGCGGCCGAATCCAGTCGGCGTGCGAGGACGCGCATCTGAACCACGTCGCTCTGGTGTCGGTCGATAGCGGACGCACAGAAGTCGCTATTAAATGCAGCGGTACCGTCGAGACGCAGAATGGCGACGGCATCATCGGCAAGCACCGCGGGCATATTCCTTTATGGTGTTTCCGCAAACCAACCCGGATGACAACAGCAGGCAAGGCGGTTGCCAAAATGCTCGGGAGTTTCAGGATCGATCCGGCAAACGAGCTGGGCGGCCTTCATTCGCTGTCCGACATTATTCGCGAGAACCTGCCTTATGAAGAGGGCCATACCAATGCGAACAGCTCGGCCGAGCAGGCACTCGGCCTCGGCAGGGGCGTGTGTCAGGACCATGCGCATATCTTTCTGGCGGCAGCAAGGAGCCTGGGCGTTCCGGCGCGCTATGTCTCCGGCTATCTGCTGATGGAGGACGTTATCGACCAGAGCGCCAGCCATGCCTGGGCAGAGGCGCATATCGAGACGCTCGGTTGGGTCGGGTTCGACATCTCCAACGGCTACAGCCCGGACCAGCGCTATGTCCGCGTGGCCACAGGTTTCGATTATTCGGACGCGGCGCCGATAACCGGCCTTTCTTTTGGCGCACAGGACAAAAGCATGGTTGTCAGCCTGCGGGTCGAACAGTAAGAATCAGATCAGCCTGGGTCGGGGGACCATTAAGTTATGACATATTGTGTTGGAATGTTGCTGGACAAGGGCATGGCGTTCATGTCGGACAGCCGCACCAATTCGGGTGTCGATAACGTCTCGACCTTCCGCAAGATGTTCCATTGGGAAGTGCCGGGCGAACGCTTCATCACGCTTTTGACCGCCGGCAATCTGGCAACGACACAGGCGGTAATCGCGCAGCTCGAAGAACGCAGCAAGGCACCCGCCGACCGCAAACCGGCGATGATGGAAGCCCCGACGATGTTCGAGGTCGCTAGCCAGGTCGGCATGGTGCTGCGCGAAACGATATTAATGCGCGCCATGACGGGGGCAACCGCCGCCTCCCCCTCGTTCAATGCGTCGATGATATTGGGCGGGCAGATCAAGGGCATGGAGCCCCGGCTTTACATGATTTACCCCGAAGGCAATTTCATCGAAGCCAGCCCCGACACGCCGTTTTTCCAGATCGGCGAAACCAAATACGGACGGCCCATATTGGTGCGCGGGTTCGAGGCCGATATGGACTTTGCCGACATCGTCAAATTGCTGATGGTGTCGTTCGATTCGACGCTGAAAGCCAATTTGTCGGTTGGCCTGCCGCTCGACCTGATGCTTTACAAAACCGGCGACTTTGCGCCGTTCCACGAGCGGCGGATTACCTCGGAAGATCCCTATTTCGAGAGCATTTCGGAAAGCTGGAGCGAGGCCTTGCGCGCCGCATTTCATTCGCTGCCGGATTATCCCCTGGAAGCCGAAACGAGGTCGGCGGCAGCAATCTCGGTCGCGCTGTAAGGCCGGATGATTACAGAAACGGCGCGGCAATCTCCGCTCGCACTCGCGCGAGGCGCCCGCTGACTTTGTCGATCATAGCCCATGTCGTGTTGGCGCGGACAATGGCCTTGCCCGCAGCATCGATAAAATCCACCCGCCGGTCGAACTGTGCACCCTTGGGCACATTCTCGATCCACGTCCTACCTATGACGCTTTCGCCAGCCGCGATATTGCCTCGATAATCGATCTCGTGCCGCGTCACGACCCAGATATAAGCGGCAACATGCTCCGGCGAGGCAACCGCCTGCCAGTGCGAAGTCGCCATATCCTGAATCCACCGTACCCAAACCGCATTGTTGACATGACCGAGTTCGTCGATGTCGGCCGGGATTGCGGTGAAGGTTAGCGTGAAGGGCACAGGTCAACTATCTGCACTTGTTAAATCAACGTCAACCGAACACAATATTGACATATCGCCAGCGATATGCGATGAATTCTCATGATCTTAGACACGGATGTCATCATTGCTGCAATTCGCAGCACTAAAGGTGCATCCGCCGAGATTATACGACGCGTATTGCGTGGCGAAATGCATATCGAACTGACCGTTGCAATGGCATTGGAGTATGAGGCGGTCGCGATGCGTGAAGAGCATTTGAAAGCTGGCGAGTTGACCGCGTCAGAGGCTGCAAATTTGATCGATACGCTGGCCGCTTTGGCCGAGCCGGTTGATATCCATTTCCGCTGGCGACCGCAATTGCGCGATGCCGATGACGAAATGGTCTTTGAGGCCGCGATTAATGCACAGGATCGGACGATTGTAACGTTCAACATCCGGGATTTTGCCATGGCCGCCGACCGGTTTGATGTTACTTTGGCAACGCCGCGACAGATATTGGAGAAATTGAAATGAGTGTCGCCAGCAATTATGCCCTTCGCCTTCCCGCGTCGCTAAAGCGCGAGTTGGAAAAGGTCGCGCGCGAAGATGGCACTAGCCTAAACCAACTAATTGTAACGGCGGTGGCCGAAAAGCTGTCAGCATTGCGCACCGCCGATTTTTTTGAGGAACGTCGGGCAAGAGCTGATGTGGCGGCAGCGCTTGAGGTTATGACCCGCAAGCGTGGGGAAGCGCCGAGGGAAGAAGACTAATCACTCCACCATCCCCAATTGCCACAGCAGGAACGCCGCTTCCTCGGCATTTTCCCTCAGTCGCTCGAACCGGCCCGACTTGCCGCCATGGCCTGCGCCCATGTTGATCTTCATCAGCAGGATATTGTCGTCGGTCTTCATCGCGCGCAGCTTGGCGACCATTTTCGCCGGTTCCCAATAGGTTACGCGCGGGTCGTTCAGGCCGCCGGTGTACAGCATGGGAGGATAAGCTTTGGCTTCGACATTGTCGTACGGGCTGTAGCTGCGGATCAATTCGAACGCTGCCTTGTCCTTGATCGGATTGCCCCATTCGGGCCATTCGCCCGGGGTTAATGGCAATGATTCATCGAGCATCGTGTTAAGCACATCGACGAATGGCACATGCGCCGCGATTGCACCGAACAGTTCGGGTGCCTGATTGGCAACCGCGCCCATCAACTCGCCGCCCGCGCTGCCGCCGCTTGCGGTCAGCTTGCCGTTTGCTGTGTAGCCCTGATCGATCAGCGCGCGGCCGACATCGACGAAATCGT
Source organism: uncultured Sphingorhabdus sp. (assembly GCA_964591835.1). Taxonomy (GTDB): domain Bacteria; phylum Pseudomonadota; class Alphaproteobacteria; order Sphingomonadales; family Sphingomonadaceae; genus Sphingorhabdus_B. The sequence continues at coordinate 20,619 of CAZQBS010000009.1, read as the reverse complement.
TAAAGGTGTTGGTCCGCTTTTCCAGCTTGCCGTCGAGATACCATTGATAGCCGAGGTCATCGCCACCGCGGATATGCGCGATGGCATAAGCGAAACCGCGGTCGAGCAGGCTCAATCGCGTGGTCGAAAAATTGGGCGGCGTGGCATAGCCATAAGCGCCGTAGGCATAGAGATGGAGGGGCTGGCTGCCATCTTTCTTGAAGCCTTTTTTAAAGACCACCGACACCGGCACCATCGCGCCGTCGCGCGCCTTCACCATCAAGCGCTCGGTCGTATATTGCGCGGCGTCGTAACCGCTGGGGATTTCCTGCACCTTAAGCGTTGTGAACTTCTTCGTCGCCACATCATAATCGAACACCGTGTCGGGCGTGACCATGGACTCGTAGCCCAGCCGCAGCTTGCTCACATCATATTCGGGATTGTCGCCAACGCCTGCATCATAGCTTGCCTCTGGGAAGGGAATCTTCTGCACCTTCGACGCGTCGGCGTAATCGCGGATTTCGATCTGGTCCAGACCGTCGATCCGGCCTTCGGTCACGTAGAAATTCTTGAACAGGTCGATGCCCGTCAGATAATGCTGATCCGACCCCGCGATCAGCGTTTTCCACTCGCCGGGTTTCTCCAACGACGCTGTCGCGACGCGGAAGTTCACGTGATCGTCATTGGTCAAAATATAGAGCGTGCCATCGCGTACATCGACCGAATATTGCCGTTTCACCTTGCGCGGGGAAATCATGATCGGCGTCGCGGTGGGGTCGTTGGCTGGCACCAGCCGGATTTCGGACGTCGCATTGTCGCCGGTCGCGATGACAATCCAGTCCTCTTGCGCGGTCAGGCCGACACCGACACCAAAGCCGATGTCTGCCTCCTTATAAAGCAATTTCGCTTGTCGCGGATCGTCGCCCAGCCGGTGATAATGCGCATTGTCGGTGCGCCAGTTCTCGTTGGCGAGGCCGTAGACCACGCCTTTGCTGTCCGCCGACCAGACGATGCTCGATAGCAGCCCCGGAATGACGTCCGGCAACTCCTTGCCGTTCGCGAGGTCGCGGAAATGCATCTCGAAGCGTTCGGAGCCGTTATCGTCATAAGCGAAGGCGAGGAGTTTACCGTCAGGACTGACCGATGCTCCGCCGAGCCGGAAATATTCCTTGCCCTTTGCCAGCTCGTTCTCGTCGAGGATCAGCACGTCGCCGCCGCCAGCCACCGCCTTGCGGTAATGCTTGCGATACTGCGCACCTTCGTCGAATTTCGACCAGTAAATCCAGTCGCCGTCCTTCTGCGGAACCGAGCTGTCATCCTCCTTGATCCGGCCCTTCATCTCCTGAAAGATCGTCTCGACCAGCGGCTGGTGCGGTGCCATCTGCTCCTCGAAATAGGCATTTTCCGCCTTCAGATACGCCAGCACACCGGCGTCATCGACCTTGGGATAGCCCTGATCCTTCAGCCAGTAATAATCGTCGGTCAGCGTAATCCCGTGATGCGTGGAACTGTGCGGACGCTTTTCGGCGACCGGGGGCTTGAGGGCTGCTTTTTCGGTGGTCATGGCTTCTTTCTGGGCATTGGTGGGCGAGGAAATGGCAGCAATTGCAATCGACAGGAGCAGCAGTGCTTTCATGGAAACGCTTCCTCGCTTATATGATGGGCATATCCTTATGAATGGAAGCATCCGATGTCTACCTATGAAGCCCGTCTCCGCGCCCTTCGCGTCCAGCTCAAAAAGGACCGCCTTGACGGTTTCGTCGTGCCGATCTGCGATGAGCATATGTCCGAATATGTCGGCGATTATGCGCAGCGGCTGGGCTGGCTCACGGGTTTCGGCGGATCGGCGGGGAGCGCGGTCGTATTGTCCGAAGAAGCCGCCATCTTCACCGATGGGCGCTATACGCTTCAGGTGCGCGAACAGGTTGACGGCCAAAACTGGCAATATGTCGGCGTGCCGCAGACGAGCATTTCGGACTGGCTGAAGGAACACGCACCCGAAGGCGCGCGCATCGGGTATGATGCGTGGGTCCACACCAAAGGCTGGGTAGAAAGCGCCACCAAAGCATTGAAGGCCAAGGGTGCCGAACTGGTTGCGGTGAAAAGCAATCCGATTGACGCGGTGTGGGCCGATCAGCCCGACAAGAGCGACGCAAAGCTGATGGTGCATGACGATCGCTATGCCGGACAGAACAGCGCCGAAAAACGCGCCGCCATCGCCGAATGGCTGACCGCGAACAATCTCGACAGCACTGTGATTTCTGCGCTCGATTCGGTGGCGTGGCTCTTGAACGTGCGCGGCAAGGATGTGTCGAACACACCGGTCGCCTTGAGCTTCGTGCTCGCCCATGCCGACGGCACCGCTGACCTGTTCGTTGCGCCCGAGAAGGTCGGCGATGATGTCCGCGCGCATTTGGGCAACGCCGTCCGCCTGAGGACGCCGCAAGAATTTGTGCCCGAGCTGAAAGCCATGAGCGGCAAGCGCATTGCGGTCGATCCCGACCGTGCAGTGTCTGCGATATTCGGCGCGCTGAAAGATGGCGGCGCGAATATCGTCGAAGCGCGCGACCCGACCATTCTCCCCAAGGCGAAGAAGAACCCCGTAGAGCAATCGGGCCACCGCGCCGCCCAGGCCCGCGACGGTGCCGCGCTCAGCCGCTATCTGCATTGGCTATCCCAAGAAGCTCACAAGGGCGATCTGACCGAATTGTCGGCGGCAGCCAAGCTGCGCGAATATCGCGAAGCCACCGGTATGCTCAAGGATCTGAGCTTCGACACGATCTCAGCCGCCGGTCCGAACGGCGCTTCCCCGCATTACAAGGTCGACGAAAAATCGAACCGCCGGATCGAGCAGAATAGCGTCTATCTCTGCGACAGCGGCGGGCAATATCTCGACGGCACCACCGACGTCACCCGCACCATCTGGGTCGGCCCCGGTGGGCCAACGGCGGAAATGAAGGATCGCTTCACCCGAGTGCTCAAGGGCCATATCGCGCTGGCACTGGCGGTCTTCCCCGAAGGCACAAGGGGCGCTCAACTCGACACGCTCGCGCGCGCGTCATTGTGGCAGGCAGGCGTCGATTACGCCCACGGCACCGGCCACGGCGTCGGTAGTTTCTTGGCCGTCCACGAAGGCCCGCAACGCATCGGGAAGTTCTCGGGCGGGCAAGCAGGCACGGATGAGCCGCTGCACGCTGGCATGATCCTGTCGAATGAACCCGGCTATTACAAACAAGGCGAATACGGCATTCGGATCGAAAACCTCGTGCTGGTCGAGGAGCGCGAGATTGCCGGGGCGGAGGGGCGTTATTTCGGCTTCGAGACGCTGACCTTTGCGCCGATTGATAAGACGCTGGTGGATACGGGGTTGCTAGGCCGCGATGAGTTGCGCTGGTGGGATGCGTATCACGCCAAGGTGCTGGAGGTGGTCGGACCGCAATTGGAAGGCGAGGCACTGGCTTGGGTGACGGAGGCTTGCGCTTCTCTGAGTCGGATTCACTAAATCAAAGCGATAAGCCTTGACAAGTCAGTCGGTTTTTTCACGTTTCGTTCCGAGGCCGGACGGGCGAGCGGTTGGTAACCGCCCACGACGTCCCTTAGCCTTAAAACAGTGTGCGGCATCCCCGGACTTAGCCGACGGCACTTCCGGCCCCGCTACCAAACACTGCCTGTTGATGCGGTCTAGAACGTTTGGCAGGGTCCGTAAGTTGCGACCGGGGATTGAACCGAAACGTAACCGCGAATTCCATGAACTCAAAAGGTTTGTGGCGCGCCACGGCCTGGAGAGCGGCTATGCCGAAGTACAGTGTCGAGGTGAAGGTTGATTGCAAGATTGACATTGCTGCCATCGCAAGAGCGGTTGTGATTTTGATCTTGTTTCTGATCTAAGCCGGGGGCGGGTAACAGCGCCCCCCAAACTTTTGCAGACGTCTTGGTGCCTTCGTGTCTTTGTGCGAACCAAACAACACCACGCTCGAAGTCATAATCTCACACAAAGGCACGAAGCCACAAAGAAGGCCTACCCCCCTCTCCTTTGGGAGAGGATATGGAGCCTTAGCGCCGCAGGCGGTTAGGCGGAGTTGGTGAGGGGTTGTGCGGTCTCGATAGGGCACAACCCCTCACCCAGCTACAGCTAGGCAACGAGTTGCCAAGCTTTCGCAACCCTCTCCCAAAGGAGAGGGGTTTGAGCTAAGTTCATTATATGAAAAAGCTAACGCGTGTTGCCCGCCGGTTGCGGCGGGATAAGACCGAGGCGGAAAGTCGGCTTTGGCGCTATTTGCGCAACCGGCAGATGGAGGGCCAGAAGTTTCGGTTTCAGTCTCCGGTGGGCGGGCATGTTCCCGATTTCCTGTGCGTAGATGCCAAGCTGATTGTCGAGCTGGACGGGGGACAGCATGGGGTTCAAATCGAGAAGGACGCCGAGCGAACGCAATCGCTTGAGGCGGCTGGTTATACGGTTATCCGCTTTTGGAATAATGATGTGCTGGCGAACACCGAGGGTGTATTGGAGGAAATCCGGTTGGCGTTGCTAAATGCTATGGGCAAATCGATCCATGCAAACTAGCGTGCCTCTATGCAAATAACCCCATCAGGCCAGTCATGCGGCGCGAGCATCACTGGCATCGACCCCTTGTCCGCCGACCTCGTCGCCGCCAGCCGCGCGGCTTGGCTCGAACATCATGTGCTAGCCTTTCCCGAGCAGGACCTGACCGACGACGATCTCGAACGGTTCACGCTTTCGTTCGGCGGCTTTGGCGATGATCCGTTCATTGCGCCCATCGAAGGCCGCCAGCATGTGATTGCGGTCGAGCGCATGGCCGATGAGACTTCGCCCTTGTTCGCGGAGAACTGGCACAGCGACTGGAGTTTTCAGGCGCGGCCTCCGGCGGGCACCTGTCTTTATGGTATTAACATTCCGCCGGTCGGGGGCGACACCTTGTTCGCCAACCAGCACGCTGCGCTCGACGCGATGCCCGATGGCTTGCGCGCCAAGGTCGAGGGCCGGATGGCGATCCATTCGGCCAAACGCGCTTATGCGCCCGACGGCTTTTATGGCGCGGGCGACTAGGCCAAACGCTCGATGGACATTCGCCCGTCGAAATCCGCCGAGGCGACTCAGCTTCACCCCTTCATCCGCCAGCACCCCGAAACCGGCCGCGAAGGGCTATTCAGCTGTTTCGGCTATATCATCGGCTTCGAAGGGATGGAGGACGAGGAAGCGCTGCCGCTTCTCATCGAACTTTACCAATATCAGGGCAGCGAGGAATTCCAGTACCGCCACAAATGGCAATCCGGAATGCTGGTCATGTGGGACAACCGCTCGGTGCTGCACAAGGCCACCGGCGGCTATGACGGCCATCACCGGCTGTTACACCGCACGACGATAGCGGCGGCCTAACACCTCAAACCTTGTGATGCGCCCCTAAACTTGCCCCGATGCGATCAAGCGTCGCCTTGCGAATTGACTTCTTGTTCCACGCATAAGCCTTGCCGGGAAGCTGCGCCAACTGGCCTGCGACTGCCAACGCCTTAGCCTCTACCTTGTCCGGTTCGGCCAGCATATCGAGATAGCCCGCCTCGACCGCGCCTTCGGGGTTATAGATAAAGCCCTGGATCATCGCGCGCGTCAGGTGCTGTGGGCTTAGCCGGTCGCGGCCGAGTTCCATCGCGAAGACGGGCAGGTTCATGCCGGTAATCGCCTCGTTCGCGCCGATCTTGTATTCGCCGCTTGCGCCAACGCGGGTGTCGCAGGCGTTGAGGATGAACACGCCCATCGCAATCGAATGACCGGTGCAGGCGGCAACCACAGGCAATGGCCCGCCATAGAGCCGCAGCAGCAGTTCGGCGCCCGCATCGAGCAATTTATACACGCCGTCCGTGCCGAGGCTGGCAAAGGCGTTGAGATCGAACCCGCCCGAAAAGCGCCCCTCGCGTCCTGCAAGAACAATCGCTTTGGCTTCGGCCTCCGCCTTGTCCAGCGCCTCGTTCAGCGCCGCGATCATCTCGAAATTGATCGCATTGGCCTTGCCGTCATCCATACGGATCAGGGCGATGTCGTTCTCAATCATGGTGGTCACTGGCATCGCTCGCTCCTCGAAGATTTAATCAGGCGATTAAGGCGCAGATTGACGTTAACGTCAACTACTAAATCGAGACGGCCAAAAAGAAGGGTTCACGCAGAGGCGCAGAGACGCGGAGAAGAGAAAATTCTTAACTCTGCGAACTCTGCGAACTCTGCGTCTCTGCGTGAATATTCTTCCTTCTAGCGTTTAAGGGCCGGTCCGAGTTCCTGGATATTATCGACCCAGATATAGCCATTATAGCTGTCGGCGATCTCGCCATATTGGGTAACATCGGTCAGGCCTTTGATCTGACCGTCGACGACATCCTCGGCGATAATGACGCGCACATTTGCACTTGCCATCCGTTCCAGAAAGCGGTTCGGCCAGCCCCATAACGTATAGCCCAGCTCGTCGAGCGTCAGCAGTATCGTGCCGTTCCGGCAGGATTCAGGAACGCTGCCCCAAAGTCCCGAGGTGCGATACTCGCCAGCACAGCCCCGCGCTTTCGCAATTGAAAACGCCCATGCCTGCGGTTGCGATTGGCGTATGGCCGCCGCCGCCGCATCATCACCGATAAACACGCTTCGCTCGATTGCCGCAGTTGGCAGTTGCGCCAGCAACATCGCCGCACCGCCCGCGCCTTCGACTTCCCAGAACAATTGCGGCTTGGTCAGGCCCGCTGCCGCGTCGGATATGCTGGCACGCGGCCGTGCTTGGTCAGTGGCACAATCGCTCTCGAACTGCGGGGCCAGCACCAGTTTTCCGTCCACCAATTCGGTCGTGATCCGAACCGCATCGGCACCAGCTCCTGCAGCGCCTTGCAACGCACCGACATCGGGACCGATGCTAACCGTGCCATAACCTGCATTGGCGCTAACGATGCACCGCGCGGCATCGCGTACCGGATCGACGCCGTGGTCAGCGATAAGCTTCGGCTTGCCGACTGGCCTATCCGCAAGCCAGCTAGCTTGAAGCAAAGTGAATGCAAAAAACAGCGCGGCGACGAGGAGCAGCACTATCGTTTGCGTGCGCGACAGGATCATGGAACCGCCAATATCCGCCGTGCGGTCTCACAATCGGCATCCATTTGCGCGCGCAAGGCGTCCATGCTGTCGAACTTCGCTTCACCGCGGATGAAGGCGTGGAACTCGACCTCGATGGTCTGGCCGTACAGGTCTTCGGTAAAGTCGAAGAAATGCGGTTCGAGCAGTTCCTTGGGGGGATCGAAACTGGGACGGATGCCGAGATTGGCCGCGCCGTCGAGCACGCGGCCACCCGGAAGTCGCCCCTTCACCGCATAGATGCCGTAACGCGGGCGCAGGTAATTGGCCATGTCGATATTGGCGGTGGGGAAACCCAGCAGCCGCCCATTTTTGTCGCCGTGCTGGACGACGCCCTCCACCGCGAACGGCCTTGTGAGCAAGCGCGCTGCGGCCGCGCAGTCGCCCGATTGCAACGCCTCGCGGATGCGGCTCGACGAAATCACACCGCCGTCGTCGCTGACCGGACCCATTGCGGTGCAGGCAAGATTGTGCGCCGCTCCGACCTCGCGCAGCACGCCCACATTGCCGCCGCGACCTTTGCCGAAGGTAAAATCTTCGCCTGTTACAACCGCCGAAACACCAAGATGATCGACCAGCAATTTGTTGACAAAATCTTCCGCCGTGGTCGCCGCAAGGCTGGCATCGAAGTCGAAGACCAGCATCGCGTCGGCACTGGCTTGCCCGAACAGATGCTGGCGCTGGTCGAGCGAGGTCAGCCGGAACGGCGCGGCATCGGGCACGAAATAGCGCACGGGATGCGGATCGAAAGTGGCGATGATCGCCGGACAACCGGCGGCTTTGGCCTGAGCAATCGCCTCGCCCGCCACAGCCTGATGCCCGAGATGGAACCCGTCGAAATTGCCAAGCGCCAACACAGCACCGCGCAGCTGCGGGGACATGGGCTCATTCGCATGGAGGCGGGGGATGGTCATTTTGAGGCAGGAGCCGTTGCCACTGGCACCAGACCGGCACGGATGACACGCAGCGCATTGCCGCCCATCACGGCACGGATTTCGTCGGGCGTGAAGCCTTCATCCAGCAAAGCCTGAGTCACCTGAACCAGTTGTGAGGTGTCGAAACGAACGGTGGTCGCGCCGTCATAATCGCTGCCGAGCGCGACATGGGCAATGCCGACAAGATCGCGAACATGCTTCATCGCCCTGGCGGCAGCGCGGGGGCTGGTGTCGCACACCGCGCCCTCCCAATATCCGATGCCGATGACGCCACCGGTTTTGGCAACGCCGCGTATCTCATCATCGGTGAGGTTGCGGTTCACCTTGCACGTCGCCTGCACACCGCCGTGGCTCGACACCACCGGTCGCCGCGCCATCGCCAGCAATTCGGCCACGCCAGTATGCGAAAGGTGCGCGATATCGACGATCATGCCTTTGCTCTCCATGCGTTGCACAATATCGCGGCCGAAAGGCGTCAAGCCGCCCTTCTTCAGCCCATGCATAGACCCGCCAAGCTCGTTGTCGAAGAAATGCGTAAGCCCCGCCATGCGGAAACCGGCATCGTAGAGCCGATCAAGATTGGCAGCCTTGCCTTCGAGGTTGTGCAGGCCTTCGATGGTGAGCATAGCACCGATCGCTGCTTCACCAGCCAAACGCCGTTCAAGCAGGCGGTCAAGTACCACCGGGTTCGTCGTCTTTAAGAGCGTCCCGCTGGAAGCGGACGCTGCGACGCCAAGCTTGGCGGCATGATAAAGCGAGCGTTCGGTGAGCGAGGTCCATGTTTTGACGGGTTGCAATTGCGCTACGGTCAGCAGCGTTATGTTATCGGTATCGGCGCCATTGCCGTCGTAATTCTGGCCCTTGGGCGTTTTGGTAACCGACGAGAAAAGCTGCAGAGCGACATTGCCATCCTGCAACCGTGGCAGGTCCATATGTCCACGCGCCGCACGATCACCCAGATCGCGGTCCCACATCAACGTGTCACTATGCAAATCGACAATCGTCAGCGTCTTGTGCAGCTTTTTTGCCTCGTCGCTCACTGCAATCAGCGGCTTGCCATCGATCCGGTTCATCGAGCCTTCGACATAACCCGGCGCGAACCCGAAAAAGGCGACCGCCGCCACAGCCAGAAGCGCCAGCGGAATCCAGATCTTCTTGCGCATCCTATTCCCCCTTGCGGACCAAGGTCACAAAATCATGCGCCGGTATCCCGCCGTCCGTCTTATGGTGATCGCGCGCAATCTCGGTCCAGGCCGCCTTGTCGAACGCTGGCATCGATGTATCGCCTTTTGGCTTGGCCGCGATTTCGGTGAGCTCGATCCGGTCGGCCAGCGGCAGGAACAGCTTGTAAATTTCTGCCCCGCCAATGACGCAGACATGCGGACCGTTGGCAAGCCTGAGCGCCTCCTCAACCGACCGCGCAACCTCTGCGCCCTCCTCTTCCCATGCAGTATCCCGGGTCAGCACGATATGCCGCCGGCCGTCGAGCAACCCCGGCAGGCTGTCGAAAGTCTTGCGCCCCATGATCATCGGGCGGCCTTTGGTGATTTGCTTGAAATGGCGCAGGTCAGCGGGGATATGCCAGGGCATCCCGCCATCCCTCCCGATAACTCCATTGGCGGCGCGGGCGAGGACAAGGATAATTTCGGGATGATTCATATCCCCCGTCTTGCCTTGAATATATTACCGATACAAGCGCGTAACATGCCCAATTTTACGTCCGGCGCGCGCCTCGGCCTTGCCGTAAAGATGCATATTGGCCGCCGGGTCGCCGAGCAGTTGCAGATAGCGCTCGCCATCCTTGCCGATCAGATTATGCATCTCGACCCGCTCTGCCACCGTCGCGGTTGACCCCAAGGGCAGCCCGCAAATGGCGCGGATATGGTTTTCGAACTGGCTGGTTTCAGCGCCCTCGATGGTCCAGTGTCCGCTATTGTGCACACGCGGCGCGATTTCGTTGAACAGGGGGCCTTCGCCGCTGGCAAAGAATTCGCAGGTCAGCACACCGACATAATCGAGAGCGCCCGCCACCGCCGCCGCCATTTTGCGCGCGACTACCTGCTGGCTTTCGATCAGCGGCCCCGCGGGAAGTGTCGATGTCGCCAATATGCCGTCTTCGTGATGGTTGCGCGAGCTGTCCCAATAGCGGATTTCGCCATCGGTGCCGCGCACGAGTATCACCGAAAACTCGGCATCAAACTTCACCATCGCCTCGACCACGACCGGTTGCGCTCCGATCGTTTGCCATGCACCAGGCAAGTCGCTGTTGTCCGCGATCCTTACCTGGCCCTTGCCGTCATAGCCCATCCTGATGGTTTTCAGGATTGCCGGCTTGCCGATGTTCGCAACCGCTTCCGCCAACTCGGCCTCGCTTCGCGCCACTGCGAAACTGGCAGTCCTGCCGCCCAGCCGACGGACAAATTCCTTTTCCTCGACCCTGTCCTGCGCGACTTCAAGGGCTTTGACCGGGGGATGGACCGGGACATCGCGCGAGATGGTCTTCAACGACAACACCGGCACATTTTCGAACTCGAACGTCACCACGTCGCACGCCCGCGCAAACGCCGTCAGCGCATCGACATCGTCATAAGCGGCGATTGTAGAAAGTGCCGCGACATCGCACGCCACATTGTCGCCGGGCGGTGCGTAGATATGGCAGCGATAGCCAAGCTGCGCCGCGGCCACCGCGAGCATCCGGCCAAGCTGGCCGCCACCCAATATGCCTATAGTCGAACCCGGGGGTAAGGCACTCATTCGGGATTCTCGGCAACCGATGCGGTTTGTGCTTCACGATAGGACACGAGCCGCGCAGCCAGTTCGGGATCGGTCGTCGCCAGCATGGCCGCCGCAAGTAAGGCAGCGTTGGTTGCACCCGCCTTGCCAATTGCCAGCGTTCCGACGGGAATCCCGGCGGGCATCTGCACGATCGATAGCAAGCTATCCATTCCGTCCAGCGCCTTGGACTGGACAGGCACACCCAGCACGGGCAGCGGCGTCATCGCCGCTGCCATGCCCGGCAAATGCGCAGCACCGCCAGCGCCTGCAATGATGCACTTCAGCCCGCGCCCCGCCGCAGACTTGGCATATTCATAAAGCCGTTCCGGTGTTCGGTGCGCTGATACCACCTTGCATTCATGCGCTATATCGAGCGCGGCAAGCGTCGCGGATGCCTCGCGCATCGTCTCCCAGTCCGAACGGCTGCCCATGATGATCCCGATAACTGGCGCTGCGTCGCTCACCTGTCGTCCCCCGACAAAAGAAGCATTTTCCCTTAGCGATGCTAACAGCAGCGCGCAATCGCCATCGGAAAACAACAATGTAAAGCGATTTTACATTTCGAAAAGCTGTAAACTCTTGCTTTTTGGCAGGAAAGCTGGTTGAGATGTGAAATACTAACAATTACCCCGGGTCGCAGGGAACATCGGGGCTCTATGCAGTTTGATAATGAAGCGGGCAAAATGTCCGTTACGGGCACAACCAACTTACCATTGGCGCTCGACCAAGAGAACAAACAGCTGAGGGCACGGATAGCCGAGCTCGAACGGCTGGTTGTGTGCGACACGCTGACGCCGTTATTCAACCGTCGCCATTTCATGGAAGAACTCGACCGCTGGTGCTGGCGCGCACACCGTTATGGTGGTCAATATGGCTTGCTGTTCATCGACGTCGACAATCTGAAGTCGGTTAATGACAAAAACGGTCATCTGGCCGGCGACGTCCTGCTGACTGCAATTGCCAAGTCCTTGCTGGGCGCCATTCGCCGGTCCGACCTGGCGGCGCGCGTCGGCGGCGACGAGTTTGCGATATTGCTAGACAATATTCCCGAAAGCGAGCTGGAGACCAAAGCCGAGAAAATCGCCCGGACTGTCAGCAAGCTGAAAGTCGAGCACGAGGGCGTGGTGCTCACGCCCGGGATATCGGCCGGTTATGCCGTTATCGAACCCGGTGTCAAACCGACCGAACTGCTGCTCCGCGCTGATCGGTCGATGTATGCATCGAAGCAGGCAAAATTTGGCGTACTCGAATAAGCCTCAGCGCTCGGACAGATAATAACGATCACCCACGAGATTGTCGTCGAGTTCATATACGATTGGCTGTCCTGTCGGGATTTCAAGGCCAGTGATGGCGTCGTCCGAAATCCCCGACAGATGCTTGACCAGTGCGCGAAGCGAATTGCCATGCGCCGAAATCAGCACGGTTTTACCTGCCTTGAGCTCGGGTATAATCGCGCTGTCCCAATAAGGCAGGACTCGGTCGATGGTGTCTTTCAGACTTTCGGTATTGGGGATGGCAATCCCGGCATAACGCGGGTCCGCTGACAGGTCGTAGGCCGAACCGGCCTCCAGCGGAGGCGGTGGAATATCGAAACTGCGGCGCCAGATCTTCACCTGTCCGTCGCCGTGCTTCGCCGCGGTCTCGGCCTTGTCGAGCCCGGTCAGCCCACCATAATGGCGTTCATTGAGCTGCCAGTCCTTGGTCACCGGCACCCACAGCCGCCCCATCGCCTCAAGCGCCAGATTGAGCGTCTTTATCGCGCGTGTTTGCACGCTGGTAAAGGCGATATCGGGCGCGATGCCCCTCGCCTTCATCAGCTCCCCCGCCGCCCAAGCCTCGGCCGCACCCTTCTCGGTAACATCGACATCCCACCAGCCGGTAAAGCGGTTCTCCAGATTCCATAGCGATTGGCCGTGACGGATGAGGATGAGTTTGGGCATGGAAAATCCTTTGGGCTTGATTCTGCTGCGCCTCTAGCGGCAGGCGGCGCGTTGCACAATCGGCGTTGGGTTCAGCGGCGAGCGGAGTGCCATGGGATTCGCTAAAAGAAATAAGGAAACAAGAAATAAAATATCGGTGGTGACCGGAACGGATCGCGCCACTCTAGCGCGCACCCCTTTTTCCTTATTTCCTTATTTCTTTTAGCGAAAAATCTGGCAGGGCTTTCCGGCCAGCGCGACGCCGCGATTAGAGCGCCAGCGTCATAAACCGGCTAAACGGATCTTCGACATAGTCACCAAAAGGCGGGCAATATTCAAAGCCATGTGCTTCATACATCGCCATCGCCGGAACGAAGGCCTCACTCGAACCTGTCTCCAGACTGAGCCGCCGATATCCCCGCTCGCGCGCCTGCGACAGGATATGCGTCAGCATCATCGCCCCCGCGCCTTTGCGTAAGTGATCGACATGAGTTCGCATAGACTTGATCTCGCCATGCTCGGCGTCGAGTTCCTTAAGCGCCCCGCAGCCCGCGAGGCTGTTGCCATCCCAGATCGACCAGAAAGTCACATCCTGCGCATTCAGCCCGTCAAAGTCGAGAAAATGGCAACTCCCCTCGGGCGAATTCGCCAGCATCCCGGCAAAATGCGTTTCGAGAAGCGAGCGGATTTCGGGGCCGGTTAGATCGTCTT
>CAZQBS010000009.1:0-7077 GCA_964591835.1 uncultured Sphingorhabdus sp. | reverse complement strand
GCCAGCAACATGCAGCGCTCGGGCGACCAGCCTTGTTCGGGATCGTTGCTATGGACCGTATCCTTATAGGGCATTTCCAGCGTCATCGACACGCAGCTATGCGACTTGCCGAACCGCTCGGCGAGTTGGTTGGTGGACATGGCCAGGTTAGCCTTGCCCGGTCCGGCCTTGGCATAGCCGAGCTTGGTCTGGAAATCAGGGGTGCGCGCGGCGACCCGGTTTATGAAGGCTTTGTAACGGTCGCCCTGATCGTCGGTCCATGACGGGATGCCCTCGAACCCGGCCATGAAGGCGGCCGGTATGGCTTCGTCGCCGTGGATGTCCATCGCCCAGTGCACGCCGGTTTCGTCCATAGCATTCCGGATGGCGAGCACCTCGGGGCTTTTATCCGCCGATGGCTCTGCCCATTCGCGGTTGAGATTCACACCGGCGAAATTGGTCCGCAAATGGCCACGCCGCGATCCGTCGGGGTTGCAATTGGGTATGATATGAACGCGGCATTTTTCGAGCAATTTGCGCGTATGCGGGTTGCTCATGTCGGTGAGCATGTCGAGCGCGCCCTCCATCCAATACTCGGCTTGAGTCTCGCCCGGATGCTGGCGCGCATAGAGCCATACCTGCACATTACCATTGCCCATTTCGAGGCAGTCGATGGGCTGGCCTTCAAGGCTGTGGCCGAGGCAGCGATAGTCCACGCCCTCGCACTCCGCCGTATCGGCGACCAGATCGTGATGGCGCTCCATCGAATAAGGCGCGAAATAGGCGACCCAGACGATGTCGCTGGCAGGCGTATGACGGATGGTCAATGTGCCGCCATCCTCATCCTTGGCGTAGCTGGTATCGGCGCGCCCCCAATAATCGCGGTCTTCGGACACGCAGGCGCGGTAATCGGGCCAGCCGCCGGGATAGGCGCTGCCCTCCAGCCCAGTGATTCGCAGCACCAGTTCCTCGCCACCGGTGCAGGCGACGCGGAAATGGAACCACTGCGCAAACTCTGAATCCTTGTCCTTGCGGATGGACAGATTGGCGTTGTTGCCGTTGATCGCACTGACGATGATATTGCCGCTGTCGAATGCAGCGTTGATGTCGCTAATGGGCATTTATTTTCCTGTGTAGCTTTTGTTATTGCCTAGGGCACTTCGATGGTCGTGCCGGATGCGCCGGGAAAGTCCTTAAACAAAGCTTCCGCCAATTTCGAGGCCGCAATTCCGGGTTGCGCTGCGGGCGACTTTTTGCCGGCAAGCTGGACGGCGCGGCCTTCCCAGATCACCAGATTATCGCGTGCACGTAATATTCGCACCGACAGGACCGTTTCGACCCGGGCGCCGGATCCTCCGCCGAGGTTGAGGCCGACCCCCAGGCCAACGCCCGAACCGTAGCTGCCAGTCGAGCCGCCGACGCCGACCGATACCGGAGAGCGCCCGTCGCCCCGGATATCGGCTTGCCCGACGCGCACCTGCGCGACGACATCGCTGCCCCCGGCGCGTTCGGCATAGCCGATCCGCGTCATTTCGCGCGATACCGCCGCCAGATAGGGCGACAAGGCCAAGCCTTGGCCCACCGCCATATCGGGTGCGGGTGTAACCGAAAAGCTGCCGCTGCCATAAGGCTGTCCTTCGGCAACACGGTTGAATATGGTGACTTCGACCGGTCCAGTCGGAGTTGCGCACCCGCCGATCAACGCAGTGGCGGCGAGTGCAAGCGATAATGATGCGGCCTTCATGGACTTTCTCCTCTATGCGAACGCTTGTAGATAACGCGCGAACACACCGCAATGTTGCTTGACTTTCGGTGGCCCCGACCATAGGAGCGCGCCTTCAATTCAAGCTTCAAGCACCAAAAAGACGGGTAAATCCGATGAAAGTCGTCAATTCTCTCAAGTCCCTCAAGGGCCGCCACCGCGACAACCGCGTGATTCGCCGCCGTGGCCGGACTTATGTGATCAACAAAACCCAGCCGCGCTTCAAGGCGCGCCAGGGCTGATTTTGGCCTTGCCTGCATCACGCGGGCAAATGGTTCCAGCAAAACGCCGCTCCGGATCTGATTCGCGGGCGGCTTTTTTGTGCCGGTCGAGGAGGCCGTAACGGGTGACTAAAATAACCACCGCCGTATTCGATGTCGGCCGTGTGCTGTTCGAATGGGATCTCCGGCACCTTTTCGCCAAGTTGATAGAGGATGAAGGCGAACTCGACTGGTTCCTGACCAATGTCGTCACGCCCGAATGGCATTTCCAGCATGATGCCGGACGACCGCTGGCCGCAATGGCCGCCGAGCTGGTCGCGCTTCATCCGTCCCATGCCCCGCATATCGAGGCCTATCGCACGCGCTTTAACGAGACCATCCCGCGCGCGGTCGAAGGATCGCTCGGCATAGTCCACGACCTCGCGGAGCGCGGCGTGCCGCTGTTTGCGATTACCAATTTCGGTGCCGAGTTCTGGGATATGTTCCGGCCCACCCAGCCGATATTCGACCTGTTCGGCGATATCATTGTCTCCGGCGTCGAGAAACTGGTGAAGCCCGACCCGTCGATTTACGCGCTGGCGCTAAACCGTTTCGGCCTCCGGCCGAATGAAGCGCTTTTCATCGACGACAATCTCGACAATGTTGTGAGCGCCCGCGCCAACGGCTTTGCCGCGCATCATTTCAAAGACGCTGAATCGCTCCGTGAGGAACTGTTGGCGCTCGGTCTGCTGCAATGAATGGGTTCACGCAGAGTTCGCAGAGGACGCCGAGAGTTGAGCCTGCTTTCTCTGCGGACTCTGCAAACTCTGCGTGAACCAAGAAAAACTTGTCGCCCAAAGCCTTCCATTCGCTGTCTGACTGTGCTTTAGCGCCTTCAACTCTGCCATCCGGAAGGACGTATTTCTCCCATGAATATCCATGAATATCAGGCCAAGGAATTGCTGGCGAAATTCGGTGTTGCCGTGCCTGCTGGTATCGCAGCCCTCAGCGTGGAGGACGCCGTTGCCGCCGCGAAACAACTTCCCGGCCCGCTTTATGTGGTGAAATCGCAAATTCATGCTGGTGGCCGCGGCAAGGGTAAGTTCAAGGAATTGGGTCCGGATGCCAAGGGCGGCGTCCGGCTGGCATTCAATCTGGATGAGGTCGAAGCCCATGCCAAGGACATGCTGGGCAACACGCTGGTCACGATCCAGACCGGCGATGCTGGCAAGCAGGTCAACCGGCTCTACATCACCGATGGTGCCGACATTAAACAGGAATTCTACCTCGCATTGCTCGTCGACCGCGCCACCAGCAAGATTGCGGTGGTCGCCTCGACCGAAGGCGGGATGAACATCGAGGATGTCGCGCACGACAGTCCCGAGAAAATCCACACCATCACCATAGACCCCGCGACCGGCATCATGCCGCATCATGGCCGATCAGTGGCCGCGACCCTCGGCCTGACTGGCGATCTCGCCAAGCAGGCGCAAACCGTACTTGCGGGCCTCTACGCCGCGTTCATCGGCACCGATGCCGAACAGATCGAGATCAACCCGCTCGCGGTGTGCAAAGGCGCGAATGGCGACGAGCTTCTGGTACTCGACGCCAAGGTGAGCTTCGACGGCAACGCGATGTTCCGCCACAAGGACCTGGCCGAACTGCGCGACCTGACCGAGGAAGACGCGTCCGAGATCGAGGCGTCGGAATACGACCTCGCTTATATCAAGCTCGACGGCAATATCGGCTGCATGGTCAATGGCGCAGGTCTTGCGATGGCGACGATGGACATCATCAAGCTGAACGGCGAATTCCCCGCCAACTTCCTCGACGTCGGCGGCGGCGCATCAAAGGAGAAGGTAACCGCGGCGTTCAAGATCATCCTGAAAGACCCTGCCGTGAAGGGCATTTTGGTCAACATCTTCGGCGGCATCATGAAATGCGACATTATTGCCGACGGGATTGTTGCGGCGGCCAAGGAAGTTAACCTGTCGGTGCCGCTGGTTGTCCGCCTAGAGGGCACCAATGTGCAGCAGGGCAAAGACATTTTAGCCAATTCGGGGCTGCCGATTGTGACGGCCAACGACCTTGGCGATGCGGCGGAGAAGATTGTCGCCGAGGTTCGCAAGGCGGCTTGAGGATAAGCAATCGCGCTTGACGTTCACGTAAGCGTCAAGCATAGGCGCAAGGGATTTGGCGGGTATCCACCTGCCCCGAGTCGGTAGAAGAGGACTGAACCATGAAAATCATCGTCCCCGTAAAGCGGGTCATCGATTATAATGTGAAGCCGCGGGTCAAATCCGATGGCACCGGCGTCGATCTCGCCAACGTCAAGATGAGCATGAACCCGTTCGACGAAATCGCGGTCGAAGAAGCGCTTCGCCTTCGCGAAAAGGGCGTTGCGACCGAAGTGATTGCGGTTTCGGTTGGCCCTGAAAAGGCGCAGGAAACGCTCCGCACCGCTTTGGCCATGGGTGCCGACCGCGCGATTCTGATCGTCGCCGAAGATGTCGAGCCGTTGGGTGTGGCCAAGCTGCTCGCCAAGATCATGGACGAAGAACAGCCGGGCCTTGTCATTCTGGGCAAACAGGCGATTGATGATGACAACAACCAGACCGGGCAGATGCTCGCTGCATTGACGGGTCGTCCACAGGGTACCTTTGCCAGCGCTGTCGAAGTGTCGGGCGACAGCGTCTCGGTCACGCGCGAAGTCGATGGCGGTTCTGAAACCGTATCACTCAAGACCCCCGCGATTGTTACTACTGACCTTCGCCTCAACGAGCCGCGTTATGCTTCGCTGCCCAATATCATGAAGGCGAAGAGCAAACCGATGGCGATGAAGACACCCGCCGATTATGGCGTAGACGTCTCTCCGCGACTGAAAACGTTGAAGGTTGCCGAGCCGCCGGTGCGTAGCGCTGGCATCAAGGTTGCGGACGTCGATGCGCTTGTCGCGAAACTCAAGGAACTGGGAGTAGTCGCATGAGCGTTCTCGTTTTTGTAGAGCATGACAACGCGTCGATGAAGGACGCGACCTTGGCCGCCGTCACCGCTGCGGGCAAGTTGGGCGAAGTCCATGCGCTGGTTGCAGGTTCAGGTTGCGGCGCGGTTGCCGAAGCCGCCGCCAAAATCGCTGGAGTGAGCAAGGTCCATGTTGCCGATGACGCGGCCTATGCAAACCAGCTTGCGGAAAACGTCGCGCCGCTAATTGCAGGGTTGGCCGCAAACCACGACGCATTCGTCTTCCCCGCGACAAGCCACGGCAAGAACATCGCGCCGCGCGTTGCAGCCTTGCTCGACGTGATGCAGATTTCAGACATATTGTCGGTCGAAAGCGCCGACACCTTCACCCGTCCGATCTACGCAGGCAACGCAATTGCCACTGTGCAGTCGTCGGACACCAAAAAGGTCATCACCGTTCGCGGCACCGCCTTCGCCAAGGCAGAGGCCACCGGCGGTTCGGCTAGCATCGAGGCGGTCTCGGGCAGCGGCGATGCAGGGCTCTCCAGCTTCGTAGGCAGCGAAATCGCCAAGCAGGAACGTCCCGAACTGACATCGGCCAAGATCATCGTCTCGGGCGGTCGCGCATTGAAGGACGCCGACACCTTCGCGGCGACCATATTGCCGCTCGCCGACAAGCTCGGCGCAGGCGTCGGCGCATCGCGCGCCGCAGTCGACGCGGGCTATGTCCCCAACGACTACCAGGTCGGCCAGACCGGCAAGATCGTCGCCCCCGAAGTCTATATCGCGGTCGGTATCTCGGGTGCGATCCAGCATCTGGCGGGCATGAAGGACTCAAAGATTATCGTCGCGATCAACAAGGACGAGGACGCACCGATTTTTCAGGTGGCTGATATCGGGCTGGTCGGTGATTTGTTCAATGTGGTGCCGGAGTTGGTGAGCAAGCTTTGAGGGGTTCGACCAAAGTATTACTTTGGTCGAGTTTTGAGATAAAAGGGCGGTCAGAAATGGCCGCCCTTTTTTGGCGATTTGCATGAATGACGGGCCATAGGAGTGGCCGCTATAGACTTTCGGTGTCCGATGCCGTTCGCCTGCTTACGACGCGTTGATGGCCGATCTCGATGCGGACGATTGACCCCACGGGGCCGATTGACTTCAAAATCTTCTCGCCATCGATCCAGATCTCGACAATTTGCCGAATTTGCAATACGATATGGGACATGGACGACATCCGCATTTCCCTCTCTGATAGCTGCAAAGCCCTAGTTGACGCCGAAGTGGCTGATGGCAGTTACGCTTCGGTGTCGGAATGTATCGACGCGCTTGTTCTTGCCGGAGCCAAAGCCAAGGCACAGGAGAAGCTGGAGGCTCTGCTGCTTGAAGGGCTTGAGGGCGAGGATATCGAGTGGACCGACGCTAATTGGGATGAGCTTCGCCGACGGATTTCCACGCGTTGACGAAAGCCAGATTTGTCCTGCGGCGCGCTGCGCAGCAGGATATCGATTCGCTTGCCGACTATCTCGAGACAGAGGCAGGCAAAGAGGCGGCGTTGCGCTTCGTTGATTCTGCCCAAGACAGTTTTACCGCCTTGGGCGTATCGCCCAAGCTTGGTCCCATTGTACCAACGCGCAAAGCCGATCTTGATGGCTTACGCAAATGGCGAGTTGCCGGATTCCCCGACTATCTTATTTTCTATCGACCCGAGCAAAAGCGCGTGCGGATTTTCCGCGTTCTGCACGGTGCGCAGGATTGGTGGGCGGCACTCGGAATCGATCAGTAACAATAAGCACTCATCGCTGCGATGACCCTCTCAAAACCCGCTCAAAAAACTCGCCAGATTGGTGCCCAGCATGTCGACGGCATAGCCGCCCTCGGTCAGAACGACCGTTGGCAGCCCGGCACTGGCAATATCGCTGCCCAGCACCGCATAATCCGGCGTCTCCAGCTTGAAATGCGAAATCGGGTCACCTGCATAGGTGTCCGAACCGAAGCTCACGATCAACAGTCCTGGCGCGAAGCGGGCGATTGCCTCCAGCGCCTTGGCTTGCGCCGCGCGAAACGCGTCCAACCCAGTCCCCTGCGACAGCGGCAGGTTGAGCGTTGCCCCCGCCCCTTCACCTTCACCCACCTCATCGGCATGGCCCCAGTAAAAGGGATAATCGGTCGCCGGATCGG
>CAZQBS010000008.1:0-68849 GCA_964591835.1 uncultured Sphingorhabdus sp. | reverse complement strand
AAAGAGGCGTATCATCGTTGCAGGAGACGGAAAATGAAACGCACCTTGTTCGGGCTGTTCTTGGCGGCGGGCGCGCCCGTTGCGGCACAGGATGAGGCCGTCGCCATCGCCGAAGACGCGCCTGCGATTATCCAGCAGTTCGGCATCGACCGTAGCGACCGGATGACGGTGCAGGTTCAGGTCAACGGGAGCGAGGCGGTTCCATTCATCGTCGATACCGGGGCCGAGCGTACCGTTATCGCCAACGACCTTGCAAAAAGGCTAGCGCTGGAATCGGGGCCGATCCTGACGCTGGCGACGATATCGGGCAAAACCAAGGTCAATTCGTTCTTTATCGAGAAGCTGACTACTGCCTCGGTTAATCTGGAGGGGCTGGAGGCGCCCGGGCTCGAACGCGCCAACCTCGGCGCTTATGGCCTGCTCGGCATCGACAGTCTCGAGGACAACCGGGTCCATCTCGATTTCGCCAACCGGAAAATGGATGTGCTGCCGTCGCGCAAGCAACGCGGCAAGAGCAAGCTGGAAAATGGAATGATCGTTGTCACCGCGAAGAAAAAGGCGGGCCGGATGATCATTTCAAGCGCCAAGATCGACGGCATGAGGGTCGATATCATCCTCGACACCGGCGCGCAGAGCAGCATGGCCAATCTGGCGCTGCGCGACAAGCTCCGCCGTCGCCACCGCACGACCGAGTTCGTTCCGGTGAGAATGATGAGCGTGACTGGCGCGATCCTGACCGGCGAATATACCCAGTTGAGGCAGATCGAAGTCGGCGGGCTGACGATCAACGATTTGCCGATTACCTTTGCCGATAATTATGCGTTCACCGCGCTTTCGTTACAGGACCGGCCTGCGATATTGCTTGGTATGGATGCGTTGAGGCTGTTCGACCGGGTGCTCGTCGACTTCGGCAACCGGCGTGTCGGTTTCGATCTGCCCAAGGGTGTGGAGAGTAGATCTCCCTCACGGCTTGCCCTCGCGCAATAGAAGGCGCGCTTGCCAGCCGCAGACCGGTTCGTCATAGCCGCAGGCGAAATGACGCGCAGTTTTTCATTCGGACAACAGACATTCGAAGTCGCGGGCGATGCCGCGTTATACTGGCCCGACCGGCAAGCATTGCTGGTGGCCGACATGCATCTGGAGAAGGCCAGCGCCTACGCAATCGGAGGACAGATGTTGCCGCCATATGACAGTCTTTCAACGTTGCACGAGCTGGAAAGGCTGGCCAACACATCGGGCGCTGCGGCCATTATTTGTCTCGGCGACAATTTCCATGACGATGATGGCGAGCAACGGCTCGGCGGTGAAGCGGCGACATTGCTACACGACCTGACAAGCCGTTTCGACTGGACATGGATTACCGGTAATCACGACCCGCATCTCTCCGGGCGCTGGGGCGGGACATCGGTCATCGAACGGCGCATCGGCGATATCGTCCTGAGGCACGAAGCCGATCCCGCAGACGCCACGCCCGAAATATCGGGGCATTTTCACCCCAAATATCGTGCGCTTATGCGCAGGCGAATGGTATCGCGGCGCTGCTTTGTCCAGACACCGAGCAAGATCATCATGCCCGCATTCGGTGCATTGACGGGTGGGATGGACGCGAACGACGTGGCTATCCGGCAGGCCTGCGGGTTGACCATACTGGATTCGATGGCGGTGCTGGTTCCGGTCAAACACGGCTTGGCCAGATTTGCGCTGGCTGCCTAAGCGCGCGGTCCGAACAATGCTGTCCCTATCCGCACATGCGTGGCGCCGAGCATTATAGCCGTGGCAAAGTCATCCGACATCCCCATGCTCAAACCATTCAGACCATGCCGCGCCGCCAGTTCGGCGAGTAACGCGAAGAACGGCGCTGCCTCGATATCGGCGGGGGGCAGACACATCAGGCCAGCCACCATTATGTCGGCGTCGCGTGCGCTTGCCAGCAGATCGGACAACGCCTCGACCGCGCATCCGCCCTTTTGCTCCTCTCCACCGATGTTGACCTGGATGAAGCACGGAACCACTTTGCCCTGATCGCGCATCGCTTTGCCAAGCGCGGCCACCAATGAAATCCGGTCAAGCGAATGGATGGCGTCGAACAGCGCAACGGCTTCCTCGGCCTTGTTCGATTGCAACTGGCCGATCAGATGGAGCGAAACATCCGGATAGGCGGACCTAAGCGCTGGCCATTTTTCGGTCGCCTCCTGCACGCGGTTTTCGCCGAAGACGCGGTGACCCGTCTGAAGCAGCGGCAGAATTTCGTCGGCGCTTCTGGTTTTCGACACCGCGATCAAACTTATGTCTTCTGCAGGTCGGGCGGCCAGCTTGGCCGCCGCACCGACCGCGTCGTTGATCCGGCCAAGCCGGTCGGCAGCATTGTCTGTGGTCGCTTCTTCCATGATCGCGGGCTATAGGCGAGGCGATGAGCCGCCGCCAGACCTTGCGACACGAGAAGAACAGCCTTCCGCGAATTTGGCTAATGACAGACCCGCGCTTCGGGGATGACTTGCTGCCCGCGATCAGGCGGCTGCCGTTCCGGTCAGGGGTTGTTTTCAGGCATTATGATTTGGCAATGGATGCACGGATGGCGCTATTCCGGCGGGTCCGGCGGATATGCCGACAGCGCGGGCATATGCTATTGCTGGCAAGCGACGAACGCACCGGGCGTCGCTGGCGCGCCGTTGGCTTTCACGCCCGCAAAGGACAACGCCGGTCGAACAACATGGTTCGAAGCGCCCCCGTCCACAATCGGCGCGAACTAGCCGAGGCCCGGCGTAATGGCGCAGATTTGGTGTTGATCTCGCCGGTTTTCGCGACGGCCTCGCACGCGGGGGCTCCGGTTTTGGGTCGCAGCGGCCTCATGCGATTGGCCAAGCTTGCGCGAGGCATGAAGGTAATCGCGCTCGGCGGGATGGACGCCCGGAAAGCCGCAGCGCTACACGTCCACGGCTGGGCCGCCATCGATGCGTTTCGGCGTTAAACGAATTTAGAAGCGGATTTTGGTGCCGACGTAGACGGCTTCGCTGTCCTTGCGGTCATCGGCTGCCGGAATGACGCGGTCACGCTCGCTGGCGTAGCGGACGCCTGCGGTCACGTCGATCTTGCGGCTGATCGAAAAGCTGCCGCCGACATCGAGCTTGTAATCGCCAGCCGCTGCGCTGCCACGAGCCGGTGGCGCAACCTCGGAATTCTGGTCAAGCTTGATATTGGTGCTGAATTTGCTCGGCTTCTTGGCTTTATCGTCGAGCCGGAAGCTACCCTTGCCCAATTCGGATACCGGCACCTGTGCCGCAAGCTTCGGCAACGACGGCAAAGCAAAGCCCTGCCAACCGCGCGATGCGGTCAGACGGTAATCGGTGACAGCCAGACGGACGGACTTGTTCGCGCCGGGCTCGATCGCTCCGATCGCATTCCGAACCGAAACAGCACCGGACGCCATCGGCGAATCGGTGCGCGCCGCAACAGTCATTGTGCGGCTGCGGTTCGTGTCAGCACCGGCTGGCGTGAACGGGAATCGCGCATCGCTGCGTGTGGTCGCGGCAAATTTCGCAGCCAGCTTGCTGTCAACGCCAGCAGGAGTAAAGGTGCCCAGCCAGCTTTGCGAAGCGGTGCGCGCCTTTCCAATCGACTTTGCGGCGAAAGCCGGGGCAACAATCGGTGACAGCACAAGCGACCCCGTTGCCAGCAATGCAGCGGCAAAAGTGGCGTTTTTCCGCCCGAATGATCGTTTTAGTGCCATGACGATGGTCAATTCGACTCCCTGTTGAAAACCGATATACGCCTGATTTGCCTGTCACAAAAGACCTTTGGCCAAATAAACCCGTTTTTTCGCAATCTGTTGCATAAGGTCCACATATTGCGGTTCTGGCTGCAGTCTACTGCCGCCGGTTCAGCAGCCAGAAAGCTTGCCCAAGCCAGCAAAGCCGATATAGAGACTTTTCGATACAGCTCAGCCCCAAGGACAATCTATGCGCTTCACCCGCCTCGCCCTCATCCTCGCCTCCGGCACCATGCTGCTGTCGGCCTGTGGCAATCAGGCGCGTCCCGAAGCGGACATCGCCGCGAGCCAGGTTACGACTATCGGCGTCAACAGCTATTTGTGGCGCGCGTCACTCGACGCGCTGTCGTTCATGCCGCTGGTGCAGACCGATTCGGCAGGCGGAGTGATCGTCACCGACTGGTATGTAAACCCGCAAAGCCCCGGCGAGCGCGTCAAGCTGACGGTCTCGATCCTCGACCAGGATTTGCGCGCCGATGCGCTGCGCGTAGCCGGTAGCCGCGAAGTTTCGCAGAACGGCCAGTGGGTGGCCGCTCCCTTGCGCGCCGCGACGGTGCAAAAACTCGAAGGCATCATCCTCACCAAGGCACGCGATCTTCGCCGGACTGCGATCACCGGATAGGCTTTTATGACTGACGTGGAGCGTTTCAACCCGCACGTCGCCGACGCGCGGTGGCAGAAGATTTGGGATGAACAGGCGACTTTTGTCGCCGACGACAATTCGCCCAAACCACGCAGCTTCGTGCTTGAGATGTTTCCCTATCCGTCGGGGCGCATTC
Organism: uncultured Sphingorhabdus sp.; assembly: GCA_964591835.1. Lineage (GTDB taxonomy): Bacteria > Pseudomonadota > Alphaproteobacteria > Sphingomonadales > Sphingomonadaceae > Sphingorhabdus_B. The sequence goes on along the minus strand of CAZQBS010000008.1, from coordinate 64,304 downwards.
ATATCGGCCATGTCCGCAACTACACGATGGGCGATGTGATCGCGCGCTACAAGCGGATGACGGGCCACGAAGTATTGCACCCGATGGGCTGGGACGCCTTCGGGATGCCCGCCGAAAATGCCGCGATGGAAAAGGGCGTTCACCCCGGTGGCTGGACGCGCGAGAACATCGCCAACATGCGCGCTCAATTGAAGCGGCTCGGCTTCGCCTTCGACTGGACCCGCGAACTGGCGACCTGCGAGCCCGATTATTACGGGCATGAGCAGGCGTTGTTTCTCGCGCTGCTGAAGGCAGGCCTCGTGTACCGCAAGGAATCGGCGGTCAACTGGGATCCGGTCGATATGACCGTGCTTGCCAATGAGCAGGTCATCGACGGCAAAGGCTGGCGCTCGGGCGCGCCGGTCGAGCGACGCAAATTGAGCCAGTGGTTTTTGAAGATCACCGACTTTGCCGAAGAGTTGCTCGAAGGCCTCGGCACCCTCGACAAATGGCCCGACAAAGTAAGGCTGATGCAGGAAAACTGGATCGGCAGATCGCAGGGTTTGAAATGCCGCTTTGCTTTTCCCGGAACCAGCGACGGCATCGACGTCTTCACCACGCGTCCGGATACGATGTTCGGCGCAAGCTTTATCGCAATTGCCGCCGACCATCCCGTGGCTCAGAAATTGGCGGCAAACGCGCCCGAATTGCAAGCGTTTATCGAGCAGTGCCGCAAGGGCGGGACCACGGCGGCGGATATCGAGACCGCCGAGAAAATGGGTTTCAACACCGGCCTGTCGGTCGAACATCCGCTCGATGCCAGCTGGCATCTGCCCGTTTATGTCGCCAATTTCGTGCTGATGGATTACGGCACCGGTGCAGTCTTCGGTTGTCCGGCTCACGACCAGCGCGACCTCGATTTCGCGCGGAAATATGATCTCGGCGTCACCCGTGTCGTGGCCGATGGCGGCCTGAACGACAGCGATTTCGAAGGCGATGTCGCTTATACCGGCCCCGGCAAAATCGTGAATTCGCATTTCCTGAACGGTATGACCGTCGATGAGGCCAAGGCCGACGTCATCGCCAAGGCAGAGGCCGAAGGCTGGGGCGAAAGCCAGACTCAATATCGCCTCCGCGACTGGGGCGTCAGCCGCCAGCGTTACTGGGGCACGCCGATCCCGATCATCCACTGCGAGGCTTGCGGCGCGGTGCCAGTGCCCGTTGCGCAATTGCCCGTAGTTCTGCCCGAAGATGTCAGCTTCGATATCCCCGGCAACCCGCTCGACCGCCATCCAACATGGAGCAAGGTCGATTGCCCCAAATGCGGGCAGGCGGCGGGGCGCGAAACCGACACGCTCGACACATTTGTGGACTCGAGCTGGTATTTCATCCGCTTCGCCAGCCAGCCGAAGGACCAGCCGTTCGACCGTGCAACGGCGGAAAAATGGCTGCCCGTTGGCCAGTATATCGGTGGTGTCGAACATGCGATTTTGCATCTACTCTATGCTCGTTTCTGGACCCGTGCGCTGAGCCATATCGGCATGATCGACGTGAAGGAGCCTTTCGCTTCGCTGTTTACGCAGGGCATGGTGACTCACCAGACCTTTCAGGCAGGCGACGGAAGCTGGCTTAGTCCCGAGCAGGTAAAACGCGACGGCGATATCTGGACCATCGTCGACAGCGGAGCGCCTGCCATAGCAGGCCGCATCGAGAAAATGTCGAAGTCGAAGAAAAACGTGGTCGATCCCGACGATATTGTCGACCAATATGGCGCCGACGCGGTGCGCTGGTTCATGCTATCCGACAGTCCTCCCGAGCGCGATCTGGAATGGTCGGAAAGCGGTATCGAGGGCTGCTGGCGCTTCGTCCAGCGGTTGTGGCGGTTGGTCGGGCAGGCAAGCGAAGCGGACGGCTCCGACCCAGTGCTCGACCGCAAGACGCATCAGGCGATTGCGGGGGTAACGGCAGACATCGATGCGCTGGCGTTCAACAAGGCGATTGCCAAGATTTACGATCTGGCCAACGCGATCGAGAAAGCAGCACCCAACGCCAGCCGTAATGCCGCAATCCGGACGATTGTTCTGCTCTCTGCGCCGATGGTCCCGCATCTGGCGGAGCAGGCCTGGGAAAAGCTGGGCGGTGAAGGACTGATTGCCAACGCCGCTTGGCCCGAGGTTGACCCAGCGTTGCTGGTAGAGAGCGAAGTCACCATCGCGGTTCAGGTCAGGGGCAAGCTGCGCGATACGTTGTCGGTCGCCAAAGGCTTGGGCCAGAACGAGTTGCAGGCGCTTGCGCTTGCCAGCCAGAAAGTCCAACATGCGATTGACGGGGCCGAGGTCCGCAAGGTCATCGTCGTGCCCGACAGGTTGGTCAATATCGTTCTATGATCCGCATACTCGTCTTTTCCGCCCTTAGTCTGTTGCTCGGCTCGTGCGGCCTGCAGCCGCTCTATAGCGGTGGTTCGACCGGAGCTGTTGCGATGGCGCTCGGTTCGGTCTCGGTCGAGCCCATCGAAGGCAAATCAGGCTGGCTTGTAAGAACTGCGCTGAACGACCGGTTACGCGGCGAGGGAGCGGAGGGCCCGCGTTACCGGCTGGTGGTGGCGCTAGACGACGATATCGAAGGCTTCGGTGTTCGCGCCGATGACACCATCACCCGGGAGCGGCGGACGCTGCGCGCGCGCTATCAATTGATCGAAAATGCGACCGGAACAACGGTTGTCGATGCGACCGCCTGTTCGGACTCCGGTATCGACGTTGTCGGATCGGAATATGCGACGATTGCCGGCGAAAACAGCGCGCTCGAAAATCTGTCGCAGCGAGTCGCCGACCAGATCGTTACCCGCCTGTCGCTCTATGCGCGGCAGGCCACCCCCGGCGAATGAGCAGCCCGAAAGAGCGCAGCTTCATAGGGGCGCTGAATACCCGTCCTGACATCCGCCTTTACCTGATTTTCGGTCAGGACGAATCGGCCATTGCCGATATCGCCTCGCAAATGGCCGCCGCATTGGGTTCTAACGTCGAGCGCATCGACATCGACAGCGAGCGCATCAAAAGCGACCCGGCATTGCTCGTCGATGAAGCCTCGGCATTGTCCCTGTTCGGCGACAAACGCTACGTGCGGCTTAGTTTCCGCCGCGAAGAGGGGTTGCAGGCGGTCGAAAACCTTCTCGAAATGGCGGGCGAAGGCAGCCCGGTGATTGCGACCGCAGGCAATTTGACCAAGGCCAGCAAATTGCGCAAACTGGCCGAGGGTTCGCCGCGCGCAATGGCGCATATCTGCTATTTGCCAGAAGAAGGCGACGCAGCGGCGGCGATCATGGCGGCAGCAGCAACCAAAGGCCTGAAGCTCGACCGCGCGCTCGCTTCGCGGATTGCACGTTACACCGGGCAAGACCGCAAGCTTGGTGCCGCCGAAGTCGAAAAGCTCGCGCTATATTATGACGCCTCACCCGAACGACCGGCGACAGTCGAAGCGGCGGTTTTCGAAGCGCTATCGGCCGAAACCGGCGAGGAGAATGTCAGCGGCCTCATCAACCAGATCATGAGCGGCGAGTTGCGCAAGGTCGGCATCGAACTTGCCGCTGCGCGCGATGTCGGGGTTGATTCGATCCGCATTGTCCGCGCGCTACAGCGAAGGGTCGGAATGCTCGCTTCAATGCGTGCGAAGGTCGAACAGGGTTCCAACCCCGGCGCGGTCGTGAAAGCAACGCGCTCGATATTCTATAAGGAAGCAGACAGCTTCGTCCGTCAGCTCAGCCGCTGGCCGTCGGCTCGGCTGTCCGGGTTGAATGGCCATCTGCTCGACATCGAGGCGAAATTGATGGCCGTCAAGGAAGGCCTTGGCCAAGTGATCCTGGAAGAGGAACTCGTCCGCATCGCGCGCGCTGCTGCCCGGCTCGGCTAATCACTCATATTGGGCAGTAATGGGTATTCGCGCGCGGAATGTGCCGAAGACATTGCTTTTAACCAGCAACCTACCGCCAAACGCAAATTCCAGCCGTCCGGCGCTGTCCAGACGGGCATTAGCGCCGATATTGGTGCGCATCCCGGCAATTTCGATCACGCCGCCGTTCGACGAGGTCATACGCGCAGTGACTGGCATGTCGATACGCACCGTCCGACCCGGTTCGCCCCTGACCACGGCGGTTCCGGCTAAAGCGGACCCGCCGAGATCGATGAGGCCACCATCGACACGCCTGCCGCCGCCCTGCGGATCAAGTTCGATTGCGCCGCCGCCAGCGCCCGACAAAGCCGCGCGACTGAAGTCGAGTTTTGTAGTGATTTCTATGGTCAGCGGGATTTCGCGTCGGATTGTTCCCTGTTCTGACGTCGTGGAGGCGCTGCACAACCGGCACACGTCGTCTCCCGCTGCCACCAGCAACGGCAAAAGCCCCAACGCCCCCACGACGCGCAGCATATGACCTGGTCCTGCCATATCCTGCCACTAATGGCACAACGTGGTGAACAGTCGGTTAAAGCAGGTGGCTTGACCACAAGGACCCCAAACCCCACATGACAACGCGAAAGGTGACATCATGGAAAAAGTGCAAAAGACCGACGCCGAATGGCGCGCCAAACTCGATCCGGTTCAATATCATGTGCTGCGTGAGGCGGGCACCGAGCGCGCATTTGCAGGCAAGCTGACTGACGAGAAGCGCGAGGGTGAATTCCGTTGCGCGGGATGCGGCACAACGCTGTTCGCCTCGGACACCAAGTTCGACAGCGGCTCTGGCTGGCCAAGCTTTACCGCCCCTGCCGACAGTGAAGTCGTCGCCGAACATCGCGACGTTTCGCACGGCATGGTTCGCACCGAAGTGCGCTGTGCGGTTTGCGAAGGACATCTTGGCCATGTTTTCCCCGACGGTCCCGGCCCTGACGGATTGCGCTATTGCATCAATAGCGCATCCCTGGAATTCGACCCGGAGTGAGTTTGCCCAAAGGCGTTAGACGAATGGCGCTTGTGACGCCTGCCGATTGTGATTAACACCGCCGCCAATGGCACGCGCTAGCTCTGTATCGCAACACGGACCGTTCCGTATCTGGACCGTCCGGCTTTTGAAGATCGGCGTCATAGCGGGTTTATTACTGCTCATGGTTCTGGGCATTTTTGTAGCCATTGCCCGCGGCGAGATAGAGAGCTTCGAAGATCTCAAGGCCTCGCCCAATGGGCAAATGATCCGTGTCCGCGCCGCCGATGGCACGGTCATCCAGTCACTGGGCCCAAGCTTTGGTCGCTGGCTGACGATCAGGCAGCTGCCTTCCGAAATGAAGGACGCGATGGTCGCGGTCGAGGACCGGCGCTATTATATGCATCCGGGCGTCGATCCCATCGGTATTACCCGCTCGTTCTATGTCCGGTTTGTCGAGGGCCGCTGGACTCAGGGCGGATCGACAATCACGCAGCAGCTTGCGCGCAACGTTTATCTCAACAACAACAAGGAATTCGGACGGAAAATGCGCGAGATCGTTCTCGCGCTGGCGATGGAGACCAAATTCTCCAAGGAGCAGATTCTCGAGCTCTATCTGAACAAGGTCTATTTCGGCGGCGGTGCTTACGGCGTCGATGCGGCCAGCCGGAAATTTTTCGATCATGGTGCGGAAGAGCTTAGCCTAGCCGAAGCCGCAATCATCGCCGGGCTTGTAAAAGCACCGTCACGTTATTCGCCTACGGCCGATGCCAAGGCTGCGCTTGGCCGCGCGTCCGTTGTCGTCGAGGTAATGCAGGATGCGGGGATGATTACCGCCGCTGAAGCCGCGACGGTCAAGCCCGCGCAGGTCAGGATGGCCGCCGAACCGCCGCAGGACAGTGTGCGCTATTTTACCGACTGGGCGTTGCCGCAACTCGACGGACTTATCGACGAGACCGAAAAGCCAATCGATGTCTGGACCACGCTCGACCTTAAAATGCAGCGCGCGGCAACCGCAGCCATTGCCGCAAATGCTCCGCGCGGTGCGCAAGGCGCGCTCGTCTCCATCGACCGCGACGGTGCCGTCAAGGCAATGGTGGGCGGCACCGATTATGTCACCAGCAACTACAACCGCGCGGTCACCGCCGTGCGCCAGCCGGGTTCGGCGTGGAAGCTTTTCGTCTACTTGACCGCGCTCGAATCGGGTTTCCGCCCTGAGGACAAGGTTGTGGACGAACCTGTGGAAATCGACGGCTGGCAGCCGAAGAATAGCGGCGGAAATTACGCGGGAGAGATCACCGTTCGAACCGCCTTTGCCTATTCCAAAAACACAGTCGCCGCGCAGATCGGCAACGAAGTCGGGACAAGCAGCATCGCCAACATGGCGCGACGCTTCGGAATCACCACGCCGATCAACACTTTGCCGTCGATGGTGCTCGGCACGTCCGAAGCACGGGTGATCGACATGACCCGCGCCTTTGCTGCGGTCGCCGCCAAGGGCCGCAGCATTTCGCCTTATGGCATCAGCAAAGTCACCACCATCGAAGGCGACATCATCTACAAGGCCAAGCCCGCACGGTCGATCCAGCTGGTCGAGAGCTGGGTTGCGGGCGGGATGACCGACCTGATGCAGACTGCGGTTGCCACTGGCACCGGACGCGCTGCCAATATCGGCAGGCCGGTTGCGGGTAAAACGGGCACAACCAGCAGTAATAAGGACGGTTGGTTCCTCGGCTTTTCAAGCGGGCTGACCACCGGCGTCTGGATGGGTCGCGATGACGCGCGCGCGGTCGGCGGACTTGAGGGTGGACGCGCGCCGGCGCAAGCTTGGGCGGCGTTCATGCGTGTCGCTGTGTCGGGACGTCCGGTCGAGAAATTCGACACCGAGGTGACCTTTCCCGAGCGGCTCGAAGACGAGGAACTATTGCCACTGGAGGGCGAAGAAGGTCTGTTGCTCGATGAGAACGGGATGCCGATCGAGGGCCAGCCACTTCCCCCGGATGACAATCTGGTCGATGGCCAAGAGCCCGAGCCGCTCGACGACGCGTTTATCGACCGCGCGCTCGGCAGGAACAACGACGAGGAAGAAGGCGAATTGCCTCCCCCCGAGTAGTCGACTAAACCACCATATCCTCGAGCATCCGCCGCGACACGATCCTGATCCCCGCGTCGCTTCGCTCGACAATTCCCCGCCTGACCAGATTGGCCAGCGCGCGCGACGCGGTTTCGCGCGTCGTATTGACCCCGATGGCAAGTGCCGACAGCACCGGCGCTGGCTTTATCCAGCCATTGTCGTCCGAGCGTTGCAGCAATGCGCGGTAGCACCGTCCGGTCGCGCTTAGGCCGATCCGTGCCGCCATCCGGTCAAGCGTCAAATCGAGCTGCCGCGCCATGATATGCGCGATACCTTGGGCAATCGCGGCGTGTTGCTTTGCCAGACCGCTCAATATGTCGGTTTCGATCATCAACGCATTCAGGCCGCCCTGCGCGGTGATATCGGCACGGTGCGTCATCGCTTCGGGATAAGCACCGAACAATTCGCCGGGTCCGTATCCGGCAAGCTGCGCATATTGGCCGTCTATACTGAACAGATCGGCCGAGGCCAGGCCGTCGATTACCAGATAAAGGTGCGAAGACGGATCGCCGCGAAGCGCTATCGGTGCACGGTGCGGATATCGCCGCAACACCATATTCGCGGCAATAAGCCCCGCCTCATGCTCCGGACAACCAAAGCATGCTGCAACCAGTGCCCGATGCTCCGCGTCTGCCAAACCGTCCCCGTTCCTTACACCCTGAAATAACTATGTATTGCGGGGAGCGGCCTGTTGGCAAGCGGTTAGAGCTGGTGCCCTGTTCGGTCGCGCTTGGTGTCGAGGTAGCCGGCGTTGTGGGGATTGGCGGCAATCTGGAGCGGCAGGCGCTCGATAACCTTTAGCCCCTCGGCCTCCAGCCCCGATACCTTGTTCGGGTTGTTAGTGAGCAGCTTGAACTCACTCACGCCAAGTAGATCGAGCATCCGCGCCGCCACAGAAAAATCGCGCGCATCTACCGCGAAGCCAAGCCGGGTATTGGCATCCACCGTGTCGAAGCCTTGATCCTGCAGGGCGTAGGCACGCAATTTATTGATCAACCCGATGCCACGTCCCTCTTGCCTGAGATAGAGCAATATGCCCCACTTGGCACCCGACATCTGGTGCAGCGCTTCATGCAGTTGAGGGCCACAGTCGCATTTCAGGCTGCCAAGCACATCGCCTGTCAGGCATTCGCTGTGCAGCCGCACGACAGGCGCGCTCTGGTCGCGCTGGCCTACTATCAGGGCGATATGATCGCTGGCATCGGCATCGCTGCGGAAGGCGACAATCTCGGCATCGGTGTTGGCCGCCACTGGCAACCGGGCACGGGCCGAAATTTGCAGTGACGTGCTGTCATTGAATGCGGCTATATCGGCTGGCGTGACGGTGCCGATGTCATCCCTGCTATTATTGTGCACCAAAAACGCAGGTAGAAGACCCGCCAGCCGTGCCAGTTCCATCGCGGCAAGCGCCGCCCCCCCGTCGTTCAACGGCAGCGCCGAAAACGGTCCCTTCATCGGATAGCGCAAATCGAGCGTCGGGTCGGCAATAGCGAGCGCCAGTCCGGCATCGAGCTCGGCAGGCGCTGATATCATTACCGGCAACGCCACATCTGCAGCGGCGCGCTGATTGGCGAGCTTGAGCGTTGCCGCCCGGCTCGACGACAGCAACAATGCCGATGCATCCGAAAATGCGGCCGCCGTTTCAACAGCCATCAATACCAAGGCTCCCTGCTTCCCTTGCACCTGTATCGCCCAGCCCCGCCGAAGCGAGTCGATGGCACGCGCTGCTTGGCGGGGATCGCCGGAAGAAATCTCCTCGCTCAAAAAGCGAATTCCGTGACGATTGGTGCGTGGTCGGACGGCTTGCCCCAGCTCCGGCACTTCTTGTCAACCTGGTGCGATACGGCATTGGCCTCGAGATCGGGAGTCACCCACATATGGTCCAGCCTCCGGCCACGATCCGATGCCTCCCAGTCCTGAGCGCGGTAGCTCCACCATGTATAGAGCTTCTGCGAAGGATCGACAAACTGCCGCGCCAGATCGACCCAGTTTCCAGCGGCCTTCAATTTCGCCAGCAGGTCGATTTCCACGGGTGTGTGGCTGACGACGTTAATCAGTTGCTTGTGGCTCCAGACATCCTGTTCGAGCGGCGCAACATTGAAATCGCCGGTCAATATCGTCGGGCCGTCCAGCTTTGCCGACCAGTCGGTCATCCGCCCGAGGAAATCGAGCTTCTGGCCGAATTTAGGGTTGTTCTCCAGATCGGGAAACTCGCCGCCTGCCGGGATGTATACGTTGTCCAGCCGAACGGTCGCCCCACCCTCGATACTGAATTCAGCACCGACATGCCGTGCCTCGCCATTGGCCTGCCAGTCCTCGACTCGCCGGTTTCGCAAGGGAACCTTGCTGACGATAGCGACGCCGTGGTGCATCGGCTGACCGTTGACCATCATATGGCGATAGCCGAGCTGGCGGAATAAACCTTCGGGAAACATACCGTCGATGACCTTGGTTTCCTGCAGGCACAAGATGTCGGGCGAATCCTCCTTGAGATAGCGTTCGACAATATCGAGACGGGCGCGGACCGAGTTGATGTTCCAGGAAGCTATGCGGAGTGTTTGAGCCATATGCGGCTGCCCTATAGAGGCCATGCGGCATGGGCAAGCCGGTGGTTCAATGAAGGTGGAAAAAGCAAAGCCCTCATCCCGGGGGCATTTGGGATGAGGGCTAAGCTTGCGTTCGTCACGCGGATATCAGTGGCGGGCGTCACGTTGTGGGCAACAGGGGGGAAAACCACACAAACTGCCAACCGCTGATGACGTATTTATACAAAACTTTCCTGTCACCCAGATGAACAGCCGCGTTCAGCTTCGCGGTTGATCGGCGTTCAGCATCGCTTCGTCGCCCTGTCTCAACTTTTCCGGCGAACAGGCCGCGGATCTTTCCAAGTAAAGCTGGAATTAGGGACATTTCCGTTAAATTTTACATTGCCGAGTCGGATACTGGTCCGGTTATTTTTCGAATCGAGCGCGACCCAGCCGTTGAGCGTCAGCCCTCCCGGCGCGCCTGCCTGCTTCACAAACACCATCGTAATCACCCCGAATTCGGGACGCTTGGCATCGCGCACCTCGACACTGATCACGTCATCAGTCGATGTCGGCACAAGCTTGCCGTAGCGCGCCAGATCCTGTCCGGGGTCGAGCAAGGCGGCAAGCGGGCTGTTACGGATCGGCCAGCGCTGAACCTGCTTCACTTCGTAATCGACCATCGTCAGCGCTTTGCCATCGCCGACGATCAAGAGCGGCACACCCTTTTGATATTCGAAGCGGACATGGCCCGGACGTTTGAGCAGCAATTTGCCCGAAAGCGTCTGGCCCTTGCGGTCAGTCTGGGTGAAGCTGGCGGTCATCGTCTGGACCGCTTTCATATGCGCTACAACGCGCGCCATCTTGTCGCCCTGCGTTTGCGCGCTCGACGGCATCGCCAGCACCAAAGCGGCGGGCGCGAACATCAGGGCGTATTTTGCAAAATTCATTATTTTTATCCTTTTGAGATTGCACCCAACTAGCCGTTACGCGTTGAACCGCGTGTTAACCGTCAGACCGGATCGCCGTTCCGGTCGCGGAGCACTTCACGGCGCCCGATATGGTTGGGCGCGGACACAAAGCCGTCCTCCTCCATCCGGTCGATCAGTCGAGCCGCGCTGTTATAGCCGATGCGCAATTGCCGCTGGATCCAGCTGGTCGAGGCTTTCTGGCTTTCGAAGACAATCTGGCACGCCTTGCGGTATTGCGAATCTTCCTCGCTGTCGTCGCTGCCCATTCCGCCAAAGTCGAAACCGCCATCCTCCGGCTCTTCGGTCACCGCGTGGATATATTCGGGTTTGCCCTGTCCGCGCCAGTGATCGGCGACACGGCGAACCTCGTCATCGGAGACGAACGGCCCGTGAATACGGGTCAAGCCACGCCCGCCCGCCATATAGAGCATGTCGCCCTTACCGAGCAGCTGTTCGGCACCCTGTTCACCCAAGATGGTCCGGCTGTCGATTTTCGACGTCACGTGAAAGGAAATCCGCGTTGGCAGGTTGGCCTTAATCACGCCGGTAATAACATCGACCGAAGGCCGCTGCGTCGCCATGATCAGGTGGATGCCCGCCGCGCGCGCCTTTTGCGCCAGCCGCTGGATCAAAAACTCTACCTCTTTGCCAGCGGTCATCATCAGGTCGGCGAGTTCGTCCACCACCACCACGATTTGCGGCATGATGTCGTATTCGAGACTCTCCTCCTCATATTGCGGTTGGCCGGTCATCGGGTCGTAGCCGATCTGCACTTTGCGACCAAGCGGCGTACCTTTTGCCTTTGCCGCGCGGATTTTCTCGTTGAAATTGGCCAGATTGCGAACCGACAGCGACGACATCATGCGGTAACGGTCTTCCATCTGCTCGACCGCCCATTTGAGTGCGCGGATTGCTTTCGCCGGCTCGGTCACCACCGGCGACAGCAGATGCGGGATGTCGTCATAGATGCTGAGCTCGAGCATCTTCGGGTCGATCATGATCAGGCGGCACTGGTCGGGTGTCAGTCGGTAGAGCAGTGACAGGATCATGCAGTTCAGCCCAACTGACTTGCCCGACCCCGTGGTCCCCGCGACCAGCAAATGCGGCATCGGGGCAAGATCGGCAATCACCGGATCGCCCGAGATATTCTTGCCGAGGATAATCGGAAGCGCGCCTTTTTGATCGGCGAATGCGCCTGAGCCGACCATTTCCTGGAACACCACCGGTTCGCGGTGCGCGTTGGGCAATTCGATCCCCATCACTGTGCGCCCCGGAATAACCGAAACGCGCGCCGATAGCGCCGACATGTTGCGGGCGATATCCTCGGCAAGCTGGATAACACGGCTCGACTTGATGCCCGCCGCTGGTTCGAGTTCGTACATCGTCACCACAGGTCCGGGGCGGACGGCAACGATCTGGCCCTTCACATGAAAATCGTCGAGCACCGATTCGAGCAGTCGGGCATTGGCCTCAAGCGCCGCTTTGTCGAGCTTGGGCACCGGAACCGACGGCGGAGGATCGAGCAGTTCGAGCGACGGCAAAATGTAGCTGCCAAAGAAATCACCCTGCCTGGCACCTGTCGAGAACGCGGCTTTTTTGGGGGCAAGTGAACGGTCGTCGATAACCGGCGGTTTGCGCGTGTCGGGCTCGACCGGCCTGCGCGGCGGCGTTGCCTCAATGACCGGCGTTGGCATGTAATCGTCATTGTCGGGAGCGAGCACTACGCCATGCCTGGCGCCAATCTTCGGCATCGACATCGCCGGAATCCGGAACAGCGGTTCTTCGAGCTCGAGCGACCGGATGACCAGTGCAATACCGCCGAACAGGCTGCCAATGATAAGCGACACGCGCACCACGCTTTGCAACACGCCTTCGATCTGCCCGACCAACATGCTCACGCCATTATCGAGCAACAAAGCGATGGTCCCGCCCCATCCCGCTGGCAGGCCGATGTCGTTATCATGTTGCCAGTAGGCGAGGCCGAAACCTGCCAATATCATGCCGAGCAGGCACAGGCTCATCTGCCGCTTCCAGCGGGGCTGCGGCACATCGCGCCACAGACGCCGCGCGATCACCAGCATCAATGGCAGCAACAGGACTGCTGGCAGGCCGAACAGGAACAAAGCTGCATCGGCGAGATACGCCCCGCTCTGCCCCATCCAGTTATGCTCGACACTGGCAGCAGCACTGTTGAACGCCGCGTCTGCAGACGAATAGCTCAGCACCGCAAGCCCGAAGAACAACGCAAACAGCCCGAGCGCACCCGCGCCGATCAGCGCACCGCTGCGCAACAGCGACAACCGCATCATCTGGCGCCAGTTCGCCATCGACGTTTTCGGGTTCAATTTTGGACTGCGCGACGCCATGCTATGCTGCTCTATAGGGTTAATACGCCCCTTTTCGCGCCCTGCGGACTCGCCGTCAAGCGTGACCGCTAAAATCGTGCTTTGAACCCGCCCCCGCTATGCGCCATAAGCGCGGCATGACTCAGAAAGCGGACGTAATCATAATCGGCGGCGGCCTAATCGGGCTAACACAGGCGCTTGCGCTTGCCGCGCACGGAATCACCAGCCATGTCATCGACCGCGCCGATCCTGCCAGAATGACCGCCGCCGGTTTCGACGGGCGAACCTCGGCAATTTCGAGTTCGAGCATGAAGATGCTGGTAGCGATTGGCTTGGGCGATGCGTTGGCGGGCAACGGCTGCCCTATTGAGCGGATATGGGTGAGCGACGGTTTGAAACCCGGCGCGCTCGATTTCGTGCCAAGCGCCGATGACGGTTTTCTGGGGCAGATGTTTGAAAACCGCTTTTTACGGCAGACATTATTCGGGGCGGCTAACGCCAGCGAAGCTATTACGCTGCATATGCCCGCCAACATCGCCAGCAAGAGCCGTGACGGCGCAGCAGCTCAAGTCGTGTTGGACAACGGCAGTACACTCACCGCCGATTTGATGATCGTCGCCGAAGGTCGGCAGAGCTTGACGCGCGACGAGGCCGGGATAAAAATTGCTCACTGGCAATATGGTCACAGCGCAATGGTCGGCGCAATTTTCCACGAAAAACCACACGCTCAAACTGCTTACGAGATTTTCTATCCGTCGGGGCCGTTTGCGGTGCTGCCGATGGTCAATGGCGACGGGCGACACCGGTCGGCCATCGTCTGGTCGGTCGATACTGCGGATGCATCCGCTTATCTGAAGCTATCGCCGCGCGGTTACGCAGCCGAACTTGAAAAAGCCATGGGTGGTAAAGCGGGGGGCGGAATATTGGGCGCAGTCGAACTGGCGGCGCCGCTATCGACCTATAAATTAGGCTTCCACCACGCGGCGTCGATTACCGCCGAGCGGCTGGTGCTGATCGGCGACAGCGCGCACGGCATCCATCCGATTGCAGGCCAAGGCCTCAATCTGGGTTTGCGCGATGTCGCGGCGCTGGCCGAGGTGATCGTCGACGGAATTCGGCTTGGCCTTGACCTCGGCAACGCACAATTGCTCGAACGCTACAGCCGCTGGCGCAGCGTCGATACATCGCTGGTCGCCGCCTCAACCGACGGCCTCAACCGGCTCTTCGGTATCCCCGGAAAAACCGCTTCCGCCGTCCGCCGTCTTGGCATGAGCCTGATCCAGCGAACGCCCCCCGCCAAGGCCTTTTTCATGGCCGAAGCGAGGGGCGAAAGCGGCGCCCTGCCCAAATTGCTCAAGGGCCTAACCGTTTAGCTCGCCGTCACTGGCACCAGCCGGATTTCAACGCGTCGGTTGGCGGCGCGGCCGGCCGCGTCGAGATTGCTCGCCTTTGGCTGGCTTTCGCCATAGCCTTGGGTCGCAAGCCGTGCCGACTGCACACCGCGTGACGTCAGATAGCCAGCAACCGACGAAGCACGGCGTTCGGACAGGCTTTGGTTGTACGCATCCGACCCGGTCGAATCGGTGTGCCCAAGCACATCGACATAGGTTTTTTCATATTGGGTCAGGGTCTGCGCAACCTGGTTCAAGGTATTCTGGAAAGCAGGCTGTACGGTCGAGCTATCAACCGCAAAAGTCACTTCGGAAGGCATGTCGAGCACCAGATTGTCGCCGTCGCGGATAACATTGACACCGGTGCCGGCGGTTTGCTGGCGAAGCTTCTTTTCCTGCTCGTCCATATAATAGCCTACGCCTGCACCTGCGACCGCACCGATGCCCGCGCCAACGATCTTCTCGGTGCGGTCGCGTTTGCCGCCGATCAGGTCACCCAGCAGATAGCCGCCAAGAGCGCCGCCAACACCGCCAATAGCTGCCTTGGAAATCGTCCGGTTGCCGGTTTCGGGGTCAGTGACGCAGGCCGATAGCGGAAGCAGGGCCGCAACGAGGCCAAGCGATATGATATGATTGTTTTTCATGATTTCATCTCCTTTTGTGTAAACCTGTTCAGCTTAACGCCTGAAAAGATGAACGAGAGATGATTGGCTCTCCCTGTGTTACATCTTTTGACCATAACCATTTTTCGTTCATTTTGTTGCGTTGTGCCCCTGCTTGGCCTTATGGCGTAATTCTCCCGATGGACGTTCTTCACCCTTTTCCCTGGTTCGACGCCGCAACGATATTGATGTTGATTGCGCTGAACGGCGTGTTCGCCATGTCCGAGCTTGCCATTGTCTCCTCGCGAACCGCGAAGCTCAAGGCGATGGCCGAAGAAGGAAGCAGCGGCGCCAAGGCTGCGCTCAGACTGTCACGCGATCCGGGTAAGTTTTTGTCCACCGTCCAGATCGGGATTACGCTGATCGGCATTATTAATGGCGCTTATTCGGGTTCGACATTGGGAGAGCCAATTGCCCAGCGGTTGGCAGCGTTGGGCGTTCCGGTCGAATGGTCCGATACGCTGGGTTTCGGCATGGTTATATCGCTGACGACCTATGCGTCGCTGGTGGTGGGCGAGCTGGTGCCGAAGCAATTCGCTCTGATTGCGCCCGAGCGCATTGCTGTCATCATGGCCGCGCCGATGGAGCTGTTGGCGCGAATCACCGCGCCGATTGTCTGGCTGCTCGATAAGTCGAGTTCGCTGATTTTCCGGTTGCTAGGCCTTCGCCGGGACAGTCGCGACGCCCTGACCGCCGAAGAGCTGCGGATGGTTTTTGCCGAGGCCACCCATGCGGGTATTATCGAGGAGCATGAGCATAAGGTCATCGCCGGTGTTGTCCGGCTTGCCGACCGGCCCGTGCGCGAGGTGATGACCCCGCGAACCGATGTCGACCGGATCTCCGTCGATGCCTCGGACGACAAAGTGCGCGAGGCACTCGTCAATTCGCTCCATACGCGGCTGCCGGTGACTGGCGAGGACGGGGACGATATCATCGGTGTCGTGCAATCGCGCGATATTGTCGCTGCGCAAATCAAGGGTGAGCCGCTCGACATCCGCATATTGATGCGGCGTGCAGAAATCATATCCGACCAGTTGGATGCAATGGATGCGCTCGAAATATTGCGCTCGTCCGAGGTGCCGATGTTGCTTGTGCATGACGAATACGGGCATTTTGAAGGGATTGTGACTCCGAACGATCTGCTGGCGGCAATAGCCGGTGAATTTGCTTCGGACCAGGCGCAGGGCAGCGCGCCCAATATCGTCAGGCTCGACGATGGCTCGATGCTGGTGTCGGGCGCGATGTCAGCCGACGCTATGGCCGAGGCGCTGGATATCAACCTGCCCGAGGACCGTGATTATGCGACGGCGGCGGGCTATGTTCTCAGCATCCTGCGGCATCTCCCGCACGAAGGTGAATCGCTCGTCGATCAAGGATGGCATTTCGAAGTTGTCGATATGGACGGCCGCAAGATCGACAAGCTGCGGGTGCATCTTGCAAAAAAAGCACCGCGAGTTGACGCAGTTGCGGACTTGTGATTGTTGGCTGTCTTGGTTAGGGCAACGGGCAACAGCGGATTAACAGGACGTTCCCATGGCCGATTTCTTTCTTCCCAAGAACAGCAAAGTGCAGAAGGGCAAGACCCATGCTGCGGCCAGCGGTGGTTCGGTAAGGAAGTTCAAGGTTTATCGCTACGACCCAGATAGTGGCGAAAATCCGCGTTACGACAATTTCGAGATCGACACCGACAGTTGCGGACCGATGGTGCTCGATGCGCTCATCAAGATGAAGGGTGAGCAGGACGCATCGCTCACATTCCGGCGCTCGTGCCGCGAAGGGATTTGCGGTTCCTGCTCGATGAATATTGACGGCAAGAACGGCCTCGCCTGCACCACCGCGATCGAAGATTGCAAGAGCGAGGTCACCATCACGCCGCTGCCGCATATGGAGGTCATCAAGGATCTCGTCCCCGATTTCACCCATTTCTACGCGCAATATGCGTCGATCAAGCCCTGGTTGCAGACGGTAACGCCCGAACCCTCGGGCAAGGAGCGGTTGCAAAGCCCCGAGGATCGCGCCAAGCTTGACGGGCTCTACGAGTGTATCCTCTGCGCCTGCTGTTCGACGAGCTGCCCGTCTTACTGGTGGAACTCGGACAAGTTCCTCGGCCCCGCAATCTTGCTGCAAGCCTATCGCTGGCTCGCCGACAGCCGCGACGAGATGACCGGCGAGCGACTTGACGAACTCGAGGACCCCTTCCGTCTCTATCGGTGCCATACGATCATGAACTGTTCGAACGCCTGTCCGAAGGGTTTGAACCCGGCGAAGGCGATCGCCGAAACCAAGAAGATGGTTGCCGAACGGCACATCTAGTGGACACACCCGCGTTCGATAGTAGCCCCGATCCGGACCATCCGGGTTGGCATAAATGGCAGATGACCGATGCCAGCCGCTACAATGGTACAGTGCTCGGCAAGATGCTGGTGCGGAGCGAGGGAAACGGAAAGGCCGGGCTTCGTATGTTTCCCGGCCACGCGCACAGCAATTTGAGCAACGCCATCCATGGCGGAGTCACGCTTGGTTTCATCGACGTCGCGATGTTCGGCGCGTCGCGGATGTTCGGGCTGATCGAAGCTGGAACTGCGGTGACGCTCGACCTGTCGGTACAGTTCATCGGTGCGGGCATCATTGGCGAACCGCTCGATGCGGAGGTCGAGCTACTGAAAGAAACCGGGCGGCTGCTATTTATGCGTGGACTGGTTCTTCAGGGCGAGAACCGCATCGCCGCTTTCTCGGGCACGATCAGGAAACCGACAAAGAGATGAAAATCTCACGCAGAGGCGCAGAGGACGCAGGGAGGCGTTGCACCTCTATGTCCTCCGCGCCTCCGCGTGAGCAAAATGGGCGCTGGAATGAATAGCGTTACCCTTCGATATAACGCGCTCGTTGCGGCAGGCGAGTTGAAAACTGACTCGGACCAAGCGTCTGCGGTTCAGGCGCTCGGCAAGGTGCAGGCCGAGCTTGAAGCCGTTCCTCCACGCGGCAGCACGATCTGGCGCTTTCTTGGCAAGAAACCCGAACCGGCGCGCGGGCTTTATCTATGGGGCGGGGTCGGGCGCGGCAAGTCAATGTTGATGGACCTGTTCTTCGACTGCGTCTCGATCAAACGCAAACGTCGTGCGCATTTTCACGAGTTCATGATTGATATCCATGCGCGGCTTAAAGTCGAACGGGAGAAGGAAGAGGGCGACCCGATCCGGCCACTGGTCGATGCTCTGGCTGACGAGGTACGGTTGCTTTGCTTCGACGAGATGGTGGTGAACAATACTGCTGACGCTGCGATCATGTCGCGGCTGTTCACGGGACTAATCGCCACGGGGGTGACGGTGGTGACAACATCGAACCGCCATCCCGGCGATCTCTACAAAGACGGGCTCAACCGGCAATTGTTTTTGCCGTTCATTGAGTTGGTCGAGGACAAGCTCGATATCGTCTCGCTCAATGGGCCCACCGATTATCGTCGTGAGCGGCTTGGCAACGCGCAGACCTGGCTAGTGCCGAATGGACCGGAGGCAACAAAATCGCTGTCGGAAACCTTCTTCCGCCTCACCGATTACCCGCCGGAGGACCGCGCGCATGTGCCGTCTGAGGAAATCGACGTCGGCGGTGGGCGGATGCTGCATGTGCCGAAATCATTGAAGGGCGTTGCGGTATTTTCGTTCAAGCGTTTGTGCGCAGAAGCGCGCGGCGCGGCGGATTATCTCGTCATCGCGCGGCGCTATCATAGTGTGATCATCGTCGGCATCCCGGTGCTGGGTCCGCACAACCGCAACGAAGCGGCGCGCTTTGTCACACTGATCGACGCGCTCTACGAGTATAAGGTAAAGCTAATCGCCAGCGCCGATGCGTTGCCCGATGCACTATACACGCAAGGCGACGGAAAGTTCGAATTCGATCGCACTGTCTCGCGGCTGCTGGAAATGCAGAGCGAGGAATATCTGGCAGAAGGGCACGGCGAGCATTAGGGTTGAGCCGAAGAGGGAGACGGGCATGAAAAGACTGTTGGTACTTTCGGCGGCGATACTGGCGCTGACGCCTTTGCACGCGCAAGACGATGCAAAGCGGACGGCGGAGAAGCAGCTCTTTGCGAAAATCGTAGAAATCCCGACGGTCGAAGGCCGCACAGCCGAGTTCAAGAAGATGACTGCGCTGCTTACTGCCGAATTCCGCAAGGCGGGCATCACCAACGTCATCGTCAAGGACCATGACAATACCCAAACGCTGATCGCGCGTTGGCCCGCCGCCAAGCCTTCGGGCAAAAAGCCGATCCTGCTGATGGCGCACATGGATGTGGTCGAGGCGAAGGAGAGCGACTGGAAATATCCGCCGTTCAAGTTCCGCGAGGAAGGCGGCTATTATCTGGGGCGCGGTTCGAACGATAACAAAGCAGCGCTGACCGGCATCGTGCTGGCGCTGCAATATCTGCGTGCAGAGAAGTTCGAACCGACGCGCGATATCATCGTGCTGTTTACCGGCGACGAGGAAACTACCGGAAATGGAGCGCGACGAGCGGCGGCCGAATGGCGTACGCTGATCGACGCCGAATATGCGCTCAACGGTGATGCCGGCGGCGGCGCGGTCTACGCAGACGGGCGGGTAGACAGCTTTTACATGCAAATTGCCGAGAAGACCTATGCCGATTACAAGCTGACAGCCACCAACCGTGGCGGGCACAGCAGCGCACCGCGTCCCGACAACGCGATTTACGCGCTGGCGGGCGCGATAACGGCGCTGGAACGTCACCGCTTCGCACCGATGATCAACGATGCGACCCGGGCGGATTACGAACTTCTGACGAAACGCGACAACGGGCAATATGGCGAACTGGTCAAACGCTTTCTGGCCGACCCGAAGGATCGCGAAACCGCCGACCTTCTGGAGGGGCTCGACCCCGGTTCGACCCGCACCCGCTGCGTCGCGACGATGCTCAGTGGAGGCCATGCTGCCAACGCATTGCCGCAAAAAGCCGAGGCCACCGTCAACTGCCGCATCTTTCCCGGCGTGAAGGTCGAGGAGGTGCGCCAACAGTTACAATTGCTTTCCGGGCCGGATGTTTCGGTAACGGTCGTGGAAGGATCGCCAACCCCCGAAACCGCGCCGACGCCGCTTCGCGACGAAGTCACCGAAGCATATAAGGCCGCCATTGCCACGCGGTTCAAAGATGCGCCGGTAGTTCCATTCCAGTCGGCAGGCGCGACCGACGGCGCGTTCCTGCGGTCGCAAGGCATCCCGGTTTACGGCTTTGGCGGATACTGGAGCATTGTCGGCGAGAAAGAGGGCGTTCACGGTCTCGATGAGCGTGTTTATGCGCAGGGCTTTCACGGGCAGGTGCCGATCTGGATGGAAATGTTGCGGCGGGTGGCGGGTTAAAACGCCTTTAACGCTATTGCGAACTGTTATCATAAAAAGCGTTGGCTTCGGGCCTTTAGTGGGTTGTTATCCACAGCGATTCGGCGTAACGCCGCCGCAATTCCGCTATAAGCCCTAAAGGAAGGACAGTTTTTCATGGCTCGCAAGAAGATTGCGCTTATCGGCGCCGGTAATATTGGCGGCACGCTTGCCCACCTCGCAGCATTGAAAGGCCTTGGCGACATCGTTCTGTTCGACGTCGTCGAGGGTGTGCCGCAGGGCAAGGCGCTCGACTTGTCACAGTGCGGTCCGGTCGAGGGTTTCGACGCCAAGATCACCGGCACCAATGATTATGCCGATATCGCAGGCGCTGACGTCATCATTGTCACCGCCGGTGTTGCGCGCAAACCGGGGATGAGCCGCGACGATCTGCTGGGGATCAACCTGAAAGTGATGAAAGCCGTCGGCGAGGGCATTGCCGCCAACGCGCCGGACGCTTTTGTCATTTGTATCACTAACCCGTTGGACGCGATGGTGTGGGCGTTGCGCGAATTTTCTGGGCTGCCGCATCACAAAGTCGTTGGCATGGCAGGCGTACTCGATAGCTCACGTTTCAGCCATTTCCTTGCCGAAGAATTCCAGGTTTCGGTCAAGGATGTTACCAGCTTCGTGCTTGGCGGCCACGGCGACACGATGGTTCCGGTCATCGCTTATTCCACAGTGTCGGGCATTCCGGTTCCCGACCTCATCAAGATGGGCTTTTCGACCCAGGAACGCATCGACGCCATCGTCCAGCGCACCCGCAGCGGCGGCGGCGAGATTGTCGCACTGCTGAAAACCGGATCGGCCTATTACGCCCCCGCCACCAGCGGCATCGCGATGGCCGAGGCCTATCTTTACGACCAGAAGCGAGTCCTCCCCGCAGCTGTTCACCTGACCGGCCAATATGGCGTCGACAATCTCTATGTCGGCGTGCCGGTGGTCATTGGCGCAGGCGGCGTCGAGAAGATTGTCGAAATAGCGCTCGACGATGAGGCGAAGGGTAATCTTGACGTCTCAGTCGAGGCGGTCAGGGAATTGCTGGTGGCGTGCAAGGCGATTGAGCCAAGCCTTGCGTGAACAGTTCGCCCAGTGCTGGCGCGTTGACATGAACGAGATGCGACTCTATTTTACACGTATCCTGTGTAAATGTGGAGAAAAAAAATGACAAATCTGACCTTGTCCATACCCGATGACACACTCGCGCGCGTTCGCGTTTATGCGGCGGAGCGTAAGACCACCGTCAACGCTTTGATCCGCAAGCATATGGAGGATTTGGTTGACACAACCGCACGGCGGCAGGAATTAATCGACGAAGTACTTGCTTTGGGCGCGAATACTAAAGCGCGGTTCGATATGAGCAGTTGGAATCGCGAAGACACTTATGATCGTCACAAACGATGACCGACTGCTTCATCGACACCAACGTTTTTCTTTACGCAGCCGCAGTCCAAGAGGCTCAGAAAGACATGGGCAAACGGGAAGTTGCCCGCGATCTTTTGAAGCAAAACAATTTCGGTATGTCTGCCCAGATCATGCAGGAATTTTACACTAACGCATTGAGGCTGCACCCTGTCCCGCTGCCTAAAAACGAAGCGTTGAAATGGCTCGAAATGATGGCGTCAATGGACTTTGTCCCTACCAACCAGCAATTGGTATTCGAAGGTATCGCTTTCGCCGACCGCTACCAGCTTTCCTATTGGGACGGTGCTGTGCTGGCGGCGGCCAACGCTTTGAACGCCCAAACGCTGTTCAGCGAAGACCTCAACGATGGTCAGATTTATGGCGCTGTAAAAGTCGTCAATCCTTTCAAAGAACTTGCCAACTGAACGGAATTTTTAATGTCCATCCTAGTAAACAAATACACCAAGGTCATCACTCAAGGCATGACCGGTGCCACGGGCACTTTCCATACCGAGCAGGCGCTTGCCTATGGCACTCAGATGGTTGCAGGCGTGACTCCCGGCAAAGGCGGTACCACGCATATTGGCCTGCCGATGTTCGACACGGTGCTCGAGGCCAAGCAGGCGACCGGCGCGGACGCAAGCGTCGTCTATGTCCCGCCGCCCTTTGCCGCCGACTCGATCCTTGAAGCCATCGACGCCGAAATCCCGCTGATCGTCTGTATCACCGAGGGTATTCCTGTGCTCGACATGGTGAAGGTCAAACGCGCCTTGTCAGGTTCGAAATCGCGGCTGATCGGCCCGAACTGCCCCGGCGTGCTGACGCCAGGTGAATGCAAGATCGGCATCATGCCCGGCAGCATTTTCTCCAAAGGATCGGTCGGCGTATTGTCGCGTTCGGGCACGCTCACCTATGAGGCGGTGTTCCAGACCACTGCCGAGGGGCTTGGCCAGACCACAGCCGTCGGCATCGGCGGCGACCCCGTCAACGGCACCAACTTCATCGACGTGCTCGAACTATTCCTCGCCGACGATGCAACGCAATCGATCATCATGATCGGCGAAATCGGGGGCAGCGCCGAAGAAGAAGCGGCACAATTCCTGATCGACGAAGCCAAAAAGGGCCGCAAGAAGCCGATGGTCGGTTTCATCGCTGGCCTCACTGCCCCTCCCGGACGGCGCATGGGCCATGCGGGGGCGATTGTGTCCGGCGGCAAGGGCGACGCGGGCAGCAAGATCGCGGCGATGGAAGCGGCGGGAATTCGCGTATCGCCGTCACCCTCCGATCTTGGCCGGACATTGGCTGAGTTGCTGAAAGGTTAAACCGCCAACCCCTCCCCACGGAAGGCAGTAACATGGGTATCGAAAACCAGGATTTCGAAGTCGAACGCGGCCCTAGCTGGGAACGCGCTAACTGGCCGCTGGGAGTCACCGACGAGCTGACCGCATCGCTCGACCCGACGCAGATGGCGGTCGAGATCAAGGCTGCGGCAAAGGCGGCCGGCAAGCCGATGGCCGAAGGCGATGCGGTGGCGGCGGCAAGCGATGCCATCCGCGCGATGATGCTGGTGCGAACATACCGCGTGCGCGGACATTTGGCGGCCAATCTCGATCCGCTGGGGTTGTCGAAGCAGGAAATCCCCGCCGACCTGACCCCCGAATATCATGGTTTCTCCGGTGCCGATCTCGACAAGCGAGTCTATGTCGGCGGAACGCTCGGTCTTGAATGGACCACGGTGCGCGAACTTGTCGAAACCTTGCGTACCAATTATTGCGGGCCGGTCGGCCTTGAATATATGCACATTTCCGACGTCGAGGAGCGGCGGTTTTTGCAGGAACGCATGGAAGGCAAGGACGCCGCGATCCAGTTTACGCCCGAAGGCAAGAAGGCAATCCTCGCCAAGGTGATCGAAGCCGAGCAGTACGAGAAATTCCTCGGCCGCAAATATGTCGGCACCAAGCGTTTCGGTCTCGACGGCGGCGAATCGATGATTCCCGCGCTGGAAGCAGTGATCAAATATGGTGGATCGCTCGGCGTTCGCGAAATCGTCTACGGCATGCCGCATCGCGGGCGGTTGAACGTCCTCGCCAATGTGATGGCCAAGCCCTACCGCGTGATCTTCCACGAATTTTCGGGGGGTTCTTCCAACCCCGACGATGTCGGCGGATCGGGCGATGTGAAATATCATCTCGGCACCAGCACCGACCGCGAGTTTGACGGCATCAAGGTTCATATGAGCCTTGTCCCCAACCCCTCGCATCTCGAAGCAGTGAACCCGGTTGTATTGGGCAAGGTGCGCGCCAACCAGACCGCGCGCGACGACCTTGAAAAGCACGAGCAGGTGTTGCCCGTTTTGCTGCACGGCGATGCGGCCTTTGCCGGGCAGGGCATTGTCTGGGAGTGCCTCGGTTTCTCGGGCATTCGCGGATACAACACTGGCGGCTGCCTGCACTTCATCGTCAATAACCAGGTCGGCTTCACAACCTCACCCCAATTCGCGCGCTCCTCGCCTTACCCGTCGGACGTCGCCAAGGGCGTTCAGGCACCGATCTTCCACGTCAATGGCGACGATCCCGAAGCGGTTACCTTCGCCTGCAAGATTGCCATCGAATTCCGCCAGACCTTCCACCGCGACATCGTCATCGACATGTGGTGCTACAGGCGGTTTGGCCATAATGAAGGCGACGAGCCGAGCTTTACCCAGCCGCTAATGTACAAGGTCATCAAGGGGCATCCGGGCGTCGCCGAGCTTTACGCAAAGCGGCTGACCGAGCAGGGCGTGATCGACAGCAATTGGGCGAACGAGCATATCACGCGTTTCGTAGCCCAGCTCGAACAGGAATTTGCCGGTGCCGCCGATTACAAGGCGAACGAGGCCGACTGGTTCGGCGGGCGTTGGTCGGGGCTGTCCAAGCCAGCCGATCCCGAAACCGCGCGGCGTAATGTCGAAACCGGCGTGTCGAAAAAGCTGTTCGATAGCCTTGGCCGGACGCTGACCACGGTGCCCGAAGGCCTCAATATCCATCCGACCTTGGGCCGCGTACTCGAGGCCAAAAAAACCATGTTCACGACTGCTGAGAATTTCGACTGGGCGACCGGCGAGGCATTGGCCTTCGGCGCGCTCTTGTCCGAAGGCTATGGCGTCCGCTTGTCTGGACAGGATTCGGGCCGCGGGACATTCAGCCAGCGGCACGGCGTCTGGGTCGACCAGACAAACGAAGAGAAATATGTTCCGCTTTCGACGCTTCCGCACGGCTGTTTCGAGATACTCGATAGTCCGCTTTCCGAATTCGGCGTGCTCGGCTTCGAATATGGCTATGCCGGGGCCGAACCGAAAACCCTGGTGCTCTGGGAAGCGCAGTTCGGCGATTTTGGCAACGGCGCGCAGGTGATGATCGACCAGTTCATTGCGGCTGGCGAGGCCAAATGGCTGCGCGCCAACGGGCTCGTGATGTTGCTGCCGCATGGTTATGAGGGGCAGGGGCCGGAGCATAGCTCCGCGCGGCTCGAACGGTTTTTGCAACTGTGCGCCGAGGATAATATCCAGGTCGCGAACTGCACTACGCCCGCCAATTATTTTCACCTGCTCCGCCGCCAAATGGCGCGCTCGTTCCGCAAGCCGTTGGTGGTGATGACGCCGAAGTCGTTGCTGCGTCACAAGCTGGCGGTGTCGAAGGCCGAGGATTTTCAGGGCGAGAGCCACTTCATGCGGATACTCTCGGACCCGAATGCGCCCGCGGACACCGACGTGAAGCGGCTGGTGCTGTGCTCGGGCAAAGTTGCCTATGACCTGATGGAAGCGCGCAATGCGGCTGGGGACACCAGCACCGCGGTTGTCCGGCTGGAGCAGCTTTATCCCTTCCCCGGCGAACCGCTGGTGATCCGCCTGAAGCGGATGGCGAATCTCGAGGAAGTTGTCTGGGCGCAGGAAGAACCCAAAAATGCGGGCAGTTGGTCGTTCGTCGATCCGTTCATCGAGGAATGCCTCGCCAAGGCCAAAACCGCGCCCACCCGCGCGCGATATGCCGGTCGTAAGGCAGCTGCTGCGACCGCAACCGGTCTTGCCAAACGCCATCAGGCCGAACAGGCGGCGCTGGTCGCCGATGCGCTCGGTCACAATGTCCGCGCCGAAATCCGCCGTCAGAGAAAAGGCTGATCCGATATGAGTACCGAAGTCAAAGTGCCCGTGCTGGGCGAATCGATCACCGAAGCCACGTTGGGCCAGTGGCTGAAAAAGCCGGGCGAGGCGGTGGCCGCCGACGAACCGATTGCCAGCCTTGAAACCGACAAGGTCGCGGTCGAAGTGCCTTCGCCGGTGGCTGGCGTGATGGGTGCCTATGTCGTCGAGGAAGGCGCGACGGTTAATGTCGGTGCGGTGATTGCGAGCATTGAGGTCGGATCGGGCGCGCTTGCTGCCCCCCCGACACCGGCGGCCGTCCCCGCCTCTGCAACGCAGCCCGTTGCGACAACGCCCGCACCTGCGCCAGCCGCTCCTGCCGAACATAGTGACCTCCCGCTCTCGCCCTCGGTGCGCCGAATGGTGCTCGAACTCGGCATCGACCCGTCGAAGATCAGGGGCACCGGCAAGGACGGACGCCTGACCAAGGAAGACGTCGTTGCCGCAGCCAAGGGTGCGCCCGCCGCTGCCCCCGCGCCGGCCACGTCGGTTGCCACCCCTGCGGTCGCCGGTCGCCAAGAAGAACGCGTCCGCATGACGCGCCTGCGCCAGACGGTTGCCAAGCGATTGAAGTCGGCACAGGAAACCGCGGCTTTGCTCACCACCTTCAACGACGTGGATATGTCGGCGGTAATCGCAGCGCGCGAGAAATATAAAGAACTCTTCGAGAAAAAGCACGGTGTCAAACTCGGCTTCATGAGCTTCTTCACCAAAGCGGTGGCACTTGCCGTGCATGACATTCCGGCGGTCAACGCACAGATTGATGGCGATGAGATCGTCTATCACAATTATCTCGACGTCTCGGTTGCGGTCAGCGCACCCAATGGCCTGGTCGTCCCGGTGGTGCGCAACGCCGACAAGCTAAGCTTCGCCGAGATCGAAAAGACCATCGGCGATTTCGGCGCTCGCGCCAAAGCCGGGACGCTGACCATGGAAGACATGGCGGGCGGCACCTTTACCATTTCCAACGGCGGCGTGTTCGGCGGGCTGATGTCCACCCCGATCATCAACCCGCCGCAGTCAGCGGTACTCGGGCTGCATCGCATTGAAGACCGTCCGGTCGTGCGGGGCGGCGAAATCGTCATCCGCCCGATGATGTATCTGGCGCTTAGCTACGACCACCGGCTGATCGACGGCCGTGAAGCGGTGACCGCGCTGAAGACCATCAAGGAAGCGATCGAGGATCCAACGCGCATTCTCATCGACCTTTAAGGAACCGCAAATATGGCAGAACAAGATTATGACCTGATCGTCATAGGAGCTGGCCCCGGCGGCTATGTCGCTGCGATCCGTGCGGCACAATTGGGCTTGAAAACCGCATGCGTGGAAAGCCGCGAGACGTTGGGTGGAACCTGCCTCAATGTCGGGTGCATTCCGTCGAAAGCGTTGCTTCATGCATCCGAACTTTATCACGAGGCGCACGGTGGCGCGCTCGCCAAATTCGGTATCGACTTCAAAGGCGTGTCGCTGAACCTCGAGCAGATGCACGCCGAAAAGACCAAGGCGGTGAGCGAGCTGACCGGGGGGATCGAGTTTCTGTTCAAGAAGAACAAGGTCGATTGGCTGAAGGGTCATGCCGCGTTTGCGTCGACCAATAGCATAGACGTCGCGGGGAAGAATTACACCGCGAAGAACATCATGATTGCCACCGGTTCGAGCGTAACGCCGCTGCCGGGGGTCGAAATCGACCAGAAGGTCATCGTCGATTCGACCGGTGCGCTCGCCTTGCCCAAAGTGCCCCAGCATATGGTCGTGATCGGCGGCGGCGTCATCGGGCTTGAGCTCGGCAGCGTCTGGCTGCGGCTTGGCGCGAAGGTTACCGTGGTCGAATATCTCGATCAGATCCTTCCCGGCATGGATGGTGAAGTCCGCAAGGAGGCCGCCAAGATCTTCAAGAAGCAGGGCTTTGAAATACGCACCGGCACCAAGGTCACCGGCGCAACTGTGAAAGGTAGCAAGGCGACGCTGACCGTCGAACCCGCAGCGGGAGGAGCCGCCGAAACCATAGAAGCCGATTGCGTCCTCGTATCCATCGGTCGCCGTGCCAACACCGAAGGCCTAGCGCTCGACAAAGCGGGCATTACGCCAAACAAGCGTGGGCAGATAGAGATCAGTCATGATGTCAAGACCGACGTCCCCGGCATCTACGCGATCGGCGATGTTGTCCCCGGCCCCATGCTTGCGCACAAGGCCGAAGATGAAGGCGTCGCGGCAGCGGATTTCGTTGCGGGCGGCACCGGAATTGTGAACCATGACGTCATTCCGGGCGTGGTCTACACCTATCCCGAAATCGCCAGCGTCGGCTTGACTGAAGAGGAAGCCAAAGAGAAAAGCGAGATCAAAGTCGGCAAGTTCCCCATGATGGCGAACAGCCGAGCCAAGACCAATCGCGACACCGACGGTTTTGTGAAAGTCATCGCGGACGCCAAAACCGACCGCGTGCTGGGCGTCCACATCATAGCCTCACTGGCAGGCACGATGATCGCCGAAGCCGCACTAGCGATGGAATTTGGCGCAACATCGGAAGACATCGCTTACACCTGCCACGCCCACCCGACGCACGCCGAAGCGCTAAAAGAAGCGGCAATGGCGGTGACGGGCAAGCCGATCCATATGTGATGCTCGACAACGCGGTTCAGATCGCGCCAAGCCTGATCGCCTGGCTTGATCTGTTCGGCATCGCTGTGTTTGCCGCATCGGGCGCGCTCGCGGCGGCGCAGCGTGGGCAGACGCTGGTCACCTTCGCTTTTTTCGCGCTCGTCACCGGAGTGGGTGGCGGGACGGTACGGGATTTGCTCATCAGCGCACCGGTGTTCTGGGTTCAGGATTGGCGCTTTCCCGCGACCTGCCTTGTAACTGCCGGACTGGTATGGGTGACGCCCAAAAATGTCTGGAAACCCCGCGCGCTCGACTGGTTCGATGCCATCGGCATCGCGATATACGCGGTCTTCGGGACGTGGAAATCGCTGACGCTCGGCGTGCCGTTGCTTCCTGCCATGATGATGGGCGTGATGACCGCTTGCGTCGGCGGCATCATTCGCGATGTACTGGCGGGCGAGCCTTCGATCTTGTTGAAGCCGGAAATCTACGTCACAGCGGCGGCACTTGCAGCGAGCATGTTCGGCCTGCTTTTATGGTTCGGAGCACCTTTGTTGCCTGCCGCGATCATTAGCGCTGCCGCCGGCTTTGCTCTGCGCGCGATGGCGATCCTGAAAGGCTGGGCGATTCCCGCTTACAGGGGCTAATCAGCGATGGCGGTTGGGAAACAGCCGCTTCAGGTTGGCGACCTTCGGCTTGTCCCACATGACGATGTAGCGATGCTGCGGATTCTTCGCCATGAAGTCCTGATGATAGGTTTCCGCCGGAAAGAAACTGTAGCCCTCGATCTTGGTCACAATCGGTTTCTTCCAGTAACCCGCCTTGCCGAGCTGCGCGATATAAGCACTCGCAGCCTTCTTCTGCGCAGCATTCGCAGGGAAGATCGCGGTGCGGTATTGGCGGCCGGTGTCCGGCCCCTGCCGGTTCAATTGTGTCGGGTCGTGAGTTACCGAAAAGAAGATGTGAAGCAGGTCGTTATAGCTGACCAAAGCGGGGTTATAGCGGATGCGGACAGACTCCGCGTGGGCAGTGGCGCCACCGCTCACCTTGTCATAATCGGCGGTTGCCTTGGTCCCGCCCGAATAGCCCGATTCGACGCTGGTCACACCTTTGACTTGTTCGAAAACGCCTTCGACGCCCCAGAAACATCCGCCTGCAAAAACAGCGATTTGCGTGCCTTTGGGTTCGATGATGGGAGCGGCAGGTGCAGCAATGCGGATGCCTTCGGCGGCCTCGGCTGTACCGATCAACGAAGGGGCATCGGTGCCGCAGGCGGCGGTGAAGGCGAAAGCTGCAGCGACAGGCAGCAATCGCAGTAAAAGCTTATTTGGCTGGAATGATTTCTTCATAAACAGGCGCTCCGACCGATATCGCCATCGATGCTTCTGCCTGACCGATATCGGCGCTTGCAGGTTTGACTATCGCCAGTCCGGCAACGCCGAGGGCGAAGCCGCCCGCAAGGCTGAGGAACAGTTCTGATCGCACGAAGTTGAAAATACGGTTCATTGTTTTTCTCGGTTCTAGCTGCCTATTCGCAGACACTGGTAGATACGTTACCGTGCCACAAAAGGTTTCAAGCAGGTTGCCGGTTAAGTCGGACTTAACGCCGCGTTTTATTAGGTTAAGCTGCGCTCAAACGAGTGCTGCGCACGCCGACTGGATTCGAATGCAGGCTTCTTCGAGGATTTCCGTCGATGTTGCATAGGAAATACGGAAACCGGGCGACAGACCGAAAGCTGCGCCGTGGACCGCCGCGACGCGGTAATCGTCGAGGAAATAGTCGATAAGGTCGGCATCGGTTTCGATTTTCTTGCCTTTGGCGGTAGTCTTGCCCATCACGCCGCTGGCGTCGGGGTAGACGTAGAACGCCCCTTCCGGTGTCGGGCAGCTGAGGCCCGGCGCGTCGTTGAGCATCGCCACGACCAGGTCACGCCGTTCCCTGAAAACCGCATTGCGCTCTTTCAAAAAATCTTGCGGCCCGGTGAGCGCGGCCAGCACCGCATATTGCGAAATCGAGCAGGGGTTGCTGGTCGATTGCGATTGCAGGGCGGCCATCGCCTTGATCAGCCATTCGGGCCCGCCGGCATAGCCGATCCGCCAGCCGGTCATGGCATAAGCCTTCGACGCGCCGTTCATGGTGAGCGTGCGGTCGTATAATTCGGGGCAGACCTGCAGCATCGTTGCAAAAGGCGACTGCGCGTACCAGATATGCTCGTACATATCGTCGGTTAGCAACATGACATGCGGGTGCTTTACAAGCACTTGACCCAGCGCTTCCAGCTCGATTGCGCTATAGGCAGCACCGGTAGGATTCGACGGCGAGTTCAATATCAGCCAGCGGGTCTTGGGTGTGATCGCCGCGTCGAGTTGCGCTGGCGTGATTTTATAGTTCTGCGCCGCAGTAGCCATGACGATGACCGGCGTTCCACCTGCAAACTGCACGATGTCGGGATAGCTCACCCAATAAGGTGCGGGAATGATGACCTCGTCGCCCTCGTCGATGGTTGCGACCAGCGCGTTGAACAAGGTGTGCTTGCCCCCCGAATTGACCGTAATTTGGTTGGGCGAATAGTCGATGCCGTTGTCGCGTTTGAACTTGGCCATGATTGCCTGCTTCAACGGCGCGATACCGTCAACTGCGGTATATTTAGTCTGGCCGCTGCGGATCGCTTCGATAGCCGCGTCTTTCACAAAGTCCGGCGTATCGAAATCAGGTTCGCCAGCCGACAGGCCAATGACGTCAACGCCCTGCGCCTTCAGGTCGATTACGCGCCCCGACATGGCAAGCGTGGCGGAAGGGGCGATCCGGCCGAGAGCGGCGGACAGGCGGTCGATCATGATGGGTCTTTCGGGCTATTTTGTTAGCAAGTTGCGGGGCTGGCCCTAGCGAAGCCCTAAAAATTACGCAACCCGTTTGGCCGCGATTAACCCGCGAACGCTGTTGCCGATGAAGAAATTTTCTCCGAGGTCTTCGGCGCGCAAATCGGCTTCCATCGCCTTACCCTGTTCGATCAGTTCCCGACGCAAGACCGATGGCAACGCACCGCGCGACAAAGGCGGGGTGAGCAGCGTGCCATCGCGCTCGACAAATAGGGCAGTGATGGTGCCTTCGGTCAGAAAGCCATTAGCGTCTGCGAACAGGACTTCATCCGCACCAGACGCGTTGCGCGCTTCATCATAAAATGCGCGGTCGGTGGTTTTGTGGCACAGGCGAAAGTCGGAGCTCGCTACCGGAAGCGACACGACAGCCACGCGCCATGGTTCAATCGTATCAGTCAACGCGCGTATTTCGATGGCAACCACCCCGCTCTTCGAAAGCAGCAAACGGATTTTCGAAAGCGCTTCGAGATGAAATATCGCGGCGTGGAGCCGGTTTCGCGCGGCGTGGCGGTCAAATTCGAAACCGAAGACCTGCGCGCTTGCTTTCATCCGTTCCAGATGCAATTCCAGCCGCGATATGCCCTGCGCTGGTTCGAAACGCATCGTCTCGATGAGGTCGAAACCGTAACCTTCCACTTTTGCAAAATCCCCCTTTGCCAGACACTCGGCCCACTCCGCCGCCTCATCCGAGTCAGCGACGATACCCGAGCCCAAAGCCAATGAAACCGTCTTCGTCTGATCGCACAAGGTAAAAGTGCGGATCGCAACGTTGAAAGCCGCATCGCCATTTTTGTCGATCCGCCCGATCGAGCCGCAATAGATACCGCGCTGGCGAGTTTCCACCTCAGCGATGACCTGCATTGCGCGGATCTTCGGCGCCCCGGTGATCGAGCCGCAGGGAAACAGTGACTGTATGACGTCAATCGCATCGGTGTTTTCCGGGAGGATTCCGGTGACCGTCGAGGTCATCTGGTGGACCGTGGGATAGGTTTCGACATAGAATAGTTCGGGGACAGCAACCGTTCCAGCCTCACACACCCGCGACAGGTCGTTGCGGAGCAGATCGACGATCATCAGATTTTCCGCGCGCTGTTTGGGATCGGTGCGCAGTGTCTCGGCTTCGGCAGCATCGGCAGCGGGGTCGGCGCGCCGTTCTGCTGTTCCCTTCATCGGCTTGGTAGTGACGCGCCGATCCTTCAGCGCAAAAAACAGTTCGGGCGAGAACGACAGATAATGCCGCTCCCCTGTCCAGATCACCCCGCCATACCCTGCCGCCGCCCTCGGCCGAAGTGCGGCATACAGCGCCAGCGGGTCGCCGGCATAACCGGCCGACAGCGGAAAGGTCAGATTGGCCTGATAAATATCGCCTGCTGCGATGTATTCCTGCACCGTAGCGAATGCCTTGGCATAATCGGCACGTGTTATCTGTGGGCAGAGCGCAGAAAGCCACGCACCAACGGGGTCGGGCAGACTTGGCGGCAAGGCGTCTCTATCAAGCTCCTGATAATAATCGAATAATCCGAACCAGGCAAGCAGCCCCTTTGCAGGTGTTGGCAGGTGTGGAAGCAACGCTGCCCCGGCATCATAAGCCAAAAACCCCGCGACATGCAGCCCGCGCATCTTGGCCGAGCGCAGTTCGTGGAGCAGCGGCCCAACTTCATCGGAAGTCCGGGCCGTGAGGCGCTCAACAGGGTTCGCATAGAGCCGGGCAGGCGACGCGCCAGCAATGCGGGCATCATCGAGCAATACATAAGGGACGTCAGTTGGGATCATTGGCCGCTGCTATAATGGAAAACTGGGGCGGGTGAAGCTTTCAACAAGCCGTTCGCCCTAAGCTTGTCGAAGGGCAGGTCAGGCAAGCCGGGCTTCGACAAGCCCAGCCCGAACGGCATTTGAAGTTCGATAGGATATTTGGAGCGGGTGAAGGGAATCGAACCCTCGTCACTTGCTTGGGAAGCAAAAGCTCTACCATTGAGCTACACCCGCGTTCCGATGAGGCCATTATCGACGGAATAGAAAATGCGCTAGCGGTTTAACCACTCGAAATGCCAAGCCAGATGTTCACCCATAAATGTCGAGATAAAATAATAGCTGTGATCGTAACCCGGCTGCATCCGGATCATGGCCTTTTGGCCAGCGGTTTGGCAGGCTTCCGCAAGCAAATGCGTTTTCAGCTGGTCGGTGAGGAAATTGTCGGCATCGCCTTGGTCTATCAATAGGTGGGGCAACCGCGCTCCGCCTGCAATCAGCGCACAGGCATCATATTCCGCCCAAGCGGACTGGTCGGTTCCGAGATAACCACCCAATGCCTTTTGCCCCCAAGGGCAGTTCATCGGCGAAACAATCGGCGCGAACGCAGAAGTTGATCTGAACCGCCCGGGATTGCGAAGCGAAATCGTCAGCGCGCCATGACCTCCCATCGAATGGCCCATAATGCCTTGGCGCGTCATATCGGCGGGGAAGTTTGCGCCAACCAACCCGGGCAATTCGTCCTCAATATATGACCGCATCCGGTAATGCCGGGCAAACGGAACCTCTGTCGCATCCACATAGAAACCGGCACCAAGCCCGAAATCATATACACCTTCTGGATCGTCGGGTACGCCTTCGCCGCGCGGGCTGGTGTCCGGCGCTACGAATATCAGCCCATACTCGGCGCAGGCTTTCCTGTACTCGCCCTTGTCGGTGACATTGGCGTGGGTGCAGGTGAGGCCCGACAGATACCAGACCACCGGTAATTTCGAGCCGGGTTCATGCGGCGGGACGAAGACGGAGAATGTCATCTCCGTCCCCGTCGCGCTTGAGCGATGCTTGTAAACACCCTGAACGCCGCCAAAGGCCATATTGGTCGAGACGGTTTCAAGACTCACCGGATCACCCCGGCATCTGGCAGAACGCGCAGAGTTTGTTGCCATCGGGATCGCGCAGATACGCGCCGTAGCTGTTGCCCGGTGCATTCGGCCTTGGCCCAGCCGGACCTTCGCAAGCCCCGCCATATTCGAGACCGGCGGCATACCAGGCATCGACCGCGTCTTTATCCTTTGCAGCAAACCCGGTGGTACCGCCATTGGCATAAGTCGCCGATTGGCCATTCGTCGGCGTGCCGATACCAAGCGCGCCCGAACCGAAACCACCGTAGAAATGGCGCGGGGCGCCCTCGGGGCTTGCGGATGGCGCGTGGCCGAGAGCGCCCATCGTCGCGTCGTAAAATTTGCGACTTCGCTCGGTGTCGCTGCTGCCGAGCAGGATATGGGTGAACATGTTTCGTTTCTCTTATGAAGCCACGCGGTGAAGCGCGCACAATTTATTGCCATCGGGATCGCGCAGATAAGCGAGATAGAGCTTCATGCCAGCTCCTTCACGTACGCCCGGAGGATCTTCGATCGCTGTGCCGCCATTGTCTATACCCGCCTGGTGCCATGCATCCGCTTGCTCGGGGGTCATCGCAAAGCCTACCGTGCAGCCATTGCCGTGAGTCGCAGGCTTGCCGTCGATTGGCGGCGTGACCAAAAACATGGAGCCGTTATGGACATAAATCAGACGGCCTTTGGGGTCTTCGGAACCCGCTCGTCCACCCATTGCAGTAAAGGTCGCATCGTAGAATTTCTTCGATCTCGCTATGTCATTGCTGCCGACCATCATATGGCTGTACATCTTCCCGCTCCTTTTGTTAGGTTGCAATCTGCTACGTATTGCGCGCGTAATAGCGGTCGTCAATAGACAACAACGCTCCTTATGCTCTCGCCTGCGTGCATCAGGTCGAAGCCCTTGTTGATCTCGTCCAACGTCAGAACATGTGTAATCATTGGGTCGATCTGGATTGTGCCATCCATGTAAAGATCGACGATTTTAGGCACATCGGTCCGCCCTTTAGCGCCGCCAAAAGCGGTACCGCGCCAGTTGCGACCGGTCACGAGCTGGAACGGCCGCGTGCTGATTTCCTTGCCCGCCTCGGCCACACCTATAATGATCGACGTGCCCCAGCCACGATGGCAGGCCTCGAGCGCCTGGCGCATCACGGTGGTGTTCCCCGTGCAATCGAAGGTGTATTCTGCGCCGCCGTCGGTGAGTGCGACCAAATGCGCAACAATATCTCCGTCGACATCCTTCGGATTCACGAAATGCGTCATCCCGAACTTCATGCCCCACGCCTCGCGGTCGGGATTGATGTCGACGCCGACGATCATGTTCGCACCGGCCATCTTGGCACCTTGCAGCACGTTCAAGCCAATACCGCCCAGTCCGAAGATAATGACATTGTCGCCAGGCTGGACCTTCGCAGTGTTGGTGACGGCACCGACGCCAGTCGTCACGCCGCAACCGATATAGCAGGCGCTGTTAAAGGGCGCATCCTCGCGGATTTTGGCGACGGCGATTTCGGGGAGAACGGTGAAGTTGGAGAAAGTCGAGCAGCCCATATAGTGAAAGATCGTCTGGCCCTTGTATGAAAAGCGCGAGGTGCCATCGGGCATCAGTCCTTTGCCTTGAGTCGCGCGGATCGCAGTGCACAGGTTGGTCTTGCCCGACAGACAGCTTTTGCACTGGCGACATTCGGGGGTGTAAAGCGGGATGACATGATCGCCGGGCTTCACCGACGTTACGCCATCGCCAACTTCGCGGACGATGCCTGCGCCTTCATGGCCGAGCACACTCGGGAAAATTCCCTCGCTGTCGAAGCCGTCGAGCGTGTAGGCATCGGTGTGGCAGATGCCTGTCGCCATGATCTCGACCAGCACTTCACCCGCTTTCGGTCCTTCAAGGTCCAGCTCGACAATCTCGAGCGGCTTCTTCGCTTCAAAGGCAACGGCAGCGCGGGTCTTCATTTACGTCTCTCCCTGAAAGAAGACAGGCTTTGACCATTCACCTGACAGAATCGCAAGCCTAAATCCCCGCGTACCAGTCGTAATCGACCTGATCTTCCCAGTAACCGCCCTTGCCGCCGTAGAATTTGGCAAGGCTGTCGGTCGCCTCGGCGCGCATCACATATTTGGCGTGTTTGTAGCCCAATTGTCGTTCGACGCGGAGGCGCAGCGGCGCGCCATTCGGCACGGGCAAAAGCGTGTTGTTGAGGCTCCACGCCATGATCGTTTGCGGATGGAAGGCGTCGATCAGGTCGATCGATTCATAATAGGGATCGGCACCGAAGCTGTCGGCACAGTGAAACACGATATAGCGCGCCTTGGTCGCTAACCCTGCTTGCTTCAAAAGCATCCCGAGCGGGGTGCCGCGCCATTTGCCGATCGCGCTCCAGCCCTCGACGCAGTCGTGGCGGGTAATTTGCTCGCGCGAAGGCATTGTCGTCAATTGAGCAAGCGAGAGCGACAACGGTCGTTGCACCATGCCGTCAATCCGCAACCGCCAGCGCTCAAATTTGTCGACGACGTGGGCTGCATATTCGGGCGTCGCACCGCTGATTGAACCATTTGGTTTGAAAGTCGGCGAGATATCGTTCGCCGAAAATTCGGGGGCCAATGCCGCACGGTCGGAGATTAAACGCTGCGCCGTTTTGTTCAGCACCTCGCCGCTGCGTAGCACCGAGCGGAAACCAGGGTTTTCGGTCAGGGCATCGCATCCAGAAAGCAACAGTCCGCTTCCGCCCAACGCCGCGCCTGTCAAAAACTTGCGGCGTGGCATAATGATCGGATTGTCGGTCATGCCGGTTCTCCTTCAACAGCTTCGACTTTGCCGGGTAGCCGGTAACGACCCGTGATCATCGAGCGAAGCTCGTTGATCGGCCCGGCGAGCACCACCATGGTGATATGCACCAAGAAAAACGCGACCAGTGCAAAGGCGACAATAAAGTGAAGTGACCGTGCTGATTGCCTACCCCCGAAGATATCGAGCAGCCAAGGCCACGCCGCGTTCATTGCCGGCGACATCGTCAGGCCGGTAAAGATTATCAGCGGTAACAATATGAAAATAACGGCTATGTAACTGATTTTTTGTAATATTGTATAGCTCATTGCAGCCGCGCCTGTAGGAAAACGCAGCCGCGCATGTTCCTTGATATCATGCCAGATATACCGCAGCGACCATTCAGCCTTGCGGATGTGCAGGTCGCGCCGGACATGACCGTTCCACAACGACCGCATTATGTAGAACAGCAAAGCCAGCGAAAGCACCCAGGCAAAGGTCAGATGCCAGCGCCGTGCCGCCTGCAAATCATAGCTCGACGGGATCGTCGCCCAATACGGAAACGCGCGCTTCCTGATCGTGCCTTCGGCGTCGGTCCACACACCCAACACACCCGTCGTTGTCACCCGGGCACCGGAGATTTCGACAAAGCCGGTATTCTTGGCATCGTCGATAACCAACCACGCATAATCGTCGTTCGCGCCGTACTGGCCCCAGTAAAGCCTTGGATGTGCATTGAAAATCATTAGACCGCTCATCAACAAGACGAGCAACGTCACAGCGTTGATCCAGTGCCAGATTCGAGTCGAAAGCCGGTGGCGTTTGATGATATCGCCGGGTTTGAGATCGGTTTGCTCCATGCACTGCTCCCTTTACGCAGCAGACTATGCCGCCGCAGACGGTTCGGCAACAGCAACGCAAAGGTTACAGCAACGGATGCAGATTTTTCGACTACGGGCCTTGCGGTTGCGCCGAACTGGCAATCCGTTGCGCGGCTTTGGCGGTGACAATGCCCAGATCGACCATGCCTTTAGCTTTGCCAAGTTGGGCGAGACCCGGGAGTGGTGTTTCGACGCCGACAACAGCCGCTGCCACTGCGGCGACTCGAAGCGTGTAGCTACCATAAGGCACAAATTCGAACAGGAAGAAGCCGTCATATTCCGACCGTGTCGTCCTGACGACGCGTCCGCTCTTGTCGAGCAGCTCGATATCGACGCCGCTCAACATTTTGCCGCCTTCGCGTTGCAGATTGCCCGAGATTTCGCCAGCCGCGACCAAAGGCAACTCGATTGTCACGGGCACTCCGGGGCGCGGGGTGACGACAACGCCGCTGGTTGATGGCTGGACGAACGGATCGGGCAGGCTCGATGCGTCGATCCCGATGAGAACGGGTTCATAGGGTTGCAGCCCGTCGATAACGGTGCGGCCCAAGGCATCGGTCGGGTCGCCGCGTGCGGATAGACCGGCGGTCAGTTCGACCGCTTTTTGCACCGGTTCGCTGGCTTGGCGGATGCCGTCGGCATTCTCGTCCTGAAAGACGATCGCAAAGGCCTGCCCGGAGGATGCCAGCTTCGCCGATGCCACGCGAATGCCGCCGTTGTGCGGATTGGGGCCGAGGCTGAATGCAAGCGCAAGTGTCGCCGCGACCGAACCGTCGCTCGCGGCCTCGATCTGACCGGTCAGCGCGAACTGTTTGAAGCGTCTGGTGTGACCGACAGCCAATCGGCCGCGCCTGTCGCCGGCCGAATATCCTGCCTCGACCCGCCAATCCGAACGTTCGCCCGCGCGCCACTCGCCGGTAATCTTCGATTCGCGGAAACCGCTGTCGCCAGTCAGCCCGAAGACCGCCTCTCCGCGCAGTCGCAATCCGCCCACCCGGCCCGACAGTCTGAGCGACGCATCGAGCCGCGATGCCGGATCGATTCCGAAGCGATTATCGTCTTTTGTCCACTCCAGTTCAGCGCTTGTATTTATCTGTTTGATATTAAATGATAATCGTGAATTAATTTCCAACCTGCTGCTGCCGTCAGTGCGTTCGCTGTAGCGGACTTCGGCGCGGACCGGCAGATATTGCCGCCCGAGCTTGAAACTGTGATCGACCGAAAGGCTATTGAGGCGACGAAGATCGCGTTCGTAACGTTCGCTCTGATAGCCGCCCATCAGCCATGCGCTCTCGCCGCTGACCAGCGTTTCGCCAACCTGCGCCAGCATCTGTCCGCGCAAGGCGTAGCCACCCGACAGATTGGCCGCCGTCGCCAGTTCGATCAATGCTGGCCCGATGGCTCTGCGAACCGAGGCTTCGAGATAATTTTGCCGCCGCCCGCGCACCATCGAGGTGAACCAAGACCCCGCCACTGACGTCCTAGCGTCAATTCCGCGTTCCAGCCCGAAACCGCCGCGCTGTCCGAGATAGTCGGACGGCTCGACGCCATCCAGATTGATCAGGTCGCGTCCGGCATCCTGCACTGCTGCCCAATAATAGATTTCGCGCGGCGGGATCGAATCGAGGCCGACCGGGATCATCTTCACATTGCGCCGGATTTGACCCTGCGGACCGTAAAGGACAACCTCGAACCGGTTTTGGCCGTAGAGCAAAGCAACATCGAGAAATTCATATCGCCCGTCGCCGCGGCTTTGGGCATAGCCGATCAGCTGGTCGTTGCGGAACAGTTCGGCATCCCAGCCGTCAGGCAGCTCGCCCCTGAATGTGGTGCGATCAAAGCTGGATGTCCGGTTCAATGGCCGGTTGGTGACAAAGCCACCGCGCCCGACAGTGGTTTGCGCACCCAGCGGTGTCGCATTGGTGGAGACATCGCCGACCGCAAAATGCGTCGCGTTCAACGGCCCGAGCAAGCCGCCATCGGGATCGGTCTTGTAGCCCCGCAAACGCAGGCGTTCGGGAACGCCGCGTTCATCAGACGACAGCCGCGCATCGAACGAAGCCGCGGCAATCTCGCCACTGGCGTAAATCTCGTAGCGCGCATCGAAGCGGTTACCGATACGCTTGTCGCGGCTGACGCCCATTGACGCCACGACGTCAATTGAAGGCGTACGAAGGAATTTATAGGGATCTTTCGCCTGCGGCAGGCTCTTCAGGTCGAATTGCGCCATAGGCCGGAACTTGCCCACCCGCGCCTTGCGTTCTTCGGCCAGCTCAAACGGCAGCTTGCGGTCGGCCTTGATGATGAGCAGCGCGTTCGACAGGTCCGTGTTGATCTCGATATTCAGCCACTGCGCCAGCTTCGTGGTATCCACACACCAGCCTTCTGGAACATCGCGGATATCGCCAAGACCGACCGCATGACTTTTGTTCATGATTTGTACTATATTTTCTTCGCGGTCGAGGGTGAATGTCCGGCTTTCTTCGAACAACCAGCCAGTTGCGCGGCGCGACTTCTTGTCGAGCCGCACGGGTAAATCGAATGCGATAATAATATCGGCCAGATCGACGCACACGCCACTATCGGTCTGATAGCCGCGAACGCCGTCTCCGACACGCCATTGGCCGACTCGAACATCGAAAAGCAAGGCATCGTCTTCGTTGGCCTGCCACGGCGCAGCATAAGCCGAAGCGACCGGGATCGTCATGATCCCCGCCGCCACGGCCAATACCGCTATTGCCTTACAGGCTTTATGGAGGAGTTTGCGCATGTCAGGCCCTGGCCGGCCCGAACCCGTTCAGTTCACGGCAGGACCGAGCGGACTTGGCTAATCAGCCCGCCACCGGCTTCGGGTGCTTCGTAATAGGAAACCACCACCTCGCCGTGCAGCTTGGCCGCAATCTCGGGCGCCAGCGGTAACGATACGCCCCGGCTGGCGATTTCGGGATAAATGGCAATGCCCTTCGCCACCGCAATCGGCTCGGACAGCCCGGGCTTGGTCACATGAATTTCGCCAAACACCGATTTATCGCCCTTCCGGCTCATATCGAATTCCAGCGTCTGACCTTCATTATCTCTGCCCACACGGACATTGGTCAGTGCGGCCGTCGCCTCCAGATTGCCTTTTCGGACGATCACCGGGATGCTGATACCGTAAATCGGAATGAGCTGGATTTTTACCCCGCCGCCCGCCTCCTGCGCCGTGCCTGCTGCCGGAGCCTTTGGAATGGCGCGGAACAGCATGTGTGCGCGATATTCGCCGTCAGGCAGCAAATCCATGGGTTGCAGGCCGATTCGGATAGACTGCGGCTGGTTCGGGGGCAATGTAACGCGGCGAGGCGCGTAGCGGATAACTTCGAGCGCCGCCTTTTCCTTGGGGTTTGCCCGGGCCGTATCGACGTCCTCGAGTCGACCCTCGTCGTTCATCCGGCGAAGCTCGAGCGTGATCCGGTAGGTCGCTTCCTCATTGCCGATATTGTTCAGGATGACCTCGGTGCCGCGACGGCCATCGAGCACGATCCGCGTTGGGGCGATCAAGAGGTCGCCGGCGGCCTGCGCCGACATGAGGGGCATTGCCGCCAATATGGTCGTAGCCATAGCCATCCGGCCGACAGAGTTCGGCCAAGCTTTTGCAAGCAGTTTGCGCATCGATATTCCCATCCACATATTAGGCGCACGGCTGTAAAAGCCGCACTGGTCCACCACTGCACCGTGGCAGAATATGGTTACCAACCGGCTAACGGCACGAGAAAACCCCCGAAAGCTTGACACCTTCGGGGGTTTAACGGTCTCGTATCGCGCCGGTTAGGCGCAGATCGGCTTATTGATAGTCGGCCGAAACGTTATAGGTGCCGGTATAAGTGCCAGCGACCTGGTTGGCGCCAACCGACAATGTGCCGCCGACGTTGAACACAACCGCTGCACCGGTCGAGGTGAAGCCAGTGATCGAAGGAACCAGCGACAGGTTCATCGCGGTGCCCGGGCCGATGAGCGATGTCGATGCCGGAACGGTGATGGCAACGTTGTAGCCGCTGGCTGCATTGCTTACGGTAAATTGGCCGCGCTGTGCGGTACCGACGCAAGTCACTGAAGCCGAGCATGTACGTGTGTCCGATCCGGTCGGCAGGGTAACGGTGCCGGCAGCGGCGCTCGATGCAACAACGCCAAAGTCGAGCCCGAGATCCTGCGTCAAGGTAACAGCAGCGATGATATCGACTTCCGCAGTTGCGGTTTGCGTTGCGGCATTGGCGCCGGTCGATGCCAGAGCAGCGACGGCCGCGCCCAGCAGAGCAATTTTCTTATTCAACATAATTCTGGTCCTTCATGACAAAAGCAGATTGGAATGCCCCACTGCATTCATCATCGCTTATGCACAGCGAATCATAAGGTTTAGCTTTTCGGGATGGTTAACGGGGCTGCCTGTCGAAAGCGGTAACAGCCGTGGTTAAATTTTCCACACTCTATATATTTCAATGTGTTATAAACTGCACTGCCAACGGGAAAGGTTAACCGGTGAACCTTTGCCGCGATAAAAATCCGAGAGACTTTAAAATTTTTCGCCGGTCAGTCGCTGGCAAAGCATGTCGAGCTGATCGAGGCTGCCATATTCGAAAGTGACTGCGCCAGCCCCGGTTGCATTTCTCTGGTTGATGCTAACTTTCAGCCCCAGAAGGTCACCCAGATGCGTTTCGACTGCACGAATATCAGCATTGGCCGGACTGTCCTGCCGCGCACCTTTCCCCCCGGCCGACGGCGCGCGCGATTTCCTGACCAGCGCCTCGGTCGCCCTGACCGACAGCCCTTGTTTGATAACGACCATCGCCAGCCGCACTGCGTCATCGCTGCCCAGAAGCGCGCGGGCATGACCCATGGTCAATTTTTCCTCGATCACCAGTTCGCGAATCGCGGGCGGCAATTCCAGAAGCCGCATCATGTTGGCAACATGGCTGCGCGATTTGTGGACCAGCTCGGCAAGCGCCAGTGCGCTGTGCCCGAACATCTCGGTCAGCTTCCTGTAAGCCTCCGCTTCTTCGATCGGGTTCAGATCCTGCCGCTGGATATTCTCGAGCAAGGCTATTTCCAGCGTTTCGGCATCGTCGAAACTGCGAATAATCGCAGGAATATCGTGGATTTGCGCGCGTTGCGCCGCACGCCAGCGTCGTTCGCCTGCAACGATCTGATAGGCGCCGTTATGCGGGCGGACGACAATCGGCTGGATGACGCCGTGCCTCGATATGCTCGCCGCAAGTTCGGCCAGTTTCTCTTCGGCAAAATGGCGACGCGGCTGGTCGGGATTGGGGTGGATGTCGGCAATCGGCAGTGTCGCGACGCCTTGTCCGCTTTGGCTGCCTGCGAAACTTGCAGGCTGCGGCGCGACTTCGCCGCGAAGCGCCTCACCCAGCAGCGCATCGAGTCCGCGGCCAAGCCCCATTTTCTTGCGCAGAGGCGACTTTTCCACCGATTCGTCGGGCGGCGTCATGCGGCGAGTTCTTTGGCGGGTAATCGACCGATCAATTCGCGCGCGAGCTTGATATAGGCCTCCGAACCACTGCATTTGTGGTCGTAGACCAAGGCGGGCAGCCCGTGGCTTGGTGCTTCGGAAAGCCGAACGTTGCGCGGGATCACCGTTTCGAACACAAGATTGCCAAGACAGGAACGCACATCATCGGCAACTTGGTCAGTCAACCGGTTGCGCCGGTCGAACATCGTAAGCGCCACACCCATGATCGAAAGGTTTGGATTGAAGCGTTTCTGGATGCGCTCAACTGTCTGTAGTAACTGGCTTAATCCCTCAAGCGCAAAGAATTCGCACTGCAAGGGCACCAGCACCGAATCGACCGCGATCATCGAATTGATTGTCAGCAGCCCCAGAGAAGGCGGGCAATCGATCAGACAAATGTCCCAATCGCGCGTCGATTTAGCGAACGCCACCTGCAAGCGGTGGGTGCGGTCCTCGAATTCAACCAGCTCGACCTCGGCCCCCGACAGATCTACCGTAGCGGGGATGATATCGAGGCCGGGAATTAGCGTCGGGATTGCGGCATCGCTCAACGAAGCATCGCCGAGCAGCAAATCGTAGCTGCTGTGCACGCGGTCAACCTGCTTGAGGCCGAGTCCCGTCGACGCGTTACCCTGCGGGTCCAGGTCGATCAGCAAACAGCGCCAGCCGCTGGCGGCAAGCGCGGTCGCGAGGTTAATCGCGGTCGTGGTTTTGCCTACCCCGCCTTTCTGATTTGCTATGGCAATACGAATCATCGCGCTTTTTGCCTCGTTGCGGACAGATGTCCGACCAATATTCCCGATTCGGCGTCGGTTACGCTGGGTTCGATGTTAAAATCTCCGGTCCAGGCCGGTTGAACCTCTTGCCATTCCTTATCCGCATTTCGACCCTTTGGTAACAGCCAGATTGTCTTATCTGTGGAAAATCGCGCAGCAAGCGCGAACAAGCGCGGCAATGGCGCGAAGGCACGGGCGGAGATGACCGAAAATGGGGCAGTTTCGAGGCGCTCCAACGGCATTCCCGCCACCGTCACACGATCCTCAAGGCCAAGCATAGCCACAGCACGCTGCAAATAGTCGATCCGCCTGTTCCGCGATTCGACCAATGTGACTTTGAAATCACTTAACAGCGCAATGATGATCCCGGGAAACCCCGCCCCCGACCCCAAATCCAGCCATTCGCCGTCGGTCATTTGCGGCGGCACCAGTTTCAGCAGCTGCGCGCTATCGACGATATGGCGACTCCATATCTGGCCCAGTGTTGAAGCGGAAATCAAGTTCTGGCTTGCCGCTTCGCGCAGGAGATATACGATGAAGGTCTCTATCCGCTCACCTGTTTCACGTGAAACATCGAAACGAGACTGCAGCCATGCCTGCGCTTCGCCTTCGGTCATGCGGCGAGATCGGTTGCGGGATTGGCGCGCTTGGCGTGGACCAATATCGCCGCGAGCGCTGCTGGAGTTACCCCCCTCACCCGCGCCGCTGCGCCGAGGTTTTCAGGACGCGCGGCTTCGAGGCGTTCGACCATCTCGTTCGATAAGCCGGCTACGGCACGGTAGCTCAGGGCATCGGGCAATGCGATTCGCTCATTTGCCGCTATGTCGCGTATCTCTG
This sequence comes from uncultured Sphingorhabdus sp., assembly GCA_964591835.1. Classification (GTDB taxonomy): domain Bacteria; phylum Pseudomonadota; class Alphaproteobacteria; order Sphingomonadales; family Sphingomonadaceae; genus Sphingorhabdus_B. The sequence continues at coordinate 19,313 of CAZQBS010000008.1, read as the reverse complement.
CTTCCTGCCGCTCGAGATAGGGTGCGTATCGACCGTCCTGCTCGATTTCCGCAACCAACGTCCGGTCGAACGACGCTTCCTCAGTAGTTCCACGTGAAACAGCCAGCAATTGCGCAACATCCACAGTCGGATAGCGCAGCCATTCATAAAGCCGCATTTTTCCCGCATCGCGCTTGACGTCTATGCCCGACCGAATCAACCGCTCGGCGCTGAACGCAATATTAAGCTCGGCCTCAAGCGCCGCCTTGGCGCTTTGCCGCGCGTCAAAGACTGCGCTGCGTTCCGCTCCGACTGCGCAAGCGCTTATCGCCATACCGGTCAACCGGGTCGCAGCATTGTCAGCCCTCAGCCGGAGCCGGTATTCGGCGCGCGCCGTCAGCATACGGTAAGGCTCGGTGACACCCTGCAATGTCAGATCATCGATCATCACCGCCATATAGCTGTTCGAGCGGTCGATCGCGGGCATATCGCCGCCCAGCGCTTTACACGCCGCGGCCATCCCGGCGATCAGCCCTTGCGCAGCAGCCTCTTCATATCCGGTGGTTCCGTTGATCTGCCCGGCGCAGTAAAGTCCCGTGAACCCGCGCACCGCCAACGTCGAATCGAGGGAGCGCGGATCGATATGGTCGTACTCCACCGCGTAACCCGGTACGACGATCTCGCAATTTTCCAACCCCGCCATCGAGCGGACCATCGCTTCCTGGATATCTGTGGGCAGCGATGTCGAAATACCATTGGGATAGATCAGGTGGCTGTCCAGCCCCTCAGGCTCGAGGAAAACCTGATGCCCGTCGCGGTCGCCGAAGCGGAAAATCTTGTCCTCGATGGACGGGCAATAGCGCGGCCCCTGCCCGGCAATGTCTCCGCCGAACAATGGCGACCGGTCGAGCCCGCCCCTGATGATGTCATGCGTCCGCGCATTGGTCCGCGTTATTGCGCAGGCCAGTTGCGGCACATGGCGCCGGGCTGTCATCGCCGACATCGTCCAGTCGCTATCGTCCGATGGCTGAACCTCAAGCCGGGACCAGTCGATACTGCGGCCATCGAGACGCGGCGGCGTACCGGTCTTAAGTCGCGCCATCGGCAGACCGCTTCCGCGAATCTGCTCGGCCAACTTCAACGCAGACGACTCGCCGATCCTTCCGCCAACCAGACGCTCCTCGCCACGGAACAGCTTTCCGCCGAGAAAGGTGCCAGTGGCCAGAATCACTGCGGGCGCGACGAGAGTGGTGCCATCCGCAAGCTCGAGGCCCGCTACTTTGCTGGCGCTTCCCGATGCAAACTGCAACGCTGCGGCCTCGCCCTCAATGATCGTAAGATTGGCTTGTTCGACCAATTGCTTTTGGATCGATGCTTTGAAAAGCCGTCGGTCTGCTTGAATTCGTGGACCTTGCACCGCAGCGCCTTTCGACCCGTTAAGCATCCGGTAGTGAATAGCGGCATCGTCTGCCGCGCGCGCGATCAGCCCGTCAAAGGCATCGACTTCGCGCACCAGATGGCCTTTGCCCAGCCCGCCAATCGCGGGGTTGCAAGACATTGCCCCGATGGTGTCGCGGTCGAAACTCACCAGCGCCACGCGGGCGCCCATCCGCGCCGCAACCGCTGCCGCTTCGGTCCCGGCGTGACCGCCGCCTACAATAATGATGTCAAAGTCCTGACCCATGCCGGCGCGCATAGCGCAAGCCCGGCGCCGGGTCAAAGCGGGCCGGTGTGTTTCACGTGAAACGCGCTACTTTCCGACGCAGAATCTTCCGAACAACATGTCGAGCATCTCCTCCGTATGCGCTCTTCCGGTCAGGGCATCGAGCGCCAGCCGCGCCTGTCGCAAATGTTCGGCGACGATGAGCCAGTCCTTTGAGTCGGCAGCCTCGACCAACGTGGTGGCGGTCTTGGCAAGCAATAGCCGCTGGCGCTGGTTGACAGCGAACAGGTCGGGCGGAGGCAATAGGATTTTTGCGCGGTCGATTATTTCGCGCACCAGCTCGGCCATCCCGTGACCGCTGACTGCGGAAACACGAAAAGCCGGATTGCTCTTAGCCAAGTGGGTTGGATCATCGGCTTTCGCTTCTACTTCAACAAGTTGTGGGTGACTTGGTCCCTCACCCTCTTTGCCCAGCCACAATATCATGTCGGCACCAGCCATTGCATGTTGAGTTCGTTCGATGCCCATCGCTTCGATCCGGTCGTCGGTCGCTTCGCGAAGCCCGGCGGTATCGATAAACAGGAGCGGGATCCCCTCAAGCGCCACCGGAACCTCGATCATATCGCGCGTGGTTCCAGCGATATCAGACACGATTGCCGCCTCGCGCGCCACCAGTGCATTCAGCAATGTTGACTTGCCGCTATTGGGCGGTCCGCCCAGCACGACGCGCAATCCGTCGCGCAATTTCTCAGCCGGTGGGGCTGTCAAGAGTACCCGTATGACGTCATGAAGCATGATACAACTATCTGATATAGCGCTATTATTCTGCAATCCGACATCGCCTTCATCGGAAAAGTCGAGCTCTGCCTCAGTCAATGCAGACAGCCGAAGTACTTCCTGCCGCCACTCCTCGACCGCCGCGCTGAACGCACCGCCCATCATTGCACCCGCTGCGCGGCGCTGCCATTCGGTTTCTGCGGACAGCAAATCCGCCAGCCCTTCGGCCTCGTTCAGATCCAGCCGGCCATTGGTGAACGCACGGCGGGTAAACTCGCCTGGTTCGGCGCGGCGTAGTCCGGGCAATTCCGAAAGTGCAGCCTCGACCGCACGAACCACAGCGCGACCGCCGTGCAGATGCAGCTCGGCCAGATCCTCTCCGGTCGCAGTGTCGGGGCCGACGAAGATAAGGAGCAAGGCACGATCGAGAAATGAACCGTCCGCCGGATTGCGCAAAGTCGTAAGCGAGGCCTTTCGCGGCAAGGGCAAACGCCCCGCCAGCGCCCGCACCGCATCGGATGCCGCTGGCCCGCTGATCCGGACTATCGCAATTGCCGCCGGTGGCACACCGCTCGACAGCGCAAAGATCGTGTCAGCGGTGCTCATCGGGTCTGATTATTTCTTGTCCTTCGGGTTAATGCCCGAAAAAGCTGCTTTTGCACCGCTCTCGATGAGTTGCTGGAACAACTGGAGTCCCATCTGCCCCATCGGCGCGATCTGCTTACCTATTTCCTGAAGCTGCTCGATCCCGCCAGCGCCCTTCATAAGTTTGGTGACATTCTCGACATAGGCCTCGTTCGCTTTGGTCACATCGGGCAGCCCCAGCAATGCGCGCGCCTCTTCGGGCGAACAGTCGATCTCGATATTCATCTTCATGGGGCCGCGCCCTCCTTCCTTTTCCTCAGCATGAAGGCCAGTATAGTGACAAAGGCGAATCAAGCAATTGCCGCAAAAAAGGAACAGGAAATGGGTGAGACGGTCAAAATCAGCGCGCTGGGCGAGGACGCCCTGTTACCGGCATATATAGCTTCACCGGCCGAAGCGGCCAAGGCAGCGATCATCGTTATCCCCGAAATCTTCGGCGTCAATGCCGGTATCCGACAGAAATGCGACCGGCTGGCGGCGGACGGCTATCTCGCAGTCGCCCCCGACATTTTCTGGCGCTTTGCCCCCGGCGTAGAACTCAACCCCGATGTCGAGGCCGAATTGCAGGAGGCATTCGGCTATTTCGGGCAATATGACGCGAATGACGGGGTGAAGGATATCGAGGCGGTCATCCATGCCATTCGCGGCGGGCTGGCCGGGCATGAGCCTGTGCAGAAAGTCGGTTGCGTCGGTTATTGCCTGGGCGGCAGCCTAGCTTACATGGCCGCGGCGCGGACGGATATCAGCGCCTCGGTCGGCTATTACGGCGTGATGATCGACCAGATGCTGAACGAGACCCACTCCATCGCCAAACCGCTGATGCTCCACATTCCGACCGCCGACCATTTTGTCGGACCCGAGGCGCAAACCGCGATCCATGCCGGGCTGGACGGCCACCCGAAGGTGACGCTGCACGATTATGCCGGCTTGGACCACGGCTTCGCTACCGAAATGGGCAACCGGCGCGATGATGCTGGGGCGGAGTTGGCGGATTCGAGGACGGCGGCGTTTTTCGCGGAGCATCTGTTCTAAAGAAAAAGGCTCCTGAAAAAGGAGCCTTTTTCACTACATCCCCGCAAAGGCCAGCAGCACCGGTTGCACTTCGTTCCAGCCTTCATAGATCATCTTGCCCGCCACATAGACGATCACAACCAGCCCGACCCATGCAATCCAGCGGTAGCGTTCGATATACTGTGCGATGATGTTGGCGGCGATGCCCATCAAGGCGACGGCGAAAATCAGGCCGACGATGAGTATGCCGGGATGATCGCGCGCTGCACCTGCGACGGCGAGGACGTTGTCAAGGCTCATCGAGACGTCAGCGACGGCTACGCCCCATGCCGCACCGGCGAAGGTCTTTGACGACTTCACGCCCGAATGTTCATCACCGGCGATTTCGGGCGAACCAGCGGATTCGCCTGCATGGCCCTTGATGTCGCGGTACATGCGCCATGCCACCCAGAGCAGCAGCAGACCGCCCGCCAGTACCAGCCCGACAATGCCGAGCAGCCAGCTGACCATCAACGCGAAGACGATGCGCAGCACCAAAGCCGCCAGAACACCGATCAGAATGACCTTCTTGCGCTGTTCGGGCGGGAGGCCTGCTGCCAGGGCACCGACAACGATCGCATTGTCGCCAGCCAGCACGAGATCGATCAGCAACACCTGAACGAACGCGGCAAAGGCGGCCGGTTCGGTGATGTTGGAGAAATCCTTGACGATGGCGGCCCAGATTTCGGCTGGACCGCCGAGCGAGGTGGCGGTTGATGCGGTGGCAATCAGAAATTCGAACATGCTTGGCCCTATTGCTTACTGATTCATCGAATCGAAGAAGTCTTCGTTGGTCTTCGAATCCTTCATCTTGTCGAGCAGGAACTCCATAGCGTCAACCGTGCCCATCTGCATCAGGATACGGCGAAGCACCCACATTTTCTTGAGCTTGTCGCCCTCGACCAGCAGCTCTTCCTTGCGCGTGCCCGACTTGCCGACGTCGAGCGACGGGAAGATGCGCTTGTCGGAAACCTTGCGGTCGAGCACGATTTCGGAGTTACCCGTGCCCTTGAATTCTTCAAAGATGACCTCGTCCATGCGGCTGCCGGTGTCGATGAGAGCGGTTGCGATAATCGAGAGCGAACCGCCCTCCTCGATGTTCCGCGCCGCACCGAAGAAGCGCTTGGGGCGTTGCAGCGCGTTGGCATCGACACCGCCGGTCAGCACCTTGCCCGAGCTGGGCACGACGGTGTTGTAGGCGCGCGCGAGGCGGGTGATGGAATCGAGCAGGATCACCACGTCATGCTTGTGCTCGACCAGGCGCTTGGCCTTTTCGATGACCATTTCGGCGACTTGCACGTGGCGGGTGGCTGGTTCGTCGAAGGTCGAGGAAACAACCTCGCCCTTCACGCTGCGTTGCATGTCGGTGACTTCCTCGGGCCGCTCGTCGATCAGAAGAACGATCAGGAACACTTCGGGATGGTTATCGGTAATAGCCTTTGCGATATTTTGCAAAAGCACGGTTTTACCTGTCCGCGGCGGGGCCACGATCAGCGCGCGCTGGCCCTTGCCCTGCGGCGAGACGATGTCGATGACTCTCGCCGACTTGTCCTTGACCGTTGGGTCGAGCGAATCCAGCGTCAGCTTCTCGTCGGGATAAAGCGGCGTGAGGTTATCGAAATTGACGCGGTGGCGTACCGCTTCGGGATCGTCGAAATTAACCTGCATGACCTTGGTCAGCGCGAAATAGCGCTCGCCATCCTTGGGTGCGCGGATTTCACCTTCGACAGTGTCGCCGGTACGAAGCCCGAACTGGCGAACCATGTTGGGCGAGACATAGATATCGTCTGGACCGGCGAGATAGTTCGCTTCGGGCGAACGCAGGAAGCCGAAGCTGTCGGGCAGCACTTCGATCGTCCCCAGACCCATGATCTGCTCGCCATCGTCAGCAAGTTCTTTCAGGATCGCGAACATCAGATCCTGTTTGCGAAGCGTTGAGGCGCCTTCGACACCGAGCTCTTCGGCCATCGACACGAGGTCGGCGGGGTTCTTGCTTTTCAGCTCTTTCAAATGCATAAATTTATTCCGTTGATGGGCCTTGGGCCCGAAATGACAGCCGGTTTCAGAAAGGCAACCGGTTGGAGATGGTAAGGTCGGTGGCGCGGTTGTTGTGAAAGGTCGCGCCTCACGCCCAGGACGGGCTTGGCGGATTGACTAGGCTTATGTCTGCAAATTGTCAAACCCGTTCAAAACGGCTTGGCCACTACCAGCACCACGATGATGGCAGCGGCTATCCCGGGCACTTCGTTGAAAAGTCGCAGCTGCTTTCCGGTCAGCGTCCGCTCACCCTTGGCCAGGTTTTTGGAGTAACCGATCATCCAGCCATGATAAGCGGAAAGGCCGAGTACGAAGAGCAGCTTAATGTGGAACCATCCTTCCTGCATTGCGCCGATGTGCCAGGCCAAAGCCAGACCGATCAGCCAAACCACACCGATTGAGGGATTGAGGATAATCTTGATGAGCTTTGCTTCACGCTCGACCCATTTGGCGGATTCCTCGGAGCCTTCTGCACTTTCCTGATGATATACCAGAAAACGCGGAAGCATGAAAAGTCCGGCCATCCAGAAAATCACGAAAATGATATGGGCCGATTTGAGCCAGTAATAGAGCAAAGCAATAATTTCCGTCATTAATGGATACTCGAGTCACTTATCCCTTGCGGACCAGAGTAAGCAGCTTTTCCACATGTTCAATGGGGGTGTCGGGCAATATACCATGGCCAAGGTTGAAGATATGCGGACGGTCGGCAAAGGCGGCGAGTATCCGCTCTACGGCACTTTCAAGCGCCGCCCCTCCCGCAATTAATGCCAACGGATCGAGATTTCCCTGAACGGGCATCCCGGCTGGTAAGTTCGCGTTCGCCCAGACCGGATCGACGGTTTCATCGATGCCAACGGCATCGACCCCGGTTTCGCGCGCATAGGCTGGCAGCTTGCCACCGGCACCTTTGGGAAAACCTATGATCGGAGCATCGGGATGCCGCTTTTTCAATGCCGCGACGATTTTCGCATTAGGCGCGATCACCCAGTGGTCGAACTGCGCTGGCGACAATGACCCTGCCCAGCTGTCGAACAACTGCACAGCATCGACCCCTGCTTCGATCTGCCGGGAAAGATATTCGACCGTCGCGGTAATGATCCGGTCGATCAGTTCACCGAAGCGCTCAGGATGCCCGTAGGCCATGCGCCGTGCGTCGGCTTGGTCCTTGCTACCCTGACCCGCAACCATATAGGTAGCGACCGTCCACGGGCTTCCAGCGAAGCCCAGAAAGGTGGTCCCGGGTGGCAGCGCAGCCGCAACTTTGCGGACGGTTTCAAATACCGGATCGAGCCGCTCGGGTGCGGGCAAGAGTTTCTTGAAATCATGGCCCGACAGCGGCGGTGCAAGCCTTGGCCCCTCACCGGTTTCGAACCACAGATCCTGCCCCATCGCGTGCGGGATAACGAGAATGTCGGAAAACAGGATCGCGCCGTCAAAACCAAAACGCCGGATCGGCTGCAAGGTAATCTCCGCGGCACAGTCGCTATCATAAGCGAGCTCGAGGAATCCGCCTTTTACGGCGCGAAGTGCGCGATATTCGGGGAGATAGCGCCCAGCCTGACGCATCAGCCACACCGGCGGAACCGCTTCCCGATTGCCTTTCAGGACGTTGAGCAATTTCTTCGGCGCAGGCGCTGGCATCGAGGCAAGTCCAATCAAAATATATATTATTAAATAGGATGATGAAAGATGATGGAACGTGGAAAAGCCCGGTCCTAAAAGCTTTTGCGAAAATTGCCAACAGCGACAAATCGCTTGCTCCACATTGACTCCACGATTCGCATCGGCCTGTCCCCGTTATTCACAGGCTGTGGACGGCGCTTTGCCCATGTGGACAGGCTGTGGCCGAATCGAGCAGCGAATCGCTGGTAGCGGGGACGCAATGACCGCCCTATATTTGTCCCTTGATTTATCCCCAGCCTGCCAACAAGGTTGCGGGGTGACCCAACGCTTCCATCTGCATTTGCTTTCCGACTCCACCGGCGAAACGCTGGAAAATATCGCAAAGGCCGCTCTCGCCCAGTTCGACGCCGTTGACGATGTGGTCAAGCATTTCTGGCCGATGGTCCGCTCCGAAACGCATCTCGAACGGATCATGGTCGATGTCGCCGCGAACCCCGGGCTGGTGCTGTTTACGCTGGTCAACCGCGACACGCGGCGAAAGCTCGAAACCCGGTGCCGCGCGCTGGGCTTGCCCGCTGTGGCGGCGCTCGATGCGGTCAGCGACGCGATGTCCAACATGTTCGGCCAGGAAGCAAAGGCAAGGCCTGGTCGCCAGCATGTGATGGACGCGGCCTATTTCGCCCGCGTTGACGCGATCCAGTTCACCATCGCGCATGACGACGGCCTCAATTCGCAGAACTGGGAGGAAGCCGACATATTGCTGGCTGGGGTTTCACGAACGTCGAAGACGCCGACAAGCATCTATCTTGCCAATCGCGGCTTCAAGACCGCCAATATTCCCATCGTCCCCGAATCGCCGCCGCCGCCGCATCTGTTTACGCTTAGGCATCCGCTGGTTGTCGGCCTTGTGACCAGCGCCGACCGCCTGATTCAGGTCCGCCGTAACCGGCTGTTGTCATTGAACCAGGCGCCCGATACCGATTATGTCGATGAAGAAAAGGTCAAGGCGGAAGTGGCCGCTGCGCGGCGGATGTTTGCCGATAATGACTGGCCGGTGCTAGATGTGACCCGTCGCTCGATCGAGGAATCAGCGGCTGCGATCATCAACCTGTTCAACGAACGCGAGCTGGCGCAGGTCAAACCGGCATGATCATCCTTGCTTCCGGGAGCGCAGGTCGGCTGGCGATGCTGCGTGCGGCTGGGGTGGAGCTCGAAGCGCATCGGCCGACGGTTGACGAGGATAGCATCAAAAATAGCCTCGTCGGTGAAGGGGCCACGCCCCGCGACATTGCCGATGCGCTGGCCGAGGCGAAGGCCGCCAAAATTTCGCGCAAATTTCCAGGCGACCTCGTGCTGGGTTGCGACCAGATTCTGGTAACCGCCGACCGCAAGTTTCTGGACAAACCGAAAGGCCCAGATGATGCGATGGCCCATCTGGAAATGCTGTCGGGATCGACTCACCGGCTGGTGAGCGCCGCCGTGATTTGTGAGGCCGGTATGCCGGCGTGGCGGACTGTCGATACCGCGCAAATGACGATGCGGGTACTGAGCGAGGACTTTATCGAAAAATATGTTGCGCGCTATTGGGAGCAGATCCGGCACTGTGTTGGTTGTTACCGCATCGAGGCCGAAGGCGCGCAGCTGTTTTCCGCTGTATCCGGAAGCCAGTTCACGATCATCGGCCTGCCACTGCTACCGGTGCTTGACTATTTGCGGGTTCGCGGGATGCTGCAGATATGATCCCTTATGCAGACGTAATCGGGCACCCGATCGGCCACAGCAAATCACCCCTCATCCACCAGTTCTGGCTCGACCGGCTGGGCATCGTCGCGCGCTATCAAGCTTGCGACATCGCGCCGGAGAAGCTTGCCGATTATTTCGCCGGGCGCCGCGAAGACCCGGCATGGCGCGGGTGCAACATCACCATTCCACACAAGATTGCGGCACTCGATCATGTCGCCGATCCGGGCGATGTCCGTCACTCGATTGGTGCGATCAACGTGGTCTTTCGCGATAAGGCAGGTCAGCTCGCCGGCACAAACAGCGATGCCGGTGGCTTTTACGGACCGATTGCCGATCTGCCTCTGGTCGGTGAAACCGCAATCGTCGTCGGGTCGGGTGGCGCGGCGCGCGCGGTGCTGTTCGCACTTGCGCAGGCCGATGTCGGGGAGGTCGTCATAATGGCGCGCAACGCGCTGCGCGGTGCAGGCCTGCTCGCGCATTTCGGTTTGAAGGGCCGCGTGCTTCCGTTCGACGCGCGGTTGCCGGAGGCCGCGTTGCTGGTCAATGCCAGCCCGCTTGGGATGAAGGGCCAAGACCCGCTGCGGCTCGACCTGTCGCCATTGCCGGAGGATGCCTTGGTTTACGATCTTGTTTATGCACCGATAGAGACAGGGCTACTTAGGGCCGCGCGCGCGCGCGGCCTCGAATCCGTTGACGGCCTCGAAATGCTTGTCGGACAGGCGGCTATTGCCTTTGAACTGTTCTTCGGTGTCGCGCCGCCCGATGATGGCGAAGACGAATTACGCGCGAAGTTGCTGGCATGAAAAAGCCGCTGGTCATCGGCCTGACCGGCTCGATCGGCATGGGCAAATCGACCGTTTCGGCGATGTTTGCTGATGAAGGCATACCCGTCTTCGATGCCGATGCTTCGGTCCACAACCTGCAGGCAGCAGGCGGCGAACTTGTCGCCGAAATCGAGGCGGCGTTTCCCGGCAGCACCGGCCATGACGGAGTGGATCGCAAAGCGCTGGGGGCTGCGGTGCTCGGCGACCGTGACCGGCTGGCCAAGCTGGAGGCGATCATCCATCCGGCCGTCGCCCGACACCGCGAGAAGTTTCTGGTGGAGCACGAAAACGAAGACATCGTGCTCTTCGACATCCCATTGCTGTTTGAAAAAGGCGGTCACGCGGCGGTCGATGTCACCGTTGTTGTGTCGGCCCCGGCACCCGTCCAGCGCGGACGCGTGCTTGCTCGCCCCGGCATGACAACCGACCGCTTTGAACATATATTAGCGCTGCAAATGAACGATGCCGACAAGTGCGCGCGCGCCGACCATGTCATCGACACCGGCGGCAGTCTGGCCGAAACGCAGGGTCAAGTGCGCCATCTTGTCAAAAGCTTGCGCGCAGCCCTTGCGTAATCCACAAAACAGGCCAATATCCGACTCAGGATGCGTGAGATAATCTTCGACACCGAAACCACCGGCTTTGATCCCCTGACAGGGGACCGGATGGTGGAAATAGGATGCATCGAAATGGTTGGTCGGGTGATGACCGGCAACGTCTACCACGCCTATTTCAATCCCGAACGGCCGATGCCGTCCGCCGCCGAAAACGTGCACGGGCTTTCGGACAAGTTCTTGTCCGACAAGCCGTTTTTCTCGCAAAAGGCCGACGAGTTGATCGCGTTTTTGGGCGTTTGTCCGCTGGTCGCGCACAATGCCAGCTTCGATTTCGGTTTCCTCAACAGCGAACTGCAGAAATGCGGGCGTCCGCCAATTGCGATGGACCGGATGGTCGATACTGTTGCGCTGGCGCGGGTGCGGCATCCGGGGGCGAAGCTGTCGCTCGATGCCTTGTGCACGCGCTATGGCATCGACCGCAGCCACCGTGTCAAACACGGCGCGCTGCTCGATGCGGAACTTCTGGCGCATCTGTACATTGAACTTACCGGTGGTCGCCAGATCGGGCTTGGCCTGGTTAACGACACGGAGACGAACGTCATTGAATTTGGTACGACTACCCTCATCCAGACATCCAGACCCTATCGCGAACCGCGCCCGCATCGTGCGAGCGAAGCCGAGTTCGAACGGCATCGCGCGTTTATCGCCGATATCAGGGATGCACTCTGGCTCGACGCCGAACGGACCAATTGACAACAAGGAGACTGGCTATGGATATCAGGGTTTCAGGGCATCAGGTGGAAACCGGCGAAGCGCTGCAAGGTCATGTCGAGACGCGGCTGTCCGGAATTGCCGATAAATATTTCTCCAAGGCGCTGTCATCGCAGGCAACCTTCGGGCGCGGACCGCATGACGGTTTTACGAGCGATATCGTAATGCATGTGATGCAGGGGCTTGTGCTGAAAGGCAGTGGGGAGGCGCAGGACGCGCATATCGCTCTGGACCGCGCTGCCGATAAAATCGAAAAGCAGTTGCGCCGTTACATGCGGCGGTTGCAAGACCGCCACAGCCAGTCGGCGCATGCGCTCAAAGCCGAAGAGGCTGCTTATACTGTTTTCGACGGCCGCACCGCTGAAACAGAGGACGCTTCGCCCGATGCTCCGGTAATCGTCGCCGAAATGAGCGTCGATATCCCCGAATCGACGGTATCCGATGCCGTCATGCTGATGGATTTGCGCAACACGCCTGCCTTGCTGTTCAAAAACACTGGAACTGGCAGGCATAATATGGTTTACCGCCGCGAAGATGGCACGATCGGGTGGGTTGAACCAAAATCGGCACCTTAGAATTCGGCTTCATTTATAAAATTTCGTAAATTCATTCAAACATTTGGGGTTTGCCTCTCGGTATCCAGCCGGTCGCATAATAACGGGATATGATTCGAATTTCTTCCAGGCTCGTTGAAGGGGCCATTGTTGCGGACGTGCATATATCGGGTAAATCCGACCTGCTTTTACGACTCTCGGCAATAGCGGCAGAAAATTATGCGGTCGATGCCAGTGCCGTGCACGAGGGTCTCGTCGAGCGCGAACGGCTTGGGCCGACTGGCTTTGGCGGTGGAACCGCAATCCCGCATTGCAAGGTCACCGGTATCGATATGCCCGTTGCGGTTTTTGCCAGGCTGGCAAAGCCTGTCGAATATAACGCAGTCGACGATGAACCGGTCGATCTGGTCTGTGCTCTGATCTCGCCAGCGCAAGACGGTGCCTCGCATCTTCGCGCTTTGGCTGAAATCTCGCGGCTTTTCCGCGACGAAAAGTTTCGCAGCCAGCTCCGCGGAGCGGCCGACGCCGACGCGATGTTCGCGCTGTTGATGCTGCCCGAGGAGCGCGACGCAGCTTGATCGAGCCACGGCTCGCCAGCGCAGTCCAGGTCTCGGCATTTATCCGGCTGGCGCAGGCCGGGGGCGATTTTGCGGTGGTGTTGCGAAAGGGCGATCCGATAGCCGGCGCCATCATGGTGATCGGCCTCGTTCGCGGTCAAAATCCGGCACTTTACGAACGCTTTCCCTCGCTCGACGGCGGTTTGACGTGGCAAACGACCGATCCTAAAAGTTCCGCAACCGAAGAAGATATCGCTGCTTTGTGGCAAAAACGAGCCGAGCGTGACCCGGATTTATGGGTAATCGAACTGGACGTCGCATCGCCAGAACGGTTGAACGGACTTTTGGCCTCCTCCTATTGACAATGTTGCACTGCACAATAAATGCCGGATAGCTGAGTAGCGAAGGTTGCAACGCGGGTTACTAAAAGGGGTGCCCGGGGCAAACACGCGAGTCGGATGCAACAAATGACAGGCCGTATAATTAGGACACATGCCTGTCTGCTGGTGCCGCCGCAGTAAATTGCTTGTTAAATGTCGAAATTTTTGAAGGCTGCGACTGTCGCGGCCATTTCTGTTACCCTCGGTTCAGCAGTCATCACCGCCGATCCGGGTTTTGCCTTTGGCAATGACCAAAGCACTGCGCTTAGCGCCAATACGATCGTCGTCGATGCAGCGAAGCTGGCCGCCGATGAGAACACCGCCCAGCTTGCCAAGGAAGGCAAGGTAGCGGCGAAACTTTCCGATAACGGCGATATCATCTTCACCCCCGGTAATGGCGGCGGTCCGGTCATGGACTTGGATAGCACCGATGTGACCGACGAAAGCCCAGACACGATGTCGGCTTCGTCGCTGGCCGAACTGGTCCGGATTCAGGACACCGATGACGCGCTGAACGCCGAGGAGCAATGCCTCGCCGGTGCCGTCTATTTCGAATCGAAGGGCGAATCGCTCCCCGGTCAGTTGGCTGTTGCTCGCGTCGTGATGGCGCGCGCCAAGTCGGGTCGCTTTGCATCTTCGCTCTGCGGTGTGGTGTACCAAAAAAGCCAGTTCTCGTTCGTGCGCGGTGGCAGGATGCCGCGGATCGATACCGGGGGTAATAACTGGCGGAATGCCGTCGCGATTAGCAAAATTGCGCTGACCAACAGCTGGAAAAGCCCGGTCGAAGGCGCATTGTTCTTTCACGCGCGACGGGTTTCGCCGGGCTGGCGTTTGACCCGTCTCGGCACAGTGGACAATCACGTTTTCTACCGCTGATTGCCCGCTGAACAGTTAAAAAGATAAAGGCTTCGATTTTGAGGCCTTTATTTTGTTCGCTTCCTGTTCTATCGCTTGGCGATGGCCAGCAACCCGTTGATCGAATTATTCACAGGCGCACCGTCGGTCGCGCGCGGCGTCTCGCGGCTGTTCCTGCGCAACCAGATCATGGTCCAGCCCGAAGTCGGTTTGCGTAACCATAGGCGCGCCGATCTGATGGGGATCAACCTGAAGGGCGAGATCATCATTGTGGAGATCAAGTGCGCGCGCGCCGATTTGCTCGGCGACCAAAAATGGCCCGAATATCTCGATTATTGCGATCGCTTCTTCTGGGCGGTGCCCGCCGGTTTCGACGTGAAGCCGTTCGAAGGCGATGCGTTTCTTCCCGAACGCGCCGGATTGATAATCGCCGACGCCTATGATGCCGAGATTGCCAGACCTGCGGCGTTGGTGCCGCTGGCGGCAGCACGGCGCAAGGTCGAAACACAACGGCTGGCGCGCCTCGCCATGCGGCGCTTGATGGGGATTGCCGATCCCGATCCGATCCTTGCCGAAATCGAGGCGGAATAGCGCTCACCTTATCTTGGGATTATACCAGATCGGCGACGAGTAAGCGCGCTCCTGTGCCTTTAGCTGCGTATCGGGCAGCAACTTCGCGCCATAACGGAGCGCATCGTAAAGCACCCAGCGCGGTGTCGGGATTTCGAGCACGCGCAGATAATAAAACGCCCGCACCCCGGAGTCGAATTCCGGATCGGCCCATACCGTCCGCAGCTCTGGATCGCCGATGCTGTTCGTGTAGCTGGCCTTTGCGATATCGACGGTGTCGCCAACGGGAGCGAGCTTGCCGTCGGAACCGATCTTCCGGCTATCGGCATCGCTCCACGCAACGTCGAACACCTTCTCTTGCAGCCTCCCCGAACCATCGACCCAGCCTTTGACGATCTGAACCCGGTCGAGATTGGCACCCATCGGATCCTTGAGTGCGGACAGCATGAAACGAGGCGCGCCGCTTCCCGGCTTCAGGTCGCCGCCCATGGGCACACCGCGCGCGTATCCGGCCTTGACCAAATTGCCGTTCAGGTCTGCATCGGCAAAATCCCATCCGCCAAAAAAGCGCACGATCATCCGCGGGCCGGTGGTCGCGTAGACCTCCCGCCGCATCATCGCGTCGAAGATCGCCGCGCGCGTGTTGGCGGTCGCCCAGACAGCGGCATAACCGCCCGCGAGATAGTGCCAGCCGAAACGCTGCGCGTGTTGGGTGCCCAATGATTGCGGCCGCGATGACCGTTCGGCACCTGGTTCGTTCAGCGCAAACTTGCCGAAAAAATTGTCCTCATCGCCCGTCGCCAGCCCGGTGTGGCTGTCGGTCGAACCTATCATCCCGAGCTTGTAAGGATTTACCCCGGTTTGCTGCTCGATAAGCAGTCCGCGCTTCAGCGCCTCGCGGACATAATCCCCCGCCAGCATGTCGTTGGTCTTCTTCACCGAATTGTCGAGATTGCCGATATCCCAACCAGCGGTGCCGTAACCGGCGAACTCGTCATTGGGCGACAGGAAGGGATGCGATTCGCTATCGCCCTTGATCTGGGTCGCCTCGGCTATCGGCTCACGCGCCGAGCGGCGACGTGCATATTTGGCGGTCATCGGTCCGCCGCCGGGCATCGTTAGCTGGAACATCAGGCCATTGGAGAGATTCGAGTTATGCGGGATCGCCAGCATCCTGCCGCCGGTGGCCTTTTCATAACCATCCATATAATCCCACAGCATGTCGGCGCTGGTCCCGATCAACGACGAATAAGGCAGCACCTTGTCCGCCTTGTCCTTGCCATCGCGCAGGATGACGACTCGGTGCAGGTTGTCGCCCTTCGGCGTCAGCGTATATTCGAATCCCAAGAAGGCGGTGAATTTGCCCGGCTGGTTATAGCGTTCGACAATCGAAACATGCTCGCTCCAGACATCCTTGGTACGCTCGGCATTGGCCTTGGGGTCCATCATGGCGGCAGGAAGCGTCCGCTGCGAGAAGCGGTCGATGAGTTCGCGGGCGACGCGCGCAGATGCTTCGGAGCCCTTTTGCAATTCATCGTGCCAGCGTTCCAGCAACGGGTCGCGCAACATGAAACGCGGCGCGTCGTGAATGGTCTTTAGCGACGCCAGACCATCCGAGTGGTCTGCGATGACAAGGAAATCGAGCGGGCGTGACAGCTTGGCTTTCATCCCCATCGTTGCGGTGACTTCTTCACCGCTGGCAAAGCGCAACGCCTCTTCGGGCCCGAGCCGCACGCCAAAGGCGAAGGCGTCGGACGAGTTCGAAGTATGCAGATGCGTGTCGCCGAAATAGACATTCTCGGGATAAGCGGTTTCGGTGACCTTGTTTTTGTCGCGTTCGCCGAACATCGATTTTGGATCGGCGCGGTCGCAACCGGCGATCAATAATGCAATGAAGCTTGCTGCCAGCAGCTTGTAGTGTTTCTGCATACTGGCCATCCCCCGAACCGCTTTTGCAGCTATATTCTGCGCCGCGATACGGGGGACGTCAATCGCGCAGTTAAACCGTCTCCAGCACAGGATAATCGGTATAGCCCTCACCGCCCGGCGAGTACCATGTGCGGTAATTGTCAGGCGTCAATTCCGCGCCGGTGCGAAGCCGTTCGACGAGATCGGGGTTGCTGATATAGGGCCGCCCGAAACTAATCGCGTCGGCGAGGCCCGATGCCAGATCTTCGTCGGCCAGTTCCTTGGTATATTCCTGGTTTAGCACCAGCGGTCCGGTGAACACTTTGCGTATTTCAGGCGAGACACGCGGCACGTCGGTGCGGCCGAAATCGCCATAGTCTTTGACTTCGCGCAGCTCGAGAAAGGCGATGCCAATCTCCTGCAACGCGGCGGCAGCGGCGGTGAACAACGCAACCGGATTACTGTCGTCGGCACCTTGCGTTTCGCCATTAGGGGACAGGCGGACCGAGGTACGGTCTGCGCCGATCGCGTCGGCAACGGCTTGGGTAACTTCGCGCAAAAGCCGGATTCGATTTTCGATCGAGCCGCCATATTCGTCGGTGCGGAAATTACTATTGTCGCGCAGGAACTGGTCGATCAGGTAACCGTTCGCGCCGTGGATCTGCACGCCGTCAAAACCGGCGGCAATCGCGTTCTTCGCCGCGTGAACATAGTCGGCAATCACGCGGGGAATCTCGGAATTTCCAAGCGCGCGTGCCTCAACATAGGGCTTTTTGCCTTCGGCGGTATGCGCATCGCCGGGTGCGGTGGTCGCCGACGACGACACCGGCTGCGCGCCGCCCAGAAAGTCGGAATGGACCAGACGACCCATGTGCCAGAGCTGCAAGATGATCCGTCCGCCGCGCGCATGGACTTCGTCGGTGACAGGTTTCCACGCGGCGACTTGATCGTCCGACCAGATGCCGGGTGCCGATGGCCAACCGAGACCTTCCTGCGAAATGCCGGTAGCCTCTGCAATAATCAGTCCGGCGTCAGCGCGCTGTCCGTAATATTCTGCTTTCAATTCAGTAACTGGTACATGATCTGCGCTGCTTCGCCCGCGCGTCAGCGGCGACATCAATATCCGGTTGGGAGCGTGGATCGCGCCGAGGTCGATGGGGTCGAAAAGGTTGGTTGGCATAAAGGGTCCTCATTAAGGCTTTGGTTTGAAGCCAAGATGCGGATAAGCGTTGCAAATTGCAACGGGGGTTTATGACCGACAAGATTTTCCATCAGGCGCCGGCGCCGCTTGCCTTTGCCGCACTGGTTGCCGCCAATGTTGCGATTGCCTTCGGGCCGTTGCTCGTTCGCTATGCCGATAGCGGGCCGATTGCGACGGGGTTCTGGCGGCTGGCGCTGGCGGTGCCGTTTCTGGTGCTGATGGGCTGGCGCGCCGGGTTCCGTTTTGGCAATGCCGAGCCAGCGATCTATTGGCTGACCGCACTTGCAGGCCTGTTTTTCGGCATCGATATAATCGCCTGGCACATCGGCATTTTCCAGACCAAGCTCGGCAATGCGACCTTGTTCGCCAATTGCGCCAGCCTGTTGCTGGTCATTTACGGCGTCTTCGTCGCGCGCAAGTTGCCGGGCAAATGGCAGATGCTGGCGGTCGCACTGGCCTTTGTCGGCGCGGCCTTGCTGATGAGCCAGAGCCTCGAATTGTCGCCGCGCAACTTTGCCGGCGACCTGCTCTCGCTCGGCGCGGGGCTTGCCTACACCTTCTATCTGGTCATCATGATCCGCGTGCGCGACACCACCGAGAGCTGGAGCGCGCTTGCGCTGGCGAGCTTTGTCGCCGCAGTGATTTTGCTCCCCGCCGCATTGCTCGCGAACGAGCAGATCATCCCAAGCGTCTGGTGGCCGGTTTTGCTGCTGGCATTTTCGTCGCAGTTTTTCGGGCAGGGATGTTTGACCTATGCACTCCCGCATTTCAGCCCGCTGGTGATCGGCCTTGCCTTGCTGCTACAGCCTGCATTGTCGGCGGCGGCCGGCTGGATTGCCTTTGGCGAGATATTGAGCCCGCTCGATATTTTTGGCGGCTTCATGGTGATGGCGGCGCTGGTGCTGGTGCGCAAGCAATAGGGCTTTTCTCGGGCGCATGTTGCGCCTACATTCCTTCCATGCCTGCCCAACCGCTTCCTGCCGACCCGACGCTCGACGAGCTTCGTCTGGCTCTTGCCCCGGCCATCGCTCGCAACGCCGCGTTCGACGGGTGGAGTGCGGCGGCGGTCGTGGCTGCGGCACTAGAAATCGGCGTCGATGCCGATGTCGCGCGGCTGGCCTATAAGGACGGCGCAATGAGTATGATCGACGGCTGGATCGACAGTATCGATCTCGAAGTCGCGCACCGGCTGCCGCCCGAAAAGCTGAATGCGATGAAAATCCGCGAACGGATTACCGCATTGCTGGCGACTCGAATGGAGATCATGGCACCCGACCGCGAATCGCTTCGTCGTGCGATGGGCGTAATGGCCATGCCGCAGAATTTGGCGCAAGCGGCAATGATCGGCTGGCGCACCGCCGACCGCAACTGGCGATTGGCGGGCGATACCGCCACCGACTTCAACCATTATACAAAACGGATGACATTATCGGCGGTTTACGCCAGCTTGCTCGTCGTCTTCGTCAACGACGACAGCGAGGACTTCGCCGAAGCCCGTGCCTTTCTCGACCGCCGGATCGACAATGTGATGCAGTTCGAAAAGGCAAAGGCACAGGCGAAAGCACGCACCGAGCATATCCCAAGCCTCTCGCGCTTTATAGGACGATTGCGTTACC
>CAZQBS010000007.1:35796-72269 GCA_964591835.1 uncultured Sphingorhabdus sp. | reverse complement strand
GGCGCGGGTTGAGGATGAATTTCTCGATAAAGACGCGGTCGTCGCCAAAGCTGTTCAGTCCTTCGCGCTTCGTCGCCTCGAAACCTTCGCGCACGTCCTGCTCATTATAGGCAAGCCGCATCCCCTTGCCGCCGCCGCCGGCGCTGGCCTTCATCATCACCGGATAGCCGATCTCGGCCGAAATCCGCACGGCATGTTCGGTATCGTCAATCTCGCCGACAAAGCCGGGAACGACATTGACGCCCGCCGCCATCGCCAGTTTCTTGGACTCGATCTTGTCCCCCATCGCGGCAATCGCGTTCACCGGCGGGCCGATGAAAGCGATGCCTTCCTTGGCCAGCGCTTCGGCAAAGCTGGTGCGTTCGGACAGGAAGCCATAGCCCGGATGCACGGCCTCCGCCCCCGTCGCCTTGCACGCTTCGATGATCTTGTCGGCAAGCAAATAAGACTGCGCAGCAGGCGAAGGCCCGATATGCACCGCCTCGTCGGCCATCGCCACAAACGGCGCGCGCGCATCGGCATCCGAATAAACGGCTACCGTGGCGATCCCCATGCGGCGGGCAGTCTTGATGATGCGGCACGCGATTTCGCCGCGGTTGGCGATCAGGATTTTTTTGAACATATCTATACCTTATTCAGCAGCCTGAAGAACTTTACAGGCCCGAAGCGGCTCCTCCGCCTCCATCGCGCGCGCGCCCAGCTTCGCCATCAACGCAGCATCCTTGTCGTCGCCTGCATTGGCTGCGGTCAGCAGCTTGTCGCCGGTGAAGATGCTGTTCGCGCCCGCCATGAAGCACAAAGCCTGCGTCGCCTCGCTCATGCTCTCGCGGCCCGCGCTCAGCCGCACCATGCTCATCGGCATGGTGATCCGCGCCACAGCAATCGTGCGGACAAATTCTATATCGTCGATTTTCGCGAGCGGCGTGTCGGCGAGCATGTCGCCCAGCACGGTGCCCTTCACCGGCACCAGCGCGTTGACCGGCACGCTTTCCGGATGCTGCGGCAATGTCGCCAGCGTGTGGATGAAGCCCACCCGGTCGGCGCGCGTCTCGCCCATGCCGACGATGCCACCGCTGCACACATTGATGCCCGCGCGCCGAACCTCGGCCAGCGTATCGAGCCGGTCGTCCATTGTCCGCGTGGTGATGATTTCGTTATAGCGCTCAGGCGACGTGTCGATATTATGGTTGTAATAATCGAGGCCCGCCTCGGCGAGCATATCGGCCTGTTTGGGCGTGAGCATCCCTAAGGTCATGCAGGTTTCCATGCCCATTTGCCGCACGCCTTTGACGATCTCGACAATCGCGGGCATGTCGCGGTCCTTGGGGTTGCGCCACGCCGCGCCCATGCAGAAACGGTGTGAGCCATTATCCGCCGCCTGCGCCGCTTTTTGCAGCACTGCTTGCACATCCATCAACTTGGTCGCCTCGACCCCGCTGTCGGCCTTCACCGATTGCGAGCAATAGCCGCAATCTTCGGGGCATCCGCCGGTTTTGATCGAAAGCAAGGTGCAAAGCTGGATTTGCCCCACCGCATGATGCGCGCGGTGGACGGTGGCCGCCTGATAGACCAGTTCATCGAACGGCAGGTCGAACAGTTCGGCGATTTCCTGCCGCGTCCAATCCATCCTCACCTTTCCGTTCGTGTCGAGCGTAGTCGAGACACCCATCGGTAGCGCACGACTTCCCGGCATCTCGACTGCGCTCGATGCGAACGGGCTGGAGGCTATGGTATTCAAGCGGCTTCTCCCAAGGGCGGCATATTGTGGCCCAGCAAAGTCAAAATATCCGCCGCGCACTCGACAATGTTACTGCCGGGGCCGTAGATGCCCTGCACACCCGCTTCACGCAGAAAATCATAGTCCTGCGGCGGAATGACTCCGCCTGCGATGACCTTGATGTCGCTGCGCCCGGCTTCGCGCAGGCCTTTGATCATTTCTGGAATAAGCGTCTTGTGACCCGCCGCGAGCGATGACGCGCCGACAACGTCGACTGCGCTTTCCAGTGCAAGGACAACAGTTTCTTCCGGTGTCTGGAACAACGGTCCGGATACTATATCAAAGCCCATGTCGCCAAAAGCCGACGAGATGACATTCGCCCCGCGATCGTGCCCGTCCTGTCCCATTTTCGCGACGAGCAATTTGGGTTTACGGCCCAGACGGCGTTCAACGGCTTGAACGCCTTCGATGACTTGTGACCATCGTTTGTCGAATTCATAGGCGCTGCCGTAGATCCCCGAAACTGGCGTAGGCGTGGTGCCATAGCGGCCAAACACGGCCTCCATCGCGTCGGAGATTTCACCAAGCGATGCGCGAGCCCGCGCTGCAACCACGGCAAGCGCCAGCACATTGCCGCCCGATTTTGCTCCTTCGGTCAGCGCCGCCAGCGCCGCCTGACATGCCGCCTCATCGCGACCCGCGCGCATTTTCGCGAGCCGCGATATCTGCCCTTGCCGCACCATGTCATTATCAACTTCCAGCGTTTCCAGATGCTCTTCGGTCGCCAACTTGTATTTGTTGACGCCGACGATCACGTCCTCGCCCTTGTCCACCCGCGCCTGACGCGCAGCAGCGGCTTCCTCGATCAGGCGTTTGGGCATGCCCGAGGCGACCGCTTTTGTCATGCCGCCCAAGCCATCGACTTCCTCGATAATCTTCCACGCATCGTCGACCAGCATCCGCGTCAGTGCCTCGACATAATAAGAACCACCCAGCGGATCGACGACCTTTGTGATGCCGGTCTCTTCGGTTAGTATGATCTGCGTATTCCGCGCGATGCGGGCAGAGAAATCGGTGGGGAGCGCGATGGCTTCGTCGAGCGCATTGGTGTGAAGCGACTGCGTTCCGCCCAGCGTCGCTGCCATCGCCTCGACGGTCGTGCGGATGACGTTGTTGTAAGGATCCTGCTCCTGCAACGACACGCCGCTGGTTTGGCAATGCGTGCGCAGCATTTTCGAGCGTTCGTCCTTCGCGCCAAGCCCGTCCATCACGCGGTGCCACAATGTCCGCGCCGCACGGAGTTTCGACACTTCCATGAAGAAGTTCATGCCGATGCCGAAGAAGAATGAAAGCCGCCCGGCAAAGGCATCGATATCGAGCCCGCTTGCCATCGCTTGGCTCACATATTCCTTGCCATCGGCGATGGTGAAGGCGAGCTCTTGCACTGCCGTCGCGCCGGCCTCGTGCATGTGATAGCCCGAGATCGAGATGCTGTTGAATTTCGGCATATTGGCCGACGTGTAAGCGATGATGTCCGACACGATCCGCATCGATGGTTCGGGCGGATAGATATAAGTGTTGCGGACCATAAACTCCTTCAGAATGTCGTTCTGGATGGTGCCGTCGAGCTGCGCCTGCGAAACGCCTTGCTCCTCGCCCGCGACGATGAAGAAGGCGAGGATCGGAATGACAGCGCCGTTCATCGTCATCGACACCGACATCTGATCGAGCGGAATGCCGTCAAAGAGGATTTTCATATCCTCGACACTGTCGATGGCGACTCCCGCCTTTCCGACATCGCCAACGACGCGGGGGTGGTCGCTGTCATAACCGCGGTGAGTGGCGAGATCGAACGCGACCGACAGTCCCTTCTGCCCGGCTGCTAGGTTGCGGCGGTAAAAGGCGTTCGATTCCTCGGCGGTGGAAAAGCCCGCATATTGGCGGATGGTCCAAGGGCGTCCCGCATACATCGACGCCCGAACCCCGCGCGTGAAGGGCGCGAATCCGGGCAGGCCCGGATCGCCAGCATCCACCGCCGTGTAGAGCGGCTTCACGGCAATGCCCTCGGGCGTATGCCAGGTCAGATCCCTGCCCTTGACTTCTTTGTCAGCAGCATTTTTCCAGTCGTCGTAATTTGCCATAATCAATCCAATAAAAACCTTCGCACCTCTTCGCCCCTTCGCGAAGAACTAGTGACCCTTAAACTCCGCCATGCGCTTCTGCAAAAAGGCGATGCCCCCTTCGCGGGCGTCCTGGCTGTCGCCAGCGATCCGCTGCCCCTCGGCCTCGTGCACCAGCGCGGTAGCGTAATCTACATTCAGCGCCACCGCCAGATTCTGCCGCATGATACCGAATGCCACCGTTGGACCGTTGGCGAGCCGCGTCGCCAGCGCCTTCGCTTCGGTCATCAAATCCGCATCCGCAACACATTTGTAGATCAGGCTCCAATCCGCTGCCTTCTCGCCCGAAATTTTCTCTCCAAGCATCATCATCTCAGTCGCGCGCGCCTTGCCGACGAGCCGCGCCAGCATCCAGCTTGCGCCACCGTCCGGCACAAGGCCGATATTGACAAAGGCCTGGAGGAAATAGGCCGATTTACCCGCAATCGCGAAATCGCTGGCGAGTGCAAGACTGCATCCGATACCTGCCGCTGGACCGTTGATGGCGGTGATCACCGGCACGTCGAGCTTGGCGAGTTTCAGCATCAGCGGGTTGTAACTCTTGGTTAGCGCCGCATAAGCCCCCTGCCCGCTACTCGCCGCAGCGGCTTCGCCGCGCGCCGAAAGGTCCGCGCCCGAACAAAAGGCTCTGCCCTCGCCGGTAATCAGCACGCAGCGGGCGCCGTCCAGATTATCCAGCGCATCATTAATCTCGTTCGCCATCTGAGGCGCCATCGCATTCAGCCGCTCGGGGCGGTTGAGGGTGATGGTAGCGATTTTATCCGCTATATCGAGGCGGATTGTTTCGTAGGTCATTTGTTACTCCCTGACCTCTCCCGCTGGCGGGAGAGGATACGAAGCCTTAGCCGGAAGGCTTAGGCGAAGTTGGTGAGGGCATCTGCCCGCCCCGTTGCGACTAGCGAACAAGTTCGCAAGTCTCACTGCCCCTCCCGCTTGCGGGAGGGGAAACTAATGCCCCTCCGGCACCTCCATAATCTCGGTCAAAACCCCGCCCATATCCCTCGGATGCACAAAGAAAATCAGCGTCCCATGCGCGCCGATGCGCGGCTCACCCAAAACCCGCTTGCCCAATG
This sequence comes from uncultured Sphingorhabdus sp., assembly GCA_964591835.1. Classification (GTDB taxonomy): domain Bacteria; phylum Pseudomonadota; class Alphaproteobacteria; order Sphingomonadales; family Sphingomonadaceae; genus Sphingorhabdus_B. The sequence goes on along the minus strand of CAZQBS010000007.1, from coordinate 67,299 downwards.
CCTCGAACTCGGCCTTGGCGGCGTGTATATCGGGCACTTCGTAACAGACATGATGCTGCCCCCCTTGCGGGTTCTTTTCCAGAAAGCTCGCAATCGAGGCGTTGCCCGGCAGCGGCTCGATCAGCTCAATCTGCGTGCCGTTCAGCGCGCCATCCGCGCCCGGCGTATCGACAAAGCAGACCTTCACCCCCTGTTCGGGCAGATCGAACGGATCATGGATTTTCGTCGCGCCCATCACGTCGCGGTAAAAGACGATGCTGTTCGCAATGGAGGGCGTCGCGACGCCGATATGGTTGAGGCGGCCTAGTTTCATTGTTCGAGCCTCGGCGCGCCGCCAGCCCGGCCCGACATCTCGATCATTGTTTCAATTCTGATCAGACGCCGTTCGTGATCGAGCAGGTCCCTCCCGTCCTGCTTTACATCATCCGCAACCTTATCGAGCGCGCGCTCAAGGTTTTCGACGCGCGAGCGTAGAAGAATAACGCTCTCAATCGCTTTGTAGGCGTCGCCGAACGCGCTCATCGTAGCGCCTGCCGTTGTGCGCGCAATTCGGCGAGTTCGGCATGTGTTGTCTCCAGCTTGGCAGCCATACGATCAAAACTGGCCTCGATTGCCGGAAGAGCCTCGTTAAGCTCCGCTATAAGGATCGACATCTTTTCCTCGTCGTTAAGCGGTGATTCCGCCATGTAGGTCATCGTGGCCTCGCGCAAGACGTTGCCAACGCTCTTGCCCTGCGACTTAGCAAAGGCTTCCAGCGCCGTCTTTTGCTCTGCGCTGGTGAGATAAGTTACGCGTTCGGTCTGCATGTGGGACGCTCCTTCACATTATAAGGTCATTATAATGTTTGCGCGTGACGTATGCAAGCGCTCATCATGTCAGGCCGATGCCGTCCGCGATGGAAGGCGTCGCGACGTCTATATGGCTGAGACGGCCTAGTTTCATATCACAACTCCACCAGATTCAACGGCAAGTAAATCCCCTTTCAAATCCAGCCCCCCGCTGGCCTGGTATGTTCGAGTTAGATAGTCCTCAACTGATGAGACCATCCACAAAAATTGCTCGTCGCTTTGGCCAGTATCTAAATTGCCAACACTGACAGCCAACATCTTGCAAACCCACTCTGCATTGGAAGGAAGAGGATTCTTTCCGCCCGTCTCCAGCAAAAAATCAACCGCCTTGATGTCAGCAACTTGAGACTGAACGGACCGTACTTTAGACTTTAGATTATAGGAATCCGTGCCCGTGATATTTCCTAAAGATTCAGAGAAAACACCAGTCCCGAACCAAGAGATCTGAGCTAATGATCGGATTCGTCGTATATCCCGAATGGCATGCAATGCTGAAATTTTGCGCCATTCTGGCGTGATCCGAAACCTGTCAGTTTTATTCAGATCAGGCGAACTTTTGCAGGTCACCTTTTGACTGACTCCGGACGAACCGCATCCAGCCAGCAGCAACAGAAGAATGAAAGCCATTTTAAAGTTCATAACGGAATATTATCATGCTTCTTCCAAGGGTTTTCCAACGCCTTGTTCCGCAACTTCCGCAACCCCAACGCAATCCGGTTCCGCGTCGAATGCGGGTAGATTACCTCGTCGATAAAACCCTTGCTCGCCGCGACGAACGGGTTGGCGAAGCGGTCTTCATATTCTTTTGTTTTCTCGGCAATCTCCTCCGACCCCAATCCGCGGAAGATGATTTCCACCGCGCCTTTTGCGCCCATCACCGCGATTTCGGCGGTGGGCCAGGCGTAGTTGAGGTCGCCGCGCAGATGCTTTGACGCCATCACGTCATAGGCGCCGCCATAGGCCTTGCGCGTGATGACCGTGATCTTGGGTACGGTCGCCTCGGCATAGGCAAAGAGCAGTTTTGCACCTTGCTTGATGATGCCGTTATGCTCCTGCGCGGTGCCAGGCAGGAAACCGGGGACGTCGACGAAAGTGACAATCGGAATTTCAAACGCGTCGCAAAAGCGGACGAAGCGCGCGGCCTTGCGGCTGCTGTTGATGTCGAGCACGCCCGCCAGCACCATCGGCTGATTGGCGACGATCCCGACGGTGCGTCCTTCGATGCGCCCGAAGCCGATGATGATGTTCGCCGCATGACTTGGTTGCACCTCGAAGAAATCGGCTTCATCCACCGTCTTGCGGATCAGTTCGTGCATGTCATAGGGCTGGTTGGCGCTCGGCGGAATTAGCGTGTCGAGGCTCGCCTCCTGCCGGTCCCACGGGTCGTCGGTCGGGCGCTCGGGCACGCCAATGCGGTTATTCTCTGGCAAATAATCGAAGAAATCGCGGGTCGATAGCAAAGCTTCGATATCATTCTCGAACGCATTGTCGGCCACGCCTGATTTGGTGGTGTGCGAAACCGCGCCGCCGAGTTCCTCCTGAGTCACGACCTCGTTGGTCACGGTCTTGACCACGTCGGGGCCGGTGACGAACATATAGCTCGAATCCTTCACCATGAAGATGAAGTCGGTCATCGCCGGCGAGTACACCGCCCCGCCCGCGCAAGGCCCCATGATAAGACTGATCTGCGGCACCACGCCGCTGGCCAGCACATTACGCTGGAACACCTCGGCATAGCCGCCAAGGCTCGCCACGCCCTCCTGGATGCGCGCACCGCCGCTGTCGTTCAGGCCGATCACCGGCGCGCCGACCTTCATCGCATTGTCCATGACCTTGCAGATTTTCATTGCATGCGCCTCGGAGAGCGAACCACCGAAGACTGTGAAATCCTGGCTATAGACATAGACCAGACGGCCGTTGATCGTGCCGCTACCGGTAACCACCCCGTCGCCTGGGATTTTCTGCTCTTCCATGCCGAAGTCGGTGCAATTATGTTCGACATACATATCGAGTTCTTCGAACGAACCTTCGTCGAGCAATATATCAAGTCGTTCGCGTGCGGTAAGGCGGCCCTTTGAATGCTGCGCATCGATACGCTTCAAGCCGCCGCCCAAACGCGCCGCGCTGCGCCGTTTTTCGAGTTCTGCGATGTTGGCCGACATGGCACTCCCCTGAATTTTCAATGCTGCCTTGTGCAAGCGCCAAAGCGCAAAAAGCAAATGTGAATTTGCAAAGTTGCAAATTGCATTTTGCAAAGTATAACGGGCGCATGTCCAAACGGCGTATCTTTGCCGGAGAACGGCTCCGCAACCTGCGCGACGCGCGGAGCTTGAAGCAGTTAGAGATGGCTGGCCTGCTCGGTATTTCGGTGTCGTATCTGTCGCAGCTTGAACATGATGATCGACCGTTGACGCCATCGCTGATGGCCGCACTTGCCCGTGACTTCATGCTCGACTTGGACGAATTCGAAGAGGATGCCGCGACCCGCCGATTTGCCGCGCTGAGCGAAGCTGCCGCCGATCCCTTATTCACCCAGCCGCTCTCGCCCGAGCAACTGACGCGGATAGCCGAGCAGCAACCGGCGCTGGCGGACCAATATATTGCCCTTCATGCCGCCTATCGCAGGACTGGCGAGCGATTACAGATTGTTGACGAGGCCGTCGCCAGTGACAATGCAGGTGGCAGCCGCCTGCCTTGGGAAGAGGTGCGCGATTGGTTTCACCTTGCGGGGAATTATGTCGACAGGCTGGACTTGGCATCGGAGGCACTTGCACTGCGCTTGATGGGCAAACACGTTTCTCCATCCGCCGAAAGCATTGAGCTTTATTTGCGTGAGGGGCTGGCAATTTCGTTGGTATATTCCGCCAATGCCGGATTGCGGGATTTTGATTCGGCCACCGGTCATCTGGTCATCGACCAAAGCCAGCCAGCGGAAAGCCAGCGGTTCCAGCTTGCGCATCAGCTCGTCGCCATTGCCCTCAAGCAGGATATCGATCTGGTTGTTGAAAACGCCGGTTTGCGTTCGGTATCGTCACGACAATTATTGTCGGTGGGATTAGCCAATTATGCAGCGGGCGCGCTGCTCATGCCGTATTCAAAATTTCGTCAGGAGGCGCGCAACCTTCGCCATGATATCGACCGGCTGCGGCAATCTTTCGGTGTAAGCTTCGAGCAAGCTTGCCACCGGCTATCGACATTGCAACGGCGCGGCGCGCGCGGCGTACCGTTCTTCTTCTGCCGCGTCGATATGGCCGGCAATATCACCAAGCGGCACAGCGCGACCCGGCTGCAATTTGCCCGTTTCGGCGGTGCTTGCCCACTGTGGATTGTGCATGAGGCGGTCGCGATCCCTGATCGCATCCTTGTGCAGCTAGCCGAAACGCCCGACGGTGTGCGCTATGTCTCGATGGCGAAGGGGCTCGTCAAACCGTCAGGCAGCTACGCCCGTGCGCCGCGCCGTTATGCCGTTGCCTTGGGATGCGAAGCCGAACATGCGCGAGAATTTATTTACGCCGACGGGCTTGATCTGGCGTCGCCACATGCGGCGACCAAGATTGGTGCATCGTGCCGCATTTGCCCGCGCGCCGATTGCGACCAGCGCGCCTTCCCGCCGAGCGACCGCGCTATAATTGTCGATCCTGACAAGCGCGATGTCGTGCCTTATCGTATCGCCTAAGGTATTGAGTGGCGCTATAGGGCCGCCATGACTCGCAAACACCCCATTAAGGTTGCGGCACTCTACCGCTTTGTTGCTTTTGCACAGCCCGATGATTTGCAACCGCTGATATTGGCGACGTGCAACGCGCGCGGGATCAAGGGCACTATCCTGCTCGCGCATGAAGGCATTAACGGCACGGTTGCGGGCAAACCGCAGGCCATTGACGAGCTGGTAGATTATCTGCGGGCCTTGCCCGGTTGCGCAGAACTCGACGTCAAATATTCACACGCCGCCGGAATGCCGTTTTACCGCATGAAGGTGCGGGTGAAGAAGGAGATCGTGACGCTGGGCATCGACGGCATCGACCCGAAACGCGAGGTTGGGACTTACGTGCAGCCCGAGGACTGGAACGCTCTGATTTCCGATCCCGACACGGTGTTGATCGATACCCGCAACGATTATGAAGTGGCAATCGGGACGTTCGAGGGGGCGGTCGATCCGAAGACAAAGTCGTTCACCGAGTTTCCCGGTTGGTTTCGTGAGCATCGCGAAGAGCTGGCTGCTGGCAAGACTAAATTCGCAATGTTTTGCACTGGCGGCATTCGCTGTGAGAAATCGACGGCTTTCCTGAAAGCCGAGGGCATCGACGACGTTTATCATCTCGAAGGCGGCATATTGCGCTATCTCGAAACCGTGCCCGAAGCCGATAGCAAATGGCACGGCGAATGCTTCGTGTTTGACGAGCGTGTTTCGGTGACGCACGGACTCGAACTCGGCTCGATGGAACTGTGCCACGCATGCAGGCGGCCGATATCGGTCGAAGACAAGGCTTCGGAGCATTTTATCGAAGGTGTGTCCTGCCCTGCCTGTCACGACGAACGAAGCGACGACGACCGCGCCCGTTTTGCCGAGCGGCAGAAGCAGATCGGCCTCGCCAAAAAACGCGGCAAACAGCACATCGGTGTCGATCCGCGACAGAATGAATAAGTTGCCCATCCTCTACAGCTTCCGGCGCTGTCCCTATGCGATGCGGGCGCGGATGGCGGTGGCGGTCAGCGGGGTACAGGTCGAACTGCGCGAGGTGGTGTTGCGTAACAAACCGGCGGAGTTGATCGAAGCCTCGGCTAAGGCGACGGTGCCGGTGCTCGTCTTGCCCGACAGCAGCGTCATCGACGAAAGCTTGGATATCATGCGTTGGGCGCTGGGACGTAATGACCCGCAGGACTGGCTTGCTGGCGATGACGCAGATTTGATCGGCCAGAATGACGGGCCGTTCAAGACGGCGCTCGACCGTTACAAATATCCGCACCGTTTCGAACTGGAAAATGGGAACGCCAATCGCGATGTCGGACTGGCGTTTTTGAACCAGCTCGATACTATTTTACAAACAACCCGGTTTCTGAAAAGCGATGCACCAACATTGGCAGACATTGCGATATTTCCTTTTGTCCGGCAATTTGCCGCAACTGACAGGCTGTGGTTCGACGCGCAGTCATTGGCCCGATTAGAGCGCTGGTTATCCGACCTCACCGGATCGGATTTGTTCGCCAGCATCATGCACCGCTATCCACAATGGAGGACGGGCGAGACGCCAACCACCTTCCCCTGACTATTTCAACAACACGAGCTCTTCGGCCATGCTGGGATGAAGTGCCACGGTATCGTCGAACGCCTGTTTGGTGAGGCCCGCTTTCACCGCAATCGCAGCAGCTTGCAGGATTTCTGCGCTGTCCGGCCCGATCAGGTGAAGCCCCACAACCTTGTCGTTCGCAGCATCGACGATCATCTTGTAAAGCGCACGCTCGTTGCGTCCGGCGAGGACGTTCTTCATCGCGCGGAAGTCACTCTTGTAGACCTTGATCTCGCCCAGTTTCTCGCGTGCCTCCGCTTCGGTCATACCCACGGCCGCCAGCGGCGGATTGCTGAAAACCGCGCTCGGAATCGTCGAGTAGTCGATCGTCCGCGGATTATTGCCAAAGACGGTATCCGCAAATGCGTGGCCCTCGCGGATTGCAACCGGAGTCAGTTGCACCCGGTTGGTGACGTCGCCCACAGCGTAGATGCTGGGCACATTGGCACGATTGTCATCGCCGACAATCACCGCGCCATCTTTGTCGAGTTTTACCTCGATTTCCTCTAGTCCGAGTCCCTTGGTATGCGGCACACGTCCTATGGCCCACATCAACAGGTCGGTCTCGATTGGCTCGCCTTCGCTTTCGATGAGCAGGCTGCCGTCATCCTGTTTGGTCGCGCCCTTGAACGTAAAGTTCAGTCGAATGTCGATGCCCTTATCGCGGCTCATGCCGAGCAGCTTTTCGACAATTTCCTGATCGTAGCCGCGCAGCATCGTGTCGCCGCGTGTGACCAGCGTGACATCGACACCAAGCTCGTTGAATATCCCTGCAAATTCATTGGCGATATAACCGCCGCCTGCAATTACCGCGCGCTTGGGTAGTTCCGGAAGGCCGAACACTTCGTTCGAGGTGATGCCAAGCTCCGCGCCTTTTACATCAGGCACCATCGGCCACGCACCGGTTGCTATCAGAATATATTTCGCTGTGACTTCGCGCCCGGTTTCCAGGGTCACATTGTTAGGCCCGCTTACGGTAGCGCGCTGCTTCAGTACCTCGACATTGTTGTTCGAGAGCGTCTCGCCGTACAGCCCTTCGAGCCGCGACACCTCTGCGGCGACATTGTCGCGCAGTGTCGACCAGTCGAAGGTAGCGCCTTCGGTATCCCAACCAAAGCGTTTCGCATCTTCCATGTCCTCGGCAAAATGCGCCCCATAGACGAGCAGTTTCTTGGGCACGCAGCCTCGAATGACGCAGGTGCCACCGACGCGGTGTTCCTCGGCAATCGCCACTTTCGCGCCGTGCGATGCCGATATCCGTGCAGCCCGCACCCCGCCAGAACCAGCACCGATAACGAACAGATCATAGTCGAAATCGGTCATGCGTTCCCCAATGCGGTTTCGATCAGCGCCATTGTCGATGGATCGAAACCGATCGCGCCGTTCTCGCCGATACTTTTGGCGATTTCCTTACCAAGCTCTACCCCGAACTGGTCGAACGGATTGATCCCCAGCAGTACCGCGTTGACGAAGGTCCGGTGCTCGTAAAACGCAATCAATGCACCGATCGACGACGGCGTGACGTCATCCAGCAAGATCGTGCTCGAAGGCCGGTTTCCAACGTAGTTGCGGGACAAATCGCCTGATACCTTGCCCGCCATCAACGCTGCGCCCTGTGCGAAGCAATTGACCAGTAAAGTCTCGTGATGGGCGGGATCAAAATCATGCCCCGGGGTTTTGCTGGCGATGAACTCCACGGGGATGAGGTGGGTGCCTTGATGCAATAGTTGAAACACCGCATGTTGGGCGTCAGTGCCAACTCCGCCCCACGTCACTGGCGCGCTTTTACGACCGAGTGGCTGGCCTTCGGCGGTCACCGATTTGCCGTTCGATTCCATTTCGAGCTGCTGCAGATAATCGGGCAGCAATCTTAAACGTTCATCATAGGCGAACACCGCCCTTGTCTGACAGCCCTGTAACTGCGCGTAATACAAATCGCCATATGCCGCCAGTACTGGTGCATTTTTGCTAAGCTCCGCGTTCCGGAAATGCCGGTCCATCGTGGCTGCACCCTCGAGAAGTTCCTCATATACTGCCCAACCAAGCCCGAGCGCGACAGGAAAGCCGATCGAGCACCAGAGCGAATAACGCCCACCCACGGCTTCGTTGAACGGCAGTACGCGGCTTTCGTCGATACCCCATTCGATGGCTTTTTCGGGCGCGGCGGTCAGCGCGATAAATTGCGCAAACGGGTCGTCCACCCCACCATCGCGCATCCATTCCATTGCGCTCGCTGCGTTAAGTAGGGTCTCGGTGGTGGTGAAAGTTTTGGAAGCAACCGCGACAACAGTCTTTTTTGGGTCGAACGCTGCAACCGCTTCGGCCAGAGCGGCACCATCGACATTTGAAACGACCTTTACGTCGTAGCGGGCGCCATCGCGGCCAAGCGCATCGACCAGCAGCTTCGGGCCCAGCGCCGAGCCGCCGATGCCTATATGCAGGATATGCCTGATTTCGCCAAGCGCACCGGCGTCGATAGCCTCGACCAGACCGCGCATCCGACCCTGCAGCCCATGTGCGGCGGCCACTGAATCGAAGCTGCCATTGCCGCGTTCGGCCGTGTGCTCGGCAGGACGGCCTTCGATCGGATTGACGATAGCACCTGCAAACAATGCCTCGCGCGCCTGTTTCAGCCCCATCGCGTCTGACAGTTCGGCAAAAGCCGCCAAGGTAGTATCATCCAGATGCGTTTTCGAAAGATCGAAACGGAGGCCCGATTGCTCGATGGTCAGACGTGCAACGCGGTTAGCATCGCCGGCGAATAAATTGGATAATGTCTGTGGCTGAAGCGCATCGAACGCGGCCCAGTTGGATGCCGTCATCGGTATTCCTTATGTGAATCTCTGTACTGGCCAATAGCGCGGCTTCGCATTAGAAGGCCAGCCATTCTGTCAGCCTTTGACATCAATAATTTTGCGAGCAACTGTGAACCCGACAACCGACCAGCCCAATGACCTAACTTCCACACCTGCGGTTGACACGACACCCGCCCATTCGGCATCCGAATGGCGCGATTACGGCAAGTTTTTACTCAAGCTTGCGCTGTTCGTTTTTGTCTTGCGCAGCTTCATTGTTTCGCCGTTCAATATTCCGTCGGAATCCATGCAACCGCGATTGCTGATCGGCGATTATCTGCTGGTGGCGAAATGGCCGTATGGCTTTTCAAATTACAGCCTGCCCTTTTCGGTACCTTTGATCCCTGGGCGAATTTTCGCCAGCCAGCCCGAGGCGGGCGATGTCGTCGTCTTTAAAGCACCACAGACCGGCGGCGTTGATTACATCAAGCGCGCCATAGGCCTGCCCGGCGACGTCATCCAGATGCGTGGCGGCGTATTGGAAATCAATGGCATTGCCGTCAACAAGGAGCGGATTGCCGATCTGGTCATCCCGGTGACACAGAACATGAAGGACACCGCCGCGCTCGAAAATACGCCGTTCGCCTGCTGGCAGCCCGATTTTGAAGAGCCTGCTAAAGCCGGTGGAACCCAATGCCGCTACCGTCGCTATATTGAAACGTTGCCCAACGGTCGCAGCTACCAGATACTCGACATCGAAGACGATCTGCCAGGTGACGATACCGAAGCGTTTGTGGTGGGCGAAGGCGAGATATTCCTGATGGGCGACAATCGCGACCGCAGCGCCGACAGCCGTTTTCCCGCGGACGGCAAGGCGATCGGGATCGTTCCCCAAGCCAATCTAGTCGGGCGGGCTCTGGTGTCGGTATTCTCGACCGACGGTTCGGCGCGCTGGTTGCTGCCGTGGACTTGGTTCACCGCAATGCGGCCTGAGCGGATCGGACAGACATTTTGAGCCACGAAGCACAAGAGGCGTGGCTCACCGACCTACTCGGAAACAACCCGCGCGATGCGAAACTCTATACCCGGGCTTTGACCCACGGCAGCACCGGGCAGCCCGATTATCAGCGGCTCGAATTTCTAGGCGACCGGATATTGGGATTGGTTATCGCCGATATGCTCTACCGACAGTTCGATGACGAGGCAGAAGGACGGTTATCGCACCGGCTGAACGCGCTGGTGTCGGGCGCAACCTGTGCCGAAATCGCACGCGAGATCGGCCTGGCGCGGCATATCCGGCTTGGCAAGCAGGCGCGTGACGATGGCGCGCAGCAGAGCGACAATGTGCTGGGTGACGTCATGGAAGCGTTGATCGGCGCGCTTTATCTCGACAATGGGATGGATGCCGCGCGGGCGCTGGTTGAGCGGCTCTGGTCACCACTCATCGACACTGCCAACGGGGCACCCAAACACCCTAAATCCGCGCTTCAGGAATGGTGCGCGGCCGAAGGCCGCAAAGTGCCCGAATATGTAATCACGAAAAAAGAAGGACCGCCGCACGCGATGCGATTTGAAGTGACAGTTGTGGTAAACGGCTTCGAACCGGTGAGCGCCGAGGCCAACAGTAAGCAGGCGGCGGAGACTGCAGCTGCGCTCGCTTTTCTGGAGGCGCATATATGACGCGAAAATGTGGCCATGTCGCGATTATCGGCGCGCCCAATGCGGGGAAATCGACGCTGGTGAATGCGCTGGTCGGGCAGAAGGTCGCCATCGTCAGCCCCAAGGCCCAAACGACGCGGACGCGGATGCTCGGCGTCGCTTTGGAGGGCGAAACGCAGATAATCCTGGTTGATACTCCGGGGATTTTTGCCGCTCAACGGCGGCTCGACCGCGCAATGGTGGCAGCGGCTTGGGACGGTGCGGGTGACGCCGACCTCATTGCGCTTATCGTCGATGGTCGCGCGGGTGCCGGGCCGAAGGTTGAGAAAGTCGTGGCGGGCCTGAAGGATCGCCCCGAGCGTAAATGGCTGGTGCTCAACAAGGTCGATATCGCGGCGAAGGAAAAGCTGTTGTTGCTCACCACCAAACTCACCGAATTATGCGATTTCGAACAGATTTATTTCATCAGCGCGGCAACAGGTGACGGCCTTGCCGAATTCAAGACAGCGATTGCCGATGCGATGCCCGAGGGGGAATGGCATTTCCCCGAAGATCAGGTTTCGGACGCTACCGACCGTTTGATGGCGACCGAAATCACGCGCGAGCAGCTCTATCTCCAACTCCACGAAGAGCTGCCCTATGCCAGCGCAGTAGAGACCGAAAAATATAGCGAGCGCGAGGATGGATCGGTCGAGATTCACCAGCAGATACTGGTTGCAAGACCGACGCAGCGCGCCATTGTGCTCGGCAAGGGTGGTACCCGTATCAAGGCGATCGGCGAAGCGGCGCGGCTGGAGCTAGCCAGGCTGATGGGCGTGAAGGTGCACCTCTACCTCCACGTCAAGGTCAAGCCCGATTGGGACGAGGACCGGAGCCTCTACCGCGATATCGGGCTTGAATGGGTGGAGTAAGGCTTAAGCCTTCGCTTTCGCCTTCTTCGCCGGAGCCTTCTTCTTTGGCGCTGCCTTCTTTTTCGCAGGCGCTTTCTTCTTGCCCTTTGGCGGACCAAGCGCAGCGCGGGCGTCGATTAGCTGGGCGGCTTCCTCGAGTGTCAGTGCATCGGGCGTAATCGACTTGGGCAAGGTCGCGTTTGTGGTGCCGTCGGTCACATAAGGACCGAAGCGCCCTTCCATGAGTTTGATGTCGGCTTCGGTGCGCGGGTGTTTGCCCAATTCTTTGAGTGGAGTGCGTGCTGCGCCGCGACCACGGCCTGGATTGGCTGCGGCTTCGGCCAGCTTGACCACTGCGCTGTTCATACCGGTTTCGAACACTTCCATGGTCGATTGAAGCCGTGCATATTTGCCAGCATGGGCGAGATACGGCCCATAACGGCCGATGCTCGCTGTCACCGGGTCACCGCTTTCGGGATGGGTGCCAACGGTGCGAGGAAGCGAGAGCAACTTGACTGCCCAATCAAGCCCCACTTCTTCCGAGGGTACATCCTTGGGAATCGACGCGCGTTTCACGACATCATCGGTCGTCATCTCGAAATACGGCCCGAAACGGCCAGATTTCTTGCTTACATCGACGCCCGTTTCAGGATGCTGACCCAAAACTTCGGGACCAGTATCGGCGACATCGTTCGCCCCGCCGGGTTGCGCAAATTTGCGGGTGAATTTGCATTCGGGATAGTTCGAACAGGCGACAAACGCGCCGAACCTGCCACCGCGTAGCGCCAGCCTGCCCTCGCCACATTTCGGGCAAAGCCTTGGATCGCTGCCGTCCTCGCGTTCGGGGAAGAGATAGGGAGAGAGGAATTTGTCGAGTTCGGCGGTTACTTCGGATGGCTTCTGCTCCATGACCTCGGCGGTCTTTGGTTTGAAGTCCTTCCAGAAAGCTTCAAGAAACGCCTGCCACTGGGCGCGGCCGCCGCTAATCTCGTCAAGCTGGTCTTCAAGCCCGGCGGTATAATCATAGGCCACATAACGCTCAAAAAAACGCTCGAGAAATGCAGTCAAGAGGCGGCCAGATTCCTCTGCAAAGAAACGGTTTTTTTCAACATTTACATATGCCCGGTCTTTCAGCACCTGAATCGTCGACGCATAGGTGGAGGGCCGACCGATGCCCAGTTCCTCAAGCCGCTTGACGAGGCTGGCTTCTGAAAAGCGCGGCGGGGGTTGCGTAAAGTGCTGGGTCTTTTCGACGGCGTGCTTGGCGGGCAAATCGCCAGCGACCATCGCCGGCAACAAAGCCGCGTCTTCGCCGTCGGCATCGTCGCGGCCTTCCTCGTAAACAGCAAGAAATCCAGGAAATTTCATCACCTGCCCAGTCGCGCGAAGGCCAGTCTGGCCAGTGCCGTCGAGCAAATCGACTGTCGTGCGTTCCATCCGCGCCGACGCCATCTGGCTTGCCATCGCGCGCTTGTAGATCAGGTCATAAAGCCGACCATGATCACCGGAACCCGCCTTGTCCTTCCCGAAATCGGTGGGACGGATTGCTTCATGCGCTTCCTGCGCATTCTTCGCTTTGGTCTGGTACACGCGGGGCTTTTCGGGGAGATAGCCGCTATCGAAACGGTCGGCGATGGTTTTGCGCGCCGCCGAAATTGCGCTGTGATCCATTTGCACGCCGTCGGTCCGCATATAGGTAATCGCACCGTCCTCATAGAGTCCCTGCGCCACCCGCATCGTATGGCTGGCCGAAAAACCGAGCTTTCGCGCGGCTTCCTGCTGCAAGGTCGAGGTGGTGAATGGCGGCTGCGGATTGCGGGTGACCGGTTTGGTTTCGACGCTTTCAACGACGAAATTGCCGGTTTGGACGGCTAACCGAGCGGCTTCGGCATCGGCATCGGTCTTCAAGTCCATCTTGTCGAGTTTTTCGCCCAAATGCTGGGTCAGCCGTGCTTCGAATTTCTGTCCTTTGTGCTCCATATTGGCCTTTACCGACCAATATTCTTGGGCTTTGAAGGCTTCGATCTCCCGCTCGCGCTCCACGATCAGGCGCAACGCGACCGACTGGACGCGGCCTGCCGATTTCGCTCCAGGCAATTTGCGCCACAGAACCGGCGACAGCGTGAAGCCAACCAGATAATCAAGCGCGCGACGAGCCAGATACGCTTCGATCAGGTCGATATCCAGTTCGCGCGGTTTGGCCATCGCCTCCAATACAGCCGCTTTAGTAATCGCGTTAAAAGTGACTCGTTGAACGTTCTTCGGCAACGCTTTTTTCTTCGCAAGCACTTCCTGCACATGCCAGCTAATCGCCTCACCTTCCCGATCAGGGTCGGTTGCGAGGATCAGGCCGTCGGCCTTTTTTGCCTCATCGGTAATCGCCTTTAGCTGTTTTGCCTTGTCTGCATAATTGTCCCACAACATCGCAAAACCATTATCGGGATCGACCGAGCCATCTTTTGGCGGGAGGTCGCGGATGTGGCCATAGGAAGCCAAGACCTTGAAACCGGGCCCCAGATACTTCTCGATTGTCTTGGCTTTTGCAGGTGATTCAACGATGACTAATTGCATGATTTAATAAGCTTTTCTAAAATCTCTCGCGTATGCGCACAGGCTGGGGGGTGGGATGGGGGTCCGTCAAGCAGGAAAATTCAGGCCACCAAACGAACTTTCCCGCCTGCGCCGCGCTCCAACTTGCCAGCGAGTTCAAGTTCGAGCAAAACCATTTGCGCTACTGCTGAGCTTGAACCCGATTGCCTGACCAGTTCATCGACCGATACATAGGTCATTCCCATAAGGTCGATCACAGCGCGGCGGTCGGAGTCTCCGCCATCTTCGATGGCTGCCGGACGAGACGTGTTCGCAACAGTCCGGCGAACAACCCGCTCGTCCATCGGGCGAAGCAACTCGGCAATCTCGGCAGCGCTCTGCACGAGTGTCGCACCTTCACGGATCAACTGGTTGCAGCCGTGCGACCGCGGATCGAGAGGCGAACCCGGGATTGCCATGACCTCGCGTCCGGCCTCGGCGGCCAGCCGCGCGGTGATGAGCGAACCCGATTTCGGTGCTGCCTCGATCACCACCGTGCCAAGCGAAAGACCGGCGATTATACGGTTCCGATAGGGAAAATGCCGAGCGCGCGGTTCGGTGCCAGGTGGCATTTCGGCGATCAGCAAGCCGCGTTCGGCAATGGCGTCCTGCAATTCTCGGTTCTCGGGCGGGTAAGCGATGTCGATCCCGCCTGCGATCACTGCAATTGTACCGCTGTCGATTGAGCCGCTATGCGCCGCTGTATCGATGCCCCGCGCCAAACCCGACACCACTGCAAATCCCGCATCTCCAAGCTCATAGGCTAGTGTCCGGGCAAAACGGCACGCACCCGCCGAGGCATTGCGCGCGCCGACAATCGCTACTGGATTGCGCTGTAACAGGCTGACGTCGCCGCGAACCATGATCGCGGGCGGTGCGTTGTCGAGATGGGCGAGCAGACCGGGGTAATCGCCATCACCGAGAAACAGGTAGCGCGCGCCTGCTGCCTCCACCGCCTTGACTTCGCTTTCGACCGACCCCGCGCTCACTATCACTGCGCCCTTGCCGCCACCGCGCAACACCAGATCGGGTAGCGCTTCCAGTGCCGCAGCCGCATTGCCGAAACGCGCGATAAGCTGGCGGTAGGTGACGGGTCCGATATTGGGGGAACGGATGAGGCGCAGGCGGTCGAACTGGTCTGCGCTGTCGGCCATATCGCCGCAATCAGCTCTTGGACTTGCCGACGCGTGGTTCGGTGCCATCGATCAGCCTCTCGATATTGGCCTTGTGCTTCCAGAATATGATCAGGGTACATGCGGACAGCAAGGCTACCAGTTCGTAATGTCCGAAATATGCGGCAGCTAGCGGCGCGCTGACAGCGGCTAGCAGCCCTGCCACCGAAGAAATCCGGAACAGCGCCAGAGTGACGACCCACGTGACTGCGTAGACAACACCACCCTGCCAGAACAGACCGAACATAATGCCGGCATAGGTGGCCGAGCCCTTGCCGCCTTTGAAACCCAACCAGACCGAATAGAGATGCCCGAAAAACGCGCCTGCCGCTGCGAACACCTCGCTGCCTGGCGAAAACCGCGACGCCAGCCAGACCGCAAAAAAGCCCTTGAGCAAATCGAGAAGCAACGTCAGCGCTGCAAGCCATTTATTTCCGGTGCGAAGCACATTGGTCGCGCCAATATTGCCCGACCCGATTTCGCGGATATCGCCGCCTCCCGCCATCTTGGTCAGCACCAGCCCGAACGGAATCGAGCCAAGCGCATAGCCGAGCAGCAGAGCAGCAATCGCGGTTATCCAAAAATCGGTCATGGCACGAATCCTTGCGACATGGGCGTTGCGTATCGGGTTTATCATTTGTTCTCAAGCCGCTTGCGCGACGCGGACGCCGCCCGTAACTACTGGCCATGTCCACAGACGCAGAAGCACCGCTGCTTTTCTTCGATTCGGGTATCGGCGGGCTGTCAGTTTTGCGGGCGGTCCGTGCCGCCTTGCCGAACGCGCCGATCGTCTATGCCGCCGATTATGCCGGTTTGCCCTATGGCTCGAAGAGCGAGGCAGAGATCGCTGCGCGCGTACCCGCGTTACTGGGGCGTCTGGTGGAGCGCTTTCGCCCGAGATTGGTGACGATCGCCTGCAACACCGCCTGCACCATCGCGCTCAGCCATGTCCGTGCCGCACTCGATGTGCCGGTGGTCGGGACCGTCCCCGCGATCAAGCCTGCCGCCGAAGCAACCCAAACCGGCGTCATCGGCCTGCTTGGCACTGCGGCAACCATCCGCCAGCCCTACGTTGACCGGTTGCAGGATGCCCATGCCGCCGGGATGACGCTGCTACGCCATGCTGCGCCAGGGCTTGTCGAAGCGGCGGAGGCCAAAATGCGGGGTGAAGCGGTCGATCCCGAGATTTATGCTCGGGCGATGCGCGGACTGACCGGAACGCCTGAAGGCGACCGAGTTGACGTCACGATATTGGGCTGCACGCATTTTCCGCTAGTGCAAGAAGAGCTGGCTTTTGCTGCGCCGGGGATGCAGTTTGTCAACGGGGCCGCCGGGATTGCGAGGCGCATCGCCCATTTAACCGAGGGGCAAGCTTGGCCCGCCGAACTTTTAGACGGCACCTTTGTCACTACCGGGACGGCGGCCGAAGCCGAGTCGCTCCGGCCTGCGCTCTCCAGCTTCGGCATATCAAAAATCCTGTCACTCTAATTGCGAACCGTTCGCGCTGGATTTTTGCTTTTGGCGGGATTATGGCGCGCAGATACAGCGTTTGCGGGGTACGAATCCCAGATGAATTACGATGCAGTTTTCGACAAGGCAATCGACCGGCTCCATGCCGAGGGCCGTTATCGCGTGTTTATTGATATCCTGCGTAACAAGGGCGCATATCCCAACGCGCGCTGCTTTGCGGGGCATAACGGGCCGAAGCCGATTACCGTCTGGTGCTCGAACGATTATCTCTGCATGGGGCAGCATCCCAAGGTCATCGCAGCGATGGAAGAAGCTCTGCACGATGTCGGCGCAGGCTCGGGCGGCACGCGCAACATTGGCGGCAACACACATTATCATGTCGAGTTGGAACATGAACTCGCGGATTTGCACGGCAAAGCTGGTGCGTTATTGTTCACTTCGGGATATGTCTCGAACGACGCAACGCTCTCGACACTGGCAAAGATTTTGCCCGGCTGCATTATTTATTCGGACGAGTTGAACCATGCTTCGATGATTGCAGGCATCCGCAACGCAGGCTGCGAGAAGCGTGTTTGGCGGCATAACGACCTTGCACATCTCGAAGAGTTGCTGGCCGCAGACGATCCCGAAACGCCCAAGCTGATCGCGTTCGAAAGCGTCTATTCGATGGACGGCGACGTTGCGCCGATTGCCGCGATCTGCGACTTAGCCGACAAGTACAACGCGCTCACCTATTGCGACGAAGTCCACGCGGTGGGCATGTATGGCGAACATGGCGGCGGAATTACAGAACGTGATGGCGTAGCCGACCGCGTGACTATCATCGAGGGAACGCTCGGCAAGGCATTCGGCGTGATGGGCGGCTACATCGCGGCGGATCAGCGGATCGTCGATGTCATCCGTTCTTACGCCCCGGGCTTCATCTTTACTACGTCGCTTTCGCCGGTTCTGGTCGCTGGCGTGCTGGCGGCGGTAAAGCACCTCAAATCGTCTGGCGAAGAGCGCGACGCGCAGCAAGCGCACGCCGCGATGCTGAAGGTGATGCTGGCAGACGCAGGCTTGCCGGTGATGCACAGCGAGACGCATATCGTGCCTTTGATGGTCGGCGATCCCATCAAGGCCAAAAAGATTAGCGACATCCTCCTCGCTGAATACGGTATTTACGTACAGCCGATCAACTACCCCACAGTCCCGCGCGGGACCGAGCGGCTCCGCTTCACCCCCGGTCCGCAGCATGATGAGGCGATGATGCGTGCGCTGGTTGGTGCGCTAACCGAAATCTGGGAGCGGATGGAAATGCGGGTGGCGGAAGCGGCCTGAGCTACCCGATCACAATCAGTTGCGCATAGCCGCGATATGGTTGAGTTATTTTCACAGGTCGCTTGATTTCCCTGCCAAGTTCCAGTGCATAGGCTTGCAGTCCGCTGCGGAGTTCGACGTGGAATTTGCGCAGCCATGCCTGCAGACTATGCCTGAACCAGCCAGGTAGGCGTTCCTGAACGCCGAAGTCTACTATATGGATCCGCCCTTGGGTCGAGAGCAGCGTAGCTGACTGCCGCAGCGCCGCTTGCCATTCGGGAATCATCGACAGCGTATAGGAGAACATAATCCGGTCGAACCGTGCGCGCCCGAACAGCTGCAAAGCATCAAAATGAGCGGCATCGGCGCGGGCCAGTTCGGTCCGCTGCGCGCAACGTGCGTTCCGCAGATTGGCTAACGCCGACTTAAGCATCTGCTCCGAAATATCCAAGCCGTAGAGCCGTGCACCGGGATAACTCTTTCCTATCCTTGCCAGATTGCGGCCGGTGCCGCATCCTATCTCAAGCACTGTACCGCCGTCAGGGACGTCCATTTCACGGATTAACCGGTCGCGGCCCAGCAGATAATATTTGCGCGTGAGGTCGTAAATATGCCGTTGGCCGCGATAGACATCGTCCATCAACTCAGCATGATCCCCGGTCACCGCCTGCATCGGTTTAGGCTTTCAAGACGTAGAGATGGACGCCGCCATAAATGGCCGAACGGTCGCGCGCGGTGTAGCCGAGCGACTCCTTTGTGCGGTAATCCCATCGGTCGAGCAACGCATCAGGCAGCCTTCCTGGCAACAGAGTGGGTTCGGCAGCGGTTCGGAACAGCACACGCGCTCCGGGACGGGCGGTGCGGCTGACTTCGGTCCAGAGCGCAGTCAGTTGCGCATTTGTCATCCAGTCCTGCGCATCGAGAAATATGTAGCGGTCAAAGCTCGCGACATCCGATTCTGCGAGCATGTCTGTCATATTGGCGTGACACATATTCACGCGGTCCGCGCGCGCCTTCACGGCATCGTAGTTTGCTTCCTGCAAGTAAGGCGGCAGCGGCCTGTCGGCACCCTTGCCATAGCCGCGCCCGAAGGCCTGCCAAGCGAAATAATTGTCCTTGAGATCGAAGCCGCAGCTCAATTTCTCAAGCCGTGCGCGCAGCACATCGGCCATTCGGTTATCGCCTGCCAATGCGTCATATTGCGCTGGCGGAATGCCTAAGCCGAACAGCGACGAACGCTGGTCGGTTATCCACCGGATAAACTTGCGGTCGAAAATCGGCGCGAGCTTAGCGTCGAATATGGTCTGCTGTTCCTGGCGGTTTTTGGCCTCAAGCAAAACCGCGGGGTCGATGCGATGCAATCTGGCAAGCAAATGCGCCAGACCGATGAAGCCCCCCAGCAGCCCGCGCTTGTATACGCCCGTGGCAAAGCCATTGATCCGCCGCCTGCCGACAAGATCGCGCCCTTCCCAATATCGTCGGCTGGTTGCATCGAGATGCGGCTGAACATGCGCCTTGTAGACACGGACATTGGTTCGGGTGTCGGCATCGGCGAAGAAACGTCGAAACTGGCGGTAATCAGGAATGTTGCGAAGTGCTGTCTGCTTCAGCTTGTTGAGCGCCACATGCGCTGTATTCAGATCGACTGCGACGATTTCGGCAGGGTCGGCGGTCAGGTAAGAAAAGACGTTGCATCCGCCGCTGGCAATGGTTGCGATGCGATGGCCGGGCTGGATGTCCAGCGCCTCCATATCGACCACAGGGTCTTCCCAGATTTGCGCATATACGAGCCCACGAAAAGCGAAGGCAAACGCCCTGTCGAGCAGTTTTTGCGGCGTTTCGCCCTCATGCCTGACGACAGCTTCTGCAATTTTCTTGTTTTTTGGCTGCGCCAATTTTTCTGCCCCTAGCCCTTGAACGTATGTCAAGCATAAGCGAGCAATGTGACGTCATGATTGGTAATTTGTGATGGTTTTCGGACTCGTTAACTGGTGCCGATCATTTGCGTGAACAGAGCCGCATCGACATTGCCGCCCGACAGAGTGACGGCTGTGACTCCCTTTAGCTCGACCTTCCCGGCCAGAACAGCCGCCAGCGCAACCGCGCCGCCGGGTTCGAC
Source organism: uncultured Sphingorhabdus sp. (assembly GCA_964591835.1). GTDB lineage: Bacteria > Pseudomonadota > Alphaproteobacteria > Sphingomonadales > Sphingomonadaceae > Sphingorhabdus_B. The sequence goes on along the minus strand of CAZQBS010000007.1, from coordinate 47,170 downwards.
GACGAGGTGAAGCTTTTCGAAGGCCAAGCGCATTGCCGCGGCAACCTCGTCAGTTGTGACCACAACCCCTTTCGAGACTCGTTTGCTTAACACCTCAAAGTTGACCGGATAGGTCTGTGGGGTCTGCAACGCATCGCATGTGGTTGGAAAGGTTAGGTCATCCACGGGCAGGATTTCGCCAGCCTCTAGCGAACGGATGATGTCATCCCAGCCTTCGGGTTCGACAATCACGATTTCCGCATCGGGGCAAGCTAGCGACAGGCCGGAGGCCAACCCGCCCCCGCCACAGCAAGCGACGATCGTTTCAAGGCCGCCAACCCCGCGCTCCGCAAGCTGCGCAGTAATCTCGATCCCCGTACTGCCCTGACCTTCGATCACCCAAGGGTCGCCAAAGGCGTGGACAAGCGTGGCTCCGCTTTTTGCAATAAGTTCTGCGGCGATAGCATCGCGCGATTCGGTGGCGCGGTCGTAGAGCACGAGATCAGCCCCGAGCGCGCGTGTTGCGTCAAGCTTCATCTTGGGCGCGTTGGAGGGCATGACGATTGTCGCCGCAATGCCGAGCCGTCTTGCTCCCCAAGCCACCCCTTGTGCATGGTTACCGCTAGATACGCCGACAACGCCCCTCGTCCGTTCTTCGTCGGTCAAATCGGTCAGCCGGTGCCAGGCACCGCGGATCTTGAACGAACCGATGGGTTGAATCATCTCGGCCTTGCACCAGAGCGTGACGCCATCAACCTCCAAGGGCAGCAGAGGCGTAGCCGGCAGGATTTCGGCTACCTTGGCCGCCGCGCGCAACACCCCGTCCCGCGTCGGTACCCTGTCTGCTTGTCCTGTCATAAAAGGCCCCTATATGCTGCCGCTAACGAATCCCTGATAAGAGGAACGGCTGAATGAGCAAGGTGTTGGTAATCGGAGCAGGCGGTGTCGGTTCGGTCGCGGTCCACAAAATGGCGATGAATGCGGACATTTTTTCACACATCAGCCTCGCCAGCCGCACCAAGTCCAAATGCGACGCCATTGCTTCGTCGGTTCTCGAACGCTCCGGAGTGAACATAGACACTTATGGTTTGGACGCCGACGATGTCGCGGCGACGACCGCGTTGCTCAATCAGATCAAGCCCGAACTTGTGGTCAACCTTGCGCTGCCTTACCAGGATCTCAACATCATGGACGCCTGCCTTGCCGCCGGTGTGCACTATATGGACACCGCGAATTACGAACCGCTCGATGTCGCGAAGTTCGAATATCATTGGCAATGGGCATATCAGGATCGCTTCAAGGATGCAGGATTGACGGCTTTACTGGGCTCCGGCTTCGACCCCGGCGTGACCAGCGCGTTCACTACTTACCTCAAGAAGCATCATTTCGACCGCATCGACACGCTCGACATTCTCGATTGCAACGGCGGCGATCACGGGCAAGCCTTTGCCACTAACTTCAACCCCGAAATCAACATCCGCGAAGTGACTGCGGTGGCGCGGCATTGGGAAGATGGCGACTGGGTCGAAACCCCGCCGATGTCGGTCAAGCAGCAGTTCGATTTCGAGGAAGTCGGGCCGAAGAATATGTACCTGATGTACCATGAGGAAATCGAAAGCCTGAAAACGCATTTGCCCGAAATAAAGCGAATCCGTTTCTGGATGACCTTTGGCGACGCGTATCTCACCCACCTGACGGTGCTGCAAAATGTCGGGATGACGCGGATCGACCCGGTTATGTATGAGGGCCGCGAAATCATCCCGCTGCAGTTTCTGAAATCTGTTCTTCCCGAACCTGCGAGCCTTGGCCCGACAACCAAGGGCAAGACTAACATCGGCTGCATCGCAACCGGCATCGGCAAGGATGGCAAGGAAAAGACGCTCTATATCTACAATATCTGCGACCATGAGGACGCCTATACCGAAACCGGCAATCAGGCGGTGAGCTACACCACGGGTGTTCCAGCGATGATCGGCGCGGCAATGCTGGTCACCGGCAAATGGTCTGGCGCGGGCGTATGGAATATGGAGCAGTTCGATCCCGATCCGTTCATGGACATGCTGAGCGCGCATGGCCTGCCGTGGCAGGTGAAGGAATTGAATGGGCCGTTGGCATTCTGATGGAAACCAGAGCAGGCGATCCTGGGGCTTTTGCGCGTTTTGATTTGAACCGTGTTCCTTCGCCCGCATTTGTGGTCGACGAAGTCGCTATCCGTCGTAATCTCGCCATTCTCGCCGACATCAAGGCGCGGTCCGGAGCAAAAATCCTGTCGGCGATGAAGGCGTTTTCGATGTGGACACTGGCACCCGTTATCGGCGAATATCTCGACGGCGTGTGCACGAGTGGCCTGTGGGAAGCGCGGCTGGCGCATGAAAAATATTCAGGCGAAATCGCAACTTACTGCGCTGGCTACAAGGAAGCCGACATGACCGAGATCGTTGCGATATCGGACCATGTCATTTTTAACAGCCCGAACCAGCATCGCCGTTTTGAGTCGTTCCTGAACGACAGCGTGGATGTCGGCCTGCGCCTCAATCCCGAACATGCCGAGGGCGAGGTTGCCAAATATGACCCGTGCTCGCCCCGTTCGCGGCTGGGCTTTCCGGTCAGCCAATTGCTACCCGAGCACCTGGATGGCGTGTCAGGTCTCCATTTCCACACTTTGTGCGAACAGGATTTCGAACCGCTCAAGCGCACATGGGATTCGCTTAGGCCGAAAATCATACGCTATTTCGGTCAGCTGAAATGGCTTAACGTCGGCGGCGGTCATCACATCACTCGCGCCGATTACCAGCGCGATGAGTTGATCGCGTTCATCCAATCCGTCCGCGCGGAAACCGGTCTCGAAGTCTTTCTCGAACCCGGCGAAGCGGTCGCGCTCGATGCTGGCATTCTGGTGGGCGAATTGCTCGACGTGTTCGACAACGGCATGCCTGTCGGCATTACCGACATCAGCGCCACCTGCCATATGCCTGACGTTATCGAAGCCCCCTACCGGCCTGCGATGCTTGGCGAACTGGATGATGGCCCTGCCATCCGCCTGGGCGGCCCGTCGTGCCTCGCGGGCGACATCATCGGTGACTACCGCCTCCCTGTGCCTGCCGAGCCCGGCGCGCGGTTCGCCTTCCTCGACCAGGCACATTATTCGATGGTCAAGACCAATACTTTCAACGGGGTACCCCTGCCCTCCATCTGGCTTTGGAACAGTGACACCGACGACCTACGCTGCGTCCGCCAATTCGGCTGGGAGGAATTCAGGAACCGATTGAGTTAAACCCGGCGTTGTGTCCGCACGCTTGACCGGATGCTGGAGGGCGTGGTAGCGGCAAAATGGGTCGCATTGAGAAGGGGAGTTTCTCGGTGCCTTATCGCTACGCGCACTATTTCGTCGGCTTTGTGCTGCTTGTCATTCTGAGCGGCTTCTGGGCCAGCTACTGGTCCGCTATCGGCAATGTGCCTGCGGCCTTTCATTTCCACGCACTCAGTTCGTCCACGTGGCTGTTGTTGCTGATTGTCCAGAGCGTCGCAATCCATCGCCGGTCGAACGTCTTCCACAAGCAGATGGGCCAAGCCAGCTTTGTGTTGTTTCCTTTTCTCATCCTTGGATTCATGATGATCATCGACGTGTCGGCGCAGCGTTATGCGGCGGCTGAAAGCCCTTTCATCGTCCATAACGGCCCCTCTTTTGGAATTGGTATGGTGATAGCCATTGCGGCTTATCTCACGCTCTATTATCAGGCGCTCAAGACGAGACGTAATGTGAAACTCCATGCGGGATACATGCTGGCGACGCCGTTGATCCTCTTTGAATCTCCCTTCTCGCGGGTCATCGACCAATTCCTGCCCTGGATGAACATCATCGGCAGCGAAGGACCGCAAGCGGTTCAGGATATGATCGTGATCAGCGATAGCATGGGGATCGTGTTTGCAGTGGCGCTCTACCTTACGGACCGAAAGCATGGCACGCCCTGGCTTGTTGCAGCGTCCTTTATGGGATTACAGGCAGTTGTGATGTGGTTTGCCCCGTTTGTTTCTGAATTGGGACCGTTGTTTCGGACTTATGCCCAAATTCCGCTTGCGGTAACTGCGTCCGCCGGGATAGCGGCAGGCGCTGTTGCCGGTTGGCTGGGTTGGCGTGCAGGCGGATCCGCGAAGCGAATGGTTACTGAGGCAGTGGCCTAGTTCGTTCGAAGCAGCGCCAACCTTGAACGCTCAAGCTGGTTTGCTAAATTGAGGGTCCGTTTTTTCTTTACATACACCCCCTCGAATCATATAGGCACCCTCCGCTGCCCCAGGGGGACTTCCAATAACCGCAAGGCAGCCTTGTCGTTTAATATTGTTTTTTTGGGGGTCCCTTGAATTGTACGAGAACACTGACGCACTTGCTGTAGTCCGCGCGCTTCGCCCGGACGAACCAATCACGCTCCTTCGCCCGCACGCCGCAACGCGCGCCGCCCGTTTCTTTGTCGAGAAGTTTCAGGGCAAGTCGCTTTATGCCGTGAAGGCCAATCCGTCGCCTGCTTTGCTCGAGCTGCTGTGGGATGCGGGCATCACACATTATGATGTCGCTTCGCTTGGCGAAGTGCGGCTTGTGAACAAGTTCCTGCCCGATGCAAAACTGTGCTTCATGCACCCGGTGAAGTCTGAGCGCGCGATTGCCCAGGCCTATCACAATCACGGCGTTCGAACCTTCAGCCTGGACAGCCATGAAGAACTCGACAAGATCGTGCGCGCGACTGACAGTGCGACCGACCTCGAACTGTGCGTTCGCATCCGCGTATCGTCGGAACATGCCAAGTTGAGCCTTGCTTCTAAATTCGGCGCCGATCCGTCGGAGATCGCCGATCTGCTTGTCGCGACGCGTCAGGTTGCTGACGCGCTCGGCATTTGCTTCCACGTTGGCAGCCAGGCAATGACACCAGCGGCCTACGCCGAAGCAATGGAGCATGTCCGCGCAGCCATCGTCGAGGCGTCGGTCACGGTCGATATCGTCGATGTCGGCGGCGGGTTTCCGTCGGTTTATCCAGGCATGGAGCCACCTCCGCTCGAAAGCTATTTCGAGGTTATCCACGATTGCTTCGAAGACTTGCCGATTAGTTACTCGGCCGAACTCTGGTGCGAACCGGGCCGCGCGATGTGCGCCGAATATGCGTCTTTGCTCGTCCGTGTCGAAAAGCGGCGTGGCGGCGAACTGTTTATTAACGACGGCGCCTATGGTTCATTGTTCGACGCCGCGCATGTCGGCTGGCGCTTCCCTGTGGCGCTACAGCGCTCGGAGACTAACATCGGTACCCAGATGGCCGAGTTCAGCTTCTACGGCCCCACCTGCGACGATATGGACCATATGGCAGGGCCGTTCGTCTTGCCCGACGACGTCAAGGCGGGCGATTATATCGAAATCGGGATGCTGGGAGCTTATGGATGCGCGATGCGGACCGAATTCAACGGCTTTGGCGAGACCGATACGGTTGTCGTCGAAAACGAGCCGATGGCAACCCTTTACGCGGGCGGTCCGGCGAACGATGCTGGCAATGTCGTCCGGTTTGAGAAGCGCTCCGCTCAATAAGTTGCATTTGACAATTGATGTTGGCTGACGCACCTTACCTTGGATTAAACAGGGGGGGATTTTTCATGGATACAACAATATTGGCACCAGCAGCCGTTCTGATTGTCTGGTCACTGCTCATGCTGTTCTGGATGGCGGGGACACGGTTACCCGCGATGAAAAAAGTCGGCATCGACTTGGGCACCGCTGTTGGCGGTCGAGGTGCCGATATCGACCCTAACGTGCCGCCATCTGTAGCGTGGAAATCCCACAATTACGCGCATTTGATGGAGCAGCCGACGATATTCTATGCGACGATAATGATATTGGCGATATCGGGGGGTGCCACGTCTTTGTCAGTATCGTTGGCATGGGGCTACACTGGCCTGCGGATCGTGCACAGCATATGGCAGGCGACGGTGAACAAAGTAAATATTCGTTTCGCTTTCTTCCTGCTCTCGACAATTTGTCTCACGATACTTGCCGTGCAGGCATTGTTGGCGACACTTTGAGGGGGAGGAATTTATGAATAGCGCAATATTGCAACCCGTTGTCGCGCTTGCGGCTTGGACGATGGTTGTCTGGATTTGGATGTACGCGACCCGGCTGCCTGCTTTGGGCCGGGCAGGGATCGACGCCAAGAATATGATTGGGTCGACCGGCGGAGGCCTGCGTGACGATCTTGTCGCCAAGGGCGAGGAGAAGGCTTCCTGGGTTGCGGACAATTACAATCACTTGCACGAAGCACCTACAGTCTTTTATGCTGTATCTTTGGTGCTGGCGATGATCGGCCAGGGCGACAATCTGAACGCGACAATTGCATGGGCCTATGTCGGTCTGCGCGTTGCGCATAGTCTGGTGCAGATATTTTCCAACCGCGTTTTGGTGCGCTTTGGACTGTTCGTCTTGTCGACTCTCGCTTTGCTGATGTTGGTCACCCATGCCGCGATGTCGGTGCTGCTTCACTAACGGCTGAAATGGCCAACCAGTTCGATATGCGTTGACCAACGGAACTGTCCAACGGGCCATATCCGCCGCAAGCTGTACCCCCCGGTGACAAGCGTCTTAGCGTCGCGCGCGAAGCTGGCGGGGTTGCAGCTAACATAGGCAATGTCTGGTACCGTTGACCCCGCCAGATTTACGACCTGCTCCTTGGCGCCTGCACGTGGCGGGTCGAGAATGACGACCTGAAACTTGTTGAGCTCCTCCGCGCTTAACGGACGCCTGTACAAATCACGATGCTCAGCAAATATCTGCCGGGATTCACGCCCTGCAGTAGCTTTTAAGCCCAGTATCGCTTCACGATCAGCCTCACCTGCATATATCTTTTTGCTATTGTCGAGCGAAAGCGCGAATGTGCCCAATCCAGCAAACAGGTCGGCGATGAAGAGCTTGTCGGCAACGATTTCCTTTATTGCATCGACAAGAGCAGCCTCACCGTCCCTCGTGGCTTGCAGGAAAGCATAAGGCGGGTACGCCACAGCAACGCCGCCGAGCGTGACGGTAACCGGTTCGGGCTCCCAGAAAGGCACGGGGCCATAACCCTCGTCAAGCGACAGCCTGGCCAGCGCGTGCGCCTTTGAAAATTCCGACAATGCCTCATGCGTATCAAGGTCATTTGCGATCCAATTTTCTATCAGCACATCGACGCCTTGATCGACCAGCGCCAGTTTGATTTGCACCTGCCGCGCGCGGTTGAGCCTTGGTTCGAGCAGTTCGCGTAAGGGGGCGAGCAACGCAAATAACTCTGGCGCCATGACGTCACATTGACGCAAGTCTATGATGCGGTGACTTTTTTCAGTACTGAAACCCAACTGAAACTGCTTTCCCGCCCAAGCCGACCGGACTGCAATCCGCCGCCTGGCTGCTGGCGGTGAGATGTGGACTGGCCTGATTTCCCCCGTCTCCACCTGCTGCGTCGCCAATGCATGGGTGACTCGGTCGGCGATGAAGGTGCGCAGGCTGTCCTCATCGAGATGCTGCAACTGACAGCCTCCGCACAGCGGGAAATGCTGGCATGGCGGAGTCGCATGGTGCGGGCCGTGAACCAGTCCACCCGAAGGGTCGAGACTATCTCCCGGCGCAGCGTGCGCGACATAGCGGCCATCGGCGGTTACGCCATCGCCGCGTGCTGCCACCCGGATAATCTCGTTTGTTTCGGTCATGCCGCCCCATGCCCTTGCCGGGGCGCGCAATCAACTGCCGTCTTTGTTCGACGCAGCTTCGCTTCCCTTGATTTGCGCAGGAAGCCGGTATTTGTCGTCGCCCGAACTCACCTCTATCATGCCGTCGCTCAACAAATTGATTTTGGTTTCATCAAAACCATCCGCAGGCGCAAGTCCGCGGCCATCGGTCAATATATCGAATCTTCGAAAACCACCATCGGGGTGGCGAATGACCAGTATCTTGCCCTCGCTGCCGTCGATTTGCTCGGTTGTGCAAGTCCGTTCAAAAGCCGTCGACCCTGCCAGTGCGCACTCGATCTTGCCATCAAGCACCGCTGCCTCATTCGCTTCGCTTTCCGCCTGCTGCAAATCCTCGGCCTCATTGCCACCGCACGCCGCAAGGACGAGCGCCAACATGAACGGCAAAGCAAATTTAGATGTCAGCATAGACATGCGTTTCGGCTTGGCCCCCGGGATGCGTGACTGCGCCTTTATAGGCGGGGCCGACATTTTGCGCATAGCGCCATAATGCGCCCGAACCATAATCAGTCAGTCGGGGTTTCCATGCTTTACGCCGTTCTTCAAGGACTTGTGCGGGAACATTGAGGTCGATGGTTCCGGTTTCGGCGTTGATGCTGATTTCATCGCCATCCTCGACCAAGGCAATCGGACCACAGTCGGCGGCTTCCGGACCGACATGGCCTATGCAGAAGCCGCGCGTTGCGCCCGAAAAGCGGCCGTCGGTGATAAGCGCGACCTTTTCGCCCATACCAAGGCCGTAAAGTGCTGCTGTCGTCGACAGCATTTCGCGCATTCCCGGCCCGCCCTTCGGACCTTCATAGCGGATGACAACGACCCCGCCCTCCCTGATTTCGCGCGCTTCAACTGCTGCGAAGGCATCTTCTTCGCAATCGAAGCATTGTGCAGGGCCGGTAAACTCAAGGCGCTGCATCCCCGCAACCTTCACAATCGCGCCGTCAGGGGCAAGCGAACCGCGCAGGCCGACCACACCCCCCGTTGGCGACAATGGCGCTGTGGCGGCATGTATGACCTTCTGGTCGGGGTTCCACGTGATCTCGTCGATATTCTCGCCAAGCGTTTTTCCGGTCACCGTCATACAATTGCCGTGTAGCAAACCTTCGCCGAGCAAAGACTTCATCAGCATATAGACGCCGCCGGCCTCATACATATCCTTGGCTACATAGTTTCCGCCGGGTTTGAGATCGGCCATGTAGGGCGTTGTTTTGAAGATTTCGGCGACATCGAACAAATCCATCTCGATCCCGGCTTCATGCGCCATCGCCGGCAAATGCAACGCACCATTGGTTGAACCACCGGTTGCAGCAACAATACGTGCTGCGTTTTCAAAGGCTTCACGCGTACAAATATCACGCGGCCTCAGGTTGCGGGCTAATAACTCCATAACCTGGGCACCCGCTGCATGGGCAATCTGGTCGCGCGTGGTATAAGGTGCAGGTGCCATGTTCGAGTTCGGCAAGGATAGACCAATCGCTTCCGCCACACAGGCCATAGTGTTGGCGGTATATTGCCCGCCACAGGCTCCGTGTCCCGGACAAGCGACTTTTTCCAGCGCATGGACTTCCTCGATCGGGCAGGTGCCAGCGGCATATTTGCCGACAATCTCGAACACGTCGACGACGGTGACGTCCTTGCCCTGATACCGCCCCGGCAAAATCGACCCGCCATAGACGAAGATCGACGGCACATTGAGCCGCAGCATCGCCATCATCATCCCCGGAAGAGATTTGTCGCATCCCGCGAAACCGACAAGCGCGTCATAACAATGACCTCGGACCGAAAGCTCGACCGAATCAGCAATAACCTCGCGTGACACGAGCGACGACTTCATACCCTGGTGTCCCATCGCAATGCCGTCAGTCACCGTAATGGTATTGAACCGCCGCGGCATTCCGCCGCCTGCTTCAACGCCTTTGCGCGCGACATCGGCCTGATGATCAAGCGTCGTATTGCACGGCGCGCTGTCGTTTCCTGCCGATACTACACCAACAAAAGGCCGCGCGATTTCCTCTTCGGTAAGCCCCATCGCGTAATAATAGCTCCGGTGCGGTGCGCGCTCTGGGCCGACCGACACATGGCGGCTGGGTAATTTGGCTTTATCGAATATGTGGGTCATCAATGGCTCGCTTTCAGAGGGCGCCTCTATTCAGTAAGCGTCTTCTGACGCAAGCTTTTCTACAATATATTGCGCCATTTCAGCCAATATGGCTGCAAATCTTTCTTGGGTTGCGCTTGTTTCGACCAAATCTTGCCTTATCTCGACGCCGACATAGGGAATTTCGTTTGCCTCGGCGTGGCGGTTCATTGTCGCATTCAACAATTTGCCCGAATAAGGAAGCTGGTCGCCAACGATTAGCCCCTCACCTTCCAAGCGCTCGATCGCAAGGTTGGATGCAGCCTCAAACTCATTGTACAATATGCCGACTTCCCAAGGCCGGTGACCGAGCGGATCGCTTTCAAGGCGCGGTGTGAAACTGTGGATCGAAAGGATCAGCGCTGGCGGGTAATGGTGCACAACTTCCTCGAGCTTGACGTGATATGGATGGAAATAACGGTCGAGCCTCGCTTGCCGCCCCGCTGCATCAAGCAGATTGCCTGGAATTTCGATGCCGTCGCTCTTCAACGGTATCGCACTTACGTCGTCCGGGTAGCGATTGAGATCGACTACGAGGCGCGAATTGGTCGCCAGAAATGCCGCACATCCGGACAGTTCAACGAGGAAGGTTGCAACGCCCGTCACGCCGATATCGTATGCGATATGCCGCGAAAATAGGCGCCGGTCTATGCCTAGATCGATTTCTTCGGGGACATGGTTCGACGCATGGTCGCAGACGACCAGTATGCCGCCACTTTGGGGTTGCCCGAGGATGACCCAGGGATCGTTCATCGCAGACAGGATGCCATTGTCCACCATTCGGGGCAAGCTTTGCCGATCCTGGCCCGTGCGGCGTCCCTTGCATCTTTTGACGCGAAAAGCGCGAAGCAGGTTGCGCCGGACCCCGACATGCGGAACAGATCGGCATCAGTTTGCGCCAGCTGATCCAGCACATCGCTGATTACCGGACAGATCAAGATGGCAGGCGCTTGCAGGTCGTTCCGCCCGGCAAGCGCTGCCTGCCAGGGATCGGCACAGTCGAGCCCGCCGCGATCAACGCCGTCCCACGCCTTAAAAACCGGCCCTGTCGCAACTGGCTGAACAGGATTGACCAGCAAAATAGCCCGCTCCCGAATCTCTGTTGCCGCAACCTTGTGCAATCCGGTCCCGATTCCTTCGCCAAATGCCGTCCGGCTTTGCACACAAGCAGGAATATCCGCGCCCAACGGTGCTAAAATCTCCTCCAACTCGCCTGCACCCGCGTCAATCGACCATAGCCGGCAAAGAAGTCGCGCGGTGGCCGCTGCGTCTGCTGAACCGCCGCCGACACCCGATGCTACCGGCAGCCGCTTGTCGAGCGTAACCCTCGCTCCCCGCTTCACGCCGAAATGCGTTTTGAGCAGTTCGGCTGTGCGAATAACCAGATTGTCAGTGTTGCACAAACCTTCACCAAAGGGACCGGTTACGACCAGAGCAATATCGTCTGCCGGTGTAGCTGAAAGCCGGTCGCCGTCCTCGGCAAAGGCAAACAGGGTCTCAATCTCATGATAT
>CAZQBS010000007.1:21624-35696 GCA_964591835.1 uncultured Sphingorhabdus sp. | reverse complement strand
CGCTGTTTCAAGCAAGGTCACCGCCTCGGCAAATTCGCCCGACTGGAAATAGGCCCATGCCATCGAATCGGTGATTGCGGGGGAATCGGGGGCAAACTGATATGCCTTGCGGATCATGGGCATGGCGCGAGCCAGTTCACCGCGTTCGAGCAGTGAATAGCCGAGATAGTTCAATATCTGGGCGTTGTTCGGATCGAGTGCCAGCGCGTCGTCTAGCGTTTCGCGCGCGGCAGGCCAGTCTCCGGCATTGTCCAGCGCCGACGCCAGCAGCAGATGATAATAAGCGCGTTGTCGCGGCGAGTGACCTCGTTTGGCCGCAATGTCCACGATTTTACGGTAGCTGATTACAGCACCTGCCAAATCCTTTGCGGCCGCTTCGGATTGAGCAGCGAGCAAAGCAAGTGCCATTGATTGCGGCCAGCGCCGTGCGGCAGCCCCGGTCAGCGCGACCGCTTCGTTTGCGGTAAGTTTCCCTACCTGATCCTGAATGGCTTGCGGCCAATAATAGGATGTATCCGATATGGTCGCGCGCAATGACAATGCTTGCTGATCGAGGCCGTTGGCATCCATCACTTTGGCCAGCATGAGCTTTGCCGGTTCGTTATCGGGCGCATATAATAAGCCCAGTCGCGCAAACACGAGCGCCTGATTCGGGACATTCTGTTCCACCAGCGCCGCTGCCAGGCGAACATGTAATGCCGACAGTCCATCTGCGGCAGATAGCTTCGTATCACCCTTGCGTTCCACCATCGCCGGTCGGTCAGCGCCCATAGCTGTGCCGATCAGCGCATCGGCAAAGAGCTCGTCGCCTTGTGCTGCAATGACCGGCGCAGCGCGGAGCATAAGATCGCGCACATACCCACCGTTCATCGCAGCGATATTGCGCAAACCAAGCTTGGCATCTGCATGGTTTCCCGAAGCGAGGTCGAGATAGATTCGCTGGTCGTTCGAATAAAAGACAAACAGGGGATCGGCTTGCGGATCGGCAGTAGGCAACCCGTGTGGCTTGCGTTGGGCGACGTTGACCCAGCTGCGCAAGACCGGTGCTGTGAAGCCGAAATTACCGCGCGCTGCCAGTTCGTCTGCGGCCAGCAGCGCCATTGCCCAGTTTTTCTTTGCGAATGCGTCGGCAAACAAAAGCAAGGGCGCTTCGTTTGATATTTCGCCGCGCAATTCCTGCGCCCGCACCGCGCGTAACGCAGCTCCCATATCGCCGACCCGGACTGCGCTGTCGAAAACCCTATCGGCAAGCACCGCGCTGGGCGTTTCGCGGTAGAGCTTGATATAGCCTCTCAACGCTACGTCATCACGGTTGCCCATTTCGGCCATCCGCGCGCTGGCATAGCGGTCGGCTGCATCTTCCTTATTTGCCGCAGCCAGCGATGGCGTACCAATCAGCGCGGCTGCAATCGCCAGCTTACATATTGGGGTAATTGGGCCCACCGCCGCCCTCCGGGGTTACCCAGTTGATATTCTGGTTGGGGTCTTTGATGTCGCAGGTTTTGCAGTGCACGCAGTTCTGCGAATTGATCTGGTAGCGCGGGTCTTTGCCTTCTTCCTCGATCCACTCGTACACACCAGCGGGGCAATAGCGCGCGGATGGTCCGGCAAATTCCATGAACTCGCTGGTTTTTTGCAAGTCCATGTCCTTGACCTGCAAGTGAACCGGCTGGTCTTCGGCATGGTTGGTGTTCGACAGGAAAACCGACGACAGACGGTCGAAACTGAAGACATTATCGGGCTTGGGATAGTCGATCGGCGTTGACGCCGATTTTTTCTTGAGTGCCTTGTGGTCGGGATGATGCTTCATCGTGAAAGGCATGCGAATGCCGAAATTTTCGAGCCACATGTTGACGCCGGACAGCATCGTACCCCAGAAATTGCCATATTTCTCGACCAGAGGAAGCAGGTTACGAACGATCTGCAATTCCTTATAAATCCAGCTATTTTCATAGGCTGACTGATAAGCGGCAAGTTCGTCATACTCACGCCCGGCTGCCAGCGCATCGACCGCTGCGTCCGCCGCCAGCATCCCCGATTTCATCGCGGTATGCGTGCCCTTGATGCGCGGCACATTGAGGAAACCGGCAGTGCAACCGATCAGCGCGCCGCCCGGAAAGGCCAGCTTTGGCACCGACTGTAAGCCGCCATCGCTAATCGCCCTTGCGCCATAGGAAACCCGCCGCCCACCTTTCAGGATTTTCTGGACTTCAGGATGCGTTTTCCAGCGCTGCAACTCTTCAAACGGCGACAGATAGGGGTTCGAATAATTGAGCCAGACGACGAAACCCAATGCGACCTGGTTATTCGCCTGATGATAGAGAAACGCCCCGCCATTGGCGTCGGTAAGCGGCCAGCCCTGGCTGTGGATAACGCGACCTGCAGAATGCTGCTCGGCAGGAATGTCCCACAATTCCTTGAGACCGATGCCGTAAACCTGCGGCTCGCAATCCTTGTCGAGACCGAATTGCGGTTTCAACAATTTGGTCAGATGCCCGCGCACGCCTTCGGCAAAGAATGTATATTTCGCGTGCAACTCCATGCCCGGCATGTAGTCGCCCTTATGACTGCCATCGCGAGCGATGCCCATATCGCCGGTCGCCACGCCCTTTACCGAACCGTCGGGATTGTAGAGGATTTCGGCAGCGGCAAAGCCGGGGAAGATTTCCACACCTAGATTTTCCGCCTGACCTGCCAGCCAGCGACACAGATTGCCGAGCGAACCGGTGTAAGTGCCTTTATTGTGCATGAAACCGGGGGTGATAAAATGCGGCATATTAAACTTGCCGGTCTTGCTCATGATCCAGTGCTGGTTGTCGTTGACCGGAACTTCCGCAAGCGAACAGCCCTGATCGCGCCAGTCCGGGATGAGTTCATCGAGCGCTTTGGGATCGATCACCGCGCCTGACAGGATATGCGCGCCGACTTCGGAACCTTTTTCGAGAATGCACACGCTGGTCCCAGGCGATTTCTGCTTGATTCGGATCGCTGCGGCAAGTCCCGCTGGTCCGGCACCGACAATCACCACGTCATAAGGCATCGACTCCCGTTCACTCATCGCCCTTTATCCTTTACCCCGTCTGACATTCAGGCCACCCTGTTAATCGAACAGCCTGCGGATATTGCCATGCCAAGCAATTGACCCTGCCGTCAACCGGTGACTGAAAGAGAATATGGAGCAACAGGGGCAGCTTGCCGCATCCAAAATGATCGAATCGCTGACCGGCTGGTGGGAGCTGGCTGGCGTCGATGCGGCCGTTGGCGAGACGCCGGTCGATTGGCGACGATTGGATGCCAAAGTCGATGCCGCTGAAACCGCCGTAGTCTTGCCGTCGATCGCGAAAGAAAAGTCGCCTGCTTTGCCCGCCAAGCCAACGGTCGAGTGGCCGTCGGATATCAACACGCTAAAGGCGATGATTGCCAACGGTGCAGCCTTGCCCGGCAACGGCTTCGGAACCGGCGTTGTCGTGCCTGCCGGGCCTTCGGCATGTGACGTCATGGTCATTTCGGACCTGCCCGATCGGGACGAAGTGACTGGAAAAACGCTCGGCAGCGGCGCGGCCGGCGTGTTGCTCAGCCGAATGCTTGAGGCAATAGGCACCAAGCTGACGGATTGTTACTGGACCGCGCTGGCAACAACCATCCCTTCGACCGGCGAAGTGCCTGACGAGGCGCTGAGCGACTTGGCCGATTTTGTCCGCCACCAGATCGGCCTTGTGAACCCCAAATCGGTAATGCTGCTCGGCTCTTCCGTGTGCAAGGCACTGTTGGGCGAAGACCTAATGTCGGCACGCTCGGAGTTACGAAATATTAACCATGATGGCAGCAACATGGCGGTCCTAACGACATTTCATCCGCGAACACTGATCGCGCGGCCCGCCATGAAGGCGCAGGCGTGGAAGGATTTGCAGATGTTCGCAAAAAGGGCTGGTTCGTGAACAAGGCTAAATGGTTATTTCTCGGTCTCGCGCTCGCTCCTGTTGCCGCTGCGAAGGCAAACACCAGCGAAGAGTTTCGCGCTGTGGTTTCTGCGCAACCTGCCCCGACGGTCCTCAGCAAATCGGAAAAAAGCGCTTATTCGGAAATCTACGCTGCCATCGGTGCTCAAAAATGGGAGGATGCGGCACAGCTGATCGACAGGATGCCCGCTGGACCGATGGCCGCGATGGCACGGGCGGAACTTTACCTCGCCCCTGGCAGCCCAAAGGTCGAGGCTGCACAGTTACAAGCCTTGCTCAACGCCGCGCCTTATCTGCCGCAAGCCGAGCAGATTGAAACGATGGCGCGCAAGCGTGGTGCAGATGCTTTGCCTGATCGGCCAGGACAAAGGCGATTTGCCTATCTGGGCGGCGCACCCAAGCGTGATTTGCCGACTAATGTGGCGGGCGAAGGCCTGCGCGGCGAATTGCAGGCGTTTATCAAGAACGACGACCCGGCATCGGCAGAGCAATTACTCGAAAGCAAAGCAGGCGAACTTCCCGCCGATGCGCTGACTGAACTGCGCTACCGCGTCGCCTGGTCCTATTATATCGAGAATGACGATATTTCGGCCAAACGACTCGCCGGCATCGCGCGCGCGGGCGGCGGCGAATGGGGGACGCAGGCGGCGTGGGCTTACGGTCTCGCCTCGTGGCGGATCAAGGATTATGCCGACGCGTTCGAGGCTTTCGATGCGGTTTCCCGCCAGGCCGCCAACGACGATCTGAAAGCCGCAGGGCTATTCTGGAGCGCGCGGGCGGCGATGGCTGCGAAGCGACCAAACCAGGTTCAACCGCGTATGCAGAATGCCGCGCAACACCCTGAAACCTTTTATGGATTGCTGGCAAGCGAGTCACTCGGCATGGAGCCGATCGCACGCAAAGCGGCTAAGTTTGCCAAGCTCGACTGGAATAGCCTTAAAAGTCAGCAAAATGCGGTGCTCGCGGTCGCATTGACCGAAATCGGCGAGACCAAGTTGGCAGACGAAGCACTGCGTTACCAAGCCAAGATCGGCGATGCGGGCCAGCACGCCAACCTCGCTCAATTGGCGGGATCGCTGAATCTCGCCTCGACCCAGTTTTGGATGGGCCATTACGGTCCTTCGCGCGACCAGGGCAGCGCCATGGCACGTTACCCGATGCCCAATTGGGAGCCGACCGGTGGCTGGCGCGTGACACCTTCGCTGGTTTATGCCCACGCCTTACAGGAATCGAATTTCCGCACCGACGTCATCAGCGCGGCAGGTGCACGCGGCCTTATGCAGGTCCGTCCCGGCACCGCAGGCGACATGGCGCGCGCGCGCGGCATCGGTTTTGTAGCGTCCGAACTCGACCGGCCTCCGGTCAACCTAGAATATGGCCAGTCCTATCTCGAAAAACTGCGTGACATGCCAGCGACGGGCGGCCTCCTGCCGAAGGTTATCGCCGCCTATAATGCGGGACCGACGCCCGTTACCCGCTGGAACACCGAAATCCGCGACAATGGAGATCCCCTGCTATTCATTGAATCAATTCCCTATTGGGAAACACGCGGCTATGTTGCGATCATCCTGCGCAATTACTGGATTTACGAAATGCGTCAGAACAAGGTTTCGGGCAGTATGAACGGCCTCGCGCAATATCTCTGGCCGAAATTCCCCGACGCAAACGGCAATGTCGTCGCGAGGCGAGCGTCAGGAGGCAATATTGCCGCTCGATGAAACCCGCCTGTTCAAGCCGGTAAACATCGCGCTATTGACCGTTTCCGACACGCGCGGCGTAGAGGACGACACCAGCGGCGATATCCTTGCCGAGCGCATCGTCGCGGCTGGTCACAAAATCGTCGAACGCGCCATTTTGCGGGACGACACCGCGATGATCGCCGCTCGGCTGCACAACTGGATCGACGACGAACAGATCGACGTGGTGATCTCCACCGGCGGCACTGGTCTCACCGGACGCGACGTGACACCGGAAGCACTCGACCGCGTGAAGACCAAGGATATTCCCGGTTTTGGGGAGCTTTTCCGATGGCTAAGCTATGCCAGCATCGGCACCTCCACAATCCAGTCCCGCGCCTGCGCGGTGCTGGCACGCGGCACCTATATCTTTGCCCTGCCCGGCTCGAACGGCGCGGTGAAGGATGGATGGGACCAGATTTTGATCCACCAGCTTGATAGCCGTCACAAACCCTGTAATTTTGTCGAATTGATGCCCAGATTACGCGAAACTTGACGGCTTGCCGTCAGAACAGTTGCAACCATGCAAATACCCAATTGCGCTGAAATCAACCTATTGCGGGAACCTGATCACAAATGCGGTCCCACGCTGCTGCGATGCCTGTTCCAAAGTGCCCGATATCTGCCGGATCAGCGCGTTAACAATCATCATTCCAAACCCGCTGCTGGCGCTTAAATCAAAACCTTCAGGTAGACCCCGGCCATTATCGCAGATGGTAATCGAGACGTTTTCATGGTCTGTAGAAATGACAATAGAAATTTCATTTTGTGCCTGGCCAGCGAACGCATATTTGATTGCGTTAGTCAAAAGTTCGCCGATAATCAAAGCCAGTGGCACCGCCCTGTCCATTTCGAGGCTCACGTTGGCGTGGTCTTCAAATTTTAGTTCAACTGTTCCAGAGGCTGCAAAAGCCTCCAATGTTTCGAGAGAAAATTCGCGGATATAGTTACTCAAATCGACGTTGGTATGGCCACCCTCAGAATATAGATGCCTGTGCAAATTCGCAACGATGTCGACACGGGAACAGGCTTCTCGCAGGCTTTGTTTCAGCTCCACCGAGCTGCTGGCATTGGATTGCAACGTCAATAACGAGGTGACGATCTGCAAGCTGTTTTTAACGCGGTGGTTGACCTCGTAAAGCAAGGCCTCCTTAGTTTTGACCGCCTCCTCCAGCGCTTTTTCGGTGGCAAAGCGGCGGGTGTCGTCGTGAATGGTCAACACCGCGCCAATTTTGGTGCCATCTTCGGCGTAGACAGGTTGTGCATTGCCGATGGCCAACACTTCGCTGCCATCGCTGCGACGGATCAGCCAGCGCGCGCCAATAACGGTTTCGTCGTTCAACACGGCACGGGATAGCGGCAATGTATCGCTTGGATGCGGCTCGCCGTCTTCGGTAAACAAGCTATAGGCATGGGCATATTCGCCGGGTTCGACATTCAATTTCGTCACGCCATGCAATATATTGGCCGCATCGTTGACGAACAGGATGCGGCCGTCGGGGTCGGTAATAATTACCCCCTCGACCAATTGTCCCAAAATAGCTTCGCGGTACGAACTGACGGCCAACAGTCGGCCTTCGGCTGATTGAAGCAGCGATTCTGCCGTCTGCTGGGCAGAAATATCGGTGTGAACACCAATCCAGCCAATAACATGACCATCGTCATCGCACGCAGGTTCGACTTTTGTCAAAAACGGTCGAAAAATACTGTCGGCACCTTTGAGCGGAAGCGTCAGTTCGAATGATATATGCGCTTCAGCGGCTTGCATCCATTCGGCCATCATTTCCAAAAGCATGTCGGGGTTATGCACCGACCGCCAACCGCCATCGGCCATCTGCTCGTCATTGGTGCCGCAATAAGCGTGCCACCGCTTGTTAAACCAGATAATTTCGCCCTCTACAGAGGCCATCCAGCATAATGTGGGGACATTTTCGGCAAACAGCCTGAGCAGATTTTCGTCCATAAATTGGCTTATGCCAGACCTCTTACATCTTATTCCAGGCGCAATTGGCCAGTTATTGCAATGCCGAATGCACGGCTTTTGTATGATATCCGCTTGATTTGCAAATAGCCTTTCACTGTCAATTGTTCTATGTTTGTTCTGAAAATTATGTTATCTCGTTTACGTGTCCACCCCACTCCACCCAGCCCGGATATCCGGTCGCGGCGCGCCTGCCAATGCAACACCGTTGCGCTTTAACCTTAAAGAACGCGTGGCGGACGGCGATTGGCTCGATGAACGCGATGCACTGGATGGCAGTGTGCCACCTCTAAAGACGACGGTCACCGAGGAATTTCCAAAGTCTATCCTCTCCTTCAACACCTCGCCCGATTTGCCCTTTGACCGTTCGGTCAATGCCTATCGCGGGTGTGAGCATGGCTGTGTTTATTGTTATGCCCGACCAAGTCATGCCTATCACGACCTGTCGCCTGGGCTGGATTTCGAAAGCAAGCTGTTTGCCAAACCAGGTGCGGCTGCATTGTTGCGCAAGACTTTGGCCAAACCGGGATACAAACCTGCGACCATCGCCATCGGCACCAATACCGATCCGTATCAGCCGATCGAACGCACCTACCGGATTACGCGCGAGATATTGCAATTATGTCTGGAGACCAAGCATCCGATTGTTATCACAACAAAATCGGCGCGCGTTTTGGATGATATCGACCTGTTGGTCGAGTTGTCGAAGCTGGGACTAACTGGGGTGGCGTTGTCAGTGACATCGCTCGACCTGAAGCTGGCGGGGATATTGGAACCACGCGCGTCTGCGCCCGCCAAACGGCTCGATGCGGTGAGGAAACTTTCCGATGCGGGCGTTTATGTCCATGTTAACATCGCGCCAATTATTCCGGCGATTACCGATCATGAGATCGAGGCGATAGTCGAGGCAGCTGCCGGGAACGGAGCGTTGAGTATATCATGGATACCCGTGCGCCTTCCCCACGAACTGGCCCCGCTTTTCCGCGATTGGCTGCGCGTATATTATCCTGACCGCGCGGACAAAGTCATGAATATCATTCGCGACATGCGCGGCGGGAAGGACAATGACTCCGAATATTTCTCCCGGATGCGCGGGCAAGGCGCCTGGGCAGAGCTGATCAGGATGCGGATGCGGATTGCGAAACGCAAGCACGGCTTGATGGGATCGAAATGGGATGTCCGAAACGACCTGTTTACAACGCCAAATCTGGACGGGCAGATGTCGCTGTTTTAGCTTTCCAGCACAAAATCCTTGAACTGCGCCCGTAGCGCAACCTTTTGGATCTTGCCCGTACCCGTATGCGGCAATTCGTCCACGAAGAGCACGCGGTCGGGCATCCACCATTTTGCGATCCGTTCGGAAAGCCAGGCTTTGACGTCGGCCTCGCTGACTTCCGCGCCCGGTTTTTTGACGACGACCAGCACCGGACGCTCGTCCCATTTGGGGTGCGTGATGCCGATTGCCCCGGCTTCGGCGACGCCTGGGCAACCGACAGCGGCATTCTCCAGTTCGACCGAGCTGATCCATTCGCCGCCCGATTTGATCACATCCTTGACGCGGTCGGTGATCTGCATCGTTCCATCGGGGTGGAGGATCGAAACGTCGCCGGTGTCGAACCACTGGTCAGCGTTCACAGCATCGGCCTCTGCCTTGAAATAGCGTTTGATGACCCACGGCCCGCGGATTTGAAGCGCGCCCGAGCTTTTGCCATCGCGTGGGAGGACATTGCCTGCCTCGTCGACCGTCCGCAACTGCACGCCGAACGGCGTGCGGCCTTGTTTGCACACAACGTCGATTTGCTCGTCGAGCGTCAGGTCATCCCAATTCGGCGTGGGGCATCCCATGGTGCCGATTGGCGAGGTTTCGGTCATGCCCCAAGCGTGGCTAACGCGGATGCCCGCCTTCATCAACCGCTCGATTGTCGCACGTGGTGCGGCCGATCCTCCGATGGTAACGAGTTTAAGCTTGCCAAGCGACGCATCACGCCCGGCAGCGGCTTCCGCATCGAGATGCGCAAACATCGCGAGCCACACCGTCGGCACGCCCGCCGAATGGGTAATGCCTTCGTCGACCATTAGCCTGTGCAATATCGACGCCTCGTTGGTCGTGGAGAACACAAATTTTACACCCGCTGCAGCACCAGCAAACGGCAGCCCCCAACTTGCCGCGTGGAACATAGGAACGATGGGCAGCAATGCGGCCTGTGGGCTTAAATCGAAAACTGCGGGCGCTATTTCAGCCATCGCGTGAATCACGGTCGATCGATGCTGGTAAAGAACTCCCTTCGGATTGCCAGTGGTGCCGCTTGTGTAGCAAAGCATACACGGATCGCGTTCATCGCCGGTTGCCCATTCGTAATCGCCGTCCTGCGCTGCAATCAGCGCGCCATAGCTGTCGTCGCGGTCGAAGACGATGTAATGCTCTACGGTCTTCAGATGCGGCTTCAGCCGGTCGATAGTCGGCTGAAACGCAGCATCGTACATCACCACTTTGTCTTCAGCGTGGTTCATGATGTAGATCAGGTCTTCATCAAACAGCCGTATGTTGACGGTATGGATGACGCCGCCAAAACCGATCGCGCCATACCATGCGGCAAGGTGGCGGTGATGGTTCATGGCGAATGTCGCAATGCGGTCACCTTTTTGCAGGCCCATCGCGGTAAAAGCCTGCGCCAACCGCCGAGCTTCGCCCGCGACCCCGGCCCAATCGGTGCGATCGATGTTGCCGTCGGACCAGCGCGTGACGATTTCGCGCGAGCCATGTTCGCGCGCGGCATAGTCGATCAAATGGGTGACCCGAAGATCCCAATCCTGCATGGTGCCCAACATCGCTCTCTCCGATTATTTTAGTGTCAGTGCACCAATGCCAAAACAGGGGCCAGTGGCGCAAGCTCTACATTGCCGACACCGTCGATTGCCTTGACCTTGTTGAGCAAGGCGCCATCGAGTTGGAACCGCCGACCGAGCACGATATGCGCCCAGCGTCCGTCATCGGTCCGCGTTTTGATGACGAGTTCGCTCTTGCCGCCGTGTAGCGGCTCGACCAGTTGCGCAAGCTCGCGCAAACCCGATTCGCTCGTCACATCGAGCTGCATTTTCAGCCGCGTCGCGCTGACCAGACTGCTCAGAAGCTTGGCGCTCTTCACAGTGAAGCTGGGAACTTCGTCGCCCGGGCGCATGTCCATCTCGACCCCGAGCAACAGGCATTCGGCGTCCTTTGCCCATTCGGTCAATTGCAGCCCGACCGCTTCGTCGAAACAACGAACCGAAAACTGCCCGCTGAGGTCCGAGAAATCGGCAACCATAAAGCGCTTTCCTTTGCGCGATTCGCGCCAGCGCACGCCTTCGATCAAAGCCGCCATTGTCCCAGCGCGGCGAACGCCCTCGGGTATTGGCCCGCTTTCGAGCAATTCAACGTTGGTCTTGGCACCGTGGCTGGTGGCCACAGCAGCAAATTGCGAACAGGGGTGCGCCGAAAAATAGAAGCCGAACGCCTCTTTTTCGCGGTTCATCTGCTCACCCGGCGACCAGATTGCCGACTGGTCGATCCGCAGTTTCGCCATGTCCGAGCCAGCTTCACCGAACAGGCCGCCCTGCCCGCTCTCACGCGAGCCACGCGCCGATTGTGCAGCAGCCAGTAGCGTTTCCGCCGCTGCGTGTACGGCCGCGCGATTAGGCTCGATTGCATCGAACGCGCCTGCTGCTGCCAGATTTTCAAGACTTCGCCGGTTCAACTGCGCAGGATCGGCCCGATTGGCGAAATCGTCGAGGCTGGCAAACGCGCCCCCCGCGTCGCGCTCTTCCACCAAGCACTCCATCGCCTTTTCGCCGACATTCTTGATACCGCCAAGCGCATAGCGTACTGCAAGTTCGCCATCGCCGTCGCCCTCGACGACATATTCGGCTTCGCTGCGGTTTACGTCTGGCGGCAGGCAGATCACCTCCAACCGACGCATATCGTCGATGAAGATGCCGAGCTTGTCGGTCTGGTGCATATCGAAACACATCGATGCAGCGAAGAATTCTTGCGGATGATGCACCTTGAGCCACGCAGTCTGATACGCCAGAACAGCATAGGCCGCCGCATGGCTCTTGTTGAAGCCGTAGCCTGCGAACTTGTCGATCAAGTCGAACAGCTCATTCGCGCGGTTGGGCGGAATGGCGTGCGCGGCGCAGCCAGTCACAAAACGTTCGCGCTGCGCGTCCATTTCGGCCTGGATCTTCTTGCCCATCGCACGGCGCAGCAGATCTGCTTCGCCAAGACTGTATCCAGCGAGTATCTGCGCGGCCTGCATCACCTGTTCCTGGTAAACGAAAATCCCGTAGGTTTCGGCAAGCACCCCTTCGAGCAACGGGTGCGGATATTCGATGATTTCCTCGCCGTTCTTGCGCCGCCCGAACATCGGAATATTGTCCATCGGGCCGGGCCGGTAAAGCGAAACGAGCGCGATGATGTCGCCAAAATTGGTCGGTTTCACCGCGGCAAGCGTTCGCCGCATCCCTTCGGATTCGAGCTGGAACACACCCACCGTGTCACCGCGCTGAAGCAACTCATACACTGCCGGGTCATCGTGCGGCAACAGGTCGAGATTGACGCTGACGCCGCGCTTCGCGAGCATTTGCCCGCCTTTTTGCAGCACCGACAGCGTCTTCAGACCAAGAAAGTCGAACTTCACCAGACCGGCAAGTTCGACATATTTCATGTCGAACTGGGTGACCGGAATGTCGGAACGCGGATCGCGGTAAAGCGGTGCCAGTTCGGACAGATCGCGGTCGCCAATCACAACGCCCGCAGCATGGGTTGAACTGTGTCGTGGCAGACCTTCAAGTTTCATCGCCAGATCGAACAGCCGCTTCACCTGTTCGTCGCGCCGATATTCGTCGCGCAGTTCAGCAACGCCGCCAAGCGCGCGCTTCAGATCCCACGGATCGGTCGGGTGGTTCGGCACCTGCTTGCACAGCCGGTCGACCTGGCCGTAGCTCATCTGCAGCACGCGTCCGGTGTCGCGCAACACCGCGCGTGCCTTCAGTTTTCCGAAGGTCATGATCTGCGCCACTTGCCGCGAACCGTATTTCTTCTGGACGTATCGGATAACCTCACCGCGCCGTGTTTCGCAGAAGTCGATGTCGAAGTCGGGCATCGACACACGGTCGGGGTTGAGGAAACGTTCGAACAGCAGGCCAAGCTTTATCGGATCGAGATCGGTAATCGTCAGCGACCACGCGACCAGCGACCCCGCACCCGAACCACGCCCCGGCCCGACCGCGATATCCTGTTCCTTGGCCCATTTGATGAAATCGGCGACGATCAGAAAGTAACCAGAAAAACCCATCGAGGTGATGACATCGGCTTCAAATGTCAGCCGGTCGTAATAAACCTGCCGCTCCTCGGCTGCGGTGATGCCCGCAATTTCAAGACGCTTTTCGAGCCCGGCTAGGGCGTCGTCGCGCAGTTGCTGGTCCTCTGCGCCACGGTCGCCGGCGAGACTGGGCAGGATGGGGTCGCGTTTGGGCGCGACTGCCGCACAACGTTGCGCGATGACCACGCTATTGGCCAAAGCCTCGGGCAAATCGGCAAAAAGCGCCTGCATCTGCTTGCCCGTCTTGATCCAGGTTTCGCGGCTGCTTTTGCGGCGGTCGTCATTTTCGACATATTCGCCGTCTGCAATGCAAAGCATGGCATCATGCGCGTCGAAAAATTCAGGCTCGGCGAAAAATGCGGGGTTGGTTGCGACCAGCGGCAAACCCCGCGCGTAGGCCAAATCGATGAGCGCGTCTTCGGCAGCGGCTTCGACGACGTCACCGCGACGGCTGAGTTCGATATACAGCCGCTCGGGAAACAGTTCCTGCAAGGTCGCAAGATAACCCGCCGCGGCATCGGACTGCCATGCTGCCAGCAGCCGCGCCAATGCGCCCTCGCCACCAGCGCTAAGCGCAATCAGTCCGTCAGTCTTATCGACCAGTTGCTCAAGCGTAACGTGCGCGTCGAGCTCCTCAGGCCGGTCGAGATGCGCCATGGAAGCCAAACGACAGAGATTGTCATAACCACCCGAGTCTTGCGCATAAACTGCCAGCCAGTCACGGGTAAAATTGCCGTCGCCCCGATCGGGCCGCCTGACCCCGAGCATCATGCCGATGATCGGCTGGACCCCTTTGGCTTTCGCCGCATCCTGAAACGGCATCACCCCATATAGCCCGTTTCTGTCGCAAATGGCTATTGCCGGAAAGCCCAGCTTTTTGGCGGCGTCGCCGATTTCCTTCGGCTCGATTGCGCCCTCGAGCATGGTGTATGCCGAGAAGACGCGTAAGGGTACGAAGGGGACGTAGGCCATAGCCTAGACTAATGCCGTCACTGCCGATTCGACAACGGCTTCGCTTGGCTTAGCTGTGGACAAT
>CAZQBS010000007.1:0-21614 GCA_964591835.1 uncultured Sphingorhabdus sp. | reverse complement strand
GAGCATGGTGTATGCCGAGAAGACGCGTAAGGGTACGAAGGGGACGTAGGCCATGGCTTTAGACTAACGCCGATGCCTGCGATTCGACAACGGCCTTGCAGGGCTTAATTGTGGACAATCACGCAGGCAGGGCCAGCAATCTCTCGATATCCTTCGCCAGCGCTTCTGGCTTCACCTGCGGGCCGTGTCTTGCGACCACCTTGCCGGTCTTATCGACCAAAAACTTGGTGAAATTCCATTTGATCCCGCGCGATCCCATCAGGCCCGCTTGCTGCTGCTTCATATAAGCCCACAGAGGGTCGGCATTGTCGCCGTTCACATTGACCTTTGCCATCAGCGGGAAGGTCACGTCATATTTCAGCGAGCAGAAATTCTTGATTTCCTCTTCATCGCCCGGCTCCTGTGCGCCGAACTGGTTGCACGGGAAGGCAATGACTTCGAAGCCTTGGTCGGCATATTTGCGGTGAAGCGCCTCCAGCCCCTGATATTGCGGTGTAAACCCGCATTTCGAAGCGGTATTGACGACGAGCAAGACTTTGCCTTTGTAATCAGCAAGGTCTTGGCTTTTGCCGCCGGGTAGGGCCGCTGTGAAATCGAAAACGCTCATGCTCTTCTCCCTCAAATACTACTCAATACGCCGTCATGCAGACGAACGACACGGTCCATTTTTGCTGCCATCCGTTCGTTATGCGTGGCTACCAGCGCAGATGAACCCTCATCGCGCACCAAGGCCATAAATTCGGCGAGCACAATATCGGCGGTTTTCTCGTCGAGATTGCCCGTGGGCTCATCGGCAAGCACCAGCTTGGGCCGGTTCGCGAGTGCGCGGGCTACGGCGACGCGTTGCTGTTCGCCTCCGGATAACTTCGACGGGCGGTGATGGAGTCTTTCCGCAAGGCCGAGCTTGCCCAGCAATTCGGTCGCGCGTTCGCTGGCTTCTTCCGAACTACGGCCCGCAATCATCTGCGGCAGGATTACATTTTCGATCGCATCGAAATCCGGAAGCAAATGGTGGAATTGATATACAAATCCGAGTTTCTCTCGCCGGATTTCGGTGTGGCGATCGACGCTCGACGCGCTGGCTTCCTCGCCGTCGATCTTGATCGAGCCGGAAAACCCTCCTTCGAGCAGCCCGACAGCTTGCAGCAACGTCGATTTGCCCGAACCCGAAGGCCCCAGCAATGCGACCAATTCGCCCCTGGCAATCGACAGGTTGACGCCACGGAGCACATGAATGGTTATTTCGCCCTGTACGAATTCGCGGCGGACGTCGGTTAGCTCGACAATGTTATTCATAGCGAAGCACCTGAACCGGATCGGTGCTAGCCGCCTTCATTGCCGGATACAGCGTTGCCAGAAAGCTGAACAGCAAGGCGAGGCTGCAAATTGCCAGCACCTCCATAGGGTCGGTGCGCGAAGGCAATTCGGTCAAGAAGCGGATGGACGGGTCCCAGAGATTTTGGCCCGTCACGAACTGGATGCCGTTTACCACCGACTGCCGGAAAAAGAGGAAAATAAAACCGAGGATAAGCCCGGCAATAATCCCCGCCGAGCCGATCAGCACGCCCACCGTCATGAAAATCTTGAGCAACGACTGCCGTGACGCGCCCATTGTTCTCAAGATGGCAATATCGCGCGTCTTTGCGCGCACCAGCATGATGAGCGACGACAATATGTTGAACACCGCGACCAGCACGATAATCGACAGCACAACGAACATCGCCACCCGCTCAACCGCCAGCGCCTCGAACAAGGACGCGTTCATGCTCTTCCAGTCGACCACCAAGCCTTTGTCGGCGATCTTCGGCAATAGCGGCTTCAATATCTCGTTCACCCGGTCGGGGTCTTCGGTCTTAATCTCGATCATTCCGATCTCGTCGCCTAGCAGCATCAGCGTCTGCGCATCTTCCATTGGCATGATGACGAAGGCCTTGTCGTAATCGTAAACACCGATTTCGAAGATGGCGGAGACTTCATACGATATCTCGCGGGGCACCGTACCGAACGGCGTGCTCCGACCTTGAGGGTTGGTAATCGTGATCATCTGGCCGACTTGGGCACCCAGATTTTGTGCAAGGCGCGATCCCATCGCGATCCGCCCGCTACCTGCTTTAAGGCTGTCCATGCTGCCCGCGATGGTCTTACCTTTCAACGTTTCGTTGCGACGGATATCGGCCACGCTCATCCCGCGCATCAGTATCGCCTCGAAACGTCCGTTATAGGTCGCCAGCAAGGGCTGCTCGATTAACGCGGTGGCATCGGTAACACCCGGCGTTTTCTTCGTATCACCAAGAATTTGCTGCCAGTTATCGAGCCTGCCGCCATAGCCTTGGATGACTGCATGGCCGTTCAGCCCGACAATCTTATCGAAAAGCTCGGCACGAAAGCCGTTCATCACGCTCATCACAATAATCAATGCGGCAACACCGAGCGCGACAGCGACAAGGCTGATGCTTGCGACCAGGAAAATAAATCCCTCACCTTTGCCGGGCAAAAGATAGCGTTTTGCGACCATCCGTTCGTATTTCGACAGGATCATGATGCTCGCTTATTCTCATATTTTGGCATGTCAGCGCTAATAGGTGCCGCCTTGCACGCTGGCAAGCATTGTTGCGTCTGTGCAACAGCATCTGAAAAAGCGTCGAGACGATGCTGCTTGTGATTGCAATAAAAGCGTCATCAGACGATTAGTCTAATCGAATTCGTCGACCGCCACGTGGCCGAGGGTTCAGGGGGAAAAGCAGACCCGCCGGTGGGGACCGGCAGAGGACTGACACTGCGCTAGCAAAGCTGCAATGCGAGACCGTCCGGACAATTCCGGGCGGTCTTGTTTTTTGCCCTCTTGAAATTTTTCTCCGCCCACTTATTTTATTTCTCGGAGCACCAAACGGGCTCCAAACGCCGGACGCTGCAGAAGCGGGTCCGGTAACAAATCAGATTGCTTCATAAGGAGAATTTGCAATGACCCGTTTTGATTTTACCCCCTATCGCCGCAATACCGTGGGTTTCGACCGGCTGTTCGAGCTGCTCGAAAATTCGGGCCGCACAGCGCAGAACGAGAATTATCCCCCGTTCAATATCGAGCGCACCGGCGAGAACGAATATAAGGTGACCGTTGCGGTCGCCGGCTTCAAACCCGAAGAAATCGAAATCACCGCGCAGCAGAATATGCTCATCGTTGCCGGCAGCAAGGATGCCGAGAGTAACGACAACCGTGATTTCCTTCATATGGGTATCGCCAGCCGCAATTTCGAACGCCGCTTTCAACTGGCCGATCACATCCATGTGACTGCCGCCGATATGGCTGACGGCCTGTTGCTGATCGAACTCGTGCGTGAAGTGCCAGAGGCGCTGAAACCGCGCAAGATTGCGATCGGCGCGCAAACGGCGCCTACGGTAATCGAACATCTCGACGACAAGAAAAAAGGCATCAAGGCTGCCTGAGATAAGTTCGGGGCGGCCGATTTCTCGACCGCCCCGGGCACGTTATGCGCCCTCACTTGTCGTCAGCCCGGGTCGCAAATGGGCCGACGACGGCGTGAACCGTGACTTTAGTGACGGCGCGTTACAAAGATTGGACAAAACAGACAACAGCGCGACTGCGTGGTCTCGTGTCGTTTTAAACTAGCCTGCTCTGCTTGACCGCAGCCTCGACAAAGCTTGCGAATAACGGATGCGGCGCGAATGGCCGCGATTTTAGCTCGGGGTGAAACTGTACGCCTATGAACCACGGATGGTCGGGCCGCTCGACAATTTCCGGAAGTGCGCCATCGGGGGACATCCCCGAAAAATTCAACCCGCCTGCTTCCAGCGCGGACACATAATGCGCATTCACCTCGTAACGGTGGCGGTGACGCTCAGAAATATCGTTCGCGCCGTAGATCGACGCCACATGGCTGTTGCCATCGAGTCGCGCGTCATAGGCACCTAGCCGCATCGTTCCCCCCAGATCGCCGCCAGCCTGTCGCTCCTGCAGGCCTTCCGCCGTCATCCATTCGGTAATCAATCCAACAATCGGCTCGGACGTCTCGCCGAATTCAGTGGTCGAGGCATCGGCGATGCCCGCGGTGTTGCGCGCACCTTCGATGCACGCCATCTGCATCCCCAGGCAAATCCCGAAAAACGGAACATTCTGTTCGCGCGCGAATTTGACACTGGCGATCTTGCCTTCGGACCCGCGTTCGCCGAAACCGCCGGGAACGAGGATGGCGTTCATCGGCTCAAGCCGCGACGCTAGCTCGTCCTCATTCTCGAACAATTCGGCGTCGAGCCATTTGATGTTGACCTTGACCCGGTTGGCCATGCCGCCATGAACCAGCGCCTCGTGAAGCGATTTATACGCGTCCTGAAGCCCCACATATTTCCCCACAACGCCAATGGTGACTTCGCCTTCGGGATTGTGATAGCGGTCCATAATGTCGAGCCAACGAGCCATGTCGGGTTCCTTGGCGTCAGTAATGCCGAAAACGCGCAGCACTTCGCTGTCGAGGCCTTCGTTATGATATTGCAGCGGCACCGCGTAAATGCTCTCTGCATCAAGCGCCGGTATTACCGCTTCCTTGCGGACGTTACAAAACGCCGCGATCTTTGCGCGTTCGCCTTCGGGCAAGGGATGTTCGCAGCGGCAGAGCAGAATGTCGGGCTGAACGCCCAGCGAGGCCAGTTCGCGCACACTGTGCTGCGTTGGCTTGGTTTTCAATTCACCTGCCGCTGCAATATAGGGCACTAAGGTTACATGCACCGACAGCGTCCGTTCGCGGCCCAGTTCGTTGCGTAGTTGGCGGATCGCCTCGATAAACGGCAGCGATTCGATATCGCCAACCGTCCCGCCGATTTCGCACAAGACAAAATCCAGATCGTCGGTTTCGGCCTGCGCGAATTCCTTGATCGCGTCGGTGACGTGCGGAATTACCTGGACGGTTGCCCCCAGATAGTCGCCGCGCCGTTCGCGCTGGATGATCTGCTGATAGATTCGGCCCGAGGTCACATTGTCCGATTGCCGCGCCGAAACGCCGGTGAAGCGTTCATAATGACCGAGGTCGAGGTCGGTTTCCGCGCCGTCGTCGGTCACATAGACCTCGCCGTGCTGATAGGGCGACATCGTACCCGGATCTACGTTGAGATAGGGATCGAACTTGCGAATTCGTACGCGATACCCGCGCGCCTGCAACAGCGCAGCAAGCGACGCTGCCATAAGACCTTTGCCAAGCGAGGAGACCACGCCACCGGTGATAAAAATGAACCGTGCCATGGGAGGAAAGGCTTAAGACGCCTTTGCCCTAAAAGACAAGCGGGCGAATCTATCCGCGTGAAATTTTTTTGTGAGAAATCCCACTATTTGTCGAGCGGCACTGCGTCTGCTGGCGCGGCTTTGTCAGCCACCGGGGCTGGCGTTGCCGGGGCAGGTGTAGTTTGCGTCGCACCGCCAGCAGGCACTTCGGTGCGCTGGAGCGTCGTGTCGATTTCGCCCGGGCCGCCATTTTGTGCCGCGACAAATGCCAGAGCGATCGAAAGCGTCACAAACAATGTTGCGAGAATCGTCGTTGCACGAGTCATGAAATCGGCTGCTCCGCGCGCTGACATCAAGCCCGAGGGGCTGCCACCCATACCCAATCCGCCGCCTTCCGAACGCTGCATCAGGATTACGCCGACGAGTGACGCAGCAACAATGCCTTGAACAACGATAAGAAAATCAAACAGACCCATGTGACAATTCCGGAAAATGTGGCGGCCTTTCGGCCTGTGATGCCGTCCACATAGCGACTGACCGACGCATCTTCAATGCTAAACGGCGGCTACCAGTATCGGCTCGAATTTCGCAGCGCTCAGGCTGGCACCACCAATCAGTCCACCATCGACATTCGGGATTGCGAGCAACATCGCGGCATTGTCGCCGTTCATCGAGCCGCCGTAGAGAATACGGATGCCCTGCCCCGCCTCGCCGAAACGCTCGTGGAGCCGGTCGCGGATTGCCTTGTGCATTTCCGCAACGTCATGGTTTTCAGGAATGCGTCCTGTGCCTATGGCCCAAACAGGCTCATATGCGATGCTCAGCCAGCCACCGTTGCTGTCATCGGGAAGCGACCCGTCGATCTGGCCGAGTACGATTTCCAGCGCCTGCCCTGCATCGCGCTGTTCAAGCGTTTCGCCAACGCAAACGATCGCTTTCAAACCCGCCTCCACGGCCGCAGACGCCTTGGCGCAGATATCAACATCGGTTTCATACTGTGCCGCTCGCCGTTCGCTATGCCCGACGACAGTCATCGAAGCACCAGCATCGACGAGCATCCCTGCTGACACACAGCCGGTGTGCGCGCCCGAAGCGTTCATGTGACAATCCTGTCCGCCAATCGCGAAGCCGGGCAATGTGGCGGCTGCACGCTCGATAAGCGTGGCGGGAAGGCAAATGCCACTATCCACATCTGGATAGCGAGCAGATGCTTCGGCAATGGAAGTAATTTCGGCTAAGTCGGCCGATGTACCATTCATCTTCCAGTTACCAACTATCAGTTTGCGCATTTACCGCCCCTGTTTAACGAATCTCGCGGTCTCCATGCCCGCGAACGCCTCCGAAATGCAACCATGCTTGATTGCGCGAACCTTGCCGCCTAAAGCGGCTGCCACGCTGCGACCACTCGTTTTTCACAGGACTTCGTCTTTTCATGATTACCTTCATCCGTTCGATCATCAATTCTCGCTGGGGGGCGGTTTTCGCGCTAGGATTCATAGCGATGATCGCGGTCGCCTTTGCGTTGGGTGACGTCACCGGATCGAGCAGCTTCGGCGGCCTCGGTGGTGGAAATGTTGCCAGCGTTGGCGACCGCAAAATTTCGCTCGGCGAATTCAACGATGCGCTGGATAACCGATTGAAGGCCGAGCGGCAGGACAATCCGACGCTTGATATGGCGCGCTTTGTCGATGGTGGCGGCCTCGATTCGACGCTCGAGCAGCTAATAAACCGCTATGCTCTAGCAGTGTTCGGCGACAAATATGGCGTTGCTGTCAGCAAAAGATTGATCGATTCCGAAATTCTCAAGATCCCCGGGGCACGGGGTATTGACGGCAAATATAGCCCTGAGGCGTTCCAGGCATTTTTGCAGAATCTCGGACTGTCCGAGAAAATGGTGCGTGACGACCTGACGCAAAACCTGTTCGCGCAGCAGCTCTTACCCACCGCAGCCAGCGGTCCTGCAGCACCCGACAGCATGGTTTTGCCTTACGCATCGCTGCTCCTCGAAAAGCGCAACGGCCAAGTCGCGATCATTCCGTCGACTGCCTATTTCCCGACGCAACCGCCGAGCGAAGCTGTGCTCACCCAATATTACCGGACAAATGCGGCGAAATTCACCGTGCCCGAAAAGCGCGCAATCAGTTACGCGCTGTTCGACGCTGACGTGGTGGCGGCCAAGGCCAAGCCGACCGAGGCCGACATTGTTGCTTATTATAAGGCAAATGCCGCGAACTACGCTGCTGCGCAAACGCGCGACATCAGCCAGATTATCGTACCGACGGAAGCGGCGGCCAAGTCTGTCGTGGCTAAAGTTGCCGCTGGCAAGTCGCTGGCTGCTGTAGCTAGCGAACTCGGTTTGTCGGTGACGACGACTTCAGGGGCAACACGTGCCGGACTGACATCGACGGGTTCAAAGGCGGTCGCGGATGCCGTATTCGCCGCCAGTCAAGGGCAGCTTGCTACGCCTAGTCGTGGAGCGCTCGGCTGGTTCGTCGTCCGCGTCAATGGCATCAAACAAACCGCACCGCGACCTCTACCGTCAGTTCGCGGCGAAATCGAAGCCGCTTTGACCAAAACCCGCCGCGAGGAAATGCTCGCCGACCTGACTGCGGAAATGGAAGACAGTTTCGCCGACGGCATGAGCATCAACGATGTTGCCAAAGCCAACGGGCTTGCGGTCGAAACCTCGCCCAAGCTGCTCGCCAACGGACAAAACCCTGCCAATCCGGCGTATAAGCCAATCCCAGAAATGCAGGTCATCCTGCCTGCCGCGTTCCAGATGGAAAAGGATGGCGATGCGCAACTGATCGAGGTTGTCCCCGGCCAACGCTTTGCGATGGTCGCAATTGCCGATTTCGAAGAGGCTGCGCCACCGCCGCTCGCATCGGTCCGCCCGATTGTCCAGCAGCAATGGGCATTGGCTGAGGGTGCCAAGAAGGCGCGTGATGCCGCCGACCAAGTCCGCAAGGCTATCGACAGCGGCAAGCCAATGAGCGAGGCGCTGACATCACTCGGAATCAACCTGCCGCCGGTCGAATCGCTTTCTGGCACCCGCGCCGAGTTGAGCCGCGAAGGCCAGCCCATTTCGCCGCCGCTATCTTTGATGTTTGCGATGAAAAAGGGCACAGCAAAAATGCTCCAGGCTCCTCAAAGTCAAGGCTGGTTCGTTGTTCACCTGACCGAGGTTTTCAAAGGCGACGCCAGCGGCAACGCCGAGATGCTGAGGGCGCGCAAGCAGGAAATGTCGGGGATATTGCAGCAGGAATATGCGGCTCAATTGATTGCGGCTGCGGCCAAAGATGTCGGCGTCGAGAAGAACGAGGACGGCATCAAGGAACTGCGCGCCCGCCTGACCAACCGTGACGGCAACTAAGCCGACGCTGGTCTGGAGACGCCGCATTGCCGATACCGAAACGCCGGTGTCGGCGGCGCTGAAATTGTTTGTGGCGGAACGCGGCGATTTCATTCTCGAATCGGTCGAGGGCGGCGAGACGCGCGGGCGGCACAGCCTGATCGGCATTGCGCCAGACCTCGTCTTTCGCGCTGCTGGCGACAAAGCCGAGATTAACCGGCAGTGGCTGACCGACCGCGAGGCGTTTGAAGCGCAAACCCTGCCCGCGCTCGACGCGTTGCGCGCGCTGGCGGCGCAGTGCCGGATGGATGTGCCCGAGGAACTGCCACCCGCGTTGGCCTGTCTGGTCGGTTATTTCGGCTATGAAACAATAGGATTGGTCGAAAAACTCGCGCGCGCGCCGCAGTCTGCGCTTGAACTGCCCGACATGCTGTTCGTGCGGCCAACGGTGATATTGGTCTTCGACCGGCTGAAGGACGAGATGTTTCTCGTATCGCCGGTGTGGAGCGGTGTCGAAGATAACCCCGCCGTTGCTCTCGCGAACGAGCGACTGGATGAAGCGGAGCGGCTGCTGGATGCCGGTCATCCTGCAAAAACCGCTGCGGCGAACGGCGTCGATCTCGAGACGATCAAACTCACTCCCGTCCTACCCGCTAAGCGCTACGGCGAAATGGTCGCCAAGGCCAAGGCCTATATCGAGGCAGGTGACATCTTTCAGGTCGTGCTCGCCCAACGCTTCACCGCACCATTCGCGCTGCCGCCGGTCGATCTCTACCGAGCGCTGCGCCGGATCAATCCGTCGCCTTTTCTTTATTTTCTCGATCTGCCCGATTTCGCGATTGTAGGCTCAAGCCCCGAAATCCTTGTCCGCGCGCGCGGCGGAGAGGTCACCATCCGCCCGATCGCTGGCACCCGCCCGCGCGGAAAGAACTCAATCGAAGACGCCGAAAACCGAACCTCTTTGCTCGCCGATCCGAAGGAGCGCGCCGAGCATTTGATGCTGCTCGACCTCGGCCGCAACGATGTAGGGCGCGTCACCAAAGGTGGCAGCGTGACTGTGACCGACAGCTATATGGTCGAATTTTACAGCCATGTGATGCACATCGTCTCCAACGTCGTTGGCGAACTCGCCGAGGACAAGGATGCCATCGACGCGCTATTTGCGGGATTTCCGGCGGGCACTGTCAGCGGCGCGCCAAAGGTGCGCGCATGCGAGATCATCGCAGAACTGGAGCCTGAAACCCGCGGAGCCTATGCCGGCGGTGTGGGCTATTTCTCGCCCAATGGCGATATGGACAGCTGCATCGTGTTGCGCACGGGCATCGTGAAAAACGGCGTTCTCCACGTCCAGGCAGGTGCAGGCATCGTCGCCGACAGCGACCCCGTTTACGAACAGCGCGAGTGCGAGGCCAAGGCTGGTGCGCTCTTTGCGGCCGCGCGCGAAGCGGTAAAGCTTGCTGGCCAGCCAGGATTCGGGCAATAGCTTGACGTGAGCGTAACGTCGGGTAGCATGTGCCGATGCGCAAATTTATCTTAGCTTCGTTCGCCGCTCTCGCGGTACATAGCATTCCTACCCAAGCCCAGACAGCTGTCGCCAAAGAAGCGGATGCAGTCTTCAAGGACTTCATTTTTGCCAGCGGCGAGAAGCTTCCCGAACTCAAGATCCATTACACGACATTGGGCACGCCCGTTCGCGGCAAGGACGGCAGCGTCACCAACGCGGTGATGATTCTCCACGGCACCGGCGGCACCGGCAAGCAATTTTTCCAGCCGCAATTTTCCGACGAGCTTTTCGGTCCCGGGCAAGTGCTAGACACGTCGAAATATTTCATCATCCTGCCCGACAATATCGGCCATGGCGGTTCATCGAAACCAAGCGACGGCATGAAAATGGCGTTCCCGAAATATGATTATGACGACATGGTCAACGCGCAATATCGCTTGGTGACCGAGAAGCTCGGCGTCAAAAAGTTGAAACTCATTCTGGGCACCTCGATGGGTTGTATGCACGGCTTCGTCTGGGGCACGAAACGGCCCGCGGCTGTAGAAAAACTCGCACCGTTCGCCTGTTTGCCGGTCGAGATAGCGGGCCAAAACCGCATGTGGCGCAAACTGTCGATGGACGCCATCAAGGCAGATCCGCTTTGGAATGAAGGCAATTACACGTCACCACCGCTGTCAGGATTGCGCACCGTAGCCTCGCTGAACATGATAGCCGGGGCCAACCCGCTTGCCCTGCAGGCACAATATCCGACACGCGAAGCGGCCGAGAAATATACCGACGAGGCGGTTGCACGCATTGCCGGACGCAGCGACGCCAACGACATCATCTACCAGCTAGATTCATCGCGAAACTATAATCCGTGGCCGTTGCTTGAAAAAATGACGGTGCCAACATTGTGGATTAACTCGTCAGACGACTTCATCAATCCGGCCGGTTACGGGATTACCGAAGAGGCGATGAGGCGTCTGCCGAAAACCCGATTCATCCTGATACCGGCGACCGCCCAGACAAAGGGTCATGGCACGCATACTTGGGCGAAATTCTGGAAGAACGATTTGGCGAACCTAATGGCGCAATAGTGGCCCTTCCACGAGCGACGCAAAGTCGCTAGGGCGGCGCGCATGATCCTTGTCATCGACAATTACGACAGCTTCACTTGGAACCTCGTCCATTATTTGCTTGAGTTGGGGGCGGAAGTCGAAGTGGTGCGCAACGACGACATGTCGGCGGGTCAGGCTCTGTCGTCAGGCGCGCAGGCTTTTTTGATTTCGCCGGGGCCGAAAACGCCGAACGAAGCGGGGGTCAGCCTTGATCTGGTTGCCGCTTGCGCCGATGCGGGGAAGCCGCTCCTCGGCGTTTGCCTCGGGCATCAGACCATTGGCCAGCATTTCGGCGGCTCCGTCGCGCGCGGCGGGCTGATGCACGGCAAGACGTCACCGGTGACGCATGATCGGAGCGGCCTGTTCGAAGGGCTGCCTTCGCCCTTTACCGCGACGCGCTATCATAGCCTTATTGTCGAGGATATCCCGGCGGATTTGATCGTCAACGCCACCAGCGACGACGCGCACGTCATGGGCTTCCGCCACGCCACCCTCCCCATCCACGGCGTGCAGTTCCACCCCGAAAGCATTGCCACGGAGCATGGCCATGCGATGCTGGCGAACTTCATGCGGATTGCCGGCATGCCAGTGAAGGAACGGGCATGAACCCTTCTCCAGTTTTCGTCATGCTGAACTCGTTTCAGCACAACAAGCGGCGGTGCGTCCTGAACCAAGTTCAGGATGACGATAGGTTGGAGTTGGAGCGTTGAATCCCTACGGCCCCCTGCCCGACCCGCAGCATCTGTTCGACCATGACGAGGCGGCGCAGGCCTTTGCTGACATCCTCGACGCGAGGGCATCCGAAGACGAAATCGAGGCCTTCCTCGTCGCACTTTCGGGGCGCGGTGAGACTATGGTCGAAATTGCCGCCGCTGCGGAAGCCATGCGCGAACGACTGATCCCGATCGACGCCCCCCCAGGCGCCATTGACGTTTGCGGCACCGGCGGCGACGGGCATCATACGCTCAATGTCTCGACCGCCGTGTCGATCGTCGTTGCTGCCTGCGATGTACCGGTAGCCAAACACGCCAACCGCGCCGCGTCATCCAAGGCAGGCGCAGCAGATACGCTGGAAGCCCTCGGCCTTGACATGGAACGCGCCGGACGAATGGCTGAGGAAACGCTGAAAGACCTCGGCATCTGCTTCCTGTTCGCCGCCAACCACCACCCCGCGATGAAGCGAATCCAGCCCATCCGCCAGCGAATCGGCCAGCGTACCATCTTCAACCTGATGGGTCCTCTCGCTAATCCCGCTCGAGTCACCCGCCAGTTGATCGGCATCGCGCGCCCCGCTTATGTGCCCGTCTATGCCGAGGCGCTGCATCATCTCGGCACCGAACATTCGCGCATCATTTCGGGGGATGAAGGGCTCGACGAACTGAGCCTCGCGGGCGGCAA
This sequence comes from uncultured Sphingorhabdus sp., assembly GCA_964591835.1. Taxonomy (GTDB): domain Bacteria; phylum Pseudomonadota; class Alphaproteobacteria; order Sphingomonadales; family Sphingomonadaceae; genus Sphingorhabdus_B. Next base: position 9,030 of record CAZQBS010000007.1, on the reverse strand, counting down.
CGAGGTCGCGGTGGTCGAACCTGAAGGTATCAGAATGCAAAGAACCAGCGCCGCCGATGCTGGCCTGCCGGTATATCCGGTCGAGGCCATCCGCGGCGGCGATTCAGCCTATAATGCCGCCAAATTGAAGAAACTGCTCTTGGGCGAAGCGGGAGCCTACCGCGACGCGGTGTTGTTCAACGCGGCGGAGGCGCTGTTGGTGGCGGGTGTTGTCGAAACGATGCCCGAAGGCGTGGAAGAATCAGCCGAGGCCATCGACAAGGGTCTTGCGAATACCTTGCTGGAATGTTGGGTGGCGTATTGATGACCGACAAACTCGCCGAAATCTGCGCGAACAAGCGTATCGAGGTTGCGGCGCGCAAGCATCGAGGGCTGGCGCACTGGCCGCCCCCTTCACCTGTGCGCGGGTTTGAGGCGGCGTTGCGCGTTAAGGCGGAAAAATCCTTTGCGTTGATTGCCGAAATCAAGAAGGCCAGCCCTTCCAAAGGCCTGATCCGCTCCGATTTCGATCCGGCGGCCCATGCCCGTGCCTATGCGGCGGGTGGGGCGGCCTGTTTGTCGGTGTTGACCGATGCGCCGTATTTTCAGGGTCACGAGGATTATCTCGTCGCGGCGCGCGGCGCTTGCGACCTGCCCGTCATCCGCAAGGATTTCATCGTCGATCCGTGGCAGTGCGCCGAGACACGGGCGATGGGGGCGGATGCGATTTTGATTATCGTCGCGGCACTTGACGATGTGGCGATGGGCGAAATCGAGGAGGCGGCACTGGCCGAGGGGCTCGATGTGCTGGTCGAGGTGCATGACAGGGCGGAGATGGCGCGGGCGCTGTCCCGGCTCAAGTCGAAGCTGATCGGCGTCAACAACCGCAATCTTAAAACGTTCGAAGTAGATCTCGCCAATACCGAACGGCTGGCGGCGATGGTGCCTGATGATATGCTCCTGGTGTGCGAAAGCGGGATTTCGAACCATGCCGATTGTGAACGTATGGCGCGGAGCGGCGTACGGACCTTTCTGGTCGGAGAGAGCCTGATGCGGCACGATGATGTTGAAAAAGCCACGCACGTGTTATTAACGGGCATATGACCAAACTTACCCATCTCGACGAGACCGGCGCGGCGCATATGGTCGATGTTTCTGCCAAACCCGAAACGGTCCGCGAGGCCAGCGCCGAGGGGCGTATCGCTATGTCCGCCGAGGCGCTCACCGCGATCCATGAGGGAAGCGCGAAGAAGGGCGATGTCCTCGCCACCGCGCGGATCGCTGGCATCATGGCCGCCAAGAAAACAGCTGAGTTGATCCCACTTTGCCATCCGCTGATGCTCTCGAAAGTATCGGTAGATTTCTCTTTCGAGGATGGCAGCATCCGCGCTGCCGCGCTGGTCCGCCTAACTGGCCAGACCGGCGTCGAAATGGAGGCAATGACCGCCGTTTCGGTCGCCCTGCTCACGATTTACGATATGGCAAAGGCGCTCGACAAGGGCATGGTGATTTCGGGCATCCGCCTGCTAACGAAAAGCGGCGGAAAGTCGGGTGATTGGACGTCGAGTGAATCTCGCGCATGATCGGCGTCGAGGAAGCGCAGGCGCGGTTACTGGCGCTTGCTTTTGCGCGCCCCGCGATTGAATTGCCCGTTTCGCAAGCGGTCGGGCATTTTCTAGCGCAGGATGTGGTGGCGCGTCGAACGCAGCCTGCCGCGGACCTTTCGGCAATGGACGGCTATGCCATCCGCTTCGTCGATATGCCCGGGCCTTGGCAGGTTACCGGAGAAAGCGCTGCGGGACGGCCATTTATGCGAAGCGTGGAGGCCGGCGAAGCGGTGCGCATATTTACCGGGGCGCACGTTCCACAGAGCGCAGACAGCATATTGATTCAGGAAGAAGCAGGCCGCAACGATGAGACGGTAACTCTGACGGGCGATGGACCGTCGGGCGCTGGCGCTCACATCCGGCGCAAGGGAGGCGATTTTTCTGAAGGCGACCGTTTGCTCGAGGCCGGAACGCGCCTCAACGCCGGCGCCATTGCGGCGGCGGTTATGGCGGGCTATGGTTCGCTTTCGGTGTGCGGGCGACCAAAAGTCTGTATCATCGGTTCGGGCGACGAACTGCTGCCGCCGGGTGAGCCGTGCGACGCAGCGCATATTCCGTCGTCGAACAGCGTTATGCTAGCATCTATGCTCGATGGCTTGCCTTGTGATGTCGAAGACAAAGGCATCGTTGCGGACAATCTCACCGAGCTGGAAGCGGCATTGGTCGAATGTTGCCACTCAGACATTATCGTCACGAGCGGCGGCGCATCGGTCGGCGACCATGATCTGGTACAACAGGCGCTGCGCAATTCGGGCGCAGAAATCGACTTCTGGAAAGTTGCCATGCGCCCCGGGAAACCGGTGATGGCAGGGCGACTCGGCGGCTCGATTGTGCTTGGATTGCCCGGCAACCCCTCCTCGGCTTTCGTCACTGCGTTCCTGTTCCTGTTGCCACTCGTGCGCCATCTGGCTGGGAGCAAATCACCGCTTCCAGATGTCCTGACTGCGCGGTTGGCCACTGACCTGCCTGCAGGCGGCCAGCGCACCGACTACCTCCGCGCGAAGCTCGAAAACGGCTTAATATCAATATTTAACCGACAGGACAGCGGCATGTTAGCTCCGTTGTCTCAAGCCAATGCCCTGCTCATCAATCCAGCGTTCGGGCCCGCACGCCCGGCGAGGTCACAAGCGCAATATCTTCGCCTCGATTGAACCGTCAACCACAAGATGTTCGATTGTTCTTGACTTGATCCCCCTTGTTCCCTAATCGTTCCATTCATGTTCAATCCAACAGGAACGAAATGATGCTCACCGCCAAACAACATGAATTGCTGCTCTTCATCCATCAACGGCTCGAAGGTAGCGGTATTTCGCCGTCGTTCGAGGAAATGAAGGAGGCGCTCGATTTGAAGAGCAAATCGGGCGTGCACCGTTTAATCGGTGCTTTGGAAGAGCGTGGTTTCATCCGGCGTCTGGCAAATCGTGCTCGTGCACTTGAAGTGGTGAAGATGCCGGAGGGCGGAACCACGCGCGATACCAATATCGTCAAACTAACGCCCGCAATTGTCAGCAACAAGGCGCAGGTCAACTTGCCAGTGGCTGCTAACGATGTAATCGAAATCCCGCTCCACGGGCGGATTGCTGCCGGTGTGCCGATCGAGGCGCTCGAAGGGCAAAGTTCGCTCTCGGTGCCGATGGCGCTGCTCGGCGCGGGCGAACATTACGCGCTTGAGGTTTCGGGCGATTCGATGTGCGAGGCCGGGATACTTGACGGCGACTACGCGCTTATCAAGAAAGTGAACACCGCGCGCGATGGTGAAATCGTGGTTGCACTGGTCCGCGGTGAGGAGGCGACGCTCAAATATCTCCGCCGCGAAGGTCAGCAAATCCGTCTCGATCCAGCCAATAGTACCCACGAACCGCAATATTATGCCGCGCATGAAGTTGAGGTGCAGGGTAAGCTGGCGGGGTTACTACGCCGCTATCACTGACCAAGTTCCGCCCGTGCCTTTGCGTCGCGGGCGGCCTTGACCCACGGCATATGGCCGTTGGCACCGTTTACGGTGATTAGCTTCTCTTGTTCGAGATAGAAGGCCAAGCCGCCACTCTGCGCTAGCATATTTCGGTCGGCCTTGATCCAGCGGGGTCGGCAACTCCAGGGTAACCAGCGATCGCTGACCACAATATCGACTCGCTTGCATGCCGCCGCCATTTCCATTGACGGCACCTGATAGCGTGTACGGGTAGCAAGAACGCGCCAGTTGCGGCCACCGCGCCTGATGTCGAAAATGCAGATGTCGGTTGAACACTTTACCCCCGGCCAATCTTCAATTGCGACCGGCTGCTTGTTGGTTCCGGCATTTTCCAGAAGCGTATCGCGGACGTAGTCGCCCGCTCCACTCCTCAAAAGTGCAATTTCTCCGTCTGTATCGACCAAAGCCAGATGCTTGCCATCTCCCGTCACCAGCAAATCGGGTCGCGGGGAACTCAGCATGGCAATCAACCCGAAGCCAAACGGTAGCAAACCCAGAAATCGGTAGTGTGAGCGGATAAGCCCGGCGATAAAAGCGCCTGCGATAATCGTACCGAACGCCCAGTTTGGCATCGACGGCAGCATGGAAACCGCGCCGGGCAGGCCGCTGACCTTGTGTGCAATCGCCAATATGAGCGCGACGCCCTGCCCTGCCAGCCACCATAACGGCGCGCCCAACCCAACTAGATCGAGGAGCAGTGCAATTGCCTCAAGCGGCATGATGACGAATGTGGCCAGAGGAATGGCAACCACATTGGCCAGCGCTCCATAAAGCCCGGTCTTGTGAAAGTGAAACAGCGCAATCGGTGCCAAGACCAATTCTATGGCGATACCGGTTATGATCAGCGATGCCACGCCCCGCAATATCCGCACCAGCAAATTCTCCTCACGCCGCTGCGTCAAGCGCTTCATCCAGGGCAAATCGTGCAGAATCACGATTGTTGAGACGGCCGCAAAGCTTAGCTGAAAGCTCGGTCCGGCCATTGCCTCGGGCCAGAATAGCAGCACCACCAACGCGCCAAAGGCGACCAGTCGCAACGTCAGCGCATCGCGCCCCAACGCAAGGGCGGCGAGTACAAGCAGCGCCGCGATGCAAGACCGGACCGTCGGCACCTCTGCCCCTGCGAGCAATGTGTAAGCCAGCGCGCCTATAGCGGCTGCCGAGGCCGCGATCAGCGGCACCGGAAGTCGCAAAGCCAGCCAAGGCCACAACGCCAAGCTACGGCTTGCGGCGAAAAAAATGAAGCCCACCACCGCCGTCACATGCAAACCACTGATCGACAGCAGATGCGCCAACCCGCTGTCTCGCATCGCTTGAGCGTCCGCTTCACTGATATGTCCTTGGTCGCCAGTGATCAGCGCCGCGCCGATCGCGCCGGTTCCACGCGGCATACTGGAACTGATATGCTCGGTAAGCCGAGTCCTTCCGTCGCCGAACAACGGGACATAAGGTGAGCGCTGATGAAGGCTCACATCGCCCAATGCCGATCCGGTGGCACCAATCTCCTGAAACCATGCCCTTCGCGCAAAGTCATAGCCGCCGGGTAGCGTTGGTCCGGCGGGAGGCATCAGCCGCGCCCGAACCCGGATGACGGCACCCGGCTGGAAATCATCGCGATACTGGTCGAATTTCAAATTTACCCTGACTTTGGCTGGCAACGACTGCTGGCTGTCGGTGTCCAACTGTAATCGCACAACGTCGCGCGCCGACAGCATTTCCACGTTCGATATCCGCCCGTAGAATTCACCTACCCAGCTTTTTGCAAGCACCGGCGATGCCACCATGGACGATTTGAACATGATGACGGCAAAGCCCAGCAGCATTGTCAATCCTGCGCCCTTAAGCAACGCGGAAAGCCTTCGAGCGGGGCCAGTGGCAAAACCTATCGCGATTAAAGCGGCAACGGCAACGACCAAAGCAATGGCGGCCCGGTCCCCGAAACTCTCCCAAATGGCGATGCCGATCCCGATCCCTACCGGTATCCACAAGGGCAGATTGTCTTTCTCGTTTTCGAGCGCGCCTTCGATCCTGGCGGGCCAGTTGCGCGTGGCGCCAGGCGCCGCGTACACTCGATAAGGCAAGCTGTTGAAAATCCCTCTCACCCGCCACCGCTAGCACAACGATTCTACAGGCAATATCGGGAATTATTGCAATGATAGTTTGCCTTGACGGTCGCGCTATTTGCCAGCATGGGCGTCTGGATAATGCAGCCTGTTCTTTCCCCGGGAAACAGTGCCACTTTAGGCGGCTAAAGCAATCGCATCTGGTGCATTTGGCTTGCCTTTGAGAATAACATAACCGGCCCGTTGGGCAACCCGGGAATACGGGGCAGAAATGATGGAGCTTGAAAATGGCCGATGGCAACGCGACGCTTACGATTGGGGAAAAAAGCTACGACCTGCCGTTGATGAAGGGCAGCACAGGCCCCGATGTGCTCGATATCCGAAAGCTTTACGGGACGTCGGACCATTTCACCTTTGACCCCGGCTTCACTTCGACCGCTTCGTGCGAATCGGCGATCAGCTTCATCGACGGTGACGAGGGCGTTTTGCTCCACCGCGGTTATTCGATCGAACAGCTTTCCGAAGAATCGAGCTTCATGGAGGTGTCATACCTGCTGCTCAACGGTGAACTGCCGTCGTCCGCGCAACTAGCCGAATTCAGTTACACAATTTCGCGTCACACAATGTTGCATGAGCAGCTTTCCACATTTTATCGCGGGTTCCGTCGCGACGCCCATCCGATGGCAATCATGTGCGGCGTAGTCGGCGCGCTCAGCGCATTCTACCACGATTCGACCGATATCAGCGACCCGACCCACCGCGTTATTTCGAGCCACAGGCTGATCGCCAAAATGCCGACTATCGCCGCAATGGCTTACAAATACTCGGTGGGGCAGCCTTTCGTTTATCCCGACAACCGCCTTTCCTACACCGGTAATTTTCTAAAAATGATGTTCGGCGTACCGGCCGAGGAATATGTGGTCAATCCAGTGGTCGAGAAAGCGCTCGACCGTATTTTCATTCTTCATGCCGACCACGAGCAGAACGCATCGACATCGACCGTCCGGCTGGCCGGATCGTCGGGTGCTAACCCCTTTGCGTGTATGGCGGCTGGCATTGCCTGTCTTTGGGGTCCAGCCCACGGCGGTGCCAACGAAGCCGCGCTCAACATGCTTCGTGAAATTGGCACACCCGACAAGATCCCGCATTATATCGAGCGCGCGAAAGACAAGAACGATCCGTTCCGCCTGATGGGCTTTGGTCACCGCGTTTACAAAAACTATGACCCGCGTGCGACCGTCATGCAAAAAACCGTCCGCGAAGTGCTTGCTGAGCTGAAAATCAACGACCCGATTTTCGACGTTGCGATGCAGCTCGAGGATATGGCGCTCAACGACCCGTATTTCATCGAGAAAAAGCTGTTCCCCAATGTCGATTTCTATTCGGGAATTATTCTGTCAGCGATCGGCTTCCCCACCGAGATGTTCACCGTACTGTTCGCCTTGTCGCGCACCGTAGGCTGGGTGGCGCAGTGGAACGAGATGATTTCCGATCCGGCGCAGAAAATTGGTCGCCCCCGCCAGCTTTATACCGGCCCGAAACAGCGCGAATATACGCCGATCACCAACCGGTAGAATTAGCTGGACGGTAGGCGAAGTGTAAATTTCGCACCGCCATGCGCCCCGCTGTCGACCGTCAAATCGCCCCCCATAGCGCGCGCTAGTGTGCGCGAAATATAGAGGCCGAGACCGCTGCCGCCATCGCCAGATCGACCCAGCCGTTCGAACTTTTCGAACACGCGTTCGCGGTCGTCCGGGGCTATTCCAGCGCCTTGATCGCTGACCATCAGCAGCGCTGAGTCCCCGGCTGTGGCGACATCGATGAATATCTCGGTCCCGTCCGGAGAATAGCGCACTGCGTTGGTCACCAGATTGAGCAAAATCTGCAAGACACGCCGGAATTCAGCGACGGCCGGTACGATTTGCGCGTCGGTTGGCGTAACAATTCGAATGCTGTGATCGGCGGCTTTCAGCGCGAGCAGGCCAGCGACCCGCCGAGCAACATCGCCGAGCTCGATATTGTCCCTGGCGGTCACAAAGTCAGCGCGTTCCACGGCCTCCAGGTCGCCCAAATCGTCTACCAGCGCCACCAGGTGTCGCGCCGCATTGGCAATATCCTTGGCATAAAGCGCATAATTTTCGCGGATAGGGCCTTTCAGTTCGCTGCCGATCGTCTCTGCATTGGCGATGATACGCCCGAGTGGCTGTCGCAAAACGGGTGCCAACTGACGCCCAAACAAAACCCCCGGCGTTTGCACCGACGGTGCGGTTTCCACGGGTTCATCAACCGTTTCAATCCTGCAAATATAGCCAAGGAACTCGCCATCGTTCGAAAATTGCGGTGTCCCGGATACCGCAATGGCCGGGGCAACAATTGACTGGACTAGTCGGCCTGGGATCGCCCGATGGGCTTTTATCATCTCGATCAATTCGCCGACTTGGGGGACTTCGTCGGTGATTTTGGCGAATACATCGCCGACCCAACCACCGAAGTCCGACGAGTGAAGCTGTGTTGCGATCGTTCCCGTCGCGCCGATCAGCCGCAAACGCGCATCGAACTGTAGCTCCGAACGCACATCACCGTGGTCGAAACGAGCGTCATCGGCCGAAGCGCGGAAAGGCAGTGCGCGCCAACTGAGAATCGACAGCCTGGCAAGTTCGCCGTCGATGCTCGCCTCGACCCATAATTCCAGATCCTCATCGACATCGGCCACCTTGACCGAGCGCGACAAACGCATCTTCAATTGCTGCGCAAGCGCGGCAAGCGCTGCCAGGCCCGGAATAGCGAGAGGCCCGCCTTCGGTCCCACCGGCACGGTGGTGCAACCGGCGGAGCGCGTCGTCAGCGAATACCAATCGGCCATCGCTTCCAACGCCACCACGGATGGGTTGGGCAAGTGGCGCGCCGATCACCGCGCAAGGACTCCCGGGCGGCCAGCGAACATCAAATATTGCGAACGTTCGTTTGACCAGCGGATGATTTCAGCCTTTGCGGATTGCGGGTCGAGCCGTTCGTAACCTTGCTCGAACAACCCGATATCGCGCGGCGTCAGCAAAAATCCGTTGAACAGATAGATCACTGCCATCGCGTGGGCTGAATCATTGCCAGCGGCACGCAGCATGATTGCCAGCGGCGCTGCCGACCCGCAGACGATCAAATGCAGGACGTGATCCTGATCCACCTCCAACCTGCTCGCGAGATAAGCTACATATAGCTGCAAGCCAGCTGTTTCCGGGTCGCTAAGGTGGGCATCCTGTTCCTTGCCAAGGAAATGAACCAGCTTGCGCGCTGCCACCTGCGCTGTCGCGCCTTCGTCATAGTCTGCCAGAAGTGAGCGCGCATTGGCTACGACAGAGGCGTCGCGCGCGCCATCGGCCACCTCGATTGCGGCGACCAGCCGCCAACAAAGT
>CAZQBS010000006.1:0-77817 GCA_964591835.1 uncultured Sphingorhabdus sp. | reverse complement strand
CCGGTAGCACCATCGACATGATCCGCAACAGCGCGATTTTAGCATTGGTCAGCGGGATTTATTATTGGCGCGCGAGAACCGAGGAGAAGCATCTTGGCACCGATGCAGCCTATACCGAATATGCTGAGTGGATGGCGCGCAATGCTATGCTCCCGCGCGTCTTTGCGGGACTGCGGGCGCTGGGGGGCAACCGGTTGCGGCGGAACCAAGAGGCTCAGCCAGCGGAGTAGCTGTGTTGAATATGTCATTATTGTATTTTGTGGCACGATATGCTATTTGTGACATATCGCACGAATGAGGCACAAAGTCATGGGAATCGAAATCAACGTCGCTGCAAATGGCCGAATGGTTTTGCCTGCCGAGGTACGTAAACGGCTGGGGCTTGAAAATGGCGGTAAACTGATCCTCAACGAGAGCGAGTTTGGCTTGGAACTTACGAATTTCCGTCAACGCGTTAAAAGAGCGCAGGCTCTGTACAAGAAATACTCCGAAGGCAAAAAAACCACCAGCGTTGAAGAGTTTATCGCCATGAAGCGTGAAGAGGCGGCATTGGAGGAAGCCGAACTTGATCGTTATTGATTCGTCGGTGGTTCTCGCTGTTCTGCGCGAAGAGGCGGGTGCCGACGATGCAATCGAGATGATGCACAAAGGCGTGATTTCGGCGATCAATCTCGGAGAAGTTGCTCAGGTTCAATTGCGTGAAGGGCGCTCTCGCGTGGATATCGAGCAGACAATGGACGAACTCGCGATCCCGACCATCGACGTCGATGCTGACTTGGCCTATCGCGCTGCCGAAATGCGAATGACAGCTTTGTCAAAGGGCATGTCACAAGCCGATTGCATCTGTCTTGCATTGGCAAAACGTGAAGGCGTGCCTGCGCTAACCGGCGACCGCAAATGGCTCGAGGTCGCTGACGCGCTTGGCGTCGAAGTCAAACTTTTCCGCTAACCGCTCATGGCATTAGAATATAGAGGGCTGGCGGAGGCGGCGGAGTAGCCGCCTCTCACCAAATTTCACGCAAAAGATGCCTTCACGCGGCTTGCCATGCCTGCAGCTGAACTAATGAAAATGCCATCTTGAACGTCGAGAGCAAACAACGGCTCCTCACCATCATTGAACTGCTCAAGCATGTCGGGGGGTATATTGGCAAACCCATCGTCATCCAATTGTAGCTGTCGAAAAATAGGAAAGGCGCTGACCTCCTCATCAGGGAAAGTTGGAGTTATCTCGGGATTATAGCCTGTACGCTTATCGCCCTCGAGCGTGTTGCGAACTTGCTGGTAACGCACTCCCAAAAAACGAGCGATGTCAGCGCGGGCATAGCCATGCCGCTCCAAGATTCTCATTTTGTCCGCTTTTGTGGAAAGGCCCTCGGTTAGACCCTCCATTCGATACAACTCATCAACTTCGTCATTTTGTCACCTTTCACTGATCGAATCATCATTGATCCGATAGTGGCAAAGCATCTAATGAACGTTAGGCAGTCAATACAGTAGTTAGTTACACCCGCATCGGCATCAAAACATACAACGCAGGCGATTTGTCGTTCTCGCGGATCAGCGTCGGCGCGCTTGCGTCGGCCAGGTGCAGCTCGACCACATCGCCCTCTATCTCGCTTAATATGTCCATCAGATACCGCGCGTTGAAGCCGATTTCGAAACCGTCGCTCGAATACTGCCCCGACACTTCTTCGGCCGCGGTGCCGTTTTCCGGCGATGTCACCGACAGCGTAATCTTGTCTTTATCCAGCGCCATTTTGACCGCTCGGGTTTTCTCGCTGGCGATGGTGGCGACGCGGTCGACGCCTTGGCTGAACGCTTTGGGGTCGATGCGAAGCAGCTTGTCGTTGCCGGTGGGGATGACCCGGCTGTAATCAGGGAAGGTTCCGTCGATCAGCTTCGATGTCAGAATCGCGCTGTCGAAGGTGAAGCGGATTTTGCTCGCCGACAGGTCGATCTGGATCGTGTTGCCACCACTTTCGTCGAGCAGTTTGCGCACCTCGGCGATGCATTTGCGCGGGATGATAATGTCGGGCATTCCCTCGGCACCGTCGGGGCGCGGCAAGGTAATGCGCGCCAGCCGGTGGCCGTCGGTCGCGGCTGCCTTCAGAACGGGCTCGGGATCTTCGGAGACGTGAAAGAAAATGCCGTTGAGATAATAGCGCGTTTCTTCGGTGGATATCGCAAAGCGCGTTTTGTCGATGATCTGGATCAGCGACGCTGCGGGAATTTCGAACGTCGTCGGCAGCTCGCCTTCGGCAATCATCGGGAAATCATCGCGCGGCAATGTCGCGAGGCTGAACCGCGCCCGGCCAGCATTGACCGCCATGCGGCCGTCGGCGGCGTGCAATTGCACCTGGCTGCCCTCGGGCAATTTGCGCGCGATTTCGAACAAGGTATGCGCCGATACGGTGGTTGCGCCGGCAACCTCGACCTCGGCGGAAAAGGTTTCGACAATCTGCAAGTCGAGATCGGTCGCGGTTAGCTTGATTGCACCGCTTTCGCTCGCTTCGATCAGCACGTTCGACAATATGGGAATGGTATTGCGCCGCTCCACCACCGATTGGACGTGGCTCAGGCTTTTCAGCAGGGTCGCGCGCTCGATTGTGGCTCTCATATTGTCAAATCATCCTGTTTTTGCCGCGCGACGGCGCAGTCCACCCTCAACAAAATCGCCGGTTTCCGGCATTTCTTCCATACCCAATATGGCAAGTAGGGCAAGCCGATTGCTTTTGCCATGTGCAATAAGCTGTGGAATATGGAGAAATATGGGGATTTCGACAAATGGACGGCGACTTTTCATCGCGCGACACGGCGAGACCGTGTTCAACAAGATCGCCCGGATGCAGGGACAGGGCGAGGTACACACGCCGCTGACGTGGGAGGGCTGTGTGCAGGCGCGCGACATGGGGGCGGCGCTGGCGGATTATCTCGGCGACGATCCGCTGACTGAACTTTGGTCGTCTTCCGCCGGACGGGCGTTGCAGACGCTGGCCATCGTGGCGGAGCAGATCGGCGCGGACTGGCACCAGACGCGCCGCGATCACCGGTTGCTGGAAATCGACGTCGGCAGCTGGTCGAGCCGGACCTATGCAGACATCTCCGCAGAAATCGGACCGATTGTCGATATGGAACACCGGCTGTTTTCGGTGCGTCCGCATGGCGGCGAGTGGTATGACGACGTCGCGTCGCGGTTGTCGGGATGGCTGGATGAGCAGGAGTTCGAACAGGATATGCTGGTCATCTGCCACGGCATGACCGCGCGCGTGCTGCGCGGTCTATTGCTTGGACACGAACCGATGGAGCGCTTTGGCGCACCGATCGCACCGAGCCTGTCGCAAGGCAGCATGGTGATGATCCGCGACGGTTTCGAGGAGATGGTCATTGACGGAGAAGGTGAAGGGGAGCGGGCGTGAGGCTTTGGCTTGTCCTCGCCGTCACTGCATTGGCCGCGCCATTGGCCGCCAAAGACCGCCTCGGCGTTTACCAGGGCTGGGCCGCTTTCCGCGACCCCGAAACTCCGCGCTGCTACGCCATCGCCGCGCCCGAAGAAACCGTTGGCCGCGAAACCCGCGGCGCCTATCTTTCCATCGGCTTTTGGCCAAAGCGCGGCGTCACCCACCAAATCCACGTCCGCCTGTCGCGCGAACGATCCACCAACAGCGGCATCACCTTGAGCGCCGGAGGCCGCCGCTTCCGCCTGACGGGAAGCGACAGCAACGGCTGGGCCACCGACCGCCGAATGGACTTGGCAATCATCGCCGCGATGCGAAGCGCTACCTCGCTCAGCATTGAAAGCATAGGTCGCGACGGGCGGTCGATTGTCGATGCTTACAGCTTACGGGGCGCACCCAGCGCGATCGATGCGGCGGCTTTGGGGTGTATTGTTGGCTAGGTCGAGATTGACTTTTCTACAAAACTTTTGTAGAAACTTATTATCCAGTCCCCGGTTTGCCGTCTTGAGGCGCTCGAAAGAGCAGATATCAGCTCAAGGCCGCTCCCGGGGACAACTTTTTTGGAACACCTTATGGCGACGGCAATTCTGGTCGACGGCGCATTTTTTCTGCGCCGATTTAAGCATTGTTTTCCGAATTTTGATAGCGATGACGCCAAGAGTGTTGCTTTTGGCCTCCGGTGGCTGGTGCATTGGCACCTCACCTTGCGGGTTGGCTCAAAACAGGTCAACCAGAACGTTGCCGATCAGTTATTAATTGAAGAAACTCCGCACCTGTACAGAGTATTCTTTTATGATTGTCTGCCACTTATAAAGCGAATGCACACTCCACTTGACCAAAAATCTATTGATTTTGGTAAATCGGCAAGCGCTACGTTTCGTCTCGATGTTCATCGCGAAATTCAACAACTGCGAAAAATTGCAGTGAGGCTTGGCAGGCTAAACGATACGTCGCGGTGGAGATTGAGCGAACGAGCAACGGCGCGGTTAATAGAATCGCCCAGCAGTTTTAACGCTCAGGATGATGACTTCGAAATTGATACAAAGCAAAAAGGTGTCGATATGCGACTCGGCCTTGATGTGGCGTCGCTCGCGTTCAAAAAGCAAGTCGATCAGATAGTGATAGTGGCGGCAGATGCCGACTTTGTCCCAGCCGCCAAACTTGCAAGGCGTGAGGGCATTGATGTTGTGTTGGATAGAATGGGCGACCACCGAGCAGCAAAAGACCTAATAGAGCACGTTGATGGAATCCGAGATTGCCTATGCCCAATGCCTAGAGCGGCAAGTTAATGCAGATTCCCGGCCATATCGATCCCGTGGTGACCCCGCGTGTTATTACTCCGCGACCCGACGGGCGTATCGACCTGATGGGGTTGAGCCACCTGCAGATCCGGCAGTTGTTCGAAGAATCTCAGCTCGACGAGAAGGCTGCGAAGCTTCGCTCGAAGCAGGTGTTTCACTGGATATACCACCGCGGCGTGACCTCGTTCGAGGCGATGACCGATATTTCCAAGACGATGCGGCCTTGGCTGGCCGACCGTTTTGTTATCGGTCGCCCCGAAGTGGTCGAGGCACAGGTTTCGACCGATGGCACGCGCAAATGGCTGCTTCGCGCCGACGATGCGCAGGATTACGAGATGGTGTTTATCCCCGATGCGGATCGCGGGACGCTCTGCATTTCGAGCCAGGTCGGCTGTACGCTCAATTGCCGTTTCTGCCATACGGGTACGATGCGGCTGGTGCGCAATCTGACGCCCGGCGAGATTGTCGGGCAGGTGATGCTCGCGCGCGATGCGCTAGGCGAATGGCCGAAGGGCAATATGGCATCGGCCAATGACGATGATGTGGATGACGACGACACCGGCCATTACACCGCCGACGGCCGGATGCTGACCAACATCGTGCTGATGGGGATGGGCGAGCCGCTGTATAATTTCGACAACGTTCGTGATGCGATGAAGATCGTGATGCACGGTGACGGGCTGGGGCTGTCGAGGCGGCGAATTACGCTTTCGACCAGCGGCGTGGTGCCGATGATGGAGCGTGCGGGCGAAGAGATCAACGTCAACCTCGCGGTCTCGCTGCACGCGGTGAACAAGGAAGTGCGCGACGAAATCGTACCGCTAAACCGAAAATACGGAATCGACGAGCTGCTTCGCGCTTGCGCCGAATATCCCGGCACCAGCAACGCGCGGCGGATCACGTTCGAATATGTGATGCTGAAGGACAAGAACGACAGTGACGAGGATGCAAACGAGCTGGTGCGGTTGATCCGGCAATATAAATTGCCCGCAAAGGTCAACCTGATCCCGTTCAACCCTTGGCCCGGTGCGGTCTACGAATGTTCAGACCCCGAACGCATCAAGCGATTTTCAAAGATCATTTTCGAAGCCGGAATTAGCGCGCCCATCCGCACGCCGAGGGGCCGCGATATCATGGCGGCATGTGGGCAGCTAAAATCATCGAGCGAAAAGAAGAGCCGGGCCGAGCTGGACCGAATGGCTGAAGAGAAACTGGCGGCTTTGGGTTAGCCAGTCATACAACCAGCACAAAATCTCCATATTGCGCCAGCGTTGCATCATGGGTCAGTAACGTCATCCCCTCGTTCCGCGCCGTCGCAAGCAATAACCTGTCGAATGGATCTCCATGCAGCATCGGTAGATCATCGAGTGCTGCCGCGTGGTTCGGTTCGATAGCCATTGGCGCAATCATGGCTCGTCCCAGACTGTGCAGGAAATCGCGACCGGACATTGGCATGTCACCACTGCGGCCTTTGCGCAACGCATGTTTGATGGCAACCTCCCAGATGGAAACCGCGCTGACGTCGACCGAAATAGCGTCCTCATCCATGATTTGCACGGCGCGCGTTGGCAAGCTTTCGCTAGCCGTCATCCGCCACAGAATGATATGCGTATCGAGTAGAAGTCTCAATCGACGCGTCCACCAAACAACGCCTCTATTTCCGGATTCAATTCGTCAATATCATCGGGAACGATGAACTTTCCTTTCTCTAATCCCCATTTTATTTTGGGCTTCTTGCCAATGGGAACCAGGCGCGCCGCCGGTACGCCATTCTGCGCAATGATCACTTCCGCTTCGTTTCCGGATTTGATGGCGGACACCAGCCGGGAAAGATGCGTTTTGGCTTCGTGGATATTGACGGTTTGCATATGGTGGACTTAGTTTAACTTAGTCCATTTGTCAATCTCGGTCTTATTTACACAAAAATCGCCACCGACTGCATTCCCGTTAGCATTGGTTGGCCTTCGCTATTCCAGGCGGTCATATACTGGCTGCTCGCTCCGTTTCCGGCATGATGTGTTTCGCTTTCGAGATACCACCAACCGTCTTTGGTTGCAGGCGCGTCGGTCAGCATGTTGAGCTGCCAGTTCATCGAACTGACCATTCCCTTTTCGGTCATCAGTCCCATCGCCGAGGGTGGCAAGGCGTCGCCGATGCACACTAACTCGGCGATATGATCAAGGCCTTCATGCTCGGTAAAGCGTTGCCAGCTTGCCAGCCGATTGGTCGCGAGACCGAGTTCGAGACGCTTGTCAGGATACTGCATATGGCCGGTGAAAAACTCCGGCGGGCCGCTGCGGGCGGTTTCTTCGCTCGGGATCGGCGGGAAATCGGGGCGATTCAAGCCTTCATAATCGAGATGGCTGTGCCGCCGGTTCATGAAGATGAAGGTACATGACAGCCCGACGCCGTCTGCGCCGCTGATTTCCGATTTGACGAAAGCCGTATTCTTGCCCCTGCGAAGCATCGCCGCGGTCACTTCGACTTCGCCTGCCAGCGGCCCGACAAAAGCGATCTGAGCCGATTGCAGCGGTGGCAGGTCGGCGTCGACCAGCTTCGCCGCCTGATAAGCAAGCACCGAACTCAGCCCGCCATAAGCGGTGCGGCCCTGATGCCAGCTTGGTGGAATTTCGATTCGGTGACTGTCGGTACCAGCGCGGAACTGGCCGAGAAGCGATGCGAGGTTCATGCGGGCTGGCTTAGCGAGCGGAAAGCCAGTCCGCAAGCCAGCGTCATTTGGCTTGCGCGCAGCCCGCACACGTGATTGTTATCTGATGAAAGGTGCGCAGATATTTACGACTGGGTAGACGTATTGACCGGCGAGGCCGGAGCGATTGCGCCGGATACGATGTCCGCCAGTTTGCTGGTCCGCATCCTCCGGGCGGCGGTGAACGAAGGCGCAAGCCGCACGCAGCTCCTGGCGACGGTAGGCATCGACCCCGTGCGCCTGCGCAATCCGCTCAGCCGATTTTCGAGCGCGATTGCCCTGCGTTTCTTCGTGGCGCTGCAAAGGCATTTCGGCGATCCGGCGATCACGCTGAGAATTGGCGAAAAAGCCTCAATGCAGAATTTTTCCGATTTGGGTTATGCGACCCGGTTGGCCCCCAATCTTGCCGCGGTGATCGACGCCAACATCCGGATTCAGGCACTTAGACAAACAATGTTTCGCACTGTTTTCAATACGGAGGCAAAGCCGCCGACACTTCGCTGGCTTGTCAGTCCCGATGCAATCGAGAGTTACGCGCCGGTGATAGAGTTTTCTGCCGCGACTTACGCACGGCTGGCGCGGCAGGTGCTGGCCGAACCGCCGCTGCTGCACAGTATCGATTTCCAGCATAAAGCGCGATTCGCACCCGCGCAGTACGAGCAGGCGTTTGGCTGCCCGGTTCGCTTTTCGATGCCCGAAACGCGCATGGAAATGACCGCACGGCAGATCTTCCGGCCCTCGCCATTCGCCAATCCCGTTTTACTGGACGCTGCAATCGCCCGGTACCGGCAACCGGCCGAGTGGATCGCGCAAGGGTTACGGCACACCGGGCACAGCTATTTCTATCTGTCAAACGAGCTGGACAAGTCACCGCCCACACTCGACCGGATGGCGTCTTCATTCGGCATGACCGAACGCAGCCTGCGCCGAAAGCTGGTCGAAGAGGGGCATCCGTTCAGGCAGTTGCTCGATCGCGTCCGTCAGGATGTATGTGCGCTTTACCAAATGGACGGGACCAGGTCGTTAAGTGAAATCGCGCTGTTGCTAGGCTTTAGCGACCTGAGCGCCTTTTCCCGAAGCTACAAACGCTGGCACGGCGTTGCGCCCAGTGGAGACAATCGAGGGGAAAATGGTGGGCGTAGCAAGGATTGAACTTGCGACCCCTGCGATGTCAACACAGTGCTCTACCACTGAGCTATACGCCCACGCTGCGGCAGCCTCTAGCGGCGGGCCGCGCTTCATTCAAGCCTATTTCAGTTCGCCGTAGCTTTCTTTGGCAAACAGTCGTTCGACCTCGTGCACCAGATCGCGCAGGTGGAATGGTTTGGACAGGATTTTGGCGTTCGGCATCGCTTCGCCGGCGCGCAGCGCGACCCCGGAAAATCCTGTGATGAACATGACTTCGGTCTGCGGAGAAACCTTGCTCGAATGACGGGCGAGTTCAATCCCATCCATTTCAGGCATGACGATGTCGGTCAAAAGCAGATCGAAATGCTCACGTTCAAGCAAGGGCGCTGCTTCGGTCCCTCGATCAACAGCGACGACCTCATAGCCCGATTTTTCGAGCGCACGCGTCAGATATTCGCGCATGGCCTTTTCATCTTCTGCGAGCAGGATTCGGGTCATCTTCTATCCTAAAATTGCGGTTATCGGGGCAACGCGAATCCGTCTGCTCCGATTACGGTTGACCATAATGCTAGAGATTTAATTTTTTTCCACCAGAACCGAAAAATTCTGTCAAAAAGCTGGCGATGGTAACGACTGATATTTCCGGATTTACGATCCATCATGGGGCCGACCCCGCTCTGCCTGTGCTGTTGTCGGTCCCCCATGCCGGTCGCGATTACCCCGATTCGGTTTTCGCCAATTTGCGCCTGCCGCCATCTTCATTGCTAAGGCTTGAGGATCGCTACGCCGATTTGCTGGCCCGCGATTCAATTGCAAGCAGCATTCCCACCATTATCGCACACCGTGCGAGGGCGTGGATCGATCTCAACCGCGACGAGCGCGATATTGACGTCGAAATGGTCAGCGGTCTCGACCGGCGGGATTACCCGGCACCAGGTGCCAAACAACGCGGCGGGCTTGGACTGATCCCGAGGCGGTTGTCGGGCGAAGGCGATATCTGGAAGCGTCCGTTCGAAGCAGCCGAGGTCGAGGCGCGGATATCGGGCTATCACCGCCCGTATCATATGTGCGTTTCGGAAACGCTGTCGCGGATGAGGCAAAAATTCGGTGTTGCTATCTTGCTAGACCTGCATTCGATGCCGCCGATTGCGGCAAACGGCCCGGAGCTCTCGCCGCGATTCGTCATAGGGGACCGTTTCGGAAAAAGCGCGGCAGGCGTCTATGCGCATCTGCTGAGCGCGCAAATAAGATATCGCGGCTTTGCGGTTGCGCTAAACCACCCTTATTCGGGCGACTACATTCTCCGCCACCATCAGTCGGTCCGGCAGAACGTCCATGCTTTGCAGCTTGAGGTCGACAGGTCGCTTTATCTCGACCAGCGCTTGCGTGAGCCGGGTAACGGCCTTGCCGCGATATCGCGCTTGGTCGAATCGCTGGTGCACGCGCTTGCCGAACAGACGACAGGAATCGAAACGCTCATCGCTGCTGAATAAAAAACCACCCCGAAAACGGGTTTCGGGGTGGCCTAGGTTCAGGGAGTGGTGCCGCCTAACGGCACCGATAGGACGGAAAAGGGAGGGGAGATTTCCGTCCTGTACTGATGATGGGGTTATCGGCTCTCGGAATCAATAGCTGCGACGCGATTTTTACATCCGAAACGATAGATCGTTATTGAATCACGAGCAGTCGTTTCGCTGTCTTCTCCCAACACATTCATTATCAAAAAGAATTTTTAGGTCTCCGGACAGCGGTGTTGCCGTAGTGCTGCCATAAAAACAGAAACGAGTTTTTATTGCTATTGAGAATGATTCGTAATAACTCCTGCAGTCAGGAGAATGCAGCTATGATCGCCCAAAAATTTTTGATGAAATCACCTAGCCTTATGGAAATGGATTCGCGCGATGCGCGGCTGATACTGGCGGCGCGCAGTTGTCTGATCCTTCGCCGTGCGCGGCAAGATCCCATGCCGCGCTTGCGCGAGTATCTGCTATCGGGTGCGGTGGCGAGACGCTTTTCCTTGCTGATGGACGTCGTCCAGCAAATCTGGCCCGAACCATTCGGCATTCACCGCCCATGCTGTCCTAACGCCAGTCTTGACGAAGCGCTGTTGAGCAATGCCGTGCATCTGGCAACATTCGACCAGCGCCCCACCTTCGACGTGCTGCTGCAAGAGATGCTCGGCAGCGATGCGCGCGACTTGCTCTATGCGCGGGCCCGTCTGCTCTACCCCGACGTCGGTTAGGGAAACGAGGTTAGCCGGTCGGTAATTCGGTCACCAACGGTACCTTGCCTTGCTGCACCTGAAGCGCAAATATGTCGCGCATTAGCTGTAGCGAGAACAGATGCGCGTAGATCAGCGGCAACATACCGTTCTGGGTAATCTTGCGAAGCACATCGCCGCGCAAATCGCGCAGCTTTTCTTCATCGACCATCTTGAAACCGCGATAGACGAAAGGCTTGTCGTTGCCTTCCTGCTGGATAGACACTTCGCCGTCCATCAACAGGTCGAGCTTGACCAGCTCTTCGACGAAGGCGTGGGTCTGCGCGCCGGCGGTTTCGAAATCTTCGCAGAATTTGAGGATATTCTGCGTGTTTTCGCTCGGCTTGTCACCGTCGAACAATGGCGTGCCTTCGTCATACTCGCCGATCGCGCCTGCACTGGGGTCGAAGCATAAGGACAGCTCGTCGCTGTCGGGGCGCAGCTTTGCCAGAAGGAACGGGTAGCGACGGACATAGGCCGGAACATAGACCGGCTTCATGAACGTGCCTTCGTCGTCCATAAAGGTGTTAACGCCTTCGTTCATCCCCATCAGCACCAGTGGAACCGGATTTTCTGCAGCAGAAAAAATGATCGGAAAATGGCGCGATGCGGGAATAAATTCCTCGATGGTTAGCGGGATCGCATGCTGCGTACCCATGAATTTGGCGTTTTCGAGGCCACGTGCTTTCCAGGTCGAATGTTCGTTGCTGTTGAGCGGAACGAGGTCGTTATACAAAAGCGGCAAATTGGCTGCCGGGGGCGCGCTGGCCATAGGAAACTCCATCTCTTGGATTGGTAAAAATAGGTTGCGCGCGCTTTAGTCGGGAGCGCGGTGCGGCGCAAGCGGAACAAGCTTGCCCGGGTTCATTATGCCGTGAGGATCAAGTGCGCTCTTGATCGCACGCAGCGCCCCCATCCGCGCCGGATCGCCCAGGCGTGCAAATTCAGCAACTTTGGCTTGGCCGATACCATGTTCTGCCGATAACGATCCGCCATATGCGGCAACGCGGTCATAGACATGGGCGGTGATTGCTAGGCCTTCATTCGCATACCAGTCCCGCGCGTCGATACCGGACGGAGCCTTGACATGGAAATGGATATTGCCGTCACCCAGATGCCCGAACGCTACAGTTTCGGTGCCTGCAAATTGCGCTTCGATGACCGGTGATTCGCGCTCGATAAAGCTCGCCATCGCCTCGACCGGGACGCTGATATCGTGCTGCAATGCCGGACCCTCGGCGCGTTCGGCCTCGGCGATTGAGTCACGGATTTTCCAGAACGCCTCGGCCTGTGTTTCGTTGGCGGCAAGAGTGGCATCGGCGACAAGCCCCTGCTCCATCGCTTCGCCCAGCAGTGCGGTGGCAATAGCGGCCGGCAATGATTGGCCGATATCGTCCTGCACCAGTTCCATCAGCACATGCCAAGGATGCGCGTCGGCCAGTGGTACGCGCGTACCGTCAATATGGCGAATGACCGAATCGACCGCTCGCTGCGGCATGATCTCGAAACCCTCCAGCCGTTCTCTCGCCCGCTTTTGCATGAATAACAGTAGCCGGTACGCCGCATCGGGACTTTCAACCCCGACCCAGACAACGCAGCGGTCGATAAGCGCTGGCGCGGTTTGTAATATAGCACCGGTCACTATTCCGATCGTGCCTTCCGCGCCAATCAGCAGATGTCTGAGATCATAACCGCGATTGTCTTTTTTCAGCGGAGCCATGCCGTCGAATACTGATCCGTCGGGCAACACCGCTTCGATGCCTGCAACAAGCTGCCGCATGGTGCCGTGGCGAAGCACCTGCGTGCCGCCTGCGTTGGTCGAGACCAGCCCGCCGATCGTGGCCGAGCCCTTACCACCCAATGTAAGCGGGAAACGACGACCGATTTTGGCAACCGCCTCATGCAAGTTTTGCAGGATGACACCCGCCTGGCACCGCACCAGACCACTGTCCGCGTCGATCCTCTCGATCCTGTTCATCCGGCGCAGCGAGAGGATTAGCTGCTTGCCGCTTGCATCCGGGGTAGCACCCGCGACCATTCCGCTGTTGCCGCCCTGCGGGACCAGCGCAAGCCTGTATTTCGCCGCGATCTTGACGATTTGGGATACCTCCGCGGTGTTCGCTGGCGAAAGCATCGCGCCAGCCTTGCCGGTGTAGCGCCCCCGCCAATCGGTGAGCCACGGCGCGAGGTCGCCAGCATCATCGGTGAAGCCTTTCGGCCCCAGCAAATTCTGCAATATTGCGAGTGGTTGCGTATCGGGCACCGCTTATCCAGACCGTTGACACCAGAGGCTGTGCATTCAATTAATGCCCCGTTCAACCCTATGTTCTAAAGGCTTGGAAACATCAACAACTCACCGGACCGATTCTTGCGCGCAGCTATGGGCCTATTGCTGATTTTGGCCGGAGTGACGGCTTTGTCGAACAGCGCGCGCGGGCAAATCGACGTCGATAAAACCAACAAGATGTTCGGCCCGATGATCGTGGCCAGCGACGATGCTTTTCAGGTCCGTGTCGAACAGCGCGTGATCATCCGCATACCCCGCCACGCTGCCACGACGAACAGCATGGGCAATCGAAGCCCGGCCAAAGTCGCCGCTGTCCGCTACAAGGAGGAAAAGATCGGCAAATGCCTGTTGATGGACCGGCTCGTCGGTTCAAGACCGGGCAACAAGGAAGGCCTCGATCTGGTGACGCGTGACGGTGTGTTGATCCGCGCCTATCTGGGTGACGGTTGTCTGGCGCGCGAATTTTATGCGGGCGCCTATATGGAGCGCCCGCTCGACGGCAAGCTTTGCATCGACCGCGACCTGCTCCACGCGCGCACCGGCGCAAAATGCGAGGTCGACAAGTTTCGCCTGCTGGTTCCGCGATAAGCAAAGCCCGCAATCCGCCAAATTCCTTGACAATTGCGCTGTCCGGCGTCAAAGCGCCCGCGAGCAAGGCGGTTACGTGAACAACCGGTCTTGCGCACGTTATTTTCCGGAAAAAATCTATGCGTTTTGCCGATATCGGCCTGTCTGACGAATTGTTGCGAGCCGTAACCGAGGCTGGCTATGATATCCCCACCCCGATTCAGGCGCAGGCGATCCCGTCTGTGCTGATGATGAAGGACATTATCGGCATCGCCCAGACGGGCACAGGCAAGACCGCTTCGTTCGTGCTGCCGATGATTGACATATTGGCGCATGGTCGTGCGCGCGCGCGGATGCCGCGCAGCCTGATCCTCGAACCGACACGCGAACTTGCCGCTCAAGTTGCCGAGAATTTCGAGAAATACGGTAAATATCACAAGCTTTCAATGGCGCTGCTTATAGGCGGCGTCCAGATGGGCGATCAGGTCAAGGCGCTGGAAAAGGGCGTCGATGTTTTGATTGCCACGCCGGGCCGGTTAATGGATCTGTTCGAACGCGGCAAGATTTTGCTCAATGGCTGCGAGCTGCTGGTGATCGACGAAGCCGACCGGATGCTCGATATGGGTTTCATTCCCGACATCGAACATATCTGCACCAAATTGCCTGCGACGCGGCAGACGTTGCTGTTCTCGGCGACCATGCCGCCGCCTATCAAGAAACTGTCCGACAAGTTTCTTTCTAACCCCAAATATATCGAAGTGGCGCGGCCCGCCTCGTCGAACCTCCAAATCGAGCAATTTCTGGTCGATGTGTCACCCGCCAAGAAACGCGATGCGCTCCGCGATCTGCTGCGTATCGAGGAAGTCGCCACCGGCATCATCTTCTGCAACCGCAAAACGACGGTGCGCGAACTGAACAAGAGCCTGCGACAGCAGGGCTTTCGCTCGGGCGAGATCCACGGAGACATCGACCAGGCTACGCGGCAGCGCGAGCTCGATTCGTTCAAATCGGGCGAGATCAACCTACTTGTCGCATCGGACGTCGCCGCACGCGGGCTCGATATCAAGGGCGTCAGCCACGTCTTCAATTTCGACGCGCCGTGGCATCCCGACGACTATGTTCACCGCATCGGACGGACGGGCCGTGCAGGCGCCAAGGGCAAGGCGTTTACCTTCGTCACCAAGGCCGATGAGGAAGCGATCGAGAGTATCGAGAAGCTGATCGGTGTGAAGATTACGCGGGTTGGCAAGGCCGAGGCGCCCGCTGCGGAAAATGCAGAACGCGAAGAGCGGCGTCCAACCACCAAACGCGAACGTCCTGCCCGGGCCGAAAGGCCCAAGACCGAACGCGCCGAAAAGCCAAAAGCAGAACGCGCCGAGGCCGAACCGAAATCTGAGCGCGAGCAACCAGCGCCGAAGGCCGCACCCAGGACCAAGCAGGATGACGAGCCGGGCGACGATGGCTGGAACGGCCCGATGCCGGGATTTTTAGGGGTCGGCTTCGGCAGCTAAATCTTCCCAGCCACAGACGATAAAAAAGGGGCCCGCAATTTGCAGGCCCCTTTTTTGTGTCTTGGCTTGAGCGGTTTAGAATTTGCCGCGAAGCGTGATGCCGTAGGTGCGTGGTTCGGCCAGGAACTGCGAGAAGATCTGGCGCCCGCCCGGATATTGCGGATCGACAAACGGTGCTGAAGTCGTACCCGCCTGAAATGGCGAGTTGAACGCTACCTGCGCATAATCCGCGTTAAAGATATTCTGAGCCCAGAGTTCAAGACCCCATGCGACGTCCGGTCCGCGAAGGCCGATACGCGCGTTGAAGATCGCAAAGCCATCCTGTTCCTTCTGCGGGAACAGATCGGAACCGGTGTTGTAATCGCTGGTCATGCGACCATCGATATAAACCAGGCCCGACATGCCGCCGCTGCCGATTTCGGGGGTCCAGGTAACGCTCGTCGTGGCGACCAGTTCGGGCGCGTTCGACAGATTGTCGCCCGGCAATTTGCGGAGCGCAGGATCGAGCGCAGCACCTGTCTTGTTGCCGATGATGTCGTCCTGATATTTGGTCTGAGCATAGGTCAGGCCAGCGGCGACGCGGAAATTGCGAACTGGAACCAGCGATGCTTCCAGTTCGACGCCTTGGGTGCGTACGCCATAGGTGATGTCGCCAGTGGCACAGGTGCCGGTCGCAAGACTGGCGTCGGAGTCCGCAGCAGGGCCGCCGACCAGATTGTCACAGCCGTTGACCGTCTGCACAAGGAAAACCGTGCCGTTGAAGGTGTTAAGCTGGAAGTTTGAAAAGTCCGAACGGAATGCCGATACGCTGAGGCTGAAAGGCCCGGTCGAATATTTGGCGCCCAGTTCATAGCTGTCGACCAGTTCGGGATCGAACTGCAGATTGCCGACCAGCCCCTGCGCACCGCCAGTTGTGGCCGAGAACGGGAAGATCGGTGATTTCAGCGCCGAGCGATCGAGGTTGAAGCCACCAGCTTTGTAGCCACGAGCGAAGCTGGTGTAGACCAGCAGGTCGTCGGTCGGCTTCCATGACAGAATCGCAGTACCGGTGAACTCATCCTCGCTGCGACGATCATTGATCGTCACACCGTTGAGTTCTGCGGTCGAATTGCCCTGACAGCTAAGACCGACCAGTGCCCCAGCCAACGCACGTGCAGTCGCCGTGGTCAACGGGTTGACCAGATCGTCGAGTACAAGCCCCTGGACGGCGGTGCACGCGGTATTGTCGTTACCAAAGGTCGCGTTGAACCGCTTTTTGTCCTTGGTGTAACGAAGCCCCAACGTCAGATCGAGCGTATCGGTGATGTGCACGATATTATGTGTGAAGGCCGCAAAGTTGGTGCCGTTCTGAAAATAGCGGTCGTTAGTCGTGCCCCGATCATTAAGACCATCGAGCCGAGTGAACGCCGCTACGATGTCTGGACCCGACAGGCCCGAAGCACCGGCAATGGTCGCTGGGCCGACGCCGGGAACGACGCATGAAGGGCTGGTCGGCGAATACAGTCCGGCCAGACCGCCGCCCGAAATGATCCGGCAGGTGGCAAAGCGACCATATTGGTTGCCAAAACGCAGATTGTCGCGAACGGTCAGCTTTTCATTGGCGTAGAAGCCGCCGATCAGCCAGTCGAGCGTTCCGCCGAACGCTTCACCTTGAAGTCGAAGTTCCTGTGTGAAGGTGTGGAACTGGCGATATGCATCGTTGCTTGGACCGCGATAGAGGATATCGACCTCGCCATAATCGGTGTCCGATGCCTGACCCGAGCGATACTGACGGTACGCGGTAATCGAGGTCAGCGTTGCATTGCCGAAATCATAATCGATCTGGCCAGAGAAACCGTAATCCTTGGTATCGCCGGTGAAGACGCGGTTGGGGCTGATCGAGATGTTGCGGCCATAGCCTTGGTTGAAGGCACCGAGTCCCTGACCCAGATCACGCAGCACATTGATGATGTTGTTACCCGTGGTTTGCAAGGGCGCAAGCGGCGTTGACGGGTTATTCAAATTACCGATAAACTGGTTGACCGTTTGATCGACATAAGTTGCTGCACAGCATTCTTCCGAACGCTTGGTGTAATCGGCGATCAGCCGGATCGACAAGGCGTCAGTTGGCTCGAACAACAACTGACCGCGCAGGAAATAGCGGTCGCGATTGTTGACGTCGCGGCCGTTCTGGTCGTCGGTGTAGAAACCGTCGCGCTTGACATAAACACCGTCGATGCGGAATGCGAGTTGTTCTGTGATCGGGCCGGTGAAGCTCGATGCCGCGCGCATGAAGTCGTAATTGCCGTAGGTCAGTTCACCGCTGCCCCCAAACGTAAACGACGGCTTCTTCGAATAGATGCTGATCAGGCCAGCCGACGAGTTACGTCCGCCAAGCGTGCCTTGCGGCCCGCGCTGGACTTCGACGCGCTCGATTTCGCCAAGCTCATTAAGACCGATGCCCGAACGCGAACGATAGACGCCGTCGATGAAGACAGGCACGGAGCTTTCGAGGCCGGGGTTGTCGCCAACCGTACCGATGCCGCGAATACGCGCCGAACCGTTTGCTTCCGAACCGGTTGAAGACACCAGCAATGAAGGTGCCACCTGGTTAAGCTGACGAATGTCGTTCGCGCCGCTATTTTGCAGCGTTTCAGCGGTTACTGCCGAAATCGCCACCGGAACGTCAGAGAGCAATTGCGTACGGCCCTGCGCGGTAACGACAATTTCATCGTCTTCGTTAGTTGCTTCTTCGGCCTGTGGCTCTTCCTGAGCGTAGGAAAGGCTCGGCATCGCCAGTGCGATACAGGCGGCTGAAAACTTCAGTGCATGGCTAAAGGTTTTGTCACGTCCCGACATCATCTACTCTCCTGTTTTGGTTTTATTTTGCGTTAGCCTACCCAAAAGACATACGAATGTCATCGCTGCAAAGCGCGGAATACCGTGAAAATTTCATAGTGATGCTATTTTGCAACATTCATCCGATTGCCGCTACGGCAAGCTTATCTGCGCGATTGGCGAGTCTGCCCGAAAACGCCAAGCTGGCACACAAGGGCTCTATATTCAGAGATTTTTGTGCTGCGCAGCAATTTTTTGCAGCAAGAAGAAATTGGTTGTTACCGGCTTTCGCCGATCTTTGCCTCCGCGGAGCCACTACTCTTGTAAACGGGTCGCCCACCCACCCAGGTTTCGCGGACAATCGCCTGACGCAGTTCGGTCGGCGATGCGAGCAGCGGATCAACATTGATCAGCACGAAGTCGGCTTGGTGGCCCGGCGTGAGCGAACCCACCTTGTCCTCGGCAAAGGCAGCATAAGCCGCCCCGATAGTGAATCCGGCGAGCGCCTGTTCGCGGCTGACCCGTTCTTCGGGCCGCCAGCCGCCGAATGGTTGGCCCGCAGCATCCTCGCGAGTCATCGCGGCGGCGAGGCCTGCGAACGGATCGGCGGACTCGACCGGAACGTCCGAACCGAAGGCAAGTTTTCCGCCCGCCTTCAATATGGACTGCCACGCATAGGCACCCTTCAGCCGCTCTGGCCCCAACCGGGCCTCGGCCATCGTCCGGTCGGATGTCTGGTGCACCGGCTGCATCGATGAAATGATACCGTTATTGCCCAGTCGCATCAGGTCGGCGGGATCGACGATCTGCACATGCTCGATCCGCCAGCGGCGGTCTTTGGGATAGGTTTCAGCGAGCTCTTCGACTGCGCCAATGACCTCGGCATTGGCAGCGTCACCGATGGCGTGAACGGCCGTCTGGAAGCCGTCCATCGACGCGCGCACCATCAGGTTGCGGATTTCTGCGCTGGCAAGGAATTGCAAGCCCGTTTGCCCCGGCGCGTCGGCATAGGCTTTTTTGAGCCACGCCCCCCTGCTGCCCAAAGCACCATCGAGATAGAGCTTCACGCCGCCAAGTCTGAGCTTGTCGTCATAAAGCCACGGAGTCGGGCGAGGTCCGGCAATGGCGACCATTTGGTCGATACCAGCCGCATAACCGAAGATCCGGATCGACAGCCACCCAGCATCGCCCGCGCGCCGGTAGCTTTGCCAATCCTCGATGGTGGTACCCATATCGGCAATCGCGGTAATACCCTGCGACAGAAGCTTCTTCTGCGCTTCGGCGAGAGCAAGGTCGCGCTCCGCCGGGCGCGGTACCGGGACGAATTTGCCGACAAGGTCGCCCGCCGCATCGACGAAGATGCCACTCGGTTTGCCACCGACCAGTTCAATTCGTCCGCCAGGTGGCGATTTCGAGGCGGCGGTTACGCCCGCAATTTCCATCGCCTTGCTGTTCGCCCAACCTGCATGACCATCGACTCGTTCGAGCCAGACCGGCCGGTCGCTGACCGCTGCATCCAGATCGGCGGCGGTCGGGAAGCGGCCCAACCCCCATTTTTCATGGTTCCAACCGCGTCCGATAACCCAGCGGCGGTCGGGATATTTTGCGGCGTAAGCGCGGATCGCGGCCTGCGCTTCGGCCAGACTGCTCGTCGCCGACAGGTCAAGCGTGAGTTGCTGGAACCCGAGCCCCATGACATGACCGTGCGCATCGATCAGCCCCGGCAACATCGTCGCGCCGCGTCCGTCATGGCGGAAATCGAGTTGTTTGGGCAGCTTCTCCTTTTTGCTCAGCAGCGCGGTGACTTTGCCGTCCTTACCTATCAGCACCGCGTTGAAGCGGATGACCTTGCCATCCTTGTCCAGCGTGATGCCGTTGACATTTTCAACAAGGCCATCGGCGAAGGCGGGGGTGGCAATCGCCAGCAATGCCAGCGTCAGAAACTTCTTCATCCCTTGGGTAACCTTCTCACAATAGCGCTGGTATCCATTCGGCCGCCCCCCATTTGCTGCACATCGGCGTAGAACTGGTCGATGAGCGCGGTAATCGGCAGCGCCGCGCCCACTGCGCGCGCCTCTTCGAACGCCAACCCCAAATCCTTGCGCATCCAGTCCACCGCAAAACCGAAATCGAACTTGTCCTCCGCCATTGTTGCCCAACGATTGTCCATTTGCCAGCTTTGTGCCGCCCCGCCGGAAATCGCCTCATAGACCTTGGCGACATCGAGTTCGGCCGACTGCGCAAACCGCAACGCTTCGGAAAGCGACTGGATCACCCCCGCAAAGGCAATCTGGTTACACATCTTTGCTGTTTGACCGGTGCCGGGTCCGCCCACATGGACGATGCGTTTGGAGTAAGGTGCCATGATCGGGCGGGCGGTCTCCATGGATGCGTCGGTGCCGCCGCACATGATGGCCAGTGTGCCGTTTTCGGCGCCGATCTGCCCGCCGGTGAGCGGCGCATCGACGACCAGAAGCCCGCGCGATTTGGCTTCGACGCCTAACTGCCGCGCGATGCGCGCCGATACCGTGGTGTGGTCGATATAGAGACTGCCCTTTGCCATCGCCACGAAAGCGCCGTCACGGCCCAATGTTACGCCTGCGAGATCGTCATCGGTCCCGACACAGCTTATCACGACCTCGGCGTCCTTGGCGGCTTCGGCAGGCGACATCGCCAGCGTCCCGCCATGCGCCGTGACCCAAGCCTCCGCCTTGGCGCGCGAACGGTTGTATACGGTCATCTGGTGCCCGGCACCCGAAAGATGCCGCGCGATCGGCCCGCCCATCACGCCCAATCCAATAAAAGCTATTCTCGTCATTCGGGGTTAGAACTTCCTCTTTAGGCAACTGAGGCGGCAAAATGGCAAACATATCGGGCCGAAATGCCTGCCGAACATGTTGGTTATATGTTCAAGGGCATTTTGGTTCGAGATGGAAGCCATTTTGTCGTCCCTTCGGGATTTGACCGATTTGACCACCTGCGTCGTCAGGCAGCCTTGCGATAGAACCACTATCGCTACGCGTGCTTTCCTAGCATCTGGCCAAATCGCTTCAAACCTCAGCTGCCTAAAGAGGAAGTTCTAACCCCTGCCTTAATGTTTGTTTTCACATCGCGCCAGATAAGATAGGGGCTGCGGCCATGTCCGACTTGTTAACCCTCGACCATGTCCGCGCTGCCCATGCACGGATCCGCGATTCCATCGTCGCCACGCCGACGCTTCACAGCCAGACCTTGTCGAAGCTGACCGGCGCGAACATTTATCTGAAGTTCGAAAATCTCCAGTTCACCGCCGCCTATAAGGAACGCGGAGCATTGAACGCGTTGCTGTTGCTGACCGACGAGCAACGCGCGAAGGGCGTTATTGCCGCATCGGCTGGCAACCACGCGCAAGGTCTCAGTTATCACGCGACGCGGCTCGGCATTCCGGCGACGATCGTCATGCCGGTGCCGACGCCCACGGTTAAGGTCATGCAGACCGAGAGCGTGGGCGGGCTGGTCGTGCTGCACGGCGAGAGTTTCGACGACGCTTATAAACATGCGCGGCTGCTCGAAGCCGAACAGGGGCTGACCTTCGTCCATCCGTTCGATGATCCCGATGTTGCCGCAGGGCAGGGGACGGTGGCGCTCGAAATGCTCGAGAGCATTCCCTCGCTCGATATGCTTGTGGTGCCGATTGGCGGCGGCGGCTTACTGTCGGGCATGGGCACAGCGGCGCGCGGACTTAAGCCCGATATCGGTCTGATCGGCGTGCAGGCCGAGCTGTATCCGTCGATGTATGCGTTACTCAAGAACAAACAGCTGCCATGCGAAGGCGATACGCTGGCAGAGGGCATCGCGGTCAAGGTGCCGGGCAGCTTCACGTCCGAAGTCATTCGCGGGTTGGTCGATGACATCGTCCTCGTCAGCGAGGCGCAGCTCGAAAGCGCGGTCAGCCTGCTGCTGCAAATCGAAAAGACCGTGGTCGAAGGCGCGGGCGCGGCTGGCCTCGCCGCAGTGATGGCGAATCCGGAACTGTTCGCCGGCAAGAATGTCGGCGTCGTTCTGTGCGGCGGTAATATCGACACGCGGTTGCTAGCCAACGTCCTGTTGCGCGATCTCGCACGCTCGGGTCGCCTCGCCCGTTTGCGGCTCACGCTCCAAGACCGCCCCGGCGCGCTCTACAAGGCGATGCGCCTGTTCAACGAGCATAATATCAACATCATCGAAATCTATCACCAGCGCATTTTCACCACTTTGCCCGCCAAAGGCCTGATCACCGACATCGAATGCGAAGCGCGCGATGCCGAGCAATTGCAGGGGCTGGTCGCGGGTCTCGATGCCGCTGGCTACAAGGTCGAACAGGTCGAATTGAACAAGTAAACGCCCGTCCCCAACTTTCATGGTAAACGCTCTTTCCAGCCGTTGATTTGCGGTGCATAAATAGAGTCAACAACAACCGCTAATTTTTGGTTACGGAGACGGAATTCGATGAGCGCACCAGTCCGCTTTCCACGCTTCTTTGTTACCAACCCCGGCCCATGCCCGTATTTGCCGGGCAAGACCGAGCGCAAGGTATTCACCGAACTCAACGGCCCGCACGCCGACGAACTGAACGATGCGCTCGGCCGTATCGGATTTCGCCGCAGCCAGAATGTCGCCTATCGTCCCAGCTGCATCGACTGCAAAGCTTGCGTGTCGGTGCGTGTGCTGACCAAGGAATTCGAACCCAACGCCACGCAGCGCCGGATAATGAAGCGCAACGCCGACCTCGCAGTCAGCGCCTGCCGTCCTTGGTCCACCAGCGAACAATATGACCTGATGCGGCGGTATCTGTCGCAGCGCCACCCGGTCGGCGGGATGACGACGATGGACGACATGGACTATGCCGACATGGTTGAACAATCGCCGGTCAGGAGCCATGTTGTCGAGTACCGCACGCCGGGGCGCTTCGGGCGCTTGGGCGAACTGGTCGGCGCGTGCCTGACCGACCAGCAGGCCGACGGGCTGTCGATGATCTACAGCTTCTACGATTCCGAAGCCGAAGGGCGACCCGGACTCGGAAATTTCATCATCCTCGACCACATCATGCGCGCGCGCGAGGCGGGGCTGGATTATGTTTATCTGGGCTACTGGGTCGAAGGCGCGGCGCGGATGCAGTACAAGGTCCGCTACCGCCCGATGGAACGGCTTGGACCCGATGGTTGGGAGCGCTTCGAACCGAACCCGGCGCCACGATCCGAACAAGCCACCGCCTGACGGCGCGTGACGCGGCTGATCCTGTTCAACAAGCCGTTCGGCGTCCTCCCGCAATTTACCGATAATGGGACGCAAGGCTCGCCGCGACCGACGCTGTCGGATTATATCGACGTGCCGGGCGTGTATCCGGCGGGGCGGCTCGATATGGACAGCGAGGGGCTGATGCTGCTGACCGACGACGGCCGCTTGCAGGCGCGGATAGCGGACCCGAAGTTCAAGATGCCGAAGACCTATCTGGTGCAGGTCGAGGGCGAGATTGGCGAGGAGGCGCTGGCGGCGTTGCGGCGAGGGGTTCCGTTGAAGGACGGCCCGACCCTGCCAGCCGAAGCCGAGCGCATCGAGGCACCGGAGATATGGCCCCGCGACCCACCGATTAGGGTGCGGCTGAGCGTAGCCGATTGCTGGATCAAACTAACCATCCGCGAAGGCCGCAACCGGCAGGTGCGGCGGATGACGGCGGCGGTCGGGCATCCGACCTTGCGGCTCGTGCGGTGGAGTGTTGGGGAGTGGACGGTTGAGGGTTTGGCGCTGGCCGGGTGGCAGGAGGTCAACTCACCGGTCTAACCACCCGCCTCCCCTTGGTCCGGCTGGTCAGGTGGAATTGCTGGCACCGGTCGCAGCGGTAGGGGTATAGGGGAAAGCCGGCTTGGACGGCTGCGGTGATGGCTTCGGCTGCTGATGCGTAGCGCGCTTTTTTGCGGCAGATGCTTAGTCTGGTTTTCATGTTCTCCGCCTCCGTTCGTCCTGAGCTTGTCGAAGGACGGGTTGCGCACTCCGTCCTTCGACAGGCTCAGGACGAACGGATAGGGAAAGGACGGTTTTCAATCATATTCCTCAAAGGCCACGCTGCCATTGTTCATTAGTTGCGCGACCAGTTCTGCGTCTCCCGCACCAACCGCTGGCCCATCTCCTGCGCAAAGCCTTTCAGCGAACGCAGCGCCGTCGCCGCTGCACTCGAAACACTCGCCATCGACGAACAGCAAAACCGAATCGCCCTGCCGGATGAAGGAGAAGCGACTTGCCGGATTGCGCACCAGCCTCGCTCCCGCTGCGACCCGCTCGCGGACGTCATCGACGCCGACTGGTTCTTCGGGCGACCAGTCCATCTCGGGATATTTTGGCGTCGTATTATACGCACCGAACCAGCGGGCGAAGGCTTTGCGGTCGGACAGTTTTTCCAGCACCATATTGTGCAAAGTGAAGAGGGCTTCGGCGGAAATCTCGCCCGGATTGGATTGAGCTCTCAAACCGGCATCGCCATAGCGGTCGTCATCCGCCATTTCCGCCGTCAGATCATCGGCGAAGTCGGCGATCAGTTCGCTTCGTGACGGCGCGCGGAAGCCTATTGAGTAGGTCATGCAATCGTCGCCGACCGCGACGCCGTCATGTGCGATGCCGGGGGGAACGTAGAGGATGTCGCCGGGCCCCAGCAACCACTCGTCAGTCGCCTCGAAATCGGCGAGCAGGCGAAGGTCTTCGTGCGGCAAGAGCGCGCTGTTTGCGTCGCAGTGTTGCCCGACACGCCAGCGGCGCTGGCCGGCGCCCTGGATCAGGAACACGTCATATTGGTCGTAATGGGGCCCCACGCCGCCGCCATCGGCCGCATAGCTGACCATAACATCGTCGATCCGCCAGTTGGGGATGAAGCGGAACGGGGCGAGCAAGGCGGCAACCTCCGGCACGTGATGGTCGACGGCCTGCACCAACAAGGTCCAAGGGTTATTGCCAAGACTGGCAAAGCGAGCTTCGGCAAACGGGCCATGCTCGACCGCCCATTTGCCCTCGCCGCCGATCACCAGCCGCGATTCCACCTCGGCCTCGCACGCGAGCCCTGCCAGTTCGTCGGGCTCCATCGGGTTGGCCCACTTGCCCCAAGGATTCTTGATCAGCAGCGGCTTTTGCTGCCAATAATCGCGCAGGAAATTGTCGATATTGAATTCGCTGAATTTCATGGAACAGGCCGATACCACCGCCGCCCGCCCGCGCACACAAAAAACCCCGCCAGTGGCGGGGCTTTGCGTTTTAGCTGATCGCCGACCTTAGCGGCACACGCAGCGTGGCTTTGGTTTTGGCTTCCACTTGCGCACCGCTTTCTTGCGCGGATAGGTTTTGATCGTCTCGTAATAGACTTCCTCGGTTACCGTCGTCGTGGTGTGCGGCACGCCGGAAACCACGGTCACAGTGACCATCGGCGTCTGCGGGTAATAATAATATCCGCCCTGCCAGCCCTGATGATGTTGATAACCCTGAGGATAAGGCTGTGGAGAATATGAAACGCGCGGCGGTTCGTAACGCGGTTCATAGCTCTTGCACTTGCTCGTCGCCTTTTCGATGGCAACACCGGCAAGTCCACCTAGCCCCGCACCGAGCAAGGTGCCACCCAGACGGTCACCGCGACCGGCGATGCGGTTGCCGGCAACGCCGCCAAGGATCGCGCCGATAGCTGCTCCGGTCACGCCATTGCTTTTCAGGCAACGCTCATATCCTTCGTAGCCGCGCGGTACGCTGTAATCATCATAGCCTTCATCATAAGCCGGGCCACCGGGATAAGGCGCGCCCGCCTGACTCGGCGCCGGGGCTGGATAGCCGGGGCCGGACGTGCCGCCCTGCCGCGTTACCGTGCCTTCCCATTGGCCTTCGAATACCTGACCCGCTGGATCAACATATTCACCCTGCCATTCGCCGTCATAGCTAAAGCTAGAACCGTCGGGCGCGGCAAAGGCGACATTGCCGTCATCGCCCCAGTTATAGGCTGCGGCATCGGCGCGCATCGAGGGGCCGTATTCGGGCCCGTCGTAATCGGCACCTTCGCCCGAATGGCTCGCGTTCCAGTTCACACCCGAGCGGTAATCCTGCACATAGCCGCGTCCATCGAGCAGCACCGCATCGTCATAATAACGCGACCAATTAAGCCCGCTCGACGGCGCGTTGAGGCCATAGATGGTGTAATTCGGAATATAGAAGCTCGGTTGCGCCCAGTAACGCGGCATAACGAAACCGCGAAACGGGCGGCGATAGACGTCGTGACCTGGAATTCCGTGCATACCGGGGCGGGGGCTGCGCGTGTTCGGTATTCCCGGATTGCGCATTCCGCCGTCACCTTTGCGGGCTTTTGCCGTAAGGCTCATCGCTTCAGAAGTGCCGGGCTTGGCAGTAAGCTTCAACGAGTCGCTCGCCCCTGCTCCGGCACCCGCAAACAGCAACGCGGTCGCCGCAAGGCCTGAAAATAAGACCGTCTTCATGGTTAACTGCTCCCTAAGCATCGCGAGCCCCTGGTTGCAGAGGGTTGCATGGTTAAGAAGACTTTAACATTTTTTGTTCCACTTCGCCACTTGCGCCGATGTAAATTGCGCCACGGAACAACGCCTTGTTCCAAAATGAGGCAGTTTGGCTAAATGCGCGTTGAGAGCAGCTCGGCCAGCGCCTCGATACCCTGCGCATCATCCGCGTCGAAGCGCATCGGCGAGGGGCTGTCGAGGTCGATGACCGCGATTACCTCGCCGTCGCGCTTTACCGGCACCACCAGTTCGGACGCGCTGTTCGCGTCGCAGGCGATATGCCCCGGAAAGCTGTGCACGTCGTCGATCCGCTGCGTTTTGCCGCTGGCGGCCGCCGCGCCGCAAACGCCCTCGCCAAGTGCGATGCGAATGCAGGCGGCTTTGCCCTGAAACGGCCCGAGCACGAGTTCGCCCTCGACCATCCGGTAAAAGCCCGTCCAGTTTACATCGGGCAGATATTCCCACAGCAACGCTGCGACATTGGCCATATTGGCCACGCCGTCGGGTTCGCCAGCGGTCAGCGCGTCGGCAGAACGGACGATCTCACGGTACAGTTCGTGTTTCGGTGCGGCGGTGTCGATGGCAAATTCGTACATGGTCCGCGCCTTATCAGTCCAAACTGACCTTGCCACGGTTTTTCTTGACCGTGGCGCGGCCCTTTTTGGTATCGACGCGGCGGGCCTTGGCGGCCTTGCTCGGCTTGGTCGCTATGCGCCGCACCTTTCGAATATGCGCCCGGTCGATCAGCGCCACAACCCGCTCGCGCGCCTCGGCACGATTGGCTTCGCGCGTGCGGTGGTTTCGCGCGGTGACGATCAGGTCACCGCCGATGGTCATCTTGCTTCCGGCAAGCACCTTTAGCTGCCGGAACGCATATGGCTCCAGCCCCAGCGCGTAGACATCGACGCGCAACTGGCACGCGGTGGCGACCTTGTTGACATTCTGACCGCCCGGTCCGGTGGAGGCCAGAAAGGTTTCTTCGATCAGGTCTTCGGGCAGGTCGAATGGCATAGCCTCTCCACCCTAGCCCCGCCTAATCGAAGCGCCAAGCATCCATCGCGAGAACGCCATGGTCGACGCTGGCATGCAACTTGGTTGCGCTGGTTGCCTCGCCGCCCGCACCCAGCGCCACAAAAAGTGGCAGGATGTGGTCCATTGTCGGATGATTGTCACGGCCATGTGGCGCTTGCTCGACGGCCTGCAAGGCAGCCGCAATATCGCCAGTCGCCAAACGATCGCCAAGCCAGTCGAGAAAACCGGTCACCCAAGCCTCGGCAGGTGCGGTTGCTGCAAATCCACCACGGAAGAATGCGCGCAGATTATGCGTGATCGCACCCGACCCGATGAGCAGAATATTCTCTTCGCGCAGGGGAGCGAGCGCCTGCCCGAGCGCAAAATGATATTCGGGTGATTGGCGCGTATTTATGGACACTTGGACCACAGGAATGTCGGCATTCGGCCATGTCAGCATCATCGGGGTCCATGCCCCATGGTCAAAACCGCGCAGGGGATCGAGCCGGTTGGCGATACCCGCCGCGTCCAGCATCACCGCGATGCGACCGGCCAGCTCGGGCTTGCCCGGTGCGGGATAGCGCATTGCGTAAAGCTCCGTCGGAAACCCGCCAAAGTCATGGATGGTCTCGGGCATCGCAGCCGATGTGACCGATGCGACTGACTCGTCATGATGCGCAGAAAACAGGACAATCGCGTTCGGACGTGCCGGAAGCTCGCCCGCCAGCCCCTCAAGAAAGGTGCGCGCGGGGGTATCGTCGATCACGATGGTAGGCGAACCATGTGACACGAATAGGGCGGGCTGCTTCGTCATCGCTAGACAACCAGCTTCGTCGCCGTTTCCGCAACCCGCTTGCCCAGATAGCGCGCGCCGTCGAGTTCGGTCCCGCTGGGCTGGCGGCTGCCATCGCCACCCGCGATCGTGGTCGCGCCATAAGGTGCGCCGCCGGTAATCTCGTCGTTACGCATCTGACCCGCAAAACCATAATCGAGACCGACAATCGTCATCCCGAAATGGAGGAGGTTGGTGATGATAGAAAACAAGGTTGTTTCCTGACCGCCATGTTGCGTTGCCGAGGCAGTAAAGGCCGCGCCGACCTTCCCGTGGAGTTCGCCGCGCTGCCACACGCCGCCGGCCTGGTCCCAAAAGCTCGCCATCTGGCTCGATATCCGGCCAAATCGCGTGCCGGTGCCAACGACGATTGCGTCATAATCCTTGAGTTCGGCAACGGTCGCGATTTCGGCTTTCTGGTCGAGTTTGAAATGCGCGGCTTGCGCGACTTCAAGCGGTGCGGTTTCGGGCACCCGCCGGATCGTCACGTCAGCGCCAGCGCCACGCGCGCCTTCGGCAATGGCTTCGGCCATGGTTTCGATATGGCCATAGCTGGAATAATAAAGAACGAGGACTTTGGTCATGGAATTTTCCTTGATGGGGAGAGGGTGCCCCCTTCTGTTGCGCAGAAGGGGGCGGGGGAGGGACTATTCGGAGTCCACGAGGACGATTTCGGCATCCTCGATCGCAGTAATCGTTATCGGACCTTCTGTAATCGCGACGCCGTCGCGGGCATTGGCACGCTGCCCGTCGATCTCGATTTGACCCGTAGCGGGTACCAGATAGGCATGGCGACCCGCGCCAACATCATAGCTCAAGCTTTCACCAGCGTTGATCGTCGCCCCGAGTACACGTGCATCGGTACGAATAGGGAGGGCGTCATCGTCTTCGGCAAAGCCGCTGGCCAGTATCTGCCACGCGCCTGACCTGTTGCCTTTTGGAAAGGGCTTTGCGCCCCAACTCGGCGATCCGCCCTTGCGATTAGGCATGATCCAGATCTGGAACAATGTCGTCGGCTCGTTCTCCAGATTATATTCGGCATGGCGGATGCCGCTGCCCGCGCTCATCACCTGCACGTCGCCTGCGCCGGTGCGGCCCTCGTTGCCCAGGCTGTCCTTGTGTGTAATCGCGCCGCTGCGGACATAGGTGATGATTTCCATGTCGGCATGGGGGTGCGGCGGGAAGCCCGACTGCGGCGCGATCATGTCGTCGTTCCACACGCGGATTGCGCCCCAGTTCATCCGGTCGGGATCGTGATAGCCGCTGAACGAAAAATGATGCCGCCCGTCGAGCCAGCCGTGATTGGCTGCGCCCAGCGAAACAAACGGGCGGATTTCTATATTGGTATTGGTGTCGGTCATGTCGTCACTCCTGATGGGGTGGATGTCATGGTCACAAAGTAGACGTCACAATTAAGATTGAAATAGAAACGTTAGAAACATATTGTTTCTGATTATGGCACTACCGGATTTCGAAGCATGGAGCATTTTCGCCTGCGTGGTCGAGCATAAGAGCTTTACCGGTGCGGCAAATGCGCTTGGCTTGTCCAAAGCGACGATTTCGAAAGCCATCACGCGTTTGGAAATGCAGATTGGTGCGCCCTTGTTCCACCGCACTTCGCGGCGGCTGTCGCTGACAGAGAGCGGGGCGAAGCTGGTCGAACATGCCCGGCAGATACTCGCACAGGGTCAGGCCGCTGAAGAAGCGGCGCGCGACGAAGCGTCGGAACCGCTCGGCCTAGTCCGGCTAGCGGCGCCGATGAGCTTCGGGCTGAGCCATGTCGGACCGGTGATCGCCGAATTCCTGTGCGAGTATCGCGGGATCAGCGTCGATATGCATTTGTCGGACGCCAAGGTCGATCTGATCGGCGAAGGCTTCGACATCGGCTTGCGGATTGCCGCGCTCCCCGACAGCAGCCTACGCGCGCGCAAGCTCCGCGAAGTGAAAACGCACATCGTCGCAGCACCGTCCTACCTCCAGCGCATGGGCACCCCGCGCCATCCAGCCGAACTGGGCGAGCATGAATGTCTGCGCTATTCGTTGCTGAGCACGCCCGAGCAGTGGCGCTTCACCAATGCCAAAGGCGACGAAGCCGCCGTCCGCCCCCACGGTCGTCTGCGTGTCAATAACGGCGACGTGATGCTGCACAGCCTGCGTTCCGGCCACGGCATCGCGGTACTTCCCGACTTCATTATCGACGCGGATCTGGCGAGCGGCGCGGTGGTGCCGATACTGACGGATTGGAACACGCAACCGGCGGCGCTCCATCTGGTAACCCCGCCGGGAACGATCCGGCCGAAGCGCGTGACGGCGTTGATCGAATATCTGGCGGATCGGCTAAATTAAAGGCGCATTATGCCGCTTTGGTGAGAACGATTTCAACCAGCGGATACAGTTCGTTGTTCTCACGGTCGATCCGCTCACCGAGTGCATCGAGCACCGCCGACGTTTCGGCCGCGAATGTTTGCCAGTCCGCGATAATTCGTTCGGTAGGCCAATCGCCAGACCAAGTTTTATAAGCCGCAAGCAGACCACCCATCTCGTCCATGAACGTTTGGGCGGTGCTAGCGATAAGCTTGTCCGAACTCTGCAGCAGTGACGGATACAGCAACCAGTCTTCGCGCGTTAGATGGGCAAGCAGTTCCTTTGAAAAGGCGCTGCGGAAATTGACCAAATCGATGCCCGCCGGAGCGACCGGCTGGCGTAGGATGTCGCGAAAAAGGCTAATCAGCTTAAGTAACGCGTCGTGATCGTCGCGTAACTTTATCGTAATTCCCATGTGCAACCCTTTCAGTTGCCCGTCGTGTTATTGCTTAACATTTAAGGAATGATGACCGGAAATTTCGGCGGCGATTTGGTCATTTGCCGGATCGATCCCCTCCTGCCGTCAAAATCGGCACGTTATTTCAAGCATAGGCCCATTTTTTTTGGGTCACGCCCAGAACCCTCAAACCCGCAGAAATGAGTCATTTTTTGCTTTAACCTCGCGCGCGACTCGCCGGAATCTCTACGTTAAGATGAAATTAACCTTTTCAGTTCATTTCCCTTATGGTTAATGAATACCAATGGCTGCATCGCAGGGGTGTGGATCGGTCGTTGGGTAGTTGCAAAACTTAGAGGGGTTTGCCCAATGCGCGTGCTTTTGATTGAAGACGAACCTACCACTGCGAAGGCCATCGAAATGATGCTCGCGACCGAGGGGTTCAACGTCTACACGACCGATCTTGGTGAAGAAGGCCTCGATCTGGGTAAGCTCTATGATTACGACATCATATTGCTCGACCTCAATTTGCCGGACATGCACGGCTATG
Organism: uncultured Sphingorhabdus sp.; assembly: GCA_964591835.1. Taxonomy (GTDB): domain Bacteria; phylum Pseudomonadota; class Alphaproteobacteria; order Sphingomonadales; family Sphingomonadaceae; genus Sphingorhabdus_B. The sequence goes on along the minus strand of CAZQBS010000006.1, from coordinate 46,117 downwards.
ATGTACTTAAGAAGTTACGCGTCGCCAAAGTGCAGACGCCGGTGCTTATTCTCTCGGGCATTTCAGAGATGGACTCGAAGGTCCGCTCGTTCGGCTTCGGTGCCGACGATTATGTAACCAAGCCTTTTCACCGCGAAGAACTGGTCGCCCGCATTCATGCGGTTGTGCGCCGTTCGAAGGGTCACTCGCAATCGGTGATCCGCACCGGCAAGCTGGCGGTCAATCTCGATGCCAAGACCGTCGAAGTCGATGGCAGCCGGGTCCACTTGACCGGCAAAGAATATGCGATGCTCGAGCTGCTATCGCTGCGCAAAGGCACCACGCTCACCAAGGAAATGTTCCTCAACCACCTTTACGGCGGTATGGATGAGCCCGAACTCAAGATTATCGACGTCTTTATCTGCAAGCTGCGCAAGAAACTGGCGCTGGCCTGCGGCGGCGAGAACTACATCGAAACCGTCTGGGGCCGCGGCTATGTGCTGCGCGATCTCGACGATATGGAGCAACCGATGGTTGCTTGAAGCTTATTGCTGAATACACCCGGGGGAGTATGCGAGGGGCGCGGTCTGATGAGACCGCGCCCTTTGTTTATTGGCTCAGCTAGTTTCTGGGCGGTAAACCCGCAAAGGTGATCGTGCTTTCATCGCCCTCCGCATCAATCGCCGAGACTCCGACGAAATGGTCATCGACGATCACCCCCTTCAGTGTCGCCTCGGCGGTGGCCGCACCAGCCACATCGACCTTATCCTGCCACCCCGGTTGGTCCGCTTTGCGCCAGTAGATCCGATAGCCGGTGGCGCCGCCGACCGGCGTCCACTTCACCTGTGTGTCCGAAGAAACGGCGCCGCCCAAGGTGGCTGTTGCAGGTGCAGGCGGGGCGGCGGACAAAGCGGTCGCGGTTGCGACATTCAGCGCGGTCACCTTGGCGAGATAGGCGAAATCCATCTTATCCACTGTATCGCCATATTCGATGCCGTTTTCGGTACGCAAATCCTGATGCTGGTGGTGATAATGCTCGACGCCGACGGTGAAGCGGATTGCAGGAAAGCCGAGTTCGAGCGCTGGTAGGTGATCGCCCCCACGGCTAAAGCGGTCTGGACGGCGGACACCAAAAACGTCGAGGCCAAGCCCGGCGTTTTTCTCCGCCACGCCATCGGCATAGCGCATCAGCGACCGGCTCGGGCCGTCATCCTCGCCGCCGCTGCCGCGCCGCGCCAGTTGCGCCGCCATGTCTTCCGAGGCGCGGATGCCCTCGCTGAACACGCGCACGATCGTGTCCACCTTGCGCCCGTCGGTGCCGACGGTGTTGCCGACGATGTCATTGTTGAGCATGGCCGAAACCTTCCAACCGCGCGCCTTCGCGGTTTCGGCAAGTAACCGCCCGCCCATCAATCCCTGCTCCTCGCCCGACAGCAGCGCAAAGACGATGGTCGCATTGCCCCGAGGTTGCTTCGACATCAGCCGCGCTGCCTCGATAACCAGCGCGCTGCCCGAGCCGTCGTCATTGGCTCCCGGCGCGTCCTTGGTAAAGTCCATCACGTCCGAAACCCGGCTGTCGATGTGGCCTGCGATGATGATGACATGGTCCCAGCCCATCTTGCCTGGCTTGATCGCAAGCACATCGACGATGTTGGCACCGTTCGGCACGCGCGGAGCGGTCATCTGCCGTTCGAGAAATTCGGTGGTCAGACAATTATTGCAGGACTTCGATATTTTCTCGAACTCTGACCTCGCCCAACGCCGCGCCGCGCCGATTCCGCGCTTCGGGTCGGTCGCCGAAGACAGTGTGTGGCGCGTGCCAAAGCTCACCAGCTTTTCGACATCGGCTTTCAGCCGTACCGGACTGGCTTGTTCGTGAGCGATTGCAGGTGAGGCGGCGGTAAGCGCAAGCAGGCTTGCTAACAGGTGAGTTTTTCTCATACTCCGGTGGCTAACGCATCAGGTTTGCAAATACCAGCGTTCGCTGCCTTCCAATGCCAATGCGGTCAGTTTTCCGCTCGCATAAGCCCCTGTATCGATGCCGATCCGCGAACCGCGCTCCTCGATTTCATCGTATATCGTGTGGCCGTAGACAACCACCTTCTCCAGATCGCCACGCTGTTCGACAAATTCCTCGCGGATCCAGCGCAGGTCGCTGACTTTCTGTTCGGACAGCGGCACCCCAGGGCGGATACCCGCATGGACGAAGGCATAGTCGCCGATGACGATCTGGTCTTCGAAGCCTTCGATGAACTCCAGATGCTCCTGAGGCACAAGGCTGGTCAACCGCTCGGACAGTTGCTCCATGTCCAGTGTCATATATTCCATACGCGTCATCGGGTAAGACAACACCGTCGCCTCGCCGCCAATGCGAAGGAAGAACCGCGTGATCTTCGGATCGTGCTTGCGGCAGGCACGCACGAAAACTTCCTCGTGATTGCCCATCAGGAAGCGGACATTCTTGCCCGAAGCCTTGAGCGCCATTGCGGTCTCGATCACGCCAGCGCTGTCCGGCCCGCGGTCCATCAGGTCGCCGAGGAACACAATCTGCGTATCGGCGGGGCTGCGCTGGGCATCGTCCGCGTCAATCTTCGCCAGCAAAGCTTGCAACAAATCATTACGGCCATGGATGTCGCCAATGGCATAGATACGCACACCATCAGGCACCCGCGCGGTATCGAGCGGACGCTGGGCTTCCGCTTTTTTGAAGAGACGACCTAACATGGTCCGCGGCATATAGGGATGCGATGGCCGATAGGGAAGGGCTAGCCTTCTACCGCGAAGGTCAATCCCGCCTTCGCCTCCAGCCGATCGACCAGCTTTTCGCCCAAAGCCGCCCCCGGCGTAGTAACCCCGCCCGGGCCATCGATTTCGCACAAGGCAATCGCGGTTTCAGCGATCATCTTAGAGGTCGAGCCGTAGCCGGGGTCCTTGTCGCCCTTGACACCGAGCATCGCGCGCTTTCCGTCCGGATATTCGCCTACGAACAGCACATCGTAAAAGCCGGTTTCGCGCTCTTCTTTACTCGGGCCTTCGCCGGGCTTGGGGTCGTCGGATCCGCCCATCATCGGTGTCGAGGCGACGTGCTTGGCAATCGCTTCGCCCTGTTCACCGGGGCCGGTGAGCATCATCTCGTCATAGACGAAATCCGCGCCATAGGCTTGCCCGAGCAGCGCGTTGGTGCGGTGGACATTCTTGGTGTTGATCGGTGCCATCACGAAATTGGTTGCCCAGCTGCCCAGGCTTTCATCATATTCTGGCTTGGTGCCGGGCGGTTGCGGCGGCCCGTCGAATCCGCCCGCGAGACTGAACGGATTGGTGAGATAGCCGATCACAGCTGGGTCCTGCGCCGCTGCCGCCATGGTCGCCTTCAGGCTGGCCGCAGTGCCGCCGGAGAAGGTACCCTTCATCGCCCGAACGCGACCTTTGACTCGCGGTGCAGGCTCGCCGAATTTCTCCGCACAATGCTTTTGCAGCATCAGCACGCCCAGATCGAAGGGAATCGAATCGAACCCAGCCGAAAAAACAATCCGCGCACCGGACGCCTTCGCGCCTTCATCATGCTCGTCGATCTTGTGTCGCATCCACGCGGGCTCGCCGCACAGATCGGTATAGTCGGTGCCATTGGCGACGCATGCCGCGACCAGTTCGTTACCGTAAAGCTGATAGGGCCCGACTGTGGTGAGGACCACCTTCGTCCTCTTGCACATCGCGTCAAGCGAAGCCGGATCGGACGCATCGGCGACAACCAATGGGGTCTCGGCAGGCGCACCGATCAGGTCGCGCACTTCCTCCAGCTTGGCAAGGCTTCGCCCAGCCATCGCCCATTTCGGCGCGCCTTCGCGAGTGGCCAGATATTCCGCCACCAGACGACCGGTATAACCAGTTGCGCCATAAACAATGATATCGAATTCGCTTTCGCCCGCCATCATGCTCTCCTGCTTTTCGTTGAATCAGGTGATGCGCGGCTGCGGACGGAAAGTCAAAAGAGTGATTACGGCCTAGCCCGCGCCAACACCTGCCTGATCGGTCGGCCGCGCCCGCTCGACCGCTTTGCGCGCTGCGATTTCGTCGCGCCGACGCTGGCGCATCGAATCGAGGCTCCATGCCGCCTGGCTGTGCGCGAACAGGCAGAGAAACCCGCCCGCAATCGCTACATTCTTGAACGCCATCGCAGCTTGCACCGGGTCGGCGGTCTCGCGGTGGAACAGCAAGGCGGTCAGCAGGCAAAAGCCCGCTAACAGCAAGGCCCATATCCGTGTAAAGATACCAAGCGCAACACAAACACCGCCGACAAGCTCGAATATTCCAGCGGGTATGGCCAGATTGGCGGGGAGGCCGACGCTGGCCATATATTGACCGGTACCGGCAGGGTCGGCCAGTTTCATGACCCCGCCGAAAATGAATATAAGCGCCAGCATGACGCGGCCGACAAATGCGAACAATCCTGAAAACATGGTGCTTCTCCTCGAACCCTGCTGCTTGAACGAACTTGTGTGCCGACCTGTTCCATCGGCGGTTATCTAAAGCTTAGGCAATGTCACGCCGCGCTGGCCCATATATTTGCCCGCGCGGTCGGCGTAGCTCGTTTCGCAGGGTTCGTTGCCCTTCAAGAACAGGAACTGGCACGCCCCTTCGTTAGCATAGATTTTTGCCGGAAGCGGCGTGGTGTTGCTGAACTCCAGCGTGACATGACCTTCCCAGCCCGGTTCGAGCGGGGTCACGTTGACGATGATCCCGCAGCGCGCATAGGTGCTCTTGCCGAGGCAAATCACCAGCACATCGCGCGGCACGCGGAAATATTCGACGGTGCGCGCCAATGCAAAGCTGTTCGGCGGAATGATACACACGTCGGTCTTGCGGTCGACGAAGCTTTTCGGGTCGAACTGCTTGGGATCGACCACCGAGCTGTCGACATTGGTGAAAATCTTGAACTCGTCGGATACGCGGGCATCATAGCCGTAGGACGAAAGGCCATAGGAGATGCAGCCGTCACGCCGTTGCGCCTCGACAAAAGGCTCGATCATGGCGTTGGTCTGAGCTTGTTCGCGGATCCAGATGTCTGAGAGAATGGACATAGTTTTCCTTTACTTAAGGCTGGCCGGACCGAAGCCGTGCGGCAATAATTCGGACAGGCTGAACGTGTCGTAACCGCCAAGTTTTGCGCAATATACGGGCAGATCGCGCTCGGTCAGGTCGGCTACTTCCTTGATAATCTGGCGACAGCGACCGCAAGGGGTTATGGCTTCGACGCCAGCGGCAACCTTGCCAGCGGGGCCGCCAGCGACCGCGATGGCAACGATCTGCCGCAACTGCCCGTCGCTATTGGCCTTGGCGATGGCCACAGTTTCGGCGCATAGCGCCATGCCGTAGCTGGCATTCTCGAAATTCGCAGCCGTAACGACGCTGCCGTCGTCGAGCAGCAAGGCAGCGCCAACATGGAAGTTGGAATAGGGTGCATAGGCGTTTCTAGCTGCCGCAATCGCCATCTTGACAAGTTCGGCACTCATTTGCGCACCACTGCCCAGCGCACCGGTCCGTCGATGCCGCCAACATGCCGCGCAGCGTTCGCGGTCCACATCACCCAGGGTCGCGCTGAATAATCGGGCAGAAACCAGCGGCCTTCAAGCCAGACGGTACGGTCGATTGCACTGCTCACTCGATATTCCTTCTCGAACTCTGGCGTGAGTAGCAGGATCGCAGGGCTCCCGCTATGCGCCTCGATCTGATTGAGGAAGGTTGCCAGTTCGGAGAGGATGAGCGCCCTGTTTGGGCGGCCCTCGCAGGTGTCGGAGAAATCGAGCTGGACGGCTGGCGGCAACGCGGCCTCGTTGCGCGGAACGGTAGTAATAAACAACGTTGCCTGATCGGAGGCCAAACGGCAGATATCGAAATGATGCAGCGCGCCGTAGCGAATGCCCGCCTGTTGCACGCCTTCAAGATTGGCCTGAAACTCCGCATCGCGCCCGCGCGCACCTTCGCTTGCGGTCAGATAGGCAAAATCGACGCCCGTTGCCCCCAGTTCCGACCAGCGTGGTTTGCCGTTCGCCTCACTGACGACGATGCCCTGGACCGGATATTCGTCGCGCGACGGCGCCCAGCCGACGGCGTAGCTCCACACGACATAGATGCCGAGCGCCACTGCCAGCGCAATCGCGCCCACCCGAAAATACCGGCTCTTCCCCCCAGCCATGCGACCCAAATGCTCCCGAATCAAAGAATGTTTCGCGCCCTCTTACCCCTTGATGTGTAGCACGCAAATGAGTGTGAACAGCCGCCTGGCGGTGGCGAAGTCGACCTCGATTTTGCCCTCCAGCCGCTCCATCAACAGGTCCGCCGCCTCGTTGTGGACGCCACGCCGCGCCATGTCGATGGTTTCGATCTCTGCGGCGCTAGCCTTGCGGATCGCCTGATAATAGGAATCGCAGATGGCGAAATAATCCTTCACCACGCGGCGGAAACGCCCCAGACCCAAGATCAAGGTTTCGAACGGCGTATCGTCGTTGCGGCGGATATCGAGGATTAACCGGCCTTCCGCCACGCTGATCCTCAGATGATAAGGGCCGGCATAACCATCGCCGAAATCGCGGAGCGGCCTGAAAACATTGTCCTCGATCAAATCGAAAATCGCAACACGCCGCTCCTGCTCGATATCGGCGTTGCGCCGGAGTATCGTCGCTTCGTCGAGTTCGACTTTGATGATGCGGTGGTCGACCATGATCTTGTGTTAGCTGGAGATAATTTTGGGGCAAGTCTGCTGCTGCTTTTTGTCCACAGTCCTGTCCCCGATTCTATTTTTTCGGACCCTTGCATGAGCGGCTGTGCTAAACGATAGGGCGTCATGGCCGAACCAATCAGACTAGCCCCCACCGTTCTTGGCGCGAACGAAGCGGAACCCCAGCGCCTGCCGCGCAATATCGAGGCGGAGGCCGCGTTTCTGGGCGCGATTCTGATTGATAACCGGATTATCGAGGATGTCTCGATCAAGCTTCAGCCCGATCATTTTTTCGAGCCGCTTCATGGCCGCGTTTATGAACAGATACTTCGGCTGATCGACCGCAATATGCTGGTGACTCCGGTCACTTTGAAGCCGTTTTTCGAGGCTGACGAGTCGATGAGGGAGCTTGGCGGGCCGGGTTATCTGGTGAAGCTGACCGCCGACGGTGCAGGACTTATTGGCGCGCGCGATTTTGCCCAACAGATTTACGATCTCGCCTTGCTCCGTGAGCTGGTGACGGTCGGGCGGACCCTCGTCGAGAACGCGCTCGACACCAGCGAGAGCGTCGACCCCAAGGGCCAGATCGAAGCCGCCGAAAGCGCGCTGTATAAGGTTGCCGAGGGCGAGGGCGAGACGGGATCGATGAAGAGCTTTTTGATGGCCTCGACCGAGGCGATCAAGAATGTCGAGAAGGCGCTGCAGTCGGGCGGGCATCTGTCGGGGGTGACTACCGGTCTTGATAGCATCAACGCCAAATGCGGTGGCTTACACAATTCCGACCTTGTGATTCTCGCCGGACGTCCGGGCATGGGCAAGACCTCGCTTGCCACCAACATCGCGTTCAACGCCGCGCGGCGCTGGATTCGCGACCGGGAGGACGGGATCGAGGAATCCAAAGGCGCGGGAGCACGGGTTGCTTTCTTCAGTCTCGAAATGTCAGCCGACCAGCTCGCCACGCGTATCCTTGCCGAGCAATCGGGGATCAGCTCAGAACTGCTTCGTATGGGCAAGATCTCGCGCGAGGATTTCCGCGAACTGTCGCGCGCCAGCCGCGAATTGCAGGAGTTACCGCTCTTCATCGACGACACCCCCGCGCTTACCATCGCGGCGCTGCGCACCCGCGCGCGGCGGCTTCAACGGCGGCACGGGATTGGCCTGATCGTGGTCGATTATTTGCAGCTTTTGCAGGGTTCGAACAGAGCCAACGACAACCGCGTGAACGAAATTTCGGAAATCAGCCGCGGCTTGAAAACGCTGGCGAAGGAGCTCGGCCTGCCGGTAATCGCGCTCTCGCAGCTCAGCCGAGCAGTCGAGCAGCGCGAGGACAAGCGTCCGCAACTGTCCGACTTGCGCGAATCGGGTTCGATCGAGCAGGACGCCGATATGGTGTGGTTCGTGTACCGCGAGGATTATTACGAAGCATCGAAACAGCCCGACCCTTCGAACGAAACCGCCTACACCGCGTGGCGCGAGAAGATGGAGCAGATTCACGGTATTTCGGAACTGATCGTAGCCAAACAGCGCCACGGCTCGACCGGCAAGGTGCGGATGAAGTTCGAGGCGAAGATTACGCGATTTAGCGACTTGGCTGACGATGCCTACGCCGACGCGGGGTATGATTGATCCGCCTTCGCGGGCACGACGGTTATTTGAACCGCGCCGACAATATATAATTCAGCGCCATATTGCCGCTCAGGTGCAGGCCTTGCAGCGGCGAAAACGATATCCCCTGCATCTCTATCACTTCAAGCCCCACATCCGACAGCAACGAGGTTAACTCCTCCGGCGTCAAAAACTGGTGCCAGTCGTGCGTACCGCGCGGGACTTGGCCCAATCGCTCGGCAGCCTCGACCAAGAAAATCCGCGACGCCGCTGTCCGGTTAGGCGTCGAGAGGAGTAGCACGCCGTTTGGCTGAAGGTGGCGCGCCAGCTCGGCGATGAAAGCCGCGGGATCGGTGACATGCTCGATTACCTCCATCGACGCCACCACATCGAACTTGCCCAACCCCTGCTCGGCCAACTCGCCAGCGCGATAGTCTATCGCCAGTCCCGACTGCGCCGCATGGGCCTTCGCCGCCGCAACATTCTCCGGCGCGGCATCGACCCCCGTCACCGCCGCACCCATTCGCGCCAGCGGTTCGCACAGCAACCCCGCACCGCAGCCGACGTCGAGCGCCGACTTCCCAGCCAGCGGATACCGCGCTTTATCATCGCCGCCAAAATGCGCGTCGATGGTCGCCCGCACAAAGCCCAACCGCACCGGATTGAGCTTGTGCAACATCGCCGAGCTGCCCTCCGGGTCCCACCAGTCCGCCGCCATCGCGCCGAAATGGGCAGCTTCTGCGTCATTAATTGTCTTGGGGCTGCTTGCCATTGTCATATCCTGTCACTATCAGGCCCGAAATTCGCAACAAAGCAAATCTGGTGGGGGCCTGCCGAATCTCATGGCGCGTATAGTAATGAAATTTGGCGGCACGTCGATGGCCGGAACCGAACGCATCCGCCGCGTCGCGCAATTGGTGAAGCGTCAGGCCGAACGCGGTGACGAGGTTGCGGTCGTGGTTTCCGCGATGGCAGGCGATACCGACCGGCTGGTCAATTTTTGCCGCGAGGCGAACGCGCTTTATGACCCCGCCGAATATGATGTTGTAGTGGCGGCGGGCGAACAGATTACCTCGGGGCTGCTGGCAATCACATTGCAGGCGTTGGGCTGCAACGCGCGTAGCTGGCTCGGCTGGCAGATGCCGATCCACACCGACGCCGCCCATGCCAAGGCCCGCATCGGGAGCATCGACACCGAAGAATTGCTCGCCTCGATGAAAGAAGGCATGATAGCCGTCATCCCAGGCTTTCAGGGTCTGACCGACGACAACCGCATCACCACGCTGGGTCGCGGCGGGTCGGATACTTCGGCGGTGGCGGTCGCGGCGGCAGTCAAGGCCGACCGCTGCGACATCTACACCGACGTCGACGGCGTCTACACCACCGACCCGCGCATCGTGGCGCGCGCGCGCAAGTTGAAGGCGGTCACCTACGAAGAAATGCTCGAACTGGCCTCGGTCGGCTCGAAAGTATTACAGACCCGCTCGGTTGGGCTGGCGATGAAGGAAGGCGTGCGCATTCAGGTGCTGTCCTCTTTCATCGATGAAAGCGCACCCGACGCCGACAGCATCCCCGGCACGATGATCGTGACCGATGAAGAATTGGAGAACGCCCAAGTGGAACGTCAACTGATCACCGGTATCGCCGCCGACAAGAATGAGGCGAAAATCACGCTGACCAGGGTACCCGACCGGCCTGGCGCAGTGGCGCATATCTTTGCGCCGCTGGCCGAGGCAAACATCAACGTCGACATGATCATCCAGAATGTCGGCCGCGACAAGGGCGAGACCGACGTGACCTTCACCTGCCCGCAGGCCGATCTGGCGCGTTGCACCGACATACTGGAAAATCAGCGCGATGCCATCGGTTACAACCGGCTGATCTCCGACACCAAAATCACGAAAATCTCGGTCGTGGGCGTGGGTATGAAAAGCCATGCTGGCGTGGCCTCGACGATGTTCAGCAGCCTCGCCGACCGCAAGATCAATATCCAGGCGATTTCGACAAGCGAGATCAAGGTCAGCGTGCTGATCGACGAAGACGAGACCGAACTGGCAGTGCGCGTGTTGCACACGGCCTATGGGTTGGATGCGGAGTAAACAGCTTTCATTGGCGGCGGGCTGCTTCTAAGAGACGCCCATGACAAAACTAGCCCACCTCATGCAAAGCGGCACCGATTTTCTGGGCTGCGAGACCGCCATCATGTGCGGGGCTATGTCGTGGGTTTCGGAGCGCAACCTTGTGTCTGCGATCAGCAATGCGGGCGGGTTCGGGGTGATTGCTTGCGGGGCGATGACGCCGGAGTTGCTGGATAGCGAGATTGCCGCGACCAAAAACCTCACGTCCAAACCGTTCGGCGTGAATCTGATTACCATGCACCCGCAAATCATGGACCTCATCGCGGTGTGTGCAGCGCATCAGGTCAGTCATGTGGTCCTTGCTGGAGGCTTGCCGCCCAAGGGCAGTATCGAGGCGATCAAGGGTTTCGGTGCCAAGGTTATGTGTTTTGCCCCCGCGCTGACGCTGGCCAAAAAATTCGCGCGGTCGGGCGTCGATGCGCTGATTATCGAGGGTAGTGAGGCGGGCGGGCATATCGGGCCGGTGGCGACCAGCGTGCTCGCGCAGGAAATTCTACCAGAGCTTGGCGAGCAACTGCCGATCTTTGTGGCGGGCGGCATCGCGCGCGGCGGACTGATCGCGAGCTATCTCGAAATGGGCGCGGCCGGTGTGCAGCTCGGCACGCGCTTTGTCTGCGCGCATGAAAGCATCGCGCATCCCAATTTCAAGGCCGCCTTCCTGCGCGCCAATGCCCGCGATGCCGTCGCCAGTGTGCAAATCGACCCGCGCCTGCCGGTCATTCCCGTGCGCGCGCTGAAGAATAAGGGCACCGAGGAATTTACCGCCAAGCAGATCGAGGTCGCAGCTATGCTTGATCGCGGTGAGGTCGATATGGAGGCGGCCCAGCTCGAGATCGAAAAATATTGGGCGGGTGCCTTGCGCCGTGCGGTGATCGACGGCGATGTCGAATATGGTTCGGTGATGGCGGGGCAGTCGGTCGGCATGGTCCATGTCGAGCGGCCGGTGGTGGATATCATCGCCAAGCTGGTGGCCGAGGCGGAAGAGGCTTTGGCGCGATAGCTCCCCTCCCGCAAGCGGGAGAGGAGGAATTACCGTCTTGCCAAGACAATACAGTCCGCGCATATCTTCGGTGATGACCGAACAGACCGACGAACTCACCCCGCTCAACCCGGCCTATGTGACCACGACGCGGATATCGTCCGGCCTCGGCTTGCTGCCCTTTTTGATCGGTGCAGGCGTGCTAGAATTCGCACAATTGCTTCCTCCCGGCAGCCTCATGGTGCCAGTCTTAATCCTCTGTATCTTCATGGCGTTCGTCGTGCCCGCACGCAAATATCGCCGTTGGGGTTATGACATGGGGAGCGACCGGTTGCGGATCGTACGCGGTTACATGTTCTTCCGCGATACCGTGGTGCCCTTCGGGCGAATCCAGCATATTGACGTCGATCAGGGGCCGATTGACCGGCGCTACGACCTTGCGACACTGACGGTGCACACAGCGGGGAACCATAACAGCACCGTCGCTTTGCCGGGGCTGCTCCATGCCGATGCACTGGCGATGCGTGAGGCGATACGAGCGGCGATACGGCAGGACCAGATTTGACCCTTCCCCAATCCCCGTTCGTGTCGAGCGAAGTCGAGACACGCATCAGTGGTGCGCGACCTCACGGTGTCTCGACGATGCTCGACACGAACGGGGAGGGTGGTCCTGAGGGTGAAAGACTGCATATATCAGGCTTGCTCGTCGGCTTCGTCACCGGTATTCCGCAACTGGTTTTCCCAATCGTCGCCGCAGTCTTCGGCACCCGTGGTAGCGACAATCCGCTGATCTCGGTTACCGCGGTCGTCGCGATCCTGTTTTTCAGCCTGTTCTTCCGCTGGCTGGCATGGATACGCTTTCGTTACCATATCGGCGAGCATGACATTCGAATTGAGAGCGGCGTGCTTAGCCGCAATGCCCGCTCGATCCCCTATGAGCGGATTCAGGATGTCAGCATAGAACAGAAACCGCTGGCGCGCATTTTCGGGTTGGGTGAAGTAAGGTTCGAAACCGGCGGCGGGGACGGTGACGATGCGAAGTTGAGTTTCGTCACCTTGGGGGAAGCGGACCGGCTGCGTGAGGTGGTGCGGGCGCACAAGAGCGGGACGGTCGTCGCTGGCGACTTCACAGAAATTGCGCAGGACGATGGCCCGCCGGTCTTTGCAATGGACGGAAAGCGGGTCTTCACGCTGGGGCTTTACTCGTTCTCGCTGGTTATCTTCGCAGTTCTGGGCGGTCTGGCACAGCAATTCGATGCGTTCCTGCCGTTCGATCTATGGGATTTCGGCGACTGGATCGGGCTTGCCGAAAAGCGCGGCGTATCGGTCGACCGGCTGAACGATATCGACCTCGCTGCCCGCATTATGCTGGGCCTTGTCGCGCTGGGTTCGCTGATATTCATCGGTTTCGCCACCGGCATTATCCGCACATTATTGCGCGAACATGGCTTCCGGCTCGACCGCACGCCCAAGGGCTTTCGCCGCCGTCGCGGGCTGCTGACGCTAACCGACGCGGTCATGCCGGCGCACCGCGTGCAGGCGGCTGTCATCCACACCGGCCCGATAAGAAAACGCCGCGGCTGGCACGGCCTGAAATTCGTCAGTCTGGCACAGGACAGCAAGGATGAAACCAATTTCGTTGCTGCTCCGTTTGCGACGTTGGACGAAATCTGGCCGATTGCCCATGCCGCGATGATCGAAGCGCCCGACGCCGCTATCCGCTTCCGAAAGGGCCGCTTTGCGTGGTGGCTGATCCGCTTCGCCGGGCTATTGCCGGTTATAGCCATCGGCATAATTGCGATGATGGTTTTCGCAGGAGCGTCCTTCAGGCTGGCAGCTTTGCTAATGCTGGTGCCGCTTTTAATCGGCTTTCTGTGGTGGCTGGAATGGCGCAAATATGGCGACCAGATCGACGACGGCCAGATTTACGTGCGCGGAGGCTGGTGGCGGCAAAGGCTTACCATAGCGCCGCAGGTGAAGGTGCAGACGGTCGAGATCGCCCAAGGCCCAATAGCGCGGCGGCAGGGGCTAGCCTCGTTGCATTTCGGCATCGCGGGCGGCACGCTGGAAATGATTGCGCTGCCGCTGGAAACAGCGCGGACGATACGAGACGCGGTAATGGAGCGCGTGGCTGCGGTCGATTATTCGGTGGTGGCTAGGCCTAGTCGATAGCGCTCACCACCTGCGTCTCAATGATGCTGCCGTCATCCCTGCGCAAGCTCATCGTCACCTTCTTCGCCGCCCAATCGATGTCGATCTGGCCGAAATTGGGGATGCCCCAAAACCCCCCAGTCCGGGTCGGGTCGGGTTCCTTGTCCCCGCCATCGCCTTTGCCGAATGCGAAATTCAACGAGGTCGATGTGAAATCCCATAGCGGCTTCGATACGCCGGGAATCGAGGTTTTATAGAACCCACCCGAGTGCCGGTCGCCGGTCAGTAAAATCGCGTTGTTGATATTTTTGCGGGCTAGCAGGCCGTAAAATCGTTCACGCTCCTTGGGGAAATTATACCAGCTTTCAAAACCGTGCGCGCTGGTGATCATCTGGATAGACGAGACGATAAACCGCAGATCGGCGGGTTTGCCGAGTTCCTGTTCCAGCCATTCCCACTGGTCGTTGCCGAGAATCGTGGCATTTGGATCGGTGCTCGGAATATACCATCCAAGCGATGGCCCGGGGTCGCGATAGGGCAGGCGGGCAAGGTCCGAGCGGAAAAATCGCGTGTCGAGAATGATGAACTGGACGCGCTTGCCTTCGGGTCCGACGATGCGGCTTTCATAGACGCCGGGGCGCGATTTTACTTCAGCCGACGATGACCAATAGGCCTCGTAAATCTTTTCGGCATGTTCCTTGAACGCGAAGCTACCACCCGCATCATTCGCGCCGAAATCATGATCGTCCCATGTCGTCATCATCGGCACGCTGCGGCGGAAACGGTCGAATTCCTGACGGCTGGATAGCTTCCTGTAGCTTTGCGACAAGGTCGGGATTTCGGCCGACGAGAAACTACCGGTATCGCCATAGACATTGTCGCCAATAAGCAAAAATGCCTGAGGCTTTTGTGAAGCGATAACGTCCCAGAATTTCATGTCGCGGTTTTCGTTCACGCAACTGCCGAACGCAAAGCGCGTGATAACGGTATCGGCGGCGAGTGCCGGGTTGGCCGGTGCCTTGGGCAGCTTCGCATCGAGCGCCGCATAATAGGGGCGCAACGCTTCCTGCGCGCTTTGCGGTACAGCGGGGGTGACTTGGCTCGTCGTAGCGCATCCGGCCAGAAGGAGCGCAGCGAGGGGGAGGAATCGGGTCATGGGGTAATCCTGCGGCGGGTGGAAGATGCTCCTTCCTCCCCGCCGCAGCGAGTCGCGTCAAGCGGTTGCTGGCAATGCCTTCTCGCCCGCAAAATGCGCGATGATGCCGCGCAGTGCCAGAAGCCCTGTAAACCAGATGGCATCATTCAAGGCGACGCCAGAAATGATCTCCGCAGAAAAGTTTTCTGCACCGCCGCCAACGCTGGCATAAGCGCGAAGCAGCAGCTGGAACACGACAAATGCTGCCAACAGCGCCGCACCGGCGCGCAACGCCACCGCGCCGCGGATATTTTCCAGCGTCAGCCGAGCCACTACGGTCGCGGCCAACGTGGCAGCCAATATCGCGATACCGTGTCCGACAGCCTGCGCATCCCACGGGAAGGACATCAGGAAAAAGCCCGTTGCCTGATTGAGCGCCCACGCCACCGTCACCAATGCAAGTCCGCGACGCGGCGTCATGGTGAGCGCGGCCAATGCTGCAAAGCTTGCAAAGGGGAAAACACAAGCAAGCAGCAGACTGCCCACCACGGTGCTTGCCCCGAGCGAAAGCGGCCAGACGGCCTGTCCAGCGTTCCATTTGGGTGATGTCATGTTCGTCATCCTTTCATGCTTATCTGTGTTTGCAGCCAAAGGCAATTCATCAGAACCTGGCCCGCACGCCTACATGCGCGTTGCGGCCATAGCTGTTGTAGCGCGCCACGGTGGTGTATTCGGTGTCGAACACATTATCGACCCGGCCATAGAGTTCGACCGCATCGCTAACCGGCAACGCGGCGCGCGCACTCGCCAGCACATAGCCGTCAAGGCGGACCGTGTTGGCTGCATTGTCGAAGCTGTCGCCAATCAGCAGCAACGTCGTCCCCAACTTCATCCGCCATGGCGTCTGCCAGTCGAGCGTAAAGCTGCCAGAATGTTGCGGGCGCAGTTCGAGCCGGTTGCCGAAATTGGCGCCCGCCGAGCGGTTGATTGCATCGGTCAGCGTGTAGTTGGCCTGAAGGTTCAACGTCGAGGTCGGTTGCAGCGCGAAGCCAAGCTCGACCCCCGCGGTTTTCACGCGCCCGATATTCTCCGACTGGAAGGTGACGAAGGAAAAGGTGATCTGGTCGTTGCTGCGGCGGTTGAAATAGGTCGCAAACACCTGCGCCTTGCCGTCCAGAAAGCGGTGCTCGACACCAAGGTCGAAATTGCGCGCGGTTTCGGGCTTGAGGTCAGGGTTGCCGAAAGGCGGCTGGCCTTCAGACAATGTCGGCGCGCGAAAGCCTTCTGCATAGGTTGCGCGCAACACCGTCGCGCCAGCGTTCGGCGTATAAGCCACATTGCCGCCGAGCGTGGTTTGCCCGCCGTAATCGCTATAATCGTCGTGGCGCACACCACCGGTCAGCGTCAGGCCAGCCAAGGGTCGCAGGATAATCTGGCCAAACCCGCTGGTCACCTCGTTGCGCGCAACATCGGCGGGTGCGCCTTCGAACGAGGTGCTGGCAAAAGTCCGCTCATGCTCAGCGCCGAAGATGATGGTCGCTTCGTCCATCACATCGAACGCGCCATGATATTCGAAGCGGTCAACGGTTCCTTCGACATCGAAATTGTTGAAGCTGAATACCACCGGATCGCTGCCGACGCGGCTGATATCGGTGCGCGCGAAGGACATGCGGTTGCGAAACCGACCTTCGGCGAGATCGAACTGCGCACCGACATAGCCGACAAACTGCCGATTTTTCGAAACGGGCAGCGCGTTTGCGCCGCCGCCGAAAGGCGAGTCATACTCAATCGTGCCGCGATTATAATAGCCGCGAAAATCGAGCGCGAAGTTCTCTGCGAGGTTGACCTTCAACCGGCCATTAGCGGCGAAATTCTCGTATCCATCCTTTTCGGTCCCACCGGCCAGCGCTGAAATGCCGTCGGTGCGGTAATAGGCTCCGCCGACGCTGCCTTCGAATATGCCGCTGGTACCCGACAGGTTGGCGTTGGCCTTCATGGCGTCGGCATAGCCATATTCTGCACCCACGCGCGCAACCAACGCCTCGGTCGGAGCTAAGCTCTGCACGTTGATTACCCCCCCTATCGCCTGACTGCCCCAGATGATCGAGTTCGGCCCGCGCAAAACTTCGACCCGCCCGATATTGCCGGTCAGCAATGCACCGAAATCGAAAGCTGCATTGGGGCTCGACGGATCGTTGATCCGCACCCCGTCGACCAGCACCAATGTCTGTGAACTGTTGCCGCCGCGCAGGAACACACCGGTCTGGCTCCCAACCGGCCCTCTTGTGGCGACGGTAACACCGGGCAGCGTCCGCAAAGCATCGGTGATGCTGGTCGCCTGCAATTCCGTCAGACGATCCTCGTCGATTACCGAGATCGCCTGACCCGTTTCCGAACGCGGTTGTTCAAAACCGCTGGCGGTGACCACGATGACTTCGTCGCTCGCTTGGGCAAACGCAGTCCCCGGCAAAATCGCTAAAGCCGCCGCACTGTATTTCAAATATTTCACAAGTTTTTCCTTCACATAACGGTTCAAAATCGCCGTCATGCGAAGGTCGGGCGTAGCATCGCCACACCCAACTCCGTCCACGAGGTACATCCCGCCCGCGTAGAAAGACGACCGCAGGCGGGCAGGTCTCCTGACTTCCGGGTCGTCGTTCATGGCACCCCGCCTTCCCGGATTTCTCCAGTGGCATATGGGACGCGAACTCGCCGGTTACAGTTGCGGGAGCAGTTGTGGATTAAGCTTGGGGGGGAACCCCGCGCCGCACCACATTCCCTATTATCCTTGCTTTCACAAAGACCCGTTGCGTGGGAGGGCCGATAGGATGGAAATTTGGTGAGGGCAAGCTTGTTGTGTCTTGCGCCTAGCGAAGTGTCGCCTTCACCCGTTGCCCGATGCTGCCAACCGGCACGTCGTGCAAAATCCGGTAGCGCGCCTCGATCAGGCTGAATACGCCAAATCCGAACAGGCCGATGGCAATGGTCATGTCCCAGGGGCTGTCGAGCCAGGACAACGCCGCGCCCATGCCGCCAGCCTCGCTCGCCTTTTCCTCGAGGCCCGCTCCAATGAGGAAGCCGCCGGTTATCAGGAAGACAAACCCGCGCGCGGCGTAGCCCAGTCGCCCGCTCCACTTCGCCCAAGGCTGCTGCGCAATTCTTGGTTCGAGATGTTTTAGGTAGCTTTGCTTGACTGCCTTTACGAGCTGGTACAGCCCAACGCCGAGCAATACGGCGCCAGCAATGATGAGCATAGTGGCACCACCCGGCATTTGCAGAACCGACTGCGCGCCTTCCTGTGTGCCGTCTCCGCTCGATTCACCCGTGCCCTGGATCAGCGTGATCGCCTGCCATGCAAGCAGCAGGTGGACGATGCCGCTCGCTCCCGCGCCCAATCGTTCACGGGCACCCGATTTATCGCTGCCATGCCGTTCGATATCGAAAGCAGCATCCGACAGCCGCCAAATCCCATAAGCAAGCAACCCGAGCGTCATGACAATCAACAGAATCCGCCCGCCGCCTTGCCCCAGATACTCCAAAGCGCCTTGCGGATCTTCCGCGCGCCCGGTCGTCAGGATCAGAAACGATATGACGAGGTAAATCAGCCCGCGGGCGGCAAAGCCCAATCGGGTCAGCATAGTCAGTTGCGCAGCGGTATCGGCCATTGGGTCTCCCTTTCGAATGCCCATCAACCGCTGGCAAAGGGTGCTTGTTCCAGCAGGGTGAACTAATGAGAGAGGACACGCCGGACGGGGTTTGAATCCTCCCCATTATGAAATAATGGGGAGGTGGCGCGCCGGAGGCGTGACGGAAGAGCCTCTACGGTTTAATGCGCGCCAAACACATCCGCACCACTCCATCGGCCGCCGCCAAACTGTCCTTCAGCACTTCGGAGGTGGGAATGCGGATGGTCTCGATACCGAGCGCCGCCAAATACGCATCTCTCCGAATATCTCGTGCTGGATTGTCACCCATGTCATGCGCAATTCCATCCACCTCAATGGCAAGCTTCGCTTTAGAACAGAAGAAATCGAGGGCGTAAGGTCCAAGCGGATGGTTTCGGCGTATTTTGACAAGGTTTTGATTGCGCAAAAGTTGCCAGAGGAAAACCTCTGGCGGCGTCATTTCGCGTCGCAGCCGTTTAGCCATCCGAACCGTCCTTTCCGATTTCTTTGGCGGTTTCATTGGCCCTCCGTCAACGCCGAAACTCCTTACTTATCCTCCCCATTTCGCAGAAATGGGGAGGTGGCAGACCGTAGCTTTAGCGAAGGGCTGACGGAGGGGCCAGCCTCGTCGAAAGCCCCTCCGTCACGCTTCCGCTACGCTCCAGCGCGCCACCTCCCCAAATTTGCAATTTGGGGAGGATTATATCAATGCCGCGTCTTCCCCGCTCTCTGCATCCCCCAGAACATCGGCCCCTCGGGCACTTGCCAGATATGTTTCACCTCGAAGCCGAAGCTTTGATATAGCGCGACGTTTTTCTCGTCCGCCGTTTCCAGATAGGCTGGCAACCCGTCCGCATCCGCGCGTTCCAACCCCGCGCGGATCGCAGCTCCGCCGAACCCGAATCCCTTGAACGAGGGGTGGCATCCGGCAAAATGGAGATACCAGAAGGGCTCCTTGGGCAAATGCTTTTCGATGAGGTCGGCCACCTCCAGCGCGCGGAACAGCGAACCGCGCAGCACTTGAGCGAACGGTACGACCATCCGCGCGCGATCCCACAGGCTGTCATGCGCCTGACCCGGCCCGCGCCACAACGTGACCGCTTCAAATTCGTCGGTGCCGAACACCGCGCCCTTCTTGTGATCCTCGCGCAGCAGCAAATAGAACGCACCAGGTAACCGCGCAGCGCGCTGTTTGGCATCGGGAATGACATAGCTCCACCCCGCCTCGTTCTGGAATGCCAGCGCCAGCGTTTCGGCAATCTCCGGGTTATCGGTGGGGTCGAGCAGCCGCGTTTTGTGGTTCACAGGGACTGTCCCCGCATGGGGACTGTCCCCATTTGCTGTCGTGAGTGACTGCGAGAAGGGACAGTCCCCAAGAAGGGACAGTCCCCGGTGAAAGCTGTCATCGTTGCTACGCCTTCGCCTGCGTCAAAATCGGCAGGCTGCGCACGCGTCTGCCCGTCGCCGCGAACAGCGCATTGGCCAAAGCCGGTGCGGCGGGTGGAACCCCGGGTTCGCCGATTCCGCCCATATACGCGCCGCTGTTGATGAAATGTACGTCATGCACCAGCGGAGAATCGACCATCTGCAATATCGGATAATCGGTGAAATTGCTTTGCTGCACTGCGCCCTTGTCGAGCGTGATTGCCTCACCGATGGCCGACGACAGGCCCATTATCGTGCCGCCCTCGATCTGCGCCAGCGCCGCGTCGGGATTGACGATGCTGCCAGCGTCGACAACCGTAAAGACCTTGTGGACCTTCGGGCTGCCGTCTTCCTTGACCGATGCCTCGATGACATGCGCGACGATGGTTTTGAAGCTTTCAACAATCGCGACGCCGCGTCCGACGCCCTCCGGCAGGGGCGTGCCCCAGCCACTTCGCTGCGCGACGGTATCGAGTACTAGTAAATGCCTCGATCCGGCTTTCAGATGGTTGCGGCGGAATTCGACCGGGTCGATGCCTGCCGAATGCGCCAATTCGTCCATGAAACTTTCATTGTAAAAGCCCTGTTGGGTCGAATTGACCGAGCGCCACGCACCGGTAATCTGGTTGGATGCATGTTCATAATGTCGCCTCGCCACCACGGGCAGATTGTAGATGAAAGTGGTCTCAGCCTCGGCGCTTTCAGTCTGCGCATAATCGTTGAGATAGGCGGCGATGCGGCCGTTCTTGTTGACCGTGGCCTTAAGCAAGGCGGCGCTTTGCGGGCGGTATGCGCCTTGCGCGATTTCCTCCTCACGGCTCCAGATCAGCTTGACCGGATAGGGCAATTGCATCGCGAGTTTGGTGACCTGCTGGACGATTTCCATATACATAGGCAGGCGGCGGCCGAAGCTGCCGCCGATCAGCATCGGGTGGAATGTCACGGCGTTGGCATCAAGCCCCGACACTTTGACCGCCATCATTTTCGACGCCAGAGGGTCCTGCATCCCGCCCCAGATGTTGAGCTTGCCATCCTTGTGATGCGCGGTCAGCGCGAAAGGCTCCATCATCGCGTGGTGGAGATAGGGCACCTGATATTTCGCCTCGACCGGCGTGTTGCCGAGCGCCGCCACGACATCGCCTTCGCCAGCCTCGCCAGCGGGTTCGCCTTTGGCGATCAAATCGTCATAGGCCTTGAAAATCGACGTGGTCGAAATGCCGGCATTGCCGCCGTCGCTAAATTGCGGCGACAGCGCGCGGAGGCCCGAAATCGCCGGCCAATAGCCCTTGGCAACCACGGCCACGGCATCGTCGAGCTTGATAACCTTCTCGACACCCTTCACCGCCATCGCTGGCGCGATAGCGACGGAGGTCAACTTGCCACCACGTGCAGGCGCGGCCATGATCGTCGCCACGCGCATGTCTGGCACCGAAAAATCCATGCCATATTGCGCGGTGCCATCGACCTTTGCCGGAATATCGAGCCGCTGCATCGACTGGCGCATCAGGCGGTAGTTTTTGGGGTCTTTGAGCGGAGGATCATTGTCGAGCGACAATGTCGCGGCCTCCGCCGCAAGCTCGCCATAGGGTACCGATTTGTTGCTTGCGGCGTGAATAACGCGGCCGTCCTGCGTCGTGAGTTCCGCGGCCGGAACGCCCAGCCGCTTCGCCGCCGTCTCGATCAGTGCCAACCGAGTCGCCGCGCCAACCTTTTGGAAGGTAACCTGCCCGGTATAACGAAGCGCCGAAGACCCGCCAGTGATCTGCAAGTTCATCTGCCGCGCGATCAATGACAGGAACGACTGCGGGATGCCGTTGACGATGCCCGGCTGCCCGGTCATTTCGCCCATGAACCCGCGCCCAAGCCCGACATTCGCGAACGCCGATTCCGCCGGAGCAGAGACCAGCTCCACAGTATCCCACGCCGCGTCGAGTTCTTCGGCGAGCATCTGCGCAAGGCCGGTGTTCGACCCTTGGCCGATGTCGGTGTGCGGCGAGTAAATGGTGATGCTGTTATCCTCGGCGATTTTCAGCCAGGTGGCAAAGCTGTGCTCGCCTTTGCCAGCGGTTAGTCTGGCGGCGTTTTTGACCGCGTTGCTGTCGGCCATCGAGATGCCGAACAGGCCAGCGCCGACGACCGCGACGCCGCCGATTAAAAACAAACGCCGCTTGACGCCCTTACGTTTGGCGGGGGCGGCTGGTTCCATTTCGAGTGTCGGGTTGTCGGCCATCATGCGGCTCCTTCGACAGCGGTTGCAGCTTGGCCCGTTGCGGCCTGTATCGCTTTGCGGATGCGCGGGTAGGTGCCGCAGCGGCAGATGTTGGTCATCGCCTCGTCGATCTGCGCGTTGGACGGTTTGCCGGTCTTCTGTATGAGTGCGACGGCGGCCATGATCTGCCCCGACTGGCAATATCCGCATTGCGGCACCTGCGCGTTTATCCACGCCGTCTGCACCGCATGAAGCGTGCCGTCTTCGCCTTTAAGCCCTTCGATGGTGGTCACCGCCTTGCCTGCGACGTCGCTGACCGGAACGCTACATGAGCGCGTAATTTCGCCGTCGACATGCACCGAACACGCGCCGCACGCTGCCACACCGCAACCGAATTTGGTGCCCGTCAGGCCAAGCTCCTCACGAAGCGCCCAGAGCAATGGCGTGTCCGGCTCGGCGGTTATAGACGCGGCTTTGCCGTTGACGGTAATGTCGATGGCCATATTGGCGGGTTCCCTCTCGATAGATTGCGTTTCATATAGCAACCTGTTCGCGGCTTTGCTAGCGGTTAGCATCATGCAAACAGGCCTTGCCAATCACGACCGCATCCTTGCCGCAGCAGCGGACTGGGCGGGCGCACCGATGGCGCTGGCGACGGTGATCGAGACGTGGCGCTCGGCGCCTTGCCCGGTGGGCACGCATATGCTGGTGCACGCCGACGGGCGCTTTGTGGGCTCGGTATCGGGCGGCTGTGTCGAGGGCGATGTGCTTCACGTTGCGGCCGAGGTAATCGCGGGAGCGCCAGCAATGTTGCGGCGTTACGGTGTCGCTGATGGCACAGCGTGGGAGGTCGGGCTTCCTTGTGGTGGCGATATTGTCGTGCTTGTGCAGTCGGTGTCCGACGCCGGTTTTGCGCCGGAATTGTTCGAACGGATTATGGCGGCACGGGCCGCTGGCAAGACGCTGGCTATCTGCACCGATCTGGAAGGCGGCCTCAGTTCGCTGACCGGGCCGGGGTTCGTTAATCACTATCCGCCACCACGTCGCTTGCTCATCGTCGGCGCGGTCGAGATTGCCGCCTCGCTCGCTGCAATCGGCGTATCACAGGGATTTGCCGTGACATTGTGCGACCCGCGCGGGCGGTTTTTGACCGAAGAACGCTTCCCCGGCGTCACGCTCGACGAACGCTGGCCAGACGAAGCGGTGGCGGCCTTCGCGCCCGACAGCCGGAGCGCGGTGGTCACGCTCAGCCACGATCCTAAAATCGACGACCCGGCGCTGGTTGCGGCGTTGACCAGTCCCGCCGCTTATGTCGCGGCGTTGGGATCGAAGGCGAGCCACGCGGCGCGGCTGTCGCGGCTGGCCGCCGCTGGCGTCGGTGCCGATCAGTTGGCGCGCATCGAAGGACCGGCTGGAGTCGCGATCAACGCGATCAGCGCGCCCGAAATCGCGCTGTCGATTGCGGGCGGAATGATACGGGCGTTCAACGATGGACTTCGGTGAGGTAGCGGTCGCCGTGCTGGCGGCGGGGCAGGGCAAGCGCTTCGGCTCGGACAAGCTATTGGCCGATCTGGACGGTCGCCCGATGGGCGCGTACGTCACGGAAATGCTTAGCGATCTGCCCTTCGGCTGGCGCTTTGCGGTGTGCAGCAAAGGTGCAGCATTAATGCAGCATTTCTGTGGATACGGTTTCGTAACAATTGAAAATGCTACGCCCGGAAAAGGCCAGTCGCACTCGCTGCATCTGGCGGTTCGTGCCGCTCAAACGACAGAAGCAAGGGCGCTGCTAGTGGTGCTCGCCGACATGCCGTTCGTCACCAACCATCATATCGAAAAACTGCTAAAAGCGGAAGACGGCATCGTCGCCTCGACCTCGGGCGAGCGCCCCATGCCGCCTGCGTTGTTCCCGCGCGATGTCTGGCCACAATTGCTCGCCACGACCGGCGACTCAGGCGCGCGCGAATTGCTGGGGGACGCCACACTCGTCCACGCGCCAGCTTCCGAACTGCGCGACATTGACGTCGTCGCCGATTTGCGTGAGACGCGAGAGCAATGACCACTGACCTCGCCCAGGCATCAATAGAATCCGGCCTGCGCAACCCGCAGCTGATGGCCGCGGCGCTCGCGCTTGCCGAACACCGTCTGCCCGACGCCGAGCCTTTGCTGCGCGCGCATCTGAAAGCACAACCAACCGACGTTGCTGCGATCCGGCTGATGGCCGAACTCGCAGCGCGGGTCGGGCGGTTGAAGGACAGCGAGGCGCTGCTGCGGCGCGCGCTTGAGCTTGCGCCCGGCTTCGGTACCGCACGAGCCAATTTGGCGACTATTTTATACAAACAGAACCGTTTTGGTGAAGCGGTCGCTGAACTCGACTCGGTCATCGCTGGTGGCGGCAATAATCCCGCGCAGGAAAGCCTGAAGGCCGCTGCCTTGGGCCGGATCGGCGGCTATGACGAGGCAGTCGGTCTCTACAAACAGCTCACTGTGCGCTTCCCTGACCATGCCAAATTATGGATGAGCTACGGTCATATGCTCAAAACGGTCGGCGATCAGGAAGCCAGCGTCGCCGCCTATCGCAAAGCGCTCGACGTCGAACCGACGCTTGGCGAAGTCTATTGGAGCCTCGCCAACCTGAAAACCGTGCGCTTTTCCGGCGAAGATGTTGCCGCGATGGAATCGGCACTGGCGAACGAAACCCTCGCGCACGAAGACCGCTTCCACCTCCATTTCGCACTTGGTAAGGCTTATGAGGAGCGGCAGGATCACCAAAACGCCTTCGCCCATTACGCCAAAGGCAATGCGCAACGCAGTGCTGAGCTAGAGCACGACCCTGCGACCGTCACCGCCCACGTCGATAAGGTCATCGCCACCTTCACCCCCGAATTCGTCGCCGCGCACACGGGGCAGGGCCACACCGCGCCCGACCCCATCTTCATCCTCGGAATGCCGCGCGCGGGTTCAACCTTGATCGAACAAATCCTCGCCAGCCATTCATTGGTGGAGGGCACGATGGAATTGCCCGATATCCCCGCAATAGCCATGCGCGAAGGCCGTGACGGTGGTGGCCCCGGCGGATGGGTCGACGCCTTTGCCGCCATGCCGCCAGCGCGTCTAGCCGAACTCGGTGCCGAATTTATCGAGCGCACCCGAATCCAGCGCAAGACGGCCAAGCCATTCTTCATCGACAAGCTCCCCAATAACTGGGCGTATACCGGTCTCATCCACCTGATTTTACCCAACGCCAAGATCATCGACGCGCGTCGGCACCCGCTCGACTGCTGCTTTTCCAACTTCCGTCAGCATTTCGCTCGCGGTCAGGCATTCAGCTACGACCTCGCGCATATGGGCGCTTATTACGCCGATTATGTGCGCGCTATGGCGCATTTCGACCGCGTACTGCCGGGCCAAGTCCACCGCGTGATCCACGAAGCGATGCTCGACGATCCCGAAACCGAAATCCGGGCACTTCTTGCCTATCTCGACCTTCCGTTCGAGGAGGCCTGCCTCTATTTCCACGAGAACAAACGCGCCGTTCGCACCGCTAGCAGTGAACAAGTCCGCCGCCCGATCAACCGCGACGGCGTCGATCAGTGGAAGCCGTATGAGACGCATCTGGAGCCTTTAAAGGCGGCGCTTGGCGATTTGTGGAAA
The DNA here is from genome assembly GCA_964591835.1 of uncultured Sphingorhabdus sp. Lineage (GTDB taxonomy): Bacteria > Pseudomonadota > Alphaproteobacteria > Sphingomonadales > Sphingomonadaceae > Sphingorhabdus_B. The sequence continues at coordinate 20,465 of CAZQBS010000006.1, read as the reverse complement.
CGTTATCCTTCGTAAGGAGAGAGTTTCACGCAGAGTTCGCAGAGGTCGCAGAAGACGCAGAGATTACATTCCATCCCGTTCATGCTGAGCTTGTCGAAGCACAGTTTGCGCAACCTGCTCTTCGACAAGCTCAGGGCGAACGGTTTTGGGAATATTCATAAAGTTCTTCGTGATCCTGAACTTGTTTCAGGATGACGAACTGACGGTCGCGCATTATCCCGAGACAAGTTCGGGATGACGGAAAAATGGGTATAATTTTCTCCGCGTTCTCTGCGTCTTCTGCGCCTCTGCGTGAAATATCTTTCTCCGAATCCTCATTTTTCACTTTCCTACAACAAACCATATCGGATAAAATATCTCTTTTGATTCGTTAAAGGAGGTTAGCATGTCCGATTATCACTGGAGTCCCGCCAACCAGCGCGCCTTTCTTGAAACGCTGGCCGAGACTGGCAGCGTCGAGCTTGCGTGTAAAGAAGTCGGCATGTCGCGCCGCGCGGCGTATAATTTGTGCGGGCGGCGCGACGGGGCGGCGTTCAAGCTCGGCTGGGATGCTGCGCTGCTTCAGGCAAGGACAGTGGTCTGGGGTACTCTGATGGACCGCGCTATAAATGGCCAGATGATCGAAACGGTGCGCGACCCAGAAACGCATACCACTCGCCGTACTCATTATAACGGCCAAATGGGGCTGGCGCTGTTGGCGCGGCTCGAGGCGAAGGCAAAATTGTCCGACAATGCCGGTCCTTATGAAACCGCCGTGCGGATGGTGGACGGCGATTTTGCCGCCTTCCTCGATCTTGTAGGGGCGGGTGCGACTGGTGCTCAGGCGGGCCTGTTCGTCGCCGCGCGGATAAGCCCTGAAGACACGGTTTTTCCGGGCATATCGGACGCGCTCGAAAACTTGCAAAACCACTGTGAACTTGCCCGGAATTCTGCGGATGGCGAAGACTGCGACGAAGACCCGGAGCAGACGCATATCGGGGTCGATGAAATGACGGTCTGGTATGACGAAGATCGCCAGGGCTGGCGCACCAATTTTCCGCCACCACCTGGGTTTGAGCCTTATGACGAAGAAGGCACGTTTGCGGACCCCGCTTACGAACGCGAACTGTCGCCTGCCGAAGCTGATGCGCTTGACGCAAAACGTGCGATCGAACTGGCGCCTCTCGCCGAAGCCGGTGCTGTTGCGCGCGACAGCTTTTTTGGCTTCGTCCCAGAACCAGTTAAGGTGAAATGCGCGCAGCCAGCCTTTATCGGGGGGTCGGATGCGGCAGCTGAGCCTTCAACGATCGATGCTCAGCCTGTTAAGCCGCAACCAACTATTGAATCGGCTATCGAACCCAATGTCGAGCCCGACCCGACATGGCGCACCATTCACTGCGAACCGCAACCCAATTACCCGGCAATGGGCATGATTCCGCCTTGGGCAGAGCGGATATATTGATGTTTGAGCGGAGCGAAGGTGCTGCATCAGGAAAAAAGGTTCAGGCAGAGACGCGGAGGGTCTAAAGCTGAAACTCTGCGCTCTCTGCGGCCTCTGCGTGAACCTCTATATTTTTGGGTTCACGCAGAGGACGCAGAGGCCGCAGAGAGTTCATTACAAACCAGCAAAAAATCTCCCCGTTTCCACGTCTCCGCGTGACAATATTTTTGAACGACGCCGTGGCACAATATAGTTGCGCATCCGCCACACTCCGTTGGCATTAGTATGTCCCGTGCTGTCATTAGCCGAAAATATATTGCATCGCGGCAAGGAATGTGAGTCTAGTCACATAAGTGTAAACAAGGGAGGTTGCTTTGCGCCATTTCAACAAATCGACGAAGACCCGTTTTGCCATTTCGACATTGCTGGCATCCACCGCTTTAGGGGTCGCCATGCCCGCGATGGCACAAGAAGCGGCTGCCGATGACGAAACAGATATCATCGTCGTCACCGCACAAAAGCGGGAACAGAATCTGCAGGATGTTCCGCTCGCGATCACAGCGATCGGCACCGAAAGGCTCGACGAACTTCAGGTCAAAGAATTTGCCGACGTCGTCAAGTTCCTGCCTTCGGTGACCATCCAGCAGGCCGGCCCGGGTTTTGCACAGGTCTATTTCCGGGGCGTAGCATCGGGAGAAAATGCCAACCACTCGGCTTCGCTGCCGACCGTCGGCACCTATCTCGACGAATTGCCGATCACCACCATTCAGGGCGCGCTCGACCTGCACGCTTACGATCTGGCGCGGGTCGAGGCGCTCGCCGGACCGCAAGGCACGCTCTACGGCGCAAGCTCGATGGCGGGGACCATCCGGCTTATCACCAACGCACCCGATGTCAGCGGTACTTACGGTTCGGGCGGGGTCGAGGTAAACAACACCGCGCACGGCGACTGGGGCACCGTGTTTGAAGGTTTTGTGAACGCCCGGATCAGCGATAACGCGGCGGCGCGTCTGGTCGGCTGGTACCGAAAGGACGGTGGCTATATCGACAATATCGCAGGCAGCCGTACCTATGCCTCGTCTGGCATAACGCAAAGCAATGCGGCATTGGTTGAGGAAAATTACAACGATGTGGAAACCTATGGCGCACGTCTGGCGCTGGGCATCGACCTCGACGATAACTGGACCGTTCGCCCGACACTAATGGGTCAGGTGCAGAAAGCCGACGGCAGTTTCTCGCAGGAACGCTCGGGCCAGACCAACGGTGAGTTGCAGACCGTCCAGTATAACCCCGAAGGCAGCAAGGATAAATGGATTCAAGCCGCTTTGACGATCGAGGGCAAGCTTGGCAACTGGGACGTGACGCTGGCGGGTGGCCATTTGAAGCGCAAGACCGAAACGCAATCCGACTATTCGGACTATGCCTATTTTTACGATGCGCTGGCGGGTTACGGCAACTATTTCTATGATAACGCCGGAAACCTGGTCAATCCGAACCAGTATATCCAGGGCATCGACCGCTATAAAAAGACCTTCGGCGAGCTGCGTGTTGCGTCGCCCGCCGATGCACCTTTCCGCTTGATTGCCGGGCTGTTCTACCAGCGCCAGTCGCACAATATCGAACAGAATTACATCATCGACAATATCGCCGACTCGATCACGGTGACCGGCACCGCCAGCAATATCTGGTTGACCAAGCAGCAACGCGTCGACCGCGATTATGCCGCGTTCGGCGAGGCGAGTTTCGATGTGACCGACAAGCTGACTTTGACCGGCGGTTTGCGGGTTTATAAATACGACAATTCGCTTCAGGGCTTTTTCGGGTTCTCGGGCGGCTATTCGAGCCGGACCGGCGAGGCAGCTTGTCTCAACACCGACGGCACAACGCGCCGTGCCAATCCGGCGGGTACGCCCGTGCCGATATTGGTTGCCGGAAGTCCCTGTACCAATGTCGACAAATCGACGTCGGACACCGACTTCATCCACAAGCTGAACGCGACATACAAGTTCAGCGACGATGCCCTGGTCTATGCGACATGGTCGCGCGGTTTCCGCCCCGGCGGGATCAACCGTCGCGGGACGTTGCCACCCTACGGCGCTGATGAACTCGACAATTACGAACTTGGCTGGAAAACGACGTTTGGCGCGTTCCGCTGGAATGGTGCGGTCTATCAGGAGGATTGGAACGGAATCCAGCTATCCTTCCTCGGTGCCAACGGCCTGACTGAAATCCGCAACGCCGGTATCGCGCGTATTCGTGGTGTCGAAATGGACGTCGGTTACCGTGCGGGCGGGTTCAGCATCAACACCGGATTCAGCTACAATGACGCAACGATCCGCCGCGATTTCTGCGCGATTGCCAATGCGACTTTCGACTGCACCACGGCGGGCAACTCGCTGCTGGCACCGGCTGGCTCGCGTCTGCCAACCACCGCGAAGTTCAAGGGCAATGCGATTGCGCGTTATGAATTCCCGGTCGGTGAATGGGACGGTCATGTGCAGTTTGCGGTCAACCATATCGGCAGCAGGCGCAACGATTTGCGTCCGGCGCAGAACGCGATCAAGGGCAATCTGCCAGCTTACACCACCGCCGATGTCAGCGTGGGTATCAAAGACGAGATCTGGAAAATCGACCTGTTTGCGACAAACCTGTTCGACAAGAACGGGATTGTCGGCACCGGTGTTCAGTGCCTTGAAACCGTCTGCGGAACCGGCGTCACACCAGCCACCCCGACCGGCGGCGCGTTTTACGACTCGGTGATCAGGCCAAGGCTGATCGGTATTAAATTTTCACGTGATTTCTGATAGTTACCAGCCCTCTCCCTTTTTTTGGGAGAGGGTAGCTAACGCCGCATCAGCCGACCGATGAAGCTGCGCTCGGCCAGTATCTCGTGCGCGCAATTATGCCCGGGCGCGCCGGTCACGCCGCCGCCGGGATGCGTGCCAGCGCCACACATATAGAGGCCTTTCAACGGCCCGCGATAGGCACCGTTGCCGAGCACCGGCCTTGCCGCCCAAAGCTGGTCGAGGCTCATATTGCCGTGCATGATGTCGCCACCCGCCAGCCCAAACTTGCGCTCGAGACCCAGCGGGCTGAGGATCTGGCGACCGAGGATCGAGGCGCGGAACCCAGGGGCTTGGGCCTCGACGGTGTCGATAATAGTGTCGGCGGCTTTGCCCTCGTCGGCATCCCAATCGTGATCGGGGGCAAATTGCTGGCAAAACAGGCTGGCGACATGCTGGCCTGGCGGCGCTAGGCTGTCGTCCACGGTGGACGGGATCAGCATCTCGACGATTGGCTTCTTCGACCAGCCATAGCGCTTCGCATCGAGAAACGCCTCGTCCATATAATCGAGCGTCGGCGCGATGATGATGCCTGACTGGTGATGCTCGCCCATCTCCCCACGTTGAATCTCGGGCAGGCAGGTAAAGCGGGGCAGTTCGGACAAAGCGACATTCATTCGGAAGGTGCCCGAGCCCGCCTTGAACGCCCTGATCCGGCGCTTGAACTCGGGCTCCAGATCGCCGTCTTCGAACATCCGCTCATACAGGATTTTTGGCCCGACATTGGCGATAACGCGATCCGCCATGATCTCCTCGCCGCTTTCGAGCCGGACGCCGACGGCCTTACCGCCGTTCACAATCACGCGTGAAACCGGCGCTTCGAGGCTTATCTCGACGCCGAGTTCGGTGCAGACCTTCGCCATCATCTGCGTGATCGCGCCCATCCCGCCGACGCTGTGGCCCCACGCGCCCTTCTTGCCGTTGACCTCACCGAATACGTGGTGCAGCAGGACGTAAGCACTGCCCGGAGTGTCGGGGCTGGCATAATTGCCGACGACCGCGTCGAAGCCGAACGCGGCCTTTACCGCCTCGCTCTCGAACCAGCTATCGAGGAAACTGCGCGCCGATTTGGTAAACAGTTCGAGCACGTCGCGCTGCTGGCTGAGCGACAGCTTCATCAGCCCGCGCCCCTGCCGCGCGCCATCGATCAATGTCTTGATACCGTCGCCGACATTGGGCGGCGATTTGAGCGCGAGGTCGCGGAGAACGTCAGCAACACCCTCGAGCATCTCGTAATAGTCTGGCAGTACCCGGGCGTCATGTTCGGAGAAACGGGCGAACTCGGCCTGCGTCCGCTCCAGTCCGCCGCCGAGTTTCAGGTAGCCGCCATCCTCCTGCGGCAGGAAATTCGAGATCGGCCGTTCGATCACGCGGTAGCCATGTTCGACAAGCTTCATGTCGGCAATGACCTTGGGCTGGAGCAGGCTGACGGTATAACTAGCCACCGAGTTGCGGAAGCCGGGATGGAATTCCTCGGTCACCGCCGCCCCGCCCGCGACATCGCGGCGCTCGATGATGCGGACTTTGAGGCCGGCGCGGGCGAGATAGAAGGCGCAGACAAGACCGTTATGCCCCGCTCCGATGATAACGGCGTCGTATCTCCGGGTCATAGCTTGCTCCATCCGGCTTTGGGTCGTTGCTCTTCGCGCGCTTGCGGGATCAGCTCGCGCATTCGCCGGCAGAAATGGCGAAGGCACACTTCCTTGTCGGACAGCGGCCCGACCGAGAAACTGCGCGACGCCATGCCCTGCTGCACACGCGATATCAGCTCGCTATCCTCGGCATTGACCTGCCGGTTGATGCGCCAGTTGAGATAACGCGCGGCGCGCATCTCCCTGCGGTCATCGGGTAACACATAGCTGATTTCGCGGATCAGGCTGGTCGTCGGACTGACCGGTAACCACTGCATGAAATCGATCTGGTCGGGATAGATATCGAACGCGACATTGGGCCAGAGCTTGAAGTAAAGCCAGTGCCGTTGCCGGTTTGCGGGCAGATGTGGAACAGGCGGCAGCAAACGCTGATACATCCGCTCCGACCAGTTGGCCGACGGTTTGTCGATCAGGTCGCCCCACATCCGATCGACATGGGGCGAGGCTTCGACGCCGTAGCTCTTGCCGAACAGCCGGGTGAGTCCGGGATGCGCGACATTGATGTGAAGTCCGTCGGAATAATTGTCGCCGATATTTTTCCAGTTCACATCGCGCGGGCGAAGCGTCACCCGGCCGTTTGCTCGCAAGTCCTCGAACCGGTAGGGCGCAATCATGGCTTCATAGGGCACCATCATTTCGGCGACGCTTGGTCCTTGGTCCTTCAACCGAACGAAGACAAAGCCGTTCCAGATTTCCAGTGTAACCGGCACTAGCCCATGCCGCGATTTGTCGAGGCCGGGATAACTGTCGCTGTCGGGAACTCCGCTCAATCGCCCGTCGAGTTCGTAGGTCCACGCGTGATACGGGCAGACCAGCTTCTTGGCACAACCACTGCTGCCGTCGAGTATGCGCGAGCCGCGGTGGCGGCAGACATTGGTGAAAGCGCGGATGACATCGTCGGTGCCGCGCACCACGATGATGCTCTCGCCCAGATAATCGAAGCTGTGCCAGTCGCCTTTGCCGGGTAGGTCGCTTGTGTGGCACACAATCTGCCAGCTCGCTTCGAAGACGGCATCGATTTCGGCGGCGAAGAAATCGGGGTCATCATAAGTCCATGCCGGCAGGCTCCAGCCTTCAAGCGGGTCGAAGTTTTCGAAGGTGTCGCGCAGTGTTGATTCCTTTGTTGTACGAATGTATAACAACAACGTGAGCGCGAGACAAGCCTTTACCCGCGAGAGCGCCGACAGCCGCCGCGAGGCGCTTATTGCGGCGTGCCGGCGCTGTCTGGCAAGGCACGGCGCGCACCGCACGTCGGTGCGCGCGATCTGCGTCGAGGCGGGTGTATCTCCGGGCCTGCTCCGCCATTATTTCGACGGCATCGACGCGCTGATCGCCGTTACCTACCGCGCCACCGCCGAGCGTGTGGCAAAGGCGCTGGACGAAGCGGTCGAGGCCGCTGGCGACGACCCGAATGACTGCCTGATGGCCTTCATTGCCGCTAACTTTCGCGAACCGATAGCCGATCCCGAACTCCTGGGCGTCTGGCTCGCATTCTGGAGCTTGGCCCGGTCCGATGCCGGAATTGGCCAAATCCATGACGAAATCTATGCTGCCAACCGCCACGAACTCGAACAACTGATAAGCGCTTGCCCCGGAGCACCCGCAGACCCGCGCCTGGCCGCGGTCGGCCTGACCGCGCTAATCGACGGGCTGTGGCTTGAGCTAAGCCTTGGCAATGCATCGTTCTCGGCTTCCGAAGCCGAAGCCCTCGCACGGCAGTGGCTCGATGTGATGCTCGGCTAAATCCCCAGCGCCGCCTTCACCTTGTCCCAGCCGACCAGCTTGAAATTCTGCGCGGCGGGGGCGTTGTTGCCGTCTTGGGCAATGAACAGTCCGCCCGGATAGGCCGGGCCGAAGTCGCCAGCCATCGCGGCGATGCCGTCGGTTTCGCTGGTCGCGCCAAACTCGCCGCCGGTAATCGCAAACCGGCCGACGTAGCGCATGTCGGGCAATACCCACGCCGCATAGGCGTTGTCGCCCTGGCTCGATGCGATCAGGAGTTCGAGCCCGGTTGCCTCGCGGACGATGGCTAGCCCCTCGACATCGGCGACCAAACGCTGGTTATCGACCGCGGCGATCATCGTGCCTTCGGCGCTGCCCTCCTTGGCGCCTGAAAAGCGCCAGATCCCGGCATCTTCCTCGCCGACATAGAGATTGCCAGCTTTGTCCAGCACGCAGCCTTCGGTTTGCGTCGGTATCTTCATTGAGCGGACGATGCTGCCGGTCGCACTCGACGCTCCGAGCGCGATTGTAACATGGTTGACCGTCCCGGCCTTCAACACCGCAAATATTTCGAGCATTCCCGCTTCAACCGGTTCCTTGATGCAGATGCCATAGCCTTCGCCGGGGCCGGATGCGACATGGCCGATCGGGGTCAGCCTGGCATCGTCGGGATTGAGCACAAATAGCGCAATGCGAGATTGCGCGGGATTATTACGGTCGCTAGCGGCAACGATGATGCGCTCACCAATTTCAACCAGATCGACATTGTTCACGCGTCCGGCGTCGATGAACGAGCGGATCTTGCCGTTGAGGCCATAGACATAAAGCCCCGCCTTTTTGTCGGTGGCGACGATCAGGCTGTCTGCCGGGTTCGCCGCGTTGCGCCAGATGGCGGGGTCGTCGGCTGCATCGGCGGCAATGGTACCGACGGGCTCGGTCTGGCCAGTGGCCTGAACAGCGACGGGGGGAAGTCCGAATATCGGAGCCGGAGCTTTTGGAGCGCAACCCGAAAGGATGATCAACGCCCCGACTGTCATGGTCCATTGGACTGCGTTCAGCAGATATCTCGGCATCAATTTTCCCCTATAGTCTGGTTAGGCCGCGCCTATGTTCGGCCTGTGTCGTTTCAGTGACAAATGCGTGACAGCACCGTCACGTAATTCACGTCAGTCAGTCATTAACCGGTAGCCGCAGAGTCTTGTTGCCCCGCTAGGGCGCCTTCGCAATCGCAATATTCTTTGCATGAAGGGGGCTTCTCATGACGATCAAAAAACCGCTTTTCCACCTCACCAGTTTTGCCGCTATGGCGGTCGCAATGACCTCGGCGGCGTATGCGCAAACAACTGGTGCTCCACCGGTCGGAGAAGAAGCTTCGGACGATCAAGCTATCGTGGTCACCGGCTCGCGGCCTATTGCCGAATCGGAAGCGGCCGCGCTCGAGGTCCAGAAAAATTCGGACTCGCTGGTAAGCGTCATTGCCTCCGATGCGGTCGGTCGACTGCCCGACCAGAACGTTGCACAGGCCACCGGTCGCCTGCCGGGCGTTGCGGTCGAACGCGACCAAGGACAGGCGCGCTACATCAGCCTGCGCGGTGCGCCGAATTATTGGACGACATTGTCGTTCGATGGCATCAATATCGTCAGCCCCGAAGGCCGCGATGCGCGCTTCGACTCGATCCCGTCGGCGCTGGCATCGCAGATTATTGTTTCGAAAGCGGTGACGCCTGACATGCCGGGTGAGACCATCTCGGGCAACGTCAACATCATAACCCGCTCGGCGCTAGATTATGACGGCTTCCGCATCTCGGGGAAACTGGGCGCGGGTCAAACCGAACTCGGCAAGCGTGGTGAATATGAAGGGTCGCTTACGCTTTCCAATGTATTCGAGACCAATGTCGGTGAGATCGGCGTGCTTCTTTCGGGCAGTTATTACGAGCGCAATATGCTCACCGACAATTTCGAGATCGATTGGGAGCAGGTTTCACAAGACCGCCGTCCCGGCTTTAACTCCCGCTTTTGGGCGCGTGAAACCGAGAACAAGCTATACCGTCTGACCCGAAAAAACTATTCGATTTCGGGGCGCGTCGATTTCCGTCCGGATGCGGACAACACCATTTCCGTCCGGTCACTTTACACCATCTTCTCCGATGACGAGGCACGCGACAACTATATTTTTGATTTCGATGATCGCCAGGGTGATCAGGTTGCCAACACCGCAGCTTGCACCGGGTCGACGACCATGCCGACCAATACTGCCTATGCCGACGCGTGTATCAACAGCCCGTTCCAAGGAACCGTCTATGGCATCGATATCAACCAGCGTTCTACACTCCGTGCATTCCGTCAGTCGGTGTTCACCAATACGCTTGAAGGCAGGCATCAGTTCGGTGACAATTGGGGTTTCAAATGGGCCGCAAACTACACCAAGTCGGTTGATGATCGCTCGGTTGTAGGCGAGACCCGTTGGGATAGCCCTGCGACTCGTACGTTACGCCCGACAGTGGCCTATGATTTTACCAATCTGAATCTTGCACGGGTGCAATTGTTCACAACAAACCAGTTGAGCGGCCCAACGCGCTATTCAGCTGGCACTCCGGTCACAGCCATCGACAACTTTACCAAGCCTTTATCGTCGTTTACTTCGCTCAATGCGGTTGACCCGACCACGGCCTACACTTTCAAGGGCGAACTTTCGCACACCTCATCAATGTTCGGCGGCGAAACTACGATCCGCGCTGGCGTCCAATATGACCAGCGCACCAAAATCAACCGCGAACGCAATCTGGTGCTGAATACAGCAGCGCAATTTACCGCCGCCGGAATCGGCACAAATTATTTGCCCTTCTCGCTCGATGTTCCATTCAGGGGTGAAATTCCGCTGGGGTACACCTTTCGCTATTTCAACCTTGATGCGATGCGCGATTATCTTGATCGGGCCAAGACCATACAAGGTTTCGCCCCGGTATCGGGCAACCATTACAATGTGCGGGAGCGCGTCTTTGCCGGTTATCTGATGGCCAACAGCAATTTCGACTGGGGTAGCGTCGTCGGCGGTGTTCGTGTCGAGAAGGTTACTAACCGAGGCCGTTCGCTTGCGACCATTCCCGGCGTGACCGGCGAAATAGAAGCATCGAGCAGCACCACAATGGCTTTCCCCAGCCTCCACATGAATTTCGATGTCGAAGACGACAAGAAGCTTCGCATCGGTTTTACCAGCGGTGCGGCGCGTGCGGATTATGACCAGTTGCGACCAAACGTCGTTGTCAACGACGCCAATCAGTCGATTTCCGGTGGCAACCCGGCGGTGAAACCGGAACGTGCTTACGGGGTCGATGCCTATTATGAGTGGTATGTGCAGCCGCAAGGCTATTTTATGCTGGGTGCGTTCTACAAGCGCGTCGAAGACGTACTCTACACCTCGCGCCGGACATTCGGTTCGAACGCGCTTGATACCAACGGCGTTGACCGTTCGGGCTATGCTTTCAGCGGAATTACCAATGGCGGTTCGGGCCGGATCTATGGTTTCGAGGCTGCGGCACAGTTCCAGCTAGAACCCTATACCGCCAATCTGGGTCTCCCTGATTGGATGGGTGGCTTCGGCTTCACTGCAAACGCGACCTATAACGACAGCGAGGTGACCAAGCCTGCTATCTTGGATGCAGCGGGTCTGATCACCTCGCCCGAACGCAAGGTTCCGCTGCCCGGTACTTCGCAGGTCGTGTACAATGTCGGCGCCTATTACGAAAAATATGGTGTGTCGCTTCGTCTGCAATATCAAAACCGGACGACATGGGCCGATGGTTTTGCCGACAGTCTTGCCGATGCTGGCGACACCTACTGGGCCGATGATGACGAGCTCGATTTCTCGGCGCGTTATGAGGTGTTTGCCGGTTTCGAAGTCTATTTCGATGCATCGAACTTGCTCAACAATCCGGGTCGTCGCTATTCCGATCCATCGAACTTGCTCAACGCCAGCGGAATTCCGGCGGCACGAAACGGCCAATATACCATTGAATGGGAACGCTTTGGTCGCCGTTACAACGGTGGCGTACGGTTTACCTTCTGAACCAGCGCGTTAAGCCTAAAGACTAAACCGGAAGGGGGCCATCCTCTTCCGGCTTTCTTTTGTCACGATCCAGCTTTGCGCGGCCGTGGCACCAACTTTCCGACTTCCGCCTGATAGCGCTCATAATCCGGCCCGAAATGCCCCACCAGATCCCGCTCTTCGTAAGAAATCGCGATGAGCATATAGAGCGACATTCCGACGGCCAGCAGCAAATGCCCGTAGGTCATATGCGGTGTCGCCCAGAATGCCAGAAAGAAGCCCGAATAAAGAGGATGGCGGACGATCTTGTAAAAGAATGGCGTTCTGAATCTGGGTGCCGCCGCAGTTTTGCCTCGCGCGTGCAACCAGACCTGTTGCAGCCCGAACAGCTCGAAATGGTTGATAAGGAATGTGCTGGTCAGAACAATAAGCCAGCCAGTGGCAAACAAGATCCACATCGCACCCGCACCAATTGTGTTGTCGATACGCCAAACATCGCCTGCTATCGGACGCCAGAAATGGAACATGAGCCACAGGGCAACACTTGCGAACAGTACATATGTGCTGCGCTCGATGGGGGTTGGAACGATCCGCGTCCAAGCGGTCTTGAAGCTCTGGCGCGCCATTACGCTATGTTGAACGCCGAACAACGCGATCAGCAGGATATTGACGATTAATGCAATTGCCGCGCCGTTCACAACACCGCCCTGATCGACCGTTCGCGGTACCGGCAGATTACCGACAAATGCGATCAAGTACAAAAATGTTGCAAAGAAAATTGTATAAGCGACGACCGAATACGCCAGATAGAAATAGCGGGCCATAATCCCCCTCCACCAATTCAAATCGGCCGGATTTTGTCGTTGTGACGCAAAAACCCGGCTTGTGGCGCGACCCGATTTGGAAGTTATCACGAAGAATGCGGCGAGACAATGGACCGTTGCTTGCCGGGCGGCTATCCTGCCCGCATGACCGACACGCCCCCTATGACCTATGCGCGTTATCTTGCGCTCGACACGCTGCTGGCCAGCCAGAATCCGCAGTCCGATCTTGATGATGAAATGCTGTTCATTATCATCCACCAGACCAAGGAATTGTGGCTGAAGCAGATGATCCGCGAGCTGAAATTTGCCAAGGCGCAGATTCAGGTCGATGCACTGGTGCCAGCCTATAAGGCGCTGGCCAGGGTCAGCCGGATTCAAGCAGTTATGACGCTCAGCTGGGACGTGCTGTCAACAATGACGCCGTCCGATTACACGCGGTTCCGGCATGTGCTGGGGCCGAGTTCGGGGTTCCAGTCGGACCAGTTTCGCACCGTCGAATTTCTGCTCGGTCTCAAAGATGCGGGTTTCCTGACATATCAGGACGACCGGCCTGAAGCGCGGGCGGCAATGGTGGCGGCTTTGGTCGGACCAAGCATCTGGGACGATGCGATCATTGCGCTGGCCCGCGCGGGGATCGACGTGCCACTCGGACAGCTCGAACGCGACTGGGCGCAGTCGCATGTTTTTTCGCCGGAGGTCGAGGCCGGGTTCCTTCAGGTCTACCGCGATACCGAACGCTATTGGGAGTTATACCAGCTCGCGGAAAAACTCGTCGATCTCGATGATGCGATGGCGACATGGCGGCACAAGCACGTGCTGACCGTGGAACGTATCATCGGCGGTAAGCGCGGAACGGGCGGGACCGCGGGGGTCAGCTATCTCGCCAGTACCGTTACAAAGCGCGCCTTCCCCGAACTATGGTCGCTCCGTACGCAGCTGTAATATCATTGCAATAGTGATTGCCTAGCGGTTAGTGCGGTCAGGGATAAGAGGAATTGCCGATGTCGATAGTTATCAACCGCCGTGCACTAATGGCGACCGCAGGATTTGGCATCGGCGGGCTAATTCTCCCCGGGGGGGCCGCAATGGCGCAGGCGTTGTTGGGCCTTACGGGCTTCACGCACAATGTCGCCAGCGGCGAGCCGGGGCCGGATTCGGTACTGCTCTGGACCCGTTATGTGAGTGCGACCGGCGCACCGTCGAAGGTTCGTGTGGAGATCTCTGAAGCCGAGGACTTCGCCAAAATCGCGGGCGGTGGCGAGATGGTCACTGGGCCTTGGCGCGATCATACCGTCAAAATCACCGTCGACAATCTGGCTCCCGGCAAATGGCACTGGTTCCGCTTCATCGCGCCCGACGGCACGATGTCGCCGGTGGGCCGCACCAAGACGCTGCCTGCGGGAAAGGTCGCGAAGTTCAATATCGCGATCTTCTCCTGTTCGAATCTCGGCTTTGGCGAATTCAATGCTTACGGCCACGCGGCGATGCGCGACGATGTCGATCTCGTACTCCACATGGGCGATTACATCTACGAATATGGGCGCGGCGGCTACGATGGCGGGGCGGACTTTGCCAAGCGGATATTCCCGAGCGACGAGATACTGACACTCGCCGATTACAGGCTGCGCTATGCCAGCTACCGCTCGGACAGGCAATTGCAGGCGATCCACGCCAATTTCCCGGTCATTCCGAACACCGACGATCATGAAGGCACGAACGATATGTGGGAGGGTGGTGCGCAAAACCACCAGCCCGACGAGGGCGACTGGACCAACCGCAAGAACGCCGCGATGCAGGTCTGGCGCGAATGGTTGCCGGTCGGCGAGACGCCGTGGAAGTCATACGAAATCGGTGATCTGGCGACCTATTACCGAACCGATACACGCGCCGTTGCGCGCTCGAAGCCCTATTGGCACGGCGATTTCATGCGCGCGCCCGATCCGGCCAAGGCGTTCGCCGAATATCGTGACGGGGCGTGGCGCGACGCTTCGATGACGATGCTCGGCAGCGAGCAGGAAAGCTGGCTGAACAAGGCGATGGGCCGCGATGCTGCGGTGTGGACGGTGGTCGGTTCGGGCACCAATATGGGTTTCAACTAAACCCCTCAGGACGCACTGGACTGGTTCCCCAAAGATGCGACCGAGCGCGCGAAGAATTATGCACGACAGGGTATTGCGGCCGCGAAAGCCGGTCTCCCCTATAATCTCGATAACTGGGGCGGCTATCCGGCGGCACGGTCGCGTCTTCTGGCGGCGGCGCAGCGGGCAGACGCCAATCTGGTGGTGGTAACCGGCGACAGCCATAATGGCTGGGCGTTCGACCTGCCCGAAAGCGGCAAACCGGCGGGCGTCGAGTTCGGCGGGCACAGCGTGTCGTCCCCCGGCTTCGAAAGCGCGACAACCGGGATCGATCCGATGATAGTCGCGCGCAAACTTGTTGGTGAAAACCCGGGCGAGCTGAAATGGGCCGATACCTCGAACCGCGGCTATATGCACCTGTCGCTGACCCCGCAGGCGGCGACCAACGAATGGGTGTTCATGGATACGGTGAAATCGGCTTCGCTTGGCACGAAAGCCGGACACAAAATGAAGGTGCGCGCTGGGCGCAAGACGCTCGAGAATGCATGAGCATTTAATCGTGCGATTAAACGCGCTTGATTTCTTGCGTCGCCGCGCTCCATAGAGCATTCGGCAACGATAACAGGAGAGTGCGATGCAGTTGGCGGGGCTTGGCTATAGCGAGGAGCAGATCGAGCTGCTGGATGTGGCAACCACATTCTGCCGCGACAAATCGCCGATCGACAAGGTCCGCAAGCTGATCGACAGCGAGCTTGGCTATGACGCGGGTGTATGGGCCGAGACAGCGGCGCTCGGCTGGACCGCGATTGCCATTCCCGAAGCGCATGGAGGCGTCGGGCTTACGCTGGCCGAGGTGGTGCCAGTGGTCGAACAGATGGGCCGCTACCTGATGGCCTCGCCATTGGTGTCATCGACTTTGGCGGCACAGGCGCTTGTCATGGGCGGTACGGAGGCGCAGCAGGCCGAGTGGCTGCCCAAGCTGGCTGAAGGCGCGGTCGGCACGCTCGCTTTGTCCGAAGCGCATGGCGACTGGGATTTGAGCAACATCACCGCAACGGCAAAGGCGGACGGCGACACCCTCAAGCTCTCCGGCGAAAAACTGTTCGTGCTCTGGGCGGAATCGGCCGAGGTCGTGATCGCGTCGGTCATGCTCGACGGCAAAGCGACTTTGGTCGTGCTGACCGCGTCCGACATTGCAGGCCGGTTGCGCCGTGAAGCGATTATCGACGAAACCAGGCGAAGCTTTGCGTTGCTGCTCGACGGTATCATAATCGCCAAATCGGCGCTGCTCGACTTCGGTAAGACCGCGCAAACATTGGCGCATATCGACCAGGCCGCCGCGCTCCTGCAAAGCGCCGAAATGTGCGGCGGCACGCAAAGCGTTATCGACTACACCGTCAGCTATCTGCAGACGCGCAAGCAGTTCGGCAAGGTCATCGGCGAATATCAGGCGCTCAAGCACCCCATCGTCGATGCCTATGTCGATTACGAAAAGGCGCGTTCGCATTTGTATAGCGCGGCGTCCAGCTTCAGCGACCAGGGGCTTGGCGAAGTCGCGGTGCGGATGGCAAAGGCTGCGGCGGACGGCGTTTACAGCTTTGCCTCCGACCGCGCGATCCAGTTCCACGGCGGCTTCGGGTTCACGCATGATTGCGACGCCGGCCTCCACCGCCGCGCCGCCATATTCCATGCCTCGCAATTTGGCGATGCGGCTTGGCAAAGGGCAAAACTCGCGCCATTGCTGTTGGGATGAGCGCGCAATTTGTCCTGTTAATAACCTGCAAGGACCGCCCCGGCATTGTCGCGGGCGTCGCAGTGTGCATAGCGGGTCAGGGCGGCAACATTCTCGAAAGCGCGCAATATAGCGATGAGGACAGCGGCACCTTTTTCATGCGCATTGCCTTCGCGCCCGCGCCCGGGTCGGACATCGAAATATTTCGTTCGGCCTTTGCCGGAGTATCGGAAAGCTTCGGCTTGGACTGGCAATTGCACGATGCCGCCCGCAAGCCGCGCGTCGCGATATTGGTGAGCCAGGGCGGGCACTGCCTCAACGACCTGCTCTACCGCACTGCGACCGGACGGTTGGCAATGGAAGTGACAAGCGTCATTTCGAACCACCGGACATGGCAGCGCCGGGCCGAGCATGATGGCATCGCGTTTCACTATCTGCCGGTCACTGCCGACACAAAAGCGGCGCAAGAGGAAGCGTTGCTCGCGCTGCTTGAGGCGCAGCAAGTCGATCTGGTCATACTCGCCCGCTATATGCAGGTGCTGTCAGAACAGCTTTGCACCAAAATGAGCGGCCGGATCATCAACATCCACCACAGCTTCCTGCCCGGTTTCAAGGGCGCACGCCCCTATCACCGTGCCCACGACCGCGGCGTCAAAATGGTCGGCGCAACCGCGCATTATGTGACCGCCGACCTCGACGAAGGCCCGATCATCGCGCAGGATGTGTCGGTGGTCGATCACGCCGACAGAGTCGATGACCTGATCGCGCAAGGTCAGGACACCGAAAGCCGGGTCCTTGCTCGTGCGGTAAAGGCGCATATCGAGCACCGGGTGCTGCTCAACGGGCAGCGGACGGTGGTTTTCAAGTAAGTGGGAAATGGCGCCGCACGCAGTCCTGCTCGATACGGTCTCTGCGCCAAATTCCCTGATATCAGGGAATTAACAGGGAAAACATCAATTTTTTTACAGTGCTTTAGGCCGGTTTGCACGCTGAAGTTCGCAGAACTCCTGCGCTTTTACGCTAAATTCCCTAGAAAGATAACGGGGAATTCATTTCCACGTAACAGGGAATTATCACTAGGATAACAGGGAGCCGCGTAAGCGTCCCGAGCTTGCACGCTTGATGTTGCTTTGATGTGGCCAATTTTCTTTCGCAGATAGATTGTGCGAAGGAGACCGGGATCATGGCAAGGGTGAGTGATCAAAAACGTGCAGAACTAGAGAGTTTCTGGCGGGCCCATCATGAGGACTGGCAGGCTAGCGATTTGAATCAGCGGGAATATTGCGGGCTGCACGGACTGCCGTTGAAGCGCTTTGGCAACTGGCGGGCGCAGTTCAAGGACGAAGAGACGGTGGCGCAGGCCAATTTGCTCTGGCGGCGCGGTGGCGGGCTTAGACACGTGTCTGGACACATGTCTCATAAGGAAATTGAGCCGGTCTCTTCGGGCTACGTTCCCTCGGCAAAATCGCTGCCGGACGGCCGGCGCAATTTCCGCATGGCCGACAAGAAGCGGATCGTTGCCGAGGCACTGGCGCCAGGCGCTTCGATATCGGCGGTGGCGCGTCGCTACGGGATCGGCAGGCCGCTGCTTTATCGCTGGAAGCGCGAGTTGTCGCCCGAGCCCGAACCGGTGTTCTTGCAGGTGACCCTCAGCGATGCATCTGCGCCTGCGCAAGAATCCCTTATGGAATCTTCAGTTCCGCCGCCACCTGTCCCTGCTGCGGTTATCGTCGAGCGATCACGCGAGGAGATCGAGGTTGAACTGGTTGGTGGAAGGCGGGTGCGTTTTGCGCGGGACACCGATCCTGCGACCGTTCGCACCATGGTCGAGATGCTGGAAGGAGCGGGCGCATGATGATGCTTCCTGGTGGGGCCAGCGTGAAAATCCATATTGCAGCTGGCGTCACCGATATGCGCAAGGGCATGGACGGGCTGGCGATGCTGGTCGAGGGGGTGCTGAAAGAGGATCCGTTCTCGGGCCACCTGTTCGCGTTCAGGGGCCGCAAAGCCAATCTGATCAAGATCGTGTTCTGGGATGGCAACGGACTGTGACTGCTCTAAACGCGGCGAGATTATCCTTGATGGTTTTGGAGGGTCGGGTTCCACGCTTATTGCAGCCGAGAAGACTGGTCGCTGTGCCCGCCTTATGGAATATGACCCGCTCTACTGCGATACCATCGTTCGACGATGGCATGCGTATACGGGTAAGTCGGTAACGCTGGCATCAACCGATCAGAAGTTTGACGAGGTCGATGAAACACGCAATGGCATTGTTCTGGAAACAGCGGAGGCTGCAGAATGAGCGCTGCGGATGGCGAAAACGATGCTGGTCTCGTCCCTTATAAAGTGGGCTACGCCAAACCGCCTGAGGACCGCAGGTTCAAAAAAGGGCGCTCAGGCAATCCCAATGGCAGGCCGCGAAAAGCCAAAGACAAGAAACCACTATGGGATCCCGTGCTGCGCCCAACCGATAACCTGATATTGGAAGAAGCATATCGGCCGGTTACCATCCGGGAAGGGGACAAGAGTATCGAGCTGCCTGCAATACAGGCCTCCGTACGCGCACTTGCCATCTCGGCCATGAAGGGCATCCGGCTAGCTCAAAAACAGCTATCCGATATCGTGCGGACGGTGGAAGCGCGCAAGAACGCCGAGCAGCTCGAAGTTCTCACGGTGATGATCGAATATAAGCAAAAATGGACAGCTGAACTGGAACGGCGTCAGCGGCACGGCACCATTGCTCCTGACCCCGTTCCGCATCCCGATGATATCTTTGTCGACCTCATCGAGGGGAACATCGAATTTGATGGCCCGATCGACGAAAAGCAAAAGGAGTTCTGGGATGAGCGCTTTCAGCGCATGATGGATTCTCAGGAATCTGTCACATATTTTGCGGAGAAACATCGCAAGGCCCGCGACCCCAAGCGAAAAGCATTTTGGCGTGAGGAATGGCATTATGAGCAGCGGCTTTTTGACCTGCTAAATGACTCGCTGCCAAAAAAGCACAAACGAAAACTCGTGAACAGATCATATGCCCCGGACGCATCGCGGGAAGGGAAAACACTCGACGAGTTTCGTCGAAATCGAAAAATGCGCAAAGAGTATCTAAGCTAGAGCTAGTGTGGATTAACTGCATTGTTCGACTATCCCGACAGTCTCCTATTAGGGGCACAATCGCGGTAAGCGGACCTTCGTTCATTCGCTATGTCGATGGCAGCTTTGCGCCCAGCTGCGGTCATCCTTGGCGCTGATTGCTACACCCAAAAGCCGACATCGCGTTGGATAGGCGGCTATTGCTGATGTATTGAACGACCGACAGTTCGCTTGGACATTAATCGGACCTACACGAGGCATCTCAGCCCTGCTCGGACTTGCCACCTATCTGGCGTAACCGTTCCGGCAGGTCCGTGGGGCAATCTCCGCAGAGTTTGTTTGCTGGCACGGCAACGTCGATCTTCTTGGGATATGGAAGATCGAGAGCTTCCATGATCGCTACGAATTCCTGAACGGTCTTGCCCGCAAGGCGCGGGTTCCGCTTACGCTCCTGCGCTACTGTCGTCACCCGGCGATGATTGTAGTCGTGAGCCGGGAAGATCAGGCCGTCACCCGGCAGCGTGAAAATCTTTTGGGTAACCGAGCGATAGAGCGTGGCCGGGTCACCATTCTGGAAGTCGGTACGACCACAGCCGTCGATTAAAAGTGCATCCCCGGTAAAGACGCGAAGGCCATCGGGGAGATCCACTATGTAGCTATGGTGGGCATCGGTGTGCCCCGGCGTAAACAGCGGCTGAAGCTTGAGCGCGCCAACAATCAAAGGCTGGTCCTCAGCCACGCCGACGTCAGAACAAGAAAGACCGTCCATGGCGGGATATGCGATTTTGGAGCCCGTCAAGCTTCGCAGATAGCAGGCCGATGTGACGTGATCCGCATGCACATGGGTTTCCAAAGTGTAGGCCAGTTCAAGGTCCAGTTCCTGAAGCGCAGCAAGATCACGCTCTATCGTCTCAAGGACAGGATCGATCAGAACGGCTTTGCGCGTCTCGGGGCAGCCGAGGAGGTAAGTGTAAGTCGAAGACTCCTCTTCGAATAACTGACGAAAGATCATGATCGCTCGGTTCCTTGATGATGCTTGACAATATATAAGCATGT